>JBBSYE010000001.1:0-130115 GCA_038045385.1 Nanobdellota archaeon
TCCCTCTCAGGGCTTCCTCGCTAAAGGCCCTTACTGATCATTGGCTTGGTGGGCATTTACCCCGCCAACTACCTAATCAGCCGCAGCCTCATCCTCACAACATCTTTGAGCGACAAATCATTTCAGAGAATGTCGCCTATCGGTGTTTAGCCTCAGTTTCCCGAGGGTATCACCGGCGTGAGGGCAGATTAGCTACGTGTTACTGAGCAGTGCGCCTCCTTTCAGAAGACTTGCATGTCTAAGTGCAAACCAGATAGCCGCAACCGCCAGCAGGATAAACTGGATTTCAGATATTCTTATCTGTTCTCATGATATTGGAGAGATCCATGATATTATTATGATTCTAAAGTCAATGAAGACTTTGGATGTTTACACTCTGGCTCTTAAAAAAAACGGCTTTGAAAATAAATAAATATTTTCGTATTGGAAGAAATTTAATTTCTTGTTAGTCAAAATTCAAACGAATCTTGGTTTATTATACAACTTTGTGCATCGCATACCTCATACCTTACCAGCGTCGAGCTCAACTCGTTTCGGTAAGGCACGCACGTTCGTGAGCATAGATTAAGTTTTTGCTATTCGAGACTATATAAACCTTTCTCATAAATCAGCGACGAAAAATCATCAAGAAAGCTGAAATCTCTCTCGCACTCTCGTCCCTTCATCAGTCTTTTCAAAAATACAAAGTTCATCCAAAGCCATTTCAGATTCTGGAATTTTTCTATCTTTCAAAATATCATAAGCTCTTTTAGTCAATTTTGAACCAACATCTTTAGATTTGACTAAACTAATATGGTGCATTTTATTTGAGCTATCATAAGGACTAAAAAATATATTTGGATCAAAAGATCTAACTTTCTCTAAGAGAGCTTCATGCATCTCAATAAATCCAGGAGAGGGAGCCACTTTTAATGCAGTTATATCTTCAGAATCTTCCTGAAAAAAGCAAAATTCCTCTAATCCATAAAGAGCAGTTTTTGATTCTCTTGCAAATTCTTCTATTAAATTACTAAAAGCCCTATAGTTGCTAATAACAAAAGGAGACTTTAGAGTAATATGGGGAATTCGCGATTTCTTAATTGGTATTTCATTCGAATCTAAAAAGGAAAGTGTTTTTTTATAAAAATCAAGAGCCCCTCTAGAAATCTCATGGCCAACATACAAACGCATTTTAACCAATCCTTCTCGGAGAATCTTGAGAGCCAAGTTGAACGCCTTCGTAACTCATCTGAACAATTCTCGGGATAACACAATCTTTTCCAATATCTCCAAGTCCACAAGAATACTCCATCCTATTGCTTGAACCACGATCTTCATAACCTAACATCGGCGGCACTACAAAGGTCTTTTCAACAACATTCCTTTTTTCAGCATCTCCCAAATTACAAAAAACACATTTTCCAAAAATTTTCTCAGCTAAAATATTTTCAGGCATAATTAGCTAAATAAAAATTACTTTTAAAGATTGTTATACTAAAAATTTAAGCAGGAGGTTGCAGATTATCCCAGCCTTCTACGAACTCTTGAACAGGCGGAACTTCAATATCAAGCTTCCGCTTCTCAATATATAACTTCGTGAGCAAATAGAAAATCATTCCCAAACTCTTCCAGCTTTTATTATTTCCAGGAACAATACAATCTATTCCTTGAGTGAAATTATTTGTGTCGCAAATACTCATAACTTTCAATCTTATTCTATTTGCATCCGCAAGAGCGTTCTTGTCAAGCCAAGGATCACAAATAAATACCAAATCTGTTTCAAAGAAATTCTCCAAATTTGTATTAGTCAAAACACCAGAAGGGTATTTTTTAGTAAAGAATTTTATACCTAAAGTTTTAGCAAATTTTTCAACAGCTTTCCAGCCCGCCTCCCTCTTACAAACAATAATAATATCTTTAGGAGCAAATTTCGCTAAATACTCGGCCCCTTCTCGCAACTTATCGTCAAGCAAAGCAGTATTAAATACAGCAAGCCCATCAGCCCTTCTTCTATAAACATAACTTCTCATATCGGGCGTTATTACTCTAGTACCTAAGTGTATAGACGCTTTCAAATAATCTTCAATAGGCACAAGAGTATCTTTCTTATCTTCTTTATCGCCTTTAACTTCCTCTTTAATATCAACTTTCTTAGCTTCAGAAACTTTACCCTCAAGAGCTTTCGCCTTTTCTTTCAGCTTAGCCTTTAATTTTTCAATTCTTTCTTTTTTATCTTCATCACTTTCTTCTTTTTTATCCTTCTTTCCAACAACAATCTCTTCAACTGCCTCAACAACTTGCTCAATAACCTCTTTAGTTTTCTTTCCAGCTACAGCTACTTCACTTTCAATCTCTTCAACTAAGCTTTTCTTTTTCGCCATTGTAATTATTTTATAATTAGCGCACGAGTTGCTCCGAGGTTGTTGCAGTCGGTACGTGCAAAGTATTTATTCTCGCCAAGAAGTATATTTAAATGTTCCTAGGAGCAATTACTAATATCATAATCGTCACAAGATGGATTACACGCAAGCACACCACTTGTTCCAGGAAAGAGGTCATTGCACGTTGCAGATCCTCCAAGGTCTGTTCCATCGCAAATCTCGCCGGAATTAAAATCAACGAGGTTGTTTCCGCAATAAGCTCCCCCAATATCACAGGAGACCAAACAATTCGTGCAGGCGCGCGTTCCAGGATAAGTGACTGTTCCACCAGCAAGAATATTACATCCAGTGGATAGGCCTCCAGGCAAAGGTATAGAAGATTCGCAAGTCTCTCCAGTATCAATAATTCCATTCCCGCATAACCCTCCAGAAGCTGAGGATCTACAAGACCCAAACTTATTATTAAATCTAAAATTATTTTGAAAATAAACAAAATCGGTTTCTCCGACATCACCCAAAATTATCCCATCACCATCTAAATCTCCTGTGCAATATTGAGGATTTCCACTCGGACAATTGGTTCCACCAGATCCAATGACATCTAAAACATTCAATAGACCTTCTTCTTCAGAATTAACAAAGCCGTCCATATTAATTTCACCAAGGCAAGCCTTAACATTAAAGTTTATTGAACGAGAGAGAGAAACGCCGCCCTTAACTCCAGTAAGATTTAACGCATAGTTTGAACTTGGACAAATAATAAAGTTAGGGTTAATATTATCTGTTGCTCTAACAGCGTTATTAAATTGAGTTCTCTCAGCAGCAGTACCTCCAACAGCGCTTACCTGTACATTAGAACCTCCATTATTACTGATATCTAGGTTAGGCTCGTAAGAGCATAATCCAGCATTTTCCCGATATCTTAAATTAATATTTTGGCTAACGCAAGAAAGACCAGTCGTTCCTGAGGCAACAGCTTGCTGTGTCGCAGGATTTGATAAATAAGAGCAGCTATTTGCATCAGCACCAGGAATATTATAAACGAAGTTTAACCAAAAGTTACTATGCTGTTTATCATACACTCCACTCGGCGAACTAACAGTAAATTGCAAACACTGACTAGCTTGGCTTGGCAAATTCCCACAAGTCCATCCACTATCAATCGTACATGAAGAAGAACATCCATCAACTGGGCTACCAACTATGTTACCATCGTCACACTGCTCCCAAGCACCATCTATAACTCCATCGTTATCACAAGAAGGCGCAAAGCATAATGAAGTATCAAAAGTGCATTCGTTTGGCAAATCAGGATTCACACAAGTCAATGTTCCAGTGTATCCTACACCGCTACGCGAGGCACATGTCTCAGAACCTATGCTTCCATCACACTGCTCTGAACCTTCACGAATTACATTTCCACAATCTTGAGCAGGCGTCGTACTAGTCCCACTCGCAACATCATAAACATCAGTTATCTGCCCAGTAGTTTCTTCCCCATCAACTGTGAAAACAGGAACTAAAGAAATTTCAACAATCGTACCAAGTCCATCATTACCATAACCAATAGTACAAGGAGCAGTCTCAAGTTCATCAAGACCAGTTATCTCACATTCATAAGACTTAGTCGCTTCAGTACCCTTCAAAACAACCTTAACTTTATTTATCACTGCATTTGCTCCTCCAGCTTTACGTTCAACAACAAGAGACAATGTCCCTGGAATAGTTGTTGTATCTACGCTTCTCGGCAAAACAGCAAGTCTTGCAGTATAGCTATCAGAAACAGGACCAGAACTTGAAAGAGAAGTTGATAAAAATGGTTTGACAAAAGCCCAGATAATTCCAACAGCAACTAAAACAAGAAGAATGATAAGAACATTGGTAATAATATCACTCAACCCTCTTTTACTCACACCCCACACTGCACTCATTTATCTTAACGTGCAAGTTAGTATTTAAAGATTTTCTCTATTTCTATAAGGCGATTAAGCTTCGCCTCTCGCCATTTTGTCGCAATTCCACATTTAATATAATCTGCGCTAAAGCCAAAAGCATAATCCGCAAGCGAGTCATCGAGCGTTTCTCCAGAGCGATGTGAAAATATCATAACTATTTTATGTTTTTTACAATATTCAGAAATATCTTTCAAGTGCAGAAGAGAGCCATGCTGATTAGGCTTTACAATAACCGCATTTATACATCCCATAGAATGTGCTTTTTTTATTCTATCTAAATGCGTCGCTGTCAAGTCATCACCGACAATCAAAGAGTTAGAGACTTCACGATTTATTTTCTTAAATCCCGCAAAGTCATTCTGTTCTACAGGATCTTCAAGATAAAACACGCCATATAGCTTCGCAAGTTCAATAATATGTTTTACCTGAAAACTCGGAGTTCTCTCATCTTTGTGATATTGATACAATCCCTTTTCAAAAAAGCTGGAAGCGGCAAAATCTACTCCGATATCAACTAGAGAGCGGTAATTAAAAATTTCTTTCAGTATAGCCTCATCATCTTGAGCAACATGCCAAGCACCTTCATCATTTATTTTTTCTGCATTAAATTGCCGTCCAAGTTGCTCATAAACTTCTTTCATAGTTCTAAAATTTTTCAAAAAACTTTTCTCTTTAGGTATCAACAAAAATTCCTGAAATATCGGATGAACTTTAAAACTAGAACTATGCAACCCTCCGCCAATAGCATTACCGACAGGAACTGGCATTTTTTTAGCACGAGGATTTACAACTTGCCACAATTCCTTTTTTTGTTCACAAGCAAGCGCCTTCAAAATCGCAGACTCAAAGCCAAACAAAGAATTTCCCCCAAATAGCTCTGGTTTTTTCAATTTTAATCTTGAGCATATTAACTTTTCAACTTTTTCCAAGTCCCCAAATTTATCAATCTCAATCTCCTCATTCCAACTATTTAGAAACTTGATGCAAAAATCTAAACTCTTATAGAAAGTTTTAGATTCATAAATTCCAGTAGATTTACCAGAAGGAGAACTTGCAATCGCCCCATTGACAAAAACTTCAATTGTCCTTTCAGAACGAGAATCTAAAATACTTCTAGCTTTAACCTCTTTCAAAATCATAAAAAAAATAGCAGAAGATTGTTAATAAAACTTCTCAAATATTTTGTAGAGCATGAGTGACGATAAGGCTACCACTTATCTAAATCACAAGGTTTATATATTTAAGCATAACATACATATTTACACATAACTAGAGATAGAAAATGACAACGATGACTTTAGCAGTGCCGTCAGAACTGAAAGATAAAATGGGCAAGTTTCCAGAAGTGAACTGGTCTGAAATAGCTAGGCAGGCCTTTGTGCAAAGAATAAAAGATTTAGAATTTTTGAGAAAATTCAAGTCCGACAGCACACTTACAGAAGAAGATGCTTTAAAATTAGGCAGAGAGCTAAATAAAAATTTAGCAAAGAGATACAAAAGGGGTTAGAAATGAATTTAGTGATAGATTCAAATATTCTTTTTGCAGCCTTATTAAAGGAAAGTGGAACTTCTGATATCTTATTTGAGCACACCCTATATGCACCAGAATTTATTTTTGAAGAATTTAACAAATATAAAGATTATTTAAAGAATAAAACTAGCAGAGATGAAAAAGATTTTACCAGTCTCTTTAATTTATTTGAGAGAAATGTCATATTAATACCAAAAGAAGAAATTGAACCATTCATGGAAGAAGCTGAAAAAATATCCCCAGACGAAAAGGACACAATTTATCTGGCTTTAGCCTTAAAATTAAATTGTAGTTTATGGAGTAATGATAAAGATCTAAAAGAAAAGCAAATCATTGTTCACGTCTATACAACCGAAGAATTAATAAGAATGTCCTAAAATTAAATTCACTTACTCTTCTTTAGCTTCAGGCTCATCGCCTAGATTATCAACATCATCTTCAGCCGCAAATCCTTCTTCAACAGCTTTCTCAACTATTTCTTCCTCTATTTCTTTCTCTTTCTCAATTATCTTTTGATCATCAATTTCTTCTTCTTTTACTTCTTTCAACTTATCAAATCTTTTCTTAGGCAAGGGACGATGAATATTTATCGGTAAAACCCCATCATCTAATTCTCTTTGCGCAATCTTTAACGGATCATATCTCATTTCTTTCAATTCAGCGTCAGATAACTTCAAAAGCAAAGGAGCATCCATAGCAATCTGTAAGGCTCTAGCTCCAATAATTCTCGCAGTTTCATATTTAGTAAAGTGTGTATGCATCATATTTGATTATTTAATGAATTTATTAACCTTCTTACATAGCTCTTCGTACTTTTCAGGAAGAATTTTAGCAATATTTCCAATTTCTTCAGCACTAAAAGGAGAAGCCATGCCTTTCTGACCAGAATGAATCATATATTGTCCATTCCATTTAGATATTCCAAAAGTAACTTTTCCTTCACAAGCTTCTTCTTCTTCTCTAGTTGGATGAAGTATAATATTTTTACCAAGTTTGAAGAAAGTAAATGACAACGGCAATTGATTACTCAAAGGCAACTTCTCTTTAGCTTCTTTATCATAATCAATTCTCAAATCATCATTCAGCTCCGGCAACATAGCCTGTTTAAGAGCAGCAACACAAGCGATAGCAGAAGCATCAATCAAACTTCCATCATCATTTATTGGATAGACGTCAATGAAAACATTCCAAACTTTTCCGCCTTTCTTTATCACCAGTTTGTCAAGAGAAATCATTCCAGATTCACGAATCATTCTATCAATTAATCTTGGCCCTTCAATTCCATCAAATCCAGGAGGTCCAAGTTCAAATCTCGGCGATGCTAGAGGCAATAAATCCCCAGAAACAGTCAAGTTTCCTTTATCTAATGAATCAGGATAAGGATCCCCCGGGGACAACTTAATGCCTGCAATAACTTCAGTCTTTCCAAGTTTAACGCGAGCGCTTCCCTCTGCTTTGCTAGAAACATCAAAACTTATTTCAACATGTGCCAAATCAAGTAATCCTCTCGAGTCAAACCTTTTTCCATCAGAAAATAATTTACTCAAAAACTCTTTACTTAAGTTAGAAGTGTCCATCATTCTCCCACAGATCCCTTAAGTGCTTTTTTCTGCACTTCATAAATTTCATCGCACGCATCAGAAGCCATGGCTAAAGCCTTGCTAATCAATTCAGGCTGAATCTTTCCATCAAGTTGTAATAAGGTAAATTCATCCCCATGTGCAACTTTAGCAAGAGGAAAGTCCGTAGCTCCCTCACCCTCTTTGAAATCTTCTTCTTCTTTATCAACATCAACAACAAGTTCTTTATCAAGCTTACCGACGGAAACTGAACATACTAAATCTTTCATTGGAATTCCCGCATGAGCAAGAGCCATAGAAGCCGCATTTATCCCAGCAACTCTTGTACTAGCATCTGCTTGAGGAATATAAATCTGAACATCAATAACCGTATTTGGAAAATCTTTCAAGTTCAGCACAGGAATAAGCGCCCATTCAATCATTTTTGAAATCTCATTGCTTCTTCTTGAAGGTCCAGGTCTTTTTCTATCAGACACAGAGAAACTAAGCAAATCATAATTTACTCTTAAAATTCCAGTAGCTGGGTCTTGCATATGCTGGGGATGTAATTGTCGTGGCCCATAAACTGCAGCAATAGCAACAGTCTTTCCAAATGAGAACATTGCGCTTCCATCAGCATTAGGAATAATTCCAACCTTAGCCATTATAGGTCTCATCTCATTCATTTTTCGCCCGCTCATTCTTTTCATTTTAATTTTTCTTAAACCAATCATCCATATGATCAGTCAGGCCTCCTATGTGAACATTATCTGCAATATATTGAACTGCTTTTCTAGCGCGAATCATCGCCTCTGTGTCGGGCCCATTTATCCAAACCCATCCATTCTGTCCAAGAGTAATAGAACATCCAGTATTATCTTTTATCAATCCAATCATACTTCCCTCTCGTCCAATAATCCTTGGTACACGACTCGGACTAACACGAAATATAAAACCGCCTTCAAGTTTTCCAAGACCCTTTCCTTTGATTGTCAAATCTATTCCTCTTCCCTTTATTGACCATATTTTAGCAGAAATAATATCTCCAATAGCTAAAAATTGATCCATCTCATATTGATTGATAAATCTTGGTGATTCAGCAATAGGTAAAAATCCGTTTCCAGGGCAATCAATATCCGAAAGCCATCCATTATGAAGAACATCAGTTATTCTACCAATAACAACATTATTTCTTCTCGGAACATAAGCACCGGTTAATGGAATAACTTTAACAACTCTACCTAATTGCTCCGCAAGGCCAAAGCGACTAGCAACAACGTTCTCACCTTCACGTCTAACTCCCTCACCAGGGAGATAATCTTCTCCAGAAACAACTATTTCTCCAGGTACAACTACACTTCTCTTACTCGGCTCAGAAAATTCTTCCTCAACAGCCTCGTGGGCTTCGTTAATGCTATTCATGATAATTGTAATTTAAACAGCTAATCGTAATTGATTTCCGTTCATTATGGCTGTTAAAACGGCTTTTTAAAGATTTCTATATGGTTGTTTAACATTACCTAAGAGTCATTTCGAAATTTTGCAAATATATGCAATATTTATCTTTTTTATATCTTCAACTCTCAAGCCCGCTTTTTTAAATATAGAAATAAGTTGCTTATCTGAAAATTGCTCAGATACATTATCTTGTCCAAAATAACGAAATATTACTTTTCCATTTTCTTTTACTTCAAAACCCTTTTCACCCATAATCTTCTCATAAACTTTGATTCTCTCTGGAAGAGCATCCTCAGAGAAAACGCTTATTATAATCTTGTCCTTAGATTTGAGAACTCTTTTCATCTCATTTAATGCTTTGAATTTGTCCTCTCCAAAGTTAGCAAAGGTAGTCATACAAATTACATAATCAAAGACATTATCTTCAAATGGCAGATTTCTTCCATCGGCAAGCATTATTTTAACTGAAGGGTAATTTTTTAGCTTTTCTTTTGCATGTTCAACAGCAGTTTCATCATAATCTATTCCAACAATATCCTGCGTTAATCCAATGATATCATGTATGCTTCTCCCATCCCCGCATCCAACCTCCAATACTTTTGATTTAGGCTTGATATTTTTTAATAAATATCTCTTTTCTTCAATAAACCATTTTTGATATGATTCAGGTTGAGACTTTAGAACCTCTTCCCAACTAGCGATATTATTTTTACTCATCTTTCTATTTAATTTCTTCACTAACGATAGCGCCATGCGTAACCGAATTAAGTTTATCATAAAAATCTAATTGCATTCCAGCAGGCAAGTTCATAACGACTTGCAAATCTCCGTTAGCCAACCATTCTTCACTTTCCTTATGGTCTTTCAACAAACCATAAACTTGCCCCGAAAATCTAGCAGGAATAGTCAATCGTATATGTTTTGTCTCAACTTTAATAGGTAAAATAGTCTTTAACTTTTCAAGAAATTCTCCTAGCTGTTGCTCAGCTGGACGATTATCAACATTATAATGAATTTCATGCATCCCTTTTTGAATTCTATCAAAAGTATATGGCCTTCCATGTTGATCAACGGCATTTCTAACTACTAAGTCAATAAGCCTCTTAACACGCATCTCTCTTTCAGCATCCCGCGCCTCCTGTGGCTTCTGCACTTCTCCGCTTTTTATTATTTGCATAGCAATACCATATAGCTCAGTAGTCCCAAAAGCAACACTCAACTCAGAGTTAGGCGCAGCATTTCCTTTTTTAACATCAGTATAAATCGTATTAGAATTCAAAGCCCTAGTAATGTCTCCAGTTCCTTGCTTAACTTTCATAGCCTCATCAAAATCTACAGAAATCTCAAAATTCTTTCCCTTCACTTTAGTGCGTGCAACAACAATAGGCATAGGCTCTCAACATAAGCGTGTTTTATAAACTTTCTCTATTTACAACATTCAAATTCGCTTGAGCTAAGACAAAAATCAACTCATTAAAAGGATCAACTTCATTTCCCAAGTTAGCTCCAAATTGGCCACGATTAGACTCAATAAATCCCGAAGAAAAAGTTCCAATGTTTTTTCCACTGCTTCTAATGCTTCCAACAGAAGAATCCCCAAAATCCACAGAAACATTTTCAATATATCTTCTCACAACATAATCCTCAAGCAAGATTTCCATAAAATAGCCACTAATAATCAATTAATAAACCTACTTAATATGCTTTTTCAAAGAATCGCCATGCAATCTCACGATCGCCTGGTCTTTTAGTCCGATGTGAGCAACATCAAATCTATCGGTCTCAAAATTTTTACCTAAAATCTTTTTGAATATTCCTAAAATGAACTTTATCCCTTCATCCATGTTCATTTCTTCTTTGAATTCGCTTCTTAATATCTCTTTTATCTGTTCATCATTTTCTCCAATTGCATTAGCACGATAAGAGAAATAATTCCCAGTTACATCTGATGTGTAAAGATAAGCCTTATTTTTGCTAACACCGCCGACCATCAACGAAACACCATAAGGTCTTAATCCGCCATATTGCGTAGACATCTGTTTCTTATCTGCAATCATCTTAATCACGCTGATAGGTTCAATAGGAGAGTCATAAGTAACTCTATGCTGTTGAGCAACAACTTGAGCCTCATCAACTAGAACTCTAGCATCTGATAAAATTCCCGCAGCAGTACCAACAACATGACTATCAATTTCTAAAATTTTATTAGCAGATTCAGGAGTTATCAATTTATCTCGAATTCTTCTATCAGCAACAAAAACAATTCCATCTTTACAAACCACAGCAATGCTAGTGCTACCTAAACGCACAGTCTTTTCAGCATATTCAACTTGAAGCAAATGCCCATCAGGAGAGAACATTGTAGCGGCCCTATCATAGCCCATTTGCTGATGTTGCATTTCACTTGGTATTTCCATCTTTTTACTCCAAGCGATATTTGAAAGCAGTCTATTTAAGTCTTACGCAACTTTAGATGTTTCTCAACGCCTTTTAATGTCCCGGAAACTCCAAGAACCACAATATCATGTGCAGAAAGTGCAAATGCGGCACGAACATTTACAAGACTCTTTCTATCTATTCCAACGATAAGCCCTTTTTCATGTGCAACAAAAATAGGAGAGGCGTTCGCCCAGCCCAACAAGCCTATGTAATCAATTATGGCCTCTTTAACTTGCTTTTCAGAAGCCTTAACAAATAGATATCTTCTATTCAATCTCATTGTTGAAGAATGTTTAAGCATTTTCAACCTCAACAAAAGAGCTTATCGCAGAAGAAACTTTATTGCTTTCAAGCGCAAACCCAAGTCCTTCAGCGTCTCCAATCTTAAAATTATTTATTCCAACAACTTCTCCATTAGTATTTATTAAAGGTCCGCCTGAATTTCCAGGATTCAAAGTAACATCAGTTTGAATATACCAATTCAATCCATTAGGCCCCAACCTATGCACTCCAGAAACAATTCCCTCAGTCACGCTAAAGCTTAAGCCAAGAGGATTCCCTATAGCAATTACCCTCTGCCCTATTTGCAGTTCATCAGAATTTGCCAAGGGTAAAGCTCTAATTTCTGCATCAATTTTCAAGAAAGCAATATCTATGGTGGAATTACTCATTATAATTTCTGCATCATATACTTCTCCATCATATGTTTGAACTTGCACGATTCTAGCGCCAGAAAGAACATGGTCATTAGTAACAATATACCCTCTAGAGTCAATAGCAAACCCGCTACCAGTAGATAAATCAGTTCCAACGCTAACAACACCCTGAATAGTCTCTTCAGCCACTCCAGAAAAATCTCCAAGACTTGAACTAAGCAAATCTATTCTTTCTCGAAAAGATTCATCTTGTCTTACAATTCTTTTCGCAAGTTCTTCAGTCGCATATCTACTCTCCTGACGCAAGTTAGAAATTTCATCAAGCGATTTTTGCTCAAAATCTCTCTGCTGTAGCTCAATCCTAGCAACATAACTTAACATGAAAATGAAAAGCCCAATCTGCAAAATCAACATCAATCCAGATAGTCCATATAAAATATTTCTGTGCTTTCTAAAATGTTTAACATGCACATGCTCTTGCCCCATATCATAGCAAAAGAAAAGAGTTATTTATAGTTTACGAGTAATAATAAAAGGATTTATAATCCAAATAAATTATAAACGATATGCAACTTTTTAAAAGTAAGTTGGGAAACACACTTGCGCTCATAGCAGTTATTATTTCTATAATATTCTTTTATAAGGAATTTTCATTCTGCCACCTTAGATGGTCAGAGGCTTGTGGCATAATGCCTTTCGTAGTTTCTGTTTTTGCACTAGGGATTCCATTGATATTGGTTTATCCCTTAATTATGTTATTGGATTACATAGGGGCTAACAAATCAATAACTGCTATTTTAATTTACGCTATTATTATCCCAATCATGGGTCTTTTTTACTATTTTGTAGGTTTTTTCCTTGAAAAATTATTTTACAAAATCAAAGATTATTCAAAGAGGAAGAAATAGCAAATACATTTTAAGTTTCTTAAAAACCTATTTAAACCGCCAATGGTCATATTGAGTTATGTTAACAATACACACAATAGGCGGTTACAACGAAGTCGGCAAAAACATGACTGCAATAGAGTGTGATGACGACGTAATTATATTTGACGCAGGACTTTTTCTTCCCGCGATTGTAGGCGTTGAAGAACGTGAAAAAATTCCAACAGAAGTAGGCATGCGAGCTCTCGGAGCCTTACCCGATGACTTAGTTTTAGATAGAAGAAATCTTCGAAGCAAAGTAAGAGCAATTTTAGTTTCTCACGCTCATCTAGATCACGTCGGCGCGATACAATATATTTCAGATAGATACAACGCGGAAATATTATCAACGCCTTATACAATTGAAGTGCTAAAGACTTTGATAGCAGACAATGGAACAAAAATAAAAAACAGGATGATTCCAGTTCAACTAAACGGCTCATACATAATTAAAGGCAAGCGCGATTACAAAGTTGAATTTATCAATATGACTCATTCAACAATACAAAGTTCGATGATAGCCGTTCATACTCCTTATGGCATCGTGGTTTACGGCAATGACTATAAATTTGACAATACTCCGGTAATGGGAGATCCTCCAAATTATCGCAGACTAAAAGAGTTATCAAAAATAGGAATTAAAGCTTTAATTGTTGATTGCCTTTATGCAGCAGACGAGCGAAAAACGCCATCTGAAAAAATAGCTCGCGGGTTGCTAGAAGATGTTTTATTCACAACAGACAATCGCAAATCGGGCATCGTGATAACGACGTTCTCATCACATATCGCAAGATTAAAATCAATAGTTGAATTCGGGCGGAAACTCAACAGAGAAGTAATTTTAGTTGGACGCAGTCTAAGCAAATATGTCAAAGCAGCAGATAAGATCGGACAAGCTCCATTTCTAAAACAAGCAAATCTAGTAAGTTATCGCGCGCAAATGGAAAAAGCTCTAAAACAAGCAAACAAAAATAAAGGTCGTTCAATGATTGTCTGCACCGGGCATCAAGGCGAGCCAGGCTCAATTTTAGACAGAATGGTCCGTAATGTTTTGCCTTACAAATTATCTGCAGATGACCACGTCATATTTTCTTCAAAAACAATTCCAACACCTGTAAACCAGGCGAACAGACAAGAGCTTGAAACAAAGCTAAAAAAACATCATGTAAGAATTTTTGACAATGTCCACGTTTCAGGCCACGGCGGTCGCGAAGATTTAAGAGATTTACTTAAGCTTACAAAACCAGAGAATGTAATTCCCTCGCATGGGGATACTGAAAAGTTAAAAGCAGGTGCTAGACTTGCAGTTGAAATGGGATACAAATTGAATAAAAACGTCCATGTGCTTTTCAACGAGCATAAACTAACTTTGGCATGAGGGAAGATATTCTAGGAGGTTTAAAAAACGCATTAGAAAGGGGCTCTTCATTAGAAGAGGCCATTAGAAGTTTCACAAATGCAGGATATATTGAAAAAGAAGTTCGCGAAGCAGCAACATTCATTCAATCTTCAGGTTTACAAGTCTCTCAACAAGCCCCTACAAAAAAATTCAACCCTTTAGATTTTACGCATAGGCCACAAGCACAAAATCAACAAGTTTTTCAGCAAAATCAGCAAATGCAACAAAAACAAATTCAGACTCAGTATGTCCCAAGAAGAAATATTCCTTGGATGCTAATAATTCTCCTATCAATCTTAGGTCTTCTGATAATTACATTAATGGCCTCTTTAGTCTTCAAAGAACAAATAGTTGCATTTCTAAGAGGTTAAATGATTTATCAACCCTCAGAAGATTCATTCTTACTTTCAAGATCTGTTTCAAGATTTGCAAAAGGGAAAAAAATTCTAGATATGTGTTCAGGTTCAGGAATTCAAGCAAAATCTGCAATAAAAGCTAAAGCTAAATCTGTTTTATGTGTCGACATAGATAAAGAATCAATAGCCGAGCTAAAAAATCAAGGTCTCAAAGCAATAAAGTCAAACTTATTTTCAAAGATAAAAGGCAAATTTGACGTTATAATCTGCAATCCTCCTTATCTCCCATTTGACAAGCGTGAAGACAGCGAAAGCGCAAAAATAACCTCTGGCGGAAAAGAAGGAGATGAATTCATCCTAAAGTTTTTGTCTCAAGCCCCAAGTCACCTATCAAAATCCGGAATAATTTTAATTGTTCTATCCTCCCTCACTCCAAGAAAAAGAATAGATAACTTATGCAAGGAAAAAAAGCTAAAAATCTCTTCTTTAGCAAAAGAAAAAGTTTTCATGGAAACCCTTGAAGTATTGAAATTTAGTAAAAAACAATAATAAACTCAAGACGAACAATCTATTTATAACCCTTCTAAGAAGAACTTATATGAAATTTACACATATGGGCGATTGCCATCTTGGTGGTTGGCGTCAGCCAGAATTGATGAAGTTAAACATGGACAGCTTTCGCTTTGCAATAGATACTTCAATAAAAGAAAAAGTTTCTTTCATTTTAATCGCTGGAGATTTATTTGATTCAGCCTATCCTCCAATAGAAATAATCAAAGATGCATTTAGAGAGTTCAAGAAAATCTACGATGCAGGAATTCCAGTATTTTTAATAGCGGGCAGTCATGACTATTCAGTTGCCGGGAAAAGCTTTCTTGATGTCCTAGAACAAGCAGGCTTCGTAAAAAATGTTTTCCAAAAGGAAGATAGAAACGGATTCATCTATCTCCTACCGACGCTCTATAAGAACGTAGCAATCTACGGCTATCCGGGTAAAAAATCAGGCCTAGAAGTTGACGACATAGGAAAAATCAGGCTTCACGAAGCTCCCGGACTATTCAGCATATTAATGCTTCACACAACAATAAGAGATGCAATAGGTTCTTTACCAATTCCAGCAGTTGAACATGAAAAATTACCAAAAACAGATTATCTTGCACTTGCACATTTACACATAAACTATCAAAGGCAAAATAGAATATATTGCGGACCAACATTTCCAAACAACGCTCTAGAACTAGAAGAGCTCCAAGGCGGTTCATTCTATATTTCAGATACTTCAGGAAAATTTGAAAGACGCGAAATAAAGCTAAAAGATGTTAAGATATTCGACTTTAAAGTTGAAAATGCACAAAGAACTTCAGAACAAATAAAAGAAGAGCTGAAAAAACATGACTTGAAAGATAAAATAGTAATCCTTCGTCTTTCAGGAACAATAATTGAAGGCAAACTCGCAGATATTAATTTTAAAGAAGTTGATTCTCAAGCTTCAAAGCAAGGTGCATTCACAATTCTCAAAAACCTTAGTAGATTGCAAATAGGAGATTCAGCAATACCAATTTCTCTTAGCTCTGAAAATCTAGAAGAGAACATCCTTAAAGAATACATTGAAAAAAATAATACCGATTTGAATAAACTAATAATTCCTCTTTTCTCCGTGCTTCAAGTTGAAAAAAAAGAAGATGAACGAACAGCAATATTTGAAGAAAGGCTATTAGAAGAAGCAAGGAGAGTATTGCAACTATGAAACTACTCAAGTTAATTATAAACAATATAAGGAGCTATTCCTCCGGAGAGATAGTATTCCCCGAAGGTTCAACTCTTTTATCAGGCGATATAGGCTCGGGAAAGACAACTATCCTTCTAGCTATAGAATTCGCCCTATTCGGACTTCAACCAGGACAAAAAGCCTCTGGTCTTTTATCAGGCGGAGAATCAGAGGGTTCTGTTTCTTTAGAATTTGAAATTGATAATGAGCCAATAATAATCGAAAGAACTCTAAAGCGAGGTCCAAAGTCAATAAGCCATGAAAGCGCATTTCTCACCTATCAAGGCCTAAGAGAAGAGCTATCAGTCACAGAGCTAAAAACTCGCGTTCTAGCATTACTTCATTATCCTGAAGAATTTATCAAACGCACAAATCTCCTTTACAGATATACAGTATATTCTCCGCAAGAAGAAATGAAACAAATTATAATGGAAGATCAAGAATCTCGATTGAATGTAATACGTCATATTTTCGGAATTGATAAATACAGAAAAATACGCGAGAATCTAGCGATAATGACCTCACGTTTACGCGAAGAGTTCCGCCTTTTAACTTCAGAAGTCAAAGAGCTTGAAGTTTATAGAGAGAAAATACAAGCAAACAAACAGAATTTAATAGTTCTAAACGCTAAAGCCATTTCCCAACAAAAAATAATAGCTGAAAATAAATCAAAAAGAAAGGAAGTTGAATTAGAAGTAAAATCTTTAGAACAAAAGATAAGCGAAAAAAGAAATTTTGAAAAAGAAATTGAAAAAACACAAGTTCTTGTTAGCGCAAAATCTCAACAGCTTGGAGAGATAACAAAAAATATATCTGATATAGAGAAATTAAAACCCTCGGGAAAAAGCTTTGACAAAAAAGTCTATGAAGAAATCCTTGCGAAAATTTCCCAGAATGACACATTAAGTAGCTCTTTAAACTCAAAGTATATAGAAAATTCATCCAAGTTAAAACTTATTACTTCAAAGAAAAATGAAGAATTTCAGAAAAGAGCAAGGATTTTTGAGATAAAAATTTGCCCAACATGCCTACAAGATGTCTCAGATTTTCACAAACATAATATTCTAAATGAAGTCGAATCTAAACAATCGGAGCTTGACAAAGAGCTAATTCAACTGCAGAACGAGTTAAAATTTATCGAGGCTGAAATAGAAAAATGCAATCTTCTAGGCAAGCAACTTTTCTCTGAAAAGTCAGAGCAAGAATTATCTAGGATAAAAGATGAAGAAGCAAAGAAATCTTCTGAACAGCTTTCAGTAATAGTAAAAAGCCAAGATTCGCTAAAAAAAGATATTGATTTCTTAAACTCTCATTTAATGATTCTAAAACAAGCAGTTCTTGAATTCACTAAATATGATAACCTCTTCAGACTAAAAGAAGAAGAGCTTCGTAATCTTTTCAACGAAGAAAAAAAGTCGGAGATTTTCTATGCCGAATTAAAGAAAGAAGAAGAGCTGTTAGGAAAAGATATAGCGATACTTGAAAAAACAATTCAGGAGAAAGAAAAAATACAATTAAGAATATCTTACATAAACAAAATTGAAAACTGGATGAGCAATGAATTTTTGAATATAGTTACCTATACAGAAAGAAACATAATGCTAAAACTCCGAATGGAATTTTCAAATCTTTTCAGCAAATGGTTTTCTTTGCTTACCACAGACACATTCTATGTTCAGCTTGATGAAACTTTCACGCCAATAATCCTACAAGGAGACTATGAACTTGATTATAGCTTTTTATCTGGTGGAGAAAGAACAGCCGTTGCTTTAGCATATCGCCTTGCTTTAAATCAGCTTATTAACTCAATGTTCAGTAATATTAAAACAAAAGATATGCTTATTCTTGATGAACCGACAGACGGCTTTTCCGAGCAACAATTAGACAAAGTCCGCGACATTCTCCATGAACTCAATCTAAATCAACTCATAATAGTCAGCCACGAGCAAAAGATTGAAGGTTTCGTTGATAATATCATAAAGCTAAGAAAAGAAAACGGCAAGACTATTATTGAAAGTAAAACCCAATAGAAAGATGTTATTATATAGTAGTTACAATACAAAGGTTTAAATAGGACGTGTAGGGTTTATTTGTATGAATAGTGTATTTAGTGAAGGGGAATTTGATAAATTGCGTGAAGCAAGTGAAAAAGGAAAAGCAAGCAATATTGAGAATGGTCTAGCAAAACTTTCAGACAGTGCAGTTTATCTTGCTCCAGTTGAAGCTATAAAAAAAGATAGGAAGACACACGAATTATTGCTTTCTTATGCACAAGCACATAATCCCAAAGTTGAGGCAGTAGCTTTCAATCCTTTTCCGCACTATAGAAGAAATTCTTTGGCTGCTTTAGGTAAAAGAATATTGGACATTGATAAGCGACTTCAACATCTTTTCGATATTTTTATGATGCAGCCTCATTTATATCTCCACATAACTCCCGAAGCGACCAATTTTGCAGTCGGAGGATATGGGGTTGGTCTTCGAGAAATTCCGATAGCACAAATAAGAGAAGGATTGGCCTGCGATTTTATTAAAAATTGTGAACTTATCAGATTTGACGATGAAGGAGCTCGCATTAGCGCTTGCGAAGGAGAAATCAGAACGCAAGATATTTATCATAACAAAGTTCACCCAGATTCCTTAATACCTTGGTATAAAGCAGCAGTCAATGGAGCCGTCGGATCTCAAGGTGCAGATTCTCTCTATCCTATGCCTCTAAGAGTGCTAACCCTAGATTCTTTTTAATCAAGCAGATATTATAGTTGAGTTGATAACCAAAAACCTTAAATACCTCTATACATCACTTGCACTGAGAGGAGTTTCTATGAATCAAGATATGCAAAGTAATTTTATGAAATCTAACACAAGCCTAGTAGGTATTGTCTGTAAAGATGGCATTGTGATGGGCGCAGATAGGCGAGCAACGGCTGGGAGCATAGTAATGAACAAAAACAGCCAAAAAGTTGTAAAGATAAATGATTATATTCTTCTTTCAGGCACGGGCATGAGTTCAGACATAGACTTAACACAAAGAGTAATCGCCGCAGAATTAAAGCTAAAAGAGTTAAAGACAAAAGTCCGCCCAACCGTTCAAGAGTCAGCAAATCTTCTCGGAATGATGATTTATAGAAATATAAGAACACCTTCAATGATCCCCTCAATGGTTGGAATGCTAGTAGCTGGAGTAAACGAAGACGGCAAAACCCAATTATTCACAATAGAACCAGCAGGCGGAGCTTATCCAGTAGAAGACTTTGATGCAAACTTCTCATCAGGAATGCCTTATATTCTCGGGCTTTTAGAAAGACAATGGCGTCCAGATATGTCAGTAAAAGAAGGCGTAGAATTAGCAATTGAAGCCCTCAAATCTTCCACTCAGCGTGATGTAGGTTCTGGAAATGGAATTGATGTCTTTACCGTAACTAAAGACGGGATTAAGCAAGTAATTTCACAGAAGATTACACCAACTTATAACTAGGATTAAAAATGCCTGACCTTTTGAAAAGTATACTAGATGAATTGCCTAAAGTCATTACAGAAGCGATTTTTGAAGCGGCGAACATAGTTCTTTACACGGACGATAAAACTTTCTTTAAAACAGGAGAGGGAAAAATAAAAGAACTTGTAGACAAAGTAAAAAAACGCATTGAACTTAGAGCAGACCAAAAGATACTCGCAAGTGAAGATGAAACAGAAAAAACTATTAGAGCTTTAGTTCCAGAAGAAGCAGATATTGAAAACATAATCTTTGACAAACAAAGAAGCATAGTAATAATTGAATCTAAAAAACCAGGTATGGTAATAGGAAAACAAGGTTCTATTCTCTCGGATATAAGAAATTCAACAATGTGGCTCCCAGTAGTTCAGAGAAGCCCAGCAATCCCATCAAAAATAACAGAAAAAATCCGTTCAGTCTTATACGCTAATAACGTCTATCGTCGCAAATTCTTACACGATTTAGGAAAGAAAATTTACACAGATTGGACTTCAGAAAAGATGGACATGTGGGTTCGCCTTACATATCTAGGCAGTGGTCGTCAAGTTGGTCGTTCTTGCCTTCTTCTTCATACGCCAAAGTCAAGAATTTTGTTAGACTGCGGAATAAATCCTGGAATTGCAGACGGCCCAGAAAAATTCCCATATCTAGATGTAGCTGAAGTTGGAGACTTGAATTCAATAGACGCAATCATTCTATCTCACGCTCACACAGACCACTCTGGCTTAATTCCATATTTATACAAAATGGGCTATAAAGGCCCAGTCTATATGACTGCGCCAACACGCGATATCTCAGCACTTCTAGCACTAGATTATGTCGGCGTTGCATACAAACAAGCAGACTCTCCAATTTACAAACCAGAAGACATTAAAGAAATGGTAAGACATTCAATCTGCCTAAATTACGGCGAAGTTTCAGACATAGCCCCCGACATAAGAATAACTTTCTATAATGCAGGCCATGTCTTAGGTTCAGCAGTAGTTCACATAAACATAGGCAACGGACTACATAATTTTGTTTATAGCGCAGACACTAACTATCGCAAATCCAGACTTCTAGATCCAGCGGTAAATTATTTTCCAAGAGTTGAAACCGTCACATTAGAATCAACTTACGGCTCAAAAAATGATATCTTACCTCCAAGACAAGAAGTCGAAGCAAAATTCCTTGAATTAGCAAGAGAAACAATAAATAATGGAGGAAAAATTCTCCTTCCAGAGTTAGGCTTAGGCCACGCACAAGAAACAGTCTTAAGAGTTGAAGAAGCAGTCAGAACAGGTCAACTACCCCAAATTCCAGTTTATTTAGATGGAATTCTTCGTGACATCAATGCAATTCATACCGCTTATCCAGATTTTATGAGTAATTCAATTAGAAATCAAATATTCCAAGATAATAATCCATTCCTATCTCCAATTCTAAAACATGTTGGCTCTCCAGCAGAAAGAAAAGAAGTAATTGAGGGCGGACCTTGCATTGTCATCGCAACTTCAGGTATGCTAGTAGGCGGAGCTTCAGTAGAATATTTCAAACATTTTGCGGACAATCCAAAAAATTTAATTATCTTCGGCTCATATCAAGGGCCCGGCTCTCTGGGCCGTGCAGTTCAAGAAGGAACTTCCCCAGTAAAAGCAAACGATGAAACTGTGCATGTGAAAATGCGCGTTGAAACAATGTATGGACTATCGGCACATTCAGGGCGAAACGAGCTATTACAATATATAAGCCGTATGAATCCTCGTCCAAAGAAAGTAATAATTAATCATGGTGAAGTTTCAAAGTGTCTTGATTTAGCTTCATCACTCTATAAGTTGAATCATGTTGAAACTATAGTTCCAAGAAATCTTGAGACTATTAGGTTGAAGTAAATTAAAAAGGAAATATAGATTTTCAATCATAATAATGTTTAATAATCTCAAAAAAATCTCTTTAAAATGCCAAAGGAAGATTTAGTTAAGAAATTATCAAAAGTACATTTTGGTAAACAAGAAATTAAATGGCATATTTCTCCGAGAAGAGGAGAACGCATGCCCTATGCTGAGAACGAGGAGGCCTATTTCTTTAAAATGAGCGATACTGGTACCATAATTGTACAACCCAAAAGTCCATCAAGCGCAATGCCTCATTGTTTTTCTTGTAATGGGAACATTATAACTATAGTCCGGGATGTATACACAAGGTCAGATAATGGAGAAAGTCCGGGTAGTCCGTTTTACCAAGAATGGATAAAAGACACTTTTCCTGTAGCCCTCCCTTATTGTAAAAATTGCGATCCAAAGCCCGAGGGGGGACAGAGATTTTCGTCTGTAGAAGAGTTTCATAGAGTTTATGGTAAAAATTTTATAGAAATATTGCCTACTAGAGACGCGCTAATAAAAAAGTGAATTTATTTAACGATTTTTTGCAAGAACTAAAAAACTGGTAAGAGTTAATTTTATCATAAAGATGAGCAAAATATCGCCCAAATAGAAAACTTTAAATAAGTAGGCACACATAATCTACTTATGACAAATATGACTTTATCCGTACCAGAAGAACTTATGACTCTTATAAGAAAACATACGCAAATAAAATGGAGTGAAATAGCAAGGCGTGCTATGTGGGAAGAGGCAGAGAAACTTGAACTGCTAGACAAGCTAGTTTCAAAAAGCAAATTCACTGAGAAAGATGTAGAAGAAATCGGAAACAAAATTAAGAGGGGAATAGCAAGAAGACATGGCTTGAATGTCTAATGAAAATTGTCATTGATACAAACAGAATCATCGCTGCTTTAATTAAGGACGGCTATTCAAGGGCAATCCTATCCAATAAATTCCATGAATTCATAGCTCCAGAATTTGCCATAGAAGAAATTTATAAATACAAAGAAGAGATATTATGTAAATCCGAGATGGATGAATTAGAATTTGATAATCTATTTTCCATATTATTCAAGAGAATTTCAATAATTGAAAGAGCCGAATACTCAAATTTTGTCTCAGAGGCAGAAAAAATAATATCAGACAAAAAAGATGCTCCATTCATCGCACTATATTTATCTATCAAAGCCAACGGAATTTGGAGCGATGATAAGCATTTTTTGGCTCAAAAAGAAATCAAGATTTTCACTACAAAAGATCTAGCTGATTTTCAAGACATTTAAATATTCATAAAACAATAATAGGCAATGAAACACTCAATAAAAATAACACTACTTTTGATATTGATGTTTTTCACAGCCCAACTCATTGGCCTATACGTTGCGAATGCTTATCTCCCAGAACAAAAAGTGGAAATTGACTTGTCTACAAACACAACAGAAGTTATTGATGTTTATGACATTCCTTATGGCTTTAATCCTCCCCAAGGAATATCACCTCAAATTTCAGTATTTTCAATTCTCGCAGGGGTAATTATCGCTGTTCTTTTAGTTTTTCTAATAATGCGCCTAAAAGCAGATATAGTTCTAAAAATATGGTTCTTTGCTGTCGTCACAATCGGCATAGCTTTAGCGCTAAATTCATTCTTAGCCCCATTAGCCCCAATGCAAAAAGCAGCCATTCTTGCCGTAATAATTGCACTCCCTCTAGCTTACATAAAAATTTTCAAACGGAATATAATCGTTCATAATCTAACCGAGTTACTAATCTATCCAGGTATAGCCTCAGTCTTCATTCCAATATTAACGATACCCTCAGTCATTGGTCTTCTCATATTAATCTCAATTTATGATATCTACGCAGTCTGGCATGCAGGCTTCATGCAAAAGATGGCAAAATATCAAATTGAAAAGCTCAAAATCTTCAGTGGATTTTTCATTCCATATATGGCTCCGAAAGATTACGCTCTAATGCAAAAACTAAAAAATAAAAAATCGCAAAAGAAATTAAAAGTTAGCGTAGCAATCTTAGGCGGGGGAGATGTAGTATTCCCAATTATCCTTGCAGGAGTAGTTTTGAGAATCTGGGGCTTCTTTCCAGCTTTAATAATTTCAATCTTCGCAACTATTGCCCTCTCAATATTACTCTACTATTCAGAAAAAGGCAAGTTCTATCCCGCAATGCCTTTCATCTCCGCAGGATGTTTTGTAGGTTTAGCCATTGCGTATTTGATTGCTTAACTATTCTAAAAATAATTTTTTTATTAAGCAATTTTTTGAATCTCTTTTAAACTTGGATCTTCAATAAAAAGCAAGAATTCCTTATCTCCATAGTTAGAAGGAAGGTATGTTTGTGCAACTCTCTGAACATCTTCAGGAGTTACTTCTAGGAGTTCTCTAGCAACTTCATCATATTCTTTGCCTTCTTCTAATAGTCCATTTAGTCTGTTAGCAATTGACTCTAAGCTAGTATTTCTCACTAATTCAGCAAATCTTATATCTTTCTTTACTCTTTCCACTCTTTCAGGAGCTACCAATCCTTGTTTAAGTATATCTATAATAGCAAAAACACTAGTTAAACCCTCTTCAGTTCTCTTTCCATGAATTGACCCTTGTATATCAATATTGCTCGCAACTTGAACATTTCTGTTCATTGAAGAACTAATCTGGTAGGCTAGCCCAAGCTCTTCTCTTACCTTTCTATAGAGCAGAGAATCAGCTCCAGCTCCTAAAATCCTATTGCAAACAATCAAAGGAGCAATATCTGGATGGGGAATCGCTGGCAGAGGGATATGAATATCAAACGAAATGTTATCTCCTTTAGCATCTTGGTTAATTGAAGGATATCTATATATTTCAATGCCTCTTTTATTTTTTTTACCAAGAGAACCCAAAGAAAAATCTTTTTTAGGATGTTCTTCAAAAATAGAAATCTGCTCTCTTAATTTATTATTTAACGCACCGACAATAATTAAATCCGCATTATTTGGCGCATAACCTCGAGCGTGCACTCTTTGTAGGTCTCTAGAACTAGCCTTTCTCACTACATCTTCTTCTCCAATAGTGCTAGACTCTCGAGCACTTGGTGCATCAGGCTCAAAATAGTAAAGGGCAGATATTCTATTTAATGCTTTTACCATTCCGGGCATTTTTTTATAATCTTGAATTTCTCTTAAAACTGCTTGTCTTTCTTGTTCAACAATAGTCTCATCAAAACTAGGGTTTAGAGTAGAGTCTGCAAGTATAGACAACATTTCAGGCAGTTCATTAGGCAAGCCATGCACAGAGTAGACTGTCTCGTGCATATTAGTAAATGCGTCGTACTGTCCAAAACCTGTCAACTTTTCCCACATTTGAGCAGTCTTATATTTATGACCTCCTCCTCGAATAGTAGTATGTTCAACAAAATGGGCAAGACCCTCATCTCCCCTAGACTCATCTCTGGCTCCAAAATGATGCTTTAATCTGACAAAAGTAGTTTCACTATCTCGAGGACATATCACTACTCTTAAGCCATTTGCCAAGGTAAATTTTTCGTAATTCATTTAAAGAAGTTAGTGAAATGCTATTTAAACCTTCTCATAGCAATGTCACCATAAAGTTACAACAACAGAAACATTTAAATACCGATATATAGCTACTGGAGTATGATAAAACCAGAACTAGTAAAGAAAATCAAAGACTACTTTGACCTAAATATTTATGAAACTAAAGTATGGCTTGCCTTACTTAGCAAAGGGCTAGTGTCAGCAGGCGAAACAGCTGAAATATCAGGAGTTCCAAGAAGCAGAACTTATGACGTTCTAGAATCTCTAGCAAAAAGAGGATTCGCAATAATCAAAATCGGAAAGCCAGTAAAATACATCGCAGTAGAACCAAAAGTAATCCTTGAAAAGATGAAAATGCACGTTATGAACGAAGCTAACGATAAAGTCAAACTTCTAGGCACTCTTAAGGGAATGCCAGAATATGCTGAACTTGAAGAGCTTCATAAAACAGGCATAAGTCCTGTGAAAGCAGAAGACCTTTCAGGCTTCGTCAGAGGTCGCTCAAATATTCTCCCAAAGCTAAGAGAATTGCTTATCGGCGCTCAAAAAGAAATAACTATTCATACAACTGTAGAAGATTTCGAAAGCAAATCAAGAGTTTTAGGCCCAACACTAGAAAAGCTTCAAAATAGCAATATAAAACTTAAAATATCTCTAGTTGGAGCAGAAGACAAAGTTCGCAAAGTTGCAAGCAGAAATAACTTAAAAATCAAACAATCAGATAAAATGGGCCGTTTCTTCGTCGCAGATAAAAGCGAAATGCTTTTCATGATAAATCCTGAAAGCGCAGACGAAGATGTCGCTATCTGGCTTAATGCCCCTTTCTTCATTGATTCCTTTACTGGAATGTATGACTCAATGACTAAGTAACAGCGAAATAGTTAAAAGTCAGCAAAAGGTCAAATAAAATGAAAACATCAACAAAATTAATCACATCTATTGTAACCGCTTTAACAGGTTCAATTATCTGTGTGTCAGCACCGATAATCATAGACCTTCGCATAAACAATATAAGAAATGATTTAAGGCATATAGAAAGAATATTAAAAACCCCAATACTAACAGAATCTCCAAAATTAGAAGCTTATCTAGCAAAAGATTTTAGCTGGACACCAGAAATCCCCAAAGACTTGCATAATAAAGCTCTAGTTACCGAAGGACTAAGGCAAGAGTTAATCGCACAATATAACGAAAAAAAATATAGCTTTCGCCCTTATAGTAATGCAATGACGATAATCGGTTCAAGTTTAACTCTATTAGGGCTCGTAGGTTCAGGTTATCAACTTTATCGCAGACCAAATAAAAATGAAAATCAATGATAACCTTTATCAAAATGAAGAATTAAGAGGATGGATTCGCGATTTAAAAGAATGTGGGTATAATCAAGATGAGCGCAGGCAAGAAATTATCAAGAATCGTCTCGTGACACTTTACTTCCCAGAGTTTATTAGTCCATTGTCTTTACTAGCCGGAATAACAACAGGTGTTTGTGGCTCTATTACTGGGCTTATGGGGTTAACAAGCAAAATGACTAATCCTTCCCCAATATATTATTTTGCAGGAACACTATTGTCTATTTCTGCGACTTTTTTAATCGTTCGTTTTTTAGGAAATAAACAATATGATAAAATAGGCAAAATCGCCAAAACCGCAGAAAACAATCGCCATTTTACAGAACATGGACACACTAAAAGAGGAATACGAAATTTTAAGCTAGACGAACTCTAAACCAACTTTAGATTATCACGTTCGTCTAATAGAAGATTTTATATAGAAAAGAATTGTCAACAAATTATGTCTGAAATAGTAAATATTGAAAAAGTATATCTTGAGCTTTTAGCCCTTAGAAGAGAAGTTCAGCTCATAAAAAATCGCATAATCAATATAGATATAGTCATGTCTTCAGATGAAGAGATTGTTTTGGAAGAAGCACTTGAAGCGCATAAGAACGGGAAAACCAAAAGATACGAGGATTTAAGAAAAGAATTAGGTGATTGAATGTGTTTAACATTTTTTTAGGTCCTAAATCAGAAAAGTTTCTTAAAAAAGCTGAAAAAGATATAAGAGACAGAGTTTGGGGAAAGTTAGACGAATTAAAGTTAAATCCGTTCCCTCAAGAAGTTGTGAGGGTTGTCGGAAAAAGTGGGAAAGCATTTCGCGTTAGAGTTGGCTTATATAGGATACAATATTATGTTTTTCAAGACAAAAAAGAAATTGTTGTTTTTGACATTGACAAAAGAGAAAGAGCTTATGATTAAAATTGGTTAAAACTAGACAATCTCTAATTCAACTTTAGAAATATCCATTTGTTCCAAAATCTTCTTATCTTTTATCAATAATTCAGCATAATCTTGAGCATTTCCAACTTTAGCAGAAGCATACCATCTTCCTCTCTTCAAAACAGCATTTCTATGCTTTTTTCTAAAAACTCCGACATACTCAGACATAAAAGCAGGCGGACCCCTCAAGATAACCTCTTTCTTAGGCTTAACAATGAAATACACCTTAGCTTTATCAGCGCCAGAATAGTCAAATTCACTCGCTAAAATTGAGTATTGCTTTTCCAAATATCTCTCAACAAATCTAGAAAACTTCTTCATCTTAGTTCCAGCAATATCTCCCGCTTGTCTTTGCGTTTCAATATTAAAAACTAAAAGCTCAGCCTTAGCCTTAACAGCCTTTCTCTTCAAAGCTTCCAAATTAATCTCATCAGCGATAAAAAATCTCTCGCTAGGCGCTTTTAGGAATCTTCCAGCTAGCTCGCGAACTTTATCAAAACTCTCCTTATTCAGCGCAGCCAGCACATTACGTTCCTTAAAAGTCGGATCAACAAGAACAATTGGCCCTTTACGCTTACTCTCATTTAACTCAATCAAAACCTCTCTAGAATTACGATAATGCTTGCCTGAATCAATTATAATTTGCTCATTAGAACTAACAATACTTTTCAGCATTTTAAGAAAACTCTTATAATGTATAATCAAACACTCAACACCATACCCTGAAAATCCCTGAATGTAGCTCTCCGCACCATAAACTCCAGACGCCTTAAAAAAAGCCTTAGCCAATCTTATCTCGCCTTCCAAACCTCTCGCCTTCCGTTTAACATAGTTAACATGAAAATAGCTCAAATCAGTCACGTTTAGCGCATCTTTAGGCCTAGAAATCTTAAGCACAGGCACAACTTCAAAGCAAAACTCGCCCATATCAATCTGAAAGTAGTCCCTGCTTCCATGAACCTTCAAGCATTTCTTACCAATTTTTTTGACAACTTTAGATATTATTTTCTCAAGTCCCAAAATCTTATCTTCAGAATTAAATCTCACAAAAATATCTACATCATATTTTTCACTCTTTAGCATAGTCCCTTTAACAAAACTACCTCCAATGAAAACATCCGCTCTAGCTTTCTGCTTTCTAATTTCGCCTTCAAGAAGCTTGATAAATTCTTTAGTTTCAGAAGTCATTTCACTAAGAAAATCTCTTTCAGGAACCAGCGATTTCTTAAAGCTATTAATAACAGAATTCATAAAAAAATATAGATTTCTAACTTTTTAAATCTCTTTGCCAGAAATTTGTGAGGTTAAATCAATGATATATTTACCATCTTCAAGAGTATATATCAACGGCCTCTCGCGAGTAAAAAGATTATGTAAATCAATAATATATTTTCCGGGCTTAATCACTTTTATGCTTTCAAAATCCATTATTATTGGAGTATCTTCATCTTCACTTATTCCCACAATATCTCTCACGTCAGCCTCAATTTGCTTTCTTTCACTAGAATTAAGCTCAATAACTGCAGAATTTTCCTTCATTTTTTTCAATTTTTCGCCAGTCAAATAAAAAAAGAACTTACTCCCGCATTTACTGCATCCATTTAATATTTCAGGCGAGGCATCTGGATAAATTGATGAACAATGAACACAACTATGAGGCATTAAACAGAATAAAGTAAGAGCTTAATAAAGATTTAGCTATCCCAAAAGTATTCACCACAACAAACCTTTTAAATTGTTTCTAAATCTCAACATATGAACGAAGGAGCATGCGAGCTTTGTGAGGGGGTGGGCTTTTACTCAGAGCTTTATAACGGAATATATCCCTTTCCATGTAGAGTATGTTCAGGAGTTGGTATAATTACTCCCCATTCAAGAGAAATAAGAAAATTTCTGGACGAAAGTTATATTAGAGCCTATTCTGAAATCGATAAAATTTGTGAAAGGCGAAAACTTGCCTCAACCCACCTTGAAAAAGAAATAAATTGGGTTACTAATGCTGAAACAAGAAATAAAAAAGAAGAAGCTCTTTTAAGGATGGAACTTCAGATGACTAGTTTCGCATTAGGCTCCATGCCTGAAGACTATTTTAAAATAGAAGGAGAGCAAATAGAAGGAGTATGGGCCAGCATAATCGGCCACATAGATTCTTCAGAATTGAAAATAGTGCGTTCTCGTAGAAACTTACTAATCGGGAAATCTTTAAAAGAAATTAAGCAACCAGAAGATTTAGAGTTAGTGCGGGCACTTAGGCACATAAGATATTTACAATAATGCTATGTAAATTTACCCTAGTAAAACCTCTAGTTTCCGCGGGTCTCTCTTTATCTCTTTCACAATAGAAGCAGGACCAATAATAGTTATAGCATTACTATGCCCCATCAAAGTTGTAGCAATACCCTTTCTCATCTTATAAAAAATAGATTGATTCCTAGAATCTGGCTCAATCACAGCAAGTTCAATTCCCTTAAAAGATTTCAAATGATCCACCAGAGCCATAGTGTCTTCAATCAATCTTATCTCCTCTTCAACTCTAAGTCTCCCTTGAAGGATAACCACTTTATTTCCAAGAACAAGATTAAGCAATTTCTTAACTCTATCTGTAATACTTAAATCTCTAATTTCCGAAAAAGGAATAATCTGCAAGCTCAACCCTTTTATTTTTTTCATGTTATGCTTTTTTTGCAAGGCGGAAAAGTGCCTCATAAAAATCATCCATATTCAATCTCTTTTTAGCAGAGATACCAACAACTTCATAATCTGGAAAAGCCGATTCAATCTTCTTACTATCTGCTCTTCTCAAATCAATTTTATTAGCAACAATCAATACAGGAATCTTACGTGCAACAAGATTACCTATAATAGTAATGTTTACTTGCGAATAAGGATTTTGTGTTGCATCAAGTACAACAATAACGGCATCCATATCATCAAGCCATTTAATACTTTCAATTATCCCTTGAGTCGCCTCCTTAGCTCTTTTTTTAGCAGTAGTTTTATCCAACCCAAATTTCAAAAAATCTTCATAATCAACTTTAGTTGCAATTCCAGGAGTATCAACAATTTTCAATGTCAAATTTTTCCCCTTATGCTTTATCTCAACCTTTTCTTTGAATTCAACATGTCTAGTCTCATGAGGCACTTCACTAATAGAACCAAAGCTCTCTCCAGTCCAATCCTCGCAAATTATATTCGCCAAGCTCGTCTTACCAGCATTAGGCGGACCATAAAATCCAATCTTAATATTATTCTTTCTACCAAAAAAAGAACCCCACCATCTCTTCAAAATTCCCATCATTTTCTCTAAATGCAATAGCGTTTAATAAACCTTGCGCTATTTTTTCTCCACTTTTTTAGTTTCTTTTTCTATTTTATTTAAAGCATAATTTATCTGTTCCCCAGTCCAGTTAGCCTTTTTTAATCTCTCTCTAATTTGCTTATCGCTAAATCCAGTCTTCTTTTGCCCTCTTATATAGAAAATCAAGTTAGCCAAATCATTTTTATTAGGAAATAGAGAACGCTCATATCTTGTTCTATACCACCACCACAAAATACCCAAAACTATCCCAAGAAGACCCAGAAGAAATAGCGAGGTTCCAACATAGAATTTAGCATTTGACTTACAATCTTGTGGACAACTCTCTACACTCTCTAGAGAATTAACATCGCAAAAACCATCAAGTCTACACATAGGCACACTATCTGATACAAGGAGAGCATCAATATCAATAGGAGAAATAAATGCTCCAATATCGCTTGGACTAATAGAATCCAAAATTAGAAATTCATAATCTATATTTCCAGATATTCTGTAGGCCACACCGCCATTCAAAACTCTTTCATCATAACCTTCGTTAGATTTTATTGCAGCGGCATCATACCCTATAACAAAATAATCTTCCCCTATCTCGCCTATAGCACGAGGAGATACTTTAAACAAGCTAAAGAAAGGCTCACTATCAACATCATATATAGCATTTATATTTTCATATTGAATTTCAGCATTATAATTTTCACTAGTCCAGAAAGCAAGGTTAGAAACAAATGCAAACTCATCAGGTATAGTCGTTCCAGTCAGTTGCTCAGCAAGACTTTTATCAAGACCTTCAATTCCAGAAATCAAAGGCAGGACACCCTTCTTAGCACTAACTAACTCTCGCGGAATTTTTATTGCTAATAAATTATTTATTATATTAACATAATCGGTCTCATTCTCAGCCGATAAATAAGCTCTAGCCAGACTCTCAACAACTGCCGCATTATTTTCAACATCAACAACCGCCTTTATTTTAGTCTGAACCCAAGGGGGATAAGAAGCTATTTTCTGATTGAAGCTATTTACTCTTTGACGATAATCTTCAATAGTAAGATTAGCAGATTCTTTAGCCTCGCCTACTCGTACTTGTATGGTCTTTCTGCTACTGGCTCCAGAGCTATCGCTTACTTCAACGCTCAAATTAAAAATTCCTGTTTGCGTGTATCTATGAACAGCATTCTTTCCAACAGAATTTACAACCCCTCCATCTCCAAAATCCCATTTAACAGACGTCAAGTTGCGATTAGTAGAAATCCCAAATCTAGTGTTTATCCCAATTCGAGCTATACTAGGCCCAAGACTAAAATCAAAACTAGGAGAGACAGTTATAGATTCATTCAAAACTTTCTGCCCATCGATAAAAAGAATAAAGTTTTTAGTTTCTTTTCCAAGAGGAATTTTAAATCCAAGTTTACTCAAATCAAGATTCAAAGAGTTGGCGTTAAACAGAACGCTATCTTTCATAACGCTATAAATCTCTCCAGTTCGGATATTCAAAGCACCATCAATATCATAAGACGATTCAACAGAGTTAAAAGAAACATCTTGTTCTTGACCTCTTATCTTAAAAGGTATAATGCAATAGGGCTCACAATTGTCCCCATAATTTCTCTCAATATATTCCTCAACTTTTCCCTTTAATCCAAATCCAGTTGAAGATAAAAATGAACTTTCATTAACGTTAATAGAAGCAGAAGCAAACTTAAGTCCTTGAGCATAAATTTCATAATCTCTCGGGTAAGTCTCTCCGAAATTTACTGTTCCACAAGCACCACTTCCTTCAGTCCTTATAGTATATCTTGAGGCAGATTTTGCCTTTATACAAACAAAATAGTCCTTCTCCTCAAATCCACTATAAGGCAAAATACAATTCACATTCTGCCCGCTAGAGCTAACATTGGGCAAGTTACATTCGCCTAAAAGCGAAGCATCAACTCCATAAAGCTTCATAACAAGTTGAGCATTTGCGCCACCATTATAACTTACCCCAGCTCCAAGCTTATATGCCGGAGCAGGTAAAAGTCTTATCTTTTCGCAGTATTGCCCATCAGAAGGAATTTCAGCAGAACTTACACTTACATTCGGATTGAAACATCCGTAATTTGGATTGAAGCAAGGCTCATCAATATACGAGCTACTAGTTAAAATTAAATCCTCGTCGCTCGCGAATTCAATAACAAGCGGAGGAACACAAGAAGGCTCACTATTTCCATTCACCTTAAAGCTAAGCGAATCAAGCCCAATAAAAGAACGTCCTTCAACAACAAAACCGACAATACTTTCATTTCTCAACTCAAAACTATTAATAACCTCTCCTTTTTTTAGCAGATTCTGACACGAACTTGTACTACAATTATAATTAACGCCAGAAATAAAACCACTATTCCCAATCCAGCTTCGTAAGCTTTTCTTACCCTCAATATTGCTTGTAATTTCCGAATCTAGCTTAACATCTCTAAAACTCATCACAATATTTCCCCTTATATTATCTCCACCTTGATAAAATCTTTCAATTGAACTACTATTAACACTCACCAATGCGCCAGCTAGTTGCAAAAAAAACAAACTAAATATAAAAAAACCTAATAGTAATCTTTTCATCTTCTCCGTTTATGTCTTAATGATAAGACAAGATAAATTCCCACGATCAGAAGCACAGCAACAACCAATTGACTATTCCCAAAGAAGGGCAACTCAACAACTGGCCTTCCACATAGAACCTGTCTTATTTCATCATCGCAACCAGCTTGAGTTGAATTCAAAATAGAGTCTCCCTGCAAGAAAGTATTATCAATATTAAGAGTCGCATATCCATTTACACACTCACTTTGCGAATATGTTGAAGAGCAACTCCAAGTATTTCCTCCATCATTATCAAGACTGGACGAACTAAATATGCACCTATTTGGACTTCCGGTTTTCCAAATGCATCCACATTCAATTATATTCCCAGTTGTTGAATTAATTTCATCGCATCTATTAATTCCCCACAATGGATCAGTCATTAAAATATTTCTGGAAACATTCAAACAACTCCCTTGAGAAGTTTGTTGTGAGCAAATATCTGTAGTATTCAAATTAGCGAGTTGTCTGCATCTATAATCTGAATCTCCGCCATCTTTAAGACAGCCCCACCCATTCGGACAGCAATCATCACTAGTACCATTCTGTCCATCTCCTCCAAGGCATCCATTTGTAGCGTCAGTCGTGGTCAATTCACCAGTTTTTTTACCATTAGCATCTTTTACTATCCAAGTATTCCCATTATTGACGCATTGACCAAGCGTAAATATTCTTTGCGTTGTGCTAGCAACGCCAATTCCGGAGTTTGCATATTGCACGCTCAAGTTTATTCTTGCCTCGCCAGCATATTTACTACCAAATACCTTATTTCCAACAGCATTTGCAACTCCAGTCCTATTAACAATAGTAAACCCATCGCTAAACTTCCAAGTAAAGTTTGTATTAGTAAAAGCTAGATTTCCACCAATTCCAGTAAGAGTTATATTTGGTTTACCCACACACAAAACAGCAGTAGGATTGTTCTGAGTTTGCAAAGGACAAATTCCAGCAAGGCAAGTAACAGCAGGACAAGGATTCGCACCATCACTATCGATAATAAAACTACTCGTCCCATTATATGTTATATTTAATCTCGTTCCACTCTGCCCAGGAATTAAAGTTGCAGGAACAACTTCTCTATGTCTCGGAGCATCAATGTAAGCCAAAGCTCCAGGGCTTCCAAGAACCAAAATACTAACTTGCTGCTCATCCCACTTTCCTCCAGAATCCGTAACTCTCAAAGTAACTGTCTTTTGTCCAGCAGAATTAAAATCATATGTAAAGTTATGTTTAGCATCTTGATAATTATCTTCATCAATAGTCCACTTGTAAATCAATCCGCTAGGCCCATTAGGATCAAAACTAGACTGATTAAACAACACGCTAGTTCCCTGAAAGTAAATTCCCCTATCAACAGGAGCGGAAATATTCGCTATCGGAGGCAAATTAGGTCCAGGAGTTTCAGAAACCTTTAGTTCATTGCTAATTCCTTCAACATTTGGATTCAAAACATTTCCGCCACTATCAAGAACAGTCGCTTTAAACTTAAATTCTCTATCAGAATTCAACCCCTCATCACTTGAACTTGAAGTCATCGCTCCATCGCTAATAAACCAATCATAATATCCAACTCCATTTACAACATTTAATACGGGAGCGGAAGTCCCAATTAAAATATCATCGTTTGGAAGTGGGAAAACATCTTCTTCATAAATTTCCAATCTTATCTTTGCTCCAGTAGGCAAATTACTCCCAGAAACATAAAGACGAACAGTCTGATTAACGTTACTATCTGTTAAGACTTGAACACCGCCATCAATTCTTCTCCATTCAGCAACATTAATTACAGCAGTGCTCCCGCAGCTTGGAGCGTTTCCTTCAACAATATTTGAACTTGTTATAAAATTATCTGCATGAGTCTGATCATAAGGATTCGTTGCTCTTACAATAAATCTATAATAACCAGAAGAAGGTAAATCAAAAGTTTTAGTTATGAATCCCCCAACTGCATCACTTGGAAATGAAACTATGCTCGTTGAAGTTTGATCAGAAGGCAATGGGCATCCAACTCCTGTGCAATAATAAGACCCGTAAGCATCAGCATTTGAAGAAGTGCTAAAGGTCAAAGTCACTCGGTTAGTAACTCCCGAACAAAAAAAGGTAGGAGGGCTGTTTACCGAGAATGTTCCTGGAGGGGCACAATCAGTAGCACAAGTTCCAGCATTTTCTCCCGATCCAGATTCACAGACATTATTTCCACATGAAGAACCACTAGTACACTGCCCATTTGCATTTTCAGTGAATCCAGATATACAAGGAATTGAAGAATCACAACAAATCAAAACACTATATCCTGCAGTTCCAGGAGCTGCAAAATGTGCGTTATGGTCACTAGATAAAGCAACAAGAGGCACTTCAGTAGACAAGCAAGCATTATTTCTTGCAATACAACTCAAACCGCCAAAATAATTTGCGAAATATGGGCTTCCCGGATCGGTAGGTTGTCCTAAATTATAGCCGCTATCTCCATGAGCATTAAATCCATTTGAAATATAAAATAAATCATCATTACTAGTCGCCCCTCTAGATGGAGAAGCAGGATAAACTCTATTGGGAAAAATATCATCAATACAAATGGTAATCGGGGCGCTAGCAGGACTATTGTATTCAGAGGCATGCGCATTATTTTCTGCAGAAAGTCTAAAAATTATTCTAGCAGAATTAGAATTACAATCAGCATAAAAAGCACTCCCCAATCCAGATAAAAAAACAATCACAAAAAAGGAAAAAATAAAAACAAAAACAAACAAAAACAACGCCCTCTTTCTCATCAATCACCAAGTTTTGAGAACTTTATAAACATTATCAAGTATATTGAATTAACCCTTAATAACCACAATCGGCTTTAGTTTTGCAACAATTTTTGCAATGCCCAACTCTTTAGTCACACGCACAACTTCATCAACATCTTTGTAAACTTCTGGTGCTTCTTCAGATATTCCTTTCTCACTTCTCGCTCTTAAAATAATTCCTTTTTTCTCAAGACCTTTCCGTACATCTACGGGCTTAAATTTCATCATCGCGTTAGTTCTCGAAATAACTCTTCCCGCTCCATGCGGCGCAGAAGCCAAAGAAATTTCTTCAGCCTTATGAGTCCCAACCATAACAAAAGACGCTGTGCCCATACTACCTGGAATAAATATCGGGCTTCCAAGAGAACGATATTTTAATGGAAGTTCCTTCCTTCCAGCACCAAAAGATCTAGTAGCCCCTTTGCGATGCACGCAAACTTCAAGTTTTTTATCGCCAATCACCAAGTTTTCCATTTTAGCAATATTATGCGTCAAATCATAAACTAACTCAACTTTACCATTCGCAAAAACCCGATCAAACACTTCCCTTATAGCATGAGTCATCAATTGTCTATTAACAAAAGCGAAATTAGCAGCCGCACTCATAGCCCCTAAATATCTCTGTCCTATTTCTGATTTAATCGGCGCAAAAGCCATCATCTCTCTAGAATTTTTATCCCTCATTTTTTTAATATATTCGTCTGCAACTTGATGTCCCAAACCACGACTTCCAGAGTGTATCATTATACAGACCATATCTTTCTTAAGTCCAAAAGCTTTAGCCACTTTAGCATCAAATATCTTTTCAACACGTTGTACCTCAAGAAAATGATTTCCAGCGCCAAGAGTTCCAATTTGGCTCATTCCACGTCTCTTAGCCTCTTGAGAAACAAATTTAGAATTTGCTTTTTTTATTCGCCCTTCATCCTCTGAAAGATTACAATCAGATAAACTTGCAAATCCCTTTTCTTTAGCCCAACTCATTCCATTATCAAGAATTTCATCAATATCTTTTTTAGATAAATCAATATATTTCAGATGCCCATTTCCCGAAGGAATCGTCTTAAAAAGCTCATTCACAAGAGCTTCTTTCTTTTTCTCAACTTGAGTAAAAGATAAATCAGTCCTCAAAAGTCGCACGCCGCAATTTATATCGTAGCCCACAGCTTCAGGAGAAATAACTCCATCTTTCGAATCAAATGCAATAACTCCTCCAATAGGCAACCCATAACCAACGTGCACATCACTCATACCCAAAGCAGCACCCATAATTCCAGGCATTTTAGAGGCATTAACAAGTTGTCCCAAGCAAGAATCATCAACATTTTTTAAAAGCGCAGGCGAAACAAATATCCTTGCAGGCACAAGCATTCCATTTTCAGCAGGCAACTCATAAATATTTTCGCTTAATTTAACAAGCTTCTCTTTCATCAACTAAATTACAAAATAAGGTTAATAATTCTATCCAATATCAAATTCTTTATGAATTTTCCACTTGTCTTTTACTTTCTTTAAGATAGTAATATTGTTAAAATAAACATTATATTCAGGCCTCTTATTAGAAAGATAAGACCATATTGCATTAAATATTTTTTCAGATTCGCAATATGCTATCGTTGCATGATAATGTATTTGCTTATCTTCATATTCGCTAAAAGTAATACCCTTAATTTTTCTAAGTAGTTCCATGAGATTTCTAGCAATATTAATTATGTAATCATTCGCAATCACATTAATAAAAATTACATTTTTCCTAAAGTGGTCAAATCCCTCAAGGTTAAAAGAAGATTTTTTTAGCTTTTTAGAAAAGTCATAAATTACTTCTTCAATCTCATTAATATTTTTTGTGAAAAAAGGACTTTTAATTGTAACATGTGGGGGAATCCTTTGCGATAAGTCATTTGTACCAAAATTACTAGATATTTCTTTAACTAATGAATTATGATATTTCCCAGCATATCCTTTAATTAGACAAACAATACATATTTCATCTTTAATCATTCATTAGTTCTCCACATAAAGAGCCTTATCTTCTTACTTTCAACAAGAGTAGGAGAATCTATAACCGTAGCTGCAATTATTCTTTCAGCAGCAAAAACCTCTCCAGCAAAATAAGCACTCTTTCCACAAGAATCATCAATTTCACATATTCTAGCCTCAAAACTAAACTCTCCAGATTTAATGAGGTTGTCAATCATAGAATTAAGGTTGGCCTGAGCATTAGAAGTATTTGTCAAAATCTCCAGCCTTAAAGATTCATTTCTTGCAACTTCATCTAAAATTTGCCTCGCTATCAAATCAACTCCAGTAGTGGCCGCAGGATTATTATTGTTATAAAGAAGAAACAATGCACTAATTACAATAATAATCGATATACTTGCCTCAACAATTTTCAACCAGCCACGATTATTCATCACTCTATAAAGCCCCTTTCGTTTTAAACATTACCACACCCTTACAACAAGGTCGGCAAAATCTATCTCTCCAGTAGAGTTTCTTATTATCTCAATTCTCCTTTGAGCAGAATATACCTCAATATTTTCCGGAATGTCCTTCTCCGCAGAAACAATCTTCTCACCCCCAAGGTTAATATAGAAATCAAAATCAGTTCTTCTTGGAATGTTGAATTTCTCTTTAATAGCCTCATAACTTCTATTATAATTCTGAGCTAGAATCAATGCAGAACTTTCACTATAAATTTCTCTAATTTCTGAACTTGAAACGACATATTCTTCAGGAGCTAATTCCAAAGCCCCCTGTTGAGGTTGAGTAAGTTGGCTCTGTTGCATTGTAGAAAGGTCCCCAAATGAAAATTTTAAAAAGCGAAACAATTTAGAAAAATAAATCTTCCCTTCATTATAATAAGTTGGGACATCTTCTCCTCGAGGTCCTTGCACACGTACGCCTCTTGCAGAACCGGCATCAGCACCAAATACTCCAATTCTCAAAAAACCAACAATCGTCCCAGAGTCATCGTCACTTGGAACAAGATTAACTCCATAAATATAGACATTCGTGCTTAAATTTTTCATCACTTCATCAGTAGCATAGTAAAGAACTGAATCTAAAACTCTCGTATTATCGACGGGGTTAAAGAAATACAATCCAAAAGCGACAAACCCAACAAACAAAATAAATGATATAATAACCTCTATGTGCGATACCCCTTTCGTCATAAAAATATTTATCGTAGTATCTTTAAATACCTATTGCGTGATTTTCCCATGAAAGATTTAATAAGAAAGATAAAGGAGAAAAAAGAGCTATCTGGTCTAGCAGATTCATTTGTCTCTCAAGCCCTTGACAAGGTCTTAAAAAAACATTCAACTCCCAGATCACCAAAAGAAGAAAAATTAATAATAAAAGAAACAAGAGCAATGCTAAGAAAATCTGCAGGAAGATTCCTAGATTCCAATTTAATAGAGAATAAAGACCAATCCATTCTTGAAGCACATAGTTCAACCCGTGAGAGATTAGCAATTTATCCAGAATTAAAGAAAAAGATTTACTCTCTAAATCCTAAATCAATTCTTGATATCGGTTGCGGTCTAAATCCTCTTGCTATCGCAAAAAAACACGTAAAATACATAGCAACAGACATAAACGAAAACTATCTCAAAATAGTTAGCAATTTCTTCAAGAAAGAGAAAATTGAAGGAGATACTATGATTCTAGATGTCAAAACTTCAAGTTCATTCCCGAAAGCAGACTTATGCCTTATGTTAAAACTAGTGGATGTTATAGAAGAAAAAGGACATAAAAGAACGGAAGAAATTATTAAATCCCTAAATTGTAAGGACATAATAATTAGCTTCTCAACAAAAACCCTTTCAGGAAAACCAATGAATCACCCTCAAAGAGGCTGGATTGAACAACTCTGTAATCGTCTAAATCTAAAGTTTTCAATCTGGTCTACTCCAAATGAAATATTCTATTTTATTAAAAAATCTTAACCAATAAAAGCATTAGCTCCAGACCATATCAAGAAAGACAAAAGCAAAAGAATTATAGAATGTTTTATTCCATTTTTTATTTTACCTTCAGATATCTTCCCTATAGTAAGCCCAGCACAAATTCCCTGCGTAAGAAGTAGATAAAGAAAAGGCCTAGCCAGCTTTTCAGCATTCGCAGCAGCATCAGCGCTATTAGCAAGGCCCCCAAGATTGTCTGCTCCCGCCAAAGTATTATCCAATCCCCCAAGAGAGCCAACCGGCGCAATTCCGCTAGTTAAAGGTAATATCTTAAACTGCATAACCAACATAATGCCGACAAAAACAAGAAATATAATATATCCTTGAACAACAAGATTAGACACAGAGCTCTTCCTTTCAATCTTTAACTTTTCAATTTGACTTACTGATTCAGCCACCGAATCAAGAATATAATCAATCTCTCCTCCAGCACTCTCCGCCTCTTGTATTAAAGTCACTGCCCTCTTAACAGTCCTACTGCCAACATCTTGCGCGAAAGTATTGAAAGCTCTACTAGTCGGAATACCAAGAGTTATTTGATTCGCTAGCTTGCGAATATAAGGAGTCAAGCTTCCATAATTCTTTTCAGACATATGAATAATGCTCTTGCCTATCGGCGTTCCAGTTTTAACACTTTCAGCAAGATTTCTCGAGAATTCTAAAAATTGCTCATCCATCTCTTTCTCTTTCTTACTTTCAACAATAAGCCCAATAAAGAAAGGCATTATCAAGACTAGTGCGCCAATTCCAATTAAGAAGAAAAATATTGGCTCATATAAAAAGAAAACAAGAGCAACAGCAATAACCACAACTCCCCCAATAAAGCCAAGAATGCTCGTTTTTGTAATCTTCATTAGTATGAAGGCTGTCTAACCCCCAATAGCCAAAGGAATATGATATTAACAAAAATAACAATTGCGATTATAGCAAAAGTCATCTGACCTATAGAAAATCTAACATTAAATCCAGATACAGAAATCATCACCAAAAGCAAAAGAAGAATCATCGGAGTTGCAATAACAACGCTTATATAAATATCCATGAATGTCTCCGCAACTTTCGTAAATCTCTCCCTATCTATCCTATAACTCAAAAGAAGAGTTTCTGCACGCTTTTCAAAAAATGTCTTCAAGTCTCCGCCAGAACTTATTGCAGAGCCCAATCCGTTTAGCAATTCAGCGAATTTTTGACTTGGGGTAACGCTTGCAACATTTTTCAGAGCATTAATCAAGTCATAACCATAAACGTGAACCTGATTAAGAACTTTCTTAATTTCATTTCCAGTATAAGGATATTCTTTGCTTCTCCCAACAATTCTAAATATCTGCGTCGGTTCAACACCGCTTCCAGAAATTGAACGCATATGTATTACAACAAAAGGCAACTCTCCATCGATTCTAGCCGCAGCCGATCTTTTCTCAGTATATGGATAGAAGTAAAATACAATTCCAGAAAGCAAAGGCAAAGAGAAAGGAATCCATATAATCTTCAACAATCTAATGAAGCCCCCTTCTGAAGCATTAACATAAGGAAATTCAATCCCAATAGAATAAAAATAAAAGAAGAAAGCCAAGAATATGCCTAAAACAAATGTAATTATTCCAGTCAAGAAAACCATAGAAATATAAGTAGTCCCAAGAATTCTCATATTGCTCCTGTCAAGATCTTTAATCATTTCTCTGAAAAAAGGACCCTTCACAAGACTATTTGAACGATTAAGGAAAATCTTATTTGATAATCTCCCATAGAAATTAGCCCCCTTGAATGCACTGATCGCTACTGGCTTTTCCTTAGCCTGTCTTTTCATTCTCTTCAAGAAATTTTCACTTATGCTCAATTCCTCAAGATATTTATTCTTGTCAATCTTTTTTACCGCAACGCTTTCATTTCCAAATTCTATCTTTTCAATTTTTCTCTTAATATCCTTTCCAAGCAAATTTTGTGCAAGACTAGTTGAAGAAATCATTTCCTTGCAAGAATCATTAAGAATCTTTATCCTATTCCTCAAAGAGGCACTAACTCCCTCAATAAGTTTCTTCTCATTCTCGCTACTATTCCTATGCTCAATAAATCCAATCAACTGCCTAGTCATCTCAAGCTCAACCGCCAGGTTTTTCTTTATCTCGTCTATCATATCAAAGAATCAATCCTTTCACTTAACTCAAGAAGTTGTTTTTTTGTCTTTTGAAAATTATCTACATTCTTATCATTAAAAGACTTTTCAAAATCAACAATCTTTTCTTTCATAGAAATTATAAGCTGAGCCAGAACCATAGCATCTCCTCTCTTCATTTTAATAAATAATGAATGTTATTTATATACCTTTCAACCAACGGCGTATTGCTTCAAAACGGCGTCAGGGTTTCTATAGTAGTCGTTAACAATTTTTCGCATTTCGTCAAACCCAAATACTTTTTTCTGAAAAAGAGAGTACAGCAATTTTGCTCTCTTCTTGAATTCCTCTTGAAGCTTTTCATTTGGAATTCCATATCTAGTTGAAATTTTATCAAAGACTCTACTTTCTTTCTTGAAATAAAAGACATCTTGTGCAGGATTCCATGTAAAAGGAGTATTTATCAAAGCCGTCCCGTCCTTGTCAACATTAACAACTTCAACAATTTCTTTCAGCCTTCTTGTTTGTTTATTATTTACTATCGCATGAGTCATAATAACAACACAATCAAGAGAATTTACCAATGTAGGAGAGAGACTTATCGGAGGAGTTTCAAGTCTTCTTATAACCGTATCAAGAGAATCTGCGTGAATTGTACTTATCGAAGCATGACCAGAAGCCATACCCTGAAATAAAACGAAAGCCTCCTTTCCTCTAACCTCTCCAACAATAACGTAATCTGGATTTTGACGAAAAGAGTTCTTAAGCAAATCAAATAAATCAACTTCTCCAACCTTACCAACTCCAATTGATGTTCTTGCTACAGCCGGAAGCCAATTCTCTCGAGGCAAATTTATCTCTCTTGTATCTTCAATTGAAATTACTCTTGCCTCTGGCGGAATGAAAAAAGCAAGTGCATTAAGCAGAGTAGTTTTTCCAGACGATGTACCACCGGCAATCATAATGTTTGATTTATACTGCGTCAAAAGCCAAAAATAAGCAAGAATCTCCGGACTTAAACTACCAAGAGCAATAAGCTGAGTCGGCGTCCAAGGAACATGAGTAAACTTTCTTATTGTAAACGTCGGTCCTCTAGACGTCACGTCCTTAGTATAAGTAGCATTTACTCTGTTCCCATCTGGCAAAGTCCCATCAAGCAAAGGTTGAGCATAAGAGATATACCTTCCACATCTCTGCGCAAGCTTCTCAACGAAGCTAGCGACTTCATTTACATCTTTGTAAACAATATTAGTCTTAAGATTTCTATAGGCCCTATGAACTATGTAAATCGGCGTATTGATACCATTACACTCAATATCTTCAATAAAATAATCCTTTATTAGAGGATCAATTTCATTAAACCCAATAAAATTTCTATATAAATAATAAAACATTTTTTCATAAACATTCTCAGGGAAAGAAAGATCCATTTCCTGTATAACCAATCTTGCAGTCTTGTCAATATAATCAATCATACTTTCAAGAGTTCTTTCTTCTGCAACATTTATATTCATCAATTCAACCATGGCAGATTCAATCATCTTAAGCCACTGCTCCTCTTGAGGTTTAAGTAGGGGCTCTTCAACCTCATAAATCAACTCCCCCTCTTTTTCATTCCAATATATGTGAACTCCAGCGTAAGGCGCAATCAACGAATATCTCACGTCAAGTTTAGTCTTATCTTCAATTCTCGGCAGAGCAGGAACTGAAGGATTTACATTAATATTTATTACCATCTTTTTCGTTAAAAGAAGAATTTACTTAAATTTAAACCTATCCACTAGAAATTTCCCTAAAGTCTATTCGATAGAAATCTCCTCCTTCAAGTAGCCCAATATTTTCAAATCTAAATCTATAAGGCACAGGAGAAGGTGCAAAAATTCTCTCGCTATCGGCCTCTTCAACAATATCAAATCTTCCAGAATAATCCAAAGAGAGCATTACATCAACTCTATCTCCGACTTTGCTTGTCAGTACATCAATATTTCCTATTTGAGTCTCAATTCCTTCTTCAGAATATACAATATCACTATCTTCAAGCAGATAAGATATTTTTTCATTTTCAGAATCCACAGAAATAACTCCTTCTTTTATCCTAACATCAATTACTCTAGCATTTCCAGGATCTGTAGAGATTGCTTTTATTACAGAGTCTATAGAATTCATAACGGAGATTGTTTGCTCAATTACTGCCTTATCACGATATTCATTTATTCTCGGCGTAACAACCCCAAGTACAAGCCCAATAAGCGCAAGTCCAACTAGCGTATAAATAACCGTCTCAATCCAAACTTGTCCCCTCTTCATTTTAACTTAGCGTAATACCTTCCTCACACGGAACCAAATCTATAGAATCACTAACATCACAACTCTTTGAACCAATAATCGGCGCAACCTCAATCTTGCTGAAAGAACCAGTTGCAACATAAGTTCTCAATCCTCCTTTAGCAGGAATATTTAAGACATTATCTGAAGCTCCTAGCATCTTGATAACTCCCCCCAAATCACCATCTTCTGTAATTTTATAAGGAGTTGCACTTCCGGCATTATGAAGTATCAGTGTAAATCCCTCAATATCAATAGCTCCTCTCTGAACAGATATTCCCGTCAATTCTGTTGTTCCAGAAGCATCAAGACAAGCATAATCCGTTCCAACAAGCGTTAACTTATTTATTGTTTCAAAGCAATCACTTCCGCCGTCAAGGCTATTTCTAACAAATGGGATGACAAAAGCAGCAAGCACAGATATTAAAGCCACAGTTATCACGAGAAGCAAAACAGTAGCAACAACCGGCGAAACCCCTCTTTTCATTCTCATCAAAAAGGAATCTCTTTTTTATACTTTGCTATGAAATGAGTTGAACATTCTTTCCAGTGGAATCAGGGCAAGGATAAGTAACTCTATTTCCTCCAGAAGCTTCAGCAAGCAAAACAGGGACAACAAGCCCACTATCATAATCTCCAATAACAAAATTATTAGATTCACCAGGGTTTAGTTTACTATCTCCATTGCTATCTTGAACACTCTCCGGAGTTATACTTCCATCGCGAGCTCCTCTAAATTCAAAACCAAAGATTGGAACATTCCCGCTATTACTTATCCCAAGTGTTCTAACTCCGTTATTGTCGTTATAAAGTTCAGCAGAAAAAACTATCTTATCACATGACAACTCAACAGCCCTATCATTTTTCTGCGCCCCCTCCCTAAGAAAGCTTTGAGCCCAAAGAAAAATTATCGCAGCCAAAACGACAGTTATAGCGATAAGAAGCACAGTAGCAACAACCGGCGAAACCCCTCTTTTCATATTCCATTAGAGAAAATCAGCTTTTTATATTTATAGTGAACAAGTAAGCTTCTGTTTTATAATTGCCCCCGAGCAGATTATATCCTTTTTCACATTTCCAGAAGCAAGTATAATCGGCTGAATCTCTACTTCTCTCTCCCCAGTTCCCAGAAGAGGATTCTCTTCAAAGTAGCTAACGCTCTGCCCAGGTTTTAGCCCGTCTTCATAATCTTGATTATAATTAATAAAATAAACCTTGCAAGAAGAATCGTCACAAGGAAGCAAGTCTAGCTTCACAATTCTTCCCTCTTCCCCAATTTTAATCAAAACACCATCTACACTAAATAACCCCTTATTATCTAAAGTAATATTTACTTTTCCCCCAGAACAGCTTAAACTCCTTATCACGAGCGCAACATCATCCGGACATCTCTCAGCATCAGGAGGCGCATAATTAGCAAGAAAATTATATACTCCTCCAGCAAGCGCAAGAGCTATAACAACAAGAAGCACATAACCGATAATAGGGCTAACTCCTTTTTTATCCAGTTGTAACAAACCTATCTTCATTTTCCTCCCTTACGAGAACAAAATAAAAGTTCTGTCCATTTTCCAAATTAAAATTATAATCTATTCCGTCAATACTAACTCTTACCAAATCTCCAGTTTGGGAAATAGCAGGCACCTCATTAACTTGTGTTCTTGCGACACCCTCGCAAGTTACTAAACCTCCCGTATCAATGCCAATGCAGCCAACTCCATCTTGAGTAAGTGTATAGGCATGAAGTTCTTCAGAATTTCCATAAACAAAAACAACTCTATCTCTTTCAATATAAGGTGCATAATCTTCAATCAAACGTCTTATCAAATCGTCTGTACCTTGACCTTCGCCTTCATAGTCATTATAAGTACCATAATCACTAACTTGCCTTGCTTCAAAACCAATCTCCTTTCCCAAATCATAAAATCTTTCATTCTCTCCGCTTTTCTGAACGTAATTTACAACAACAGTAAGCCCAAGAAGCGCGCCAACAATTACAATAGCAGCCATCAAGAAAAATTGTCCTCTTTCCATAAATTAAATATAACTTCGTTGTATTTAAAGATTAGTCAAAAGTAATTTTTTACAGCGAAGAGGCCTTGGCTTGACCAACCATCGAGAACTTTTCCCTCAACTAGCCAACCATTAAAATTTCCAAATCTTTCTCTTATCTCTGCTTCAATTTCTTCTTTTGATTTCAAATGAGGAAATCCAGATTTCTCAATTAAGGTTCTAGAAAGGCGCCCCAATATATCATCATAATAAAAAGAAACACTTTGTGGCTCTTCAAATTCTCTTATTTTATCTTCTCTCACAATATAAATCGCATCTCTGCTAAAATTGTAAAATTCAACATCATCTATCATAAGAAAACCTCATTCGGGCACTTAATAAACATTATTATCAAAAAAATAAAAGTGTAGACGGGGAGTCTGCTCAAACAAACCGCCTGAGTTGATTCGCGCCTTTCTCGGCCATGCAACCCGGTAAGCACCGCGTTTCCTGTTTAGGGCTGCTCCGATCAAGGCCTGACCCGATTCACAAGAGCACGATCGAACCGGACATAGCGTCAACGTCCAGTACGAGACGCAAACGACAAGTTCTCACGCGCTCCTTTAAGCCTGCCTAAAGCCCGTTTGCAAATAGCGGAGGGCTACCCCGCCGGCTCGTCTACATAAACTAAGACAGTAAAGTGTTTTTAAACCTTCTTCCAAACCCTATTCAGCCCATCTTCATAACATTTCCTTCGCTTCTACTTTTTTATCATCATAAATAAAAATTTCCAAACAAAATTCGCTAGTCCCATCCCTTCTCGGAATAAAGCTCTCAATGTTTGCACTAACAATACACTTGCCAACAGGAGTATCGGATATAATATAATTCGTAGTGCGAGGCCTTACTAATCCCAAGTAATTGAAAAAATCTCCTCTTTCCATACTATCAACTTTCCCCAAACTTTCTATGCTCTTAAGCACATCTAAAAATTCATCTGGCTCAATATCTCTCTTAATAGTCTCAGCCAAAGACAAAACCATCTTTTCTAAATCTCGCCATATCTAACCGATTTCTTTCTCATCTTATACGGCACAGTTTCAGAAACAACTTCTTCCTCAACTTGCTCTTTAATCGCCTTATAGTCATCATCCTTCTTTTCCACACGAGGAGGAATTATTAGAAATAAAAATACAAAAAATACTAGAAAAAATATTAAAATTCCAGTCACAATCAACATCAAAGTCAAAGCATCCATATATCCAAGCAAAAAATCAGGTATTTAATGATTATTGTGCTACATTCTCTCAATAACATCAATGCCCAAAAGACCAAGCGCATTCTTTAAGGTCTGCGCAAAAGCTTCAACAAGTGTAAGCCTAAAGTTCTCTTCGGCACTCCCGATGACTTTACAAGAATGATAAAATTCATTAAATGTCTGCGATAAATCATAAGCATAATGTGCAATTAAATTTGGCGAGTAATCAAGTGAAGATTGTCGAACAACTTCTGGAAATCGAGCAATTTCAGAAACAACTTTTTTTTCAGAGTCATTAACCCCAGTAATAATCATTTTTTTTCCCTTATTTTTCTTTAAAATATTCTTTGCCCGAGCGTAGCTATAAAGCAAGTAAGGCCCGGTATCTCCCTCAAAAGAAACAAATCTATCAATATCAAAAACAACATCTGTGCTTCTATTATTTTTCAAATCACCATAAAAGATAGCGGCTCTAGCAATTGCCAGCGCGCGTCGCTCAAGTTCTTTATCGCTAATCTTTTCTCTCTTCAAAATTTCCTTTTTGGCAAGGTTGGCAGTTTCCTCTAAAATATCTTTCATAAAAACAGTCTTGCCCTTTCTTGTAGCAAACTTTTTTCCATCTCCATCCAAATACAACCCGTGATCAATATGAACGCACTTAGCTGCCCAATTAAATCCAAGTAGTTCAAGCACTTTGAAAAACTGCCTAAAATGTAGCTTCTGTTCAGCGCCCACTTCGTAAAGAAGATAATCTGCTCCAAATCTATTGTGTCTATCAATAGCGGCAGTTATATCTCTTGTAGCATAAAGAGTTCCTCCATCGGCTTTCTTAATCAAGCAAACTCCAAGATTATATCTCTCAAGGTTCACAACCCAAGCACCATCACTTAGCTCAAGTAAACTTTTCTTCTTCAATAGCCCAATAGTTGAGTCCATTTTAGAATTATATTCCGACTCTCCAGAAAATACATCAAATTTCACATTCAGAAGTTTGTAAATTTTTTTGAATTCATCCAAACTTAGTTTGCGAAATTCAGCCCATATTTTCAAAGCCTCTTTATCTCCTTGCTCCATTTTTCTAAACCAATTCCTTCCCAATTCATCAAATCTTTCATCAGAAGAGGCTTTTACATAAACTTCCAGAAGATGTTTTAAAGGCTCTTTTTTTAACAATTTAGAATTTCCAAATTCTTTATATCCCGCTATAATTTTTCCAAATGGAGTCCCCCAGTCTCCCAAATAATTCAACTTTTTTACTTTATATCCGCTAAAACTTAGCGTCTTTGCAATAGAGTTTCCAATTATAGTAGATCTAAGATGTCCTATTCCGAATGGTTTTGCAATATTCGGAGAAGACATATCAATAACAACTACTTTTTCAGCTCCAATTTTCGAAGAGCCGTATTTATCTCTTTTCTTCTTGACTTCCAAAATTGTTCCACTCGCTAGCATTTTTCTACTAACAAAGAAATTAACGTAAGGACCAGAGGCTTGAACTTTCTCAATCTCCTCAGTTTTGATTATCTTGCTCGCTAGTTCTTTAGCAATTTCTACAGGATTCTTCTTCATAAATTTAGCAAGAGCAAAGCATGGAAATGCATAATCTCCCAAAGAATCATCTTTCGGCTTTTCAATAAGTTCCTCAATATCAAGTTCATCTTTCACAACCTTCTTAAGAAGTTTAACAACAATTTCCCTCATTTCATCAAGTCTTAAACTTTCTTAATAAATCTATCCAAGACAACCGCCATATTTCAACAGAGCCCTATATTTTAAACCCAAAGAGGCCTCAGGGCCCCTAATATCAACAATCAAATCTCCATTTGTCCTCGCCTGTTGCAATCCAGAACACCATCCTTGTTCTCCAATCTTATCAAGGTAGCTTTCTGGAATAGAAACATAAACATCCGCTCTTTCGCTAGCCCCAGAAGAAACAGAATTTCCAGAGATAGTATAATCTTCCTCCCCAACTCTCAAGCCTATAATCCCACTTTCAGGCATATCCTGTACTACTGCAAACTTGCCCAATTCTGAAGGTAAATTTTCCTGTGTTATCTCTCTAGGCGTCCAAGTAGAATACTGAGGTTTAGCAAAAAAACTATCATAAAAAAAATAGCCTGCAATTAAAAGAACAACAAGAAAAAAACCAATAAGAACAAATCTTACACTTCTTTTTTTAATCATAATCTAGCATAATAAGAAGAGTATATAAATTTTCTAAACTTAAATCTAGTATCCCCAGTTTGCAAGAATTTCAGTTATATCATTAAAGTTTACCATTTTATCTCCATCTACATCAGCTCTGCCTGTTTCAGCTCTACCTATTAGGTATCTTACAATTTCGACATCAATCACATCAGCAACGCCGTCTCCATTGACATCGCCCTTCTTATTAGGGTCAAGCAATAAGAATTTGATTGGATTAGCCTTATCAGCAACAATCTCTCCTGTTTTTTGCACAGACATCTCAAGGCCGTATACCCCTGCGTTATAATTGTTTGTAGATAGCATAAGAGTTATGATGCTAACAGTTCCATCCTGCTCACTTACAGTAGAAAGAACGCTCAATTCAGGACAACTTGTAGATGAGTCTCCATGCATAAAAGAGCACGTTTGTACAAGCGGGTTACCTGAGCCTGTACCAATTCCACTAAGTTCAATTCTAATCGCTTCATCATTTTCAATAGCAACATCACTCTGTAACTCTAGATAAATTGGCAAATCAGTTCCAAGCCAAGTTTTATCATATCCCACATCAATAAATGCAGTAATATTAGAAGATACATTTAATCCAAGATTTACTGGAACCACTCTATTAATAATTCCGTTATCGCTATTTCTACTTTTTGAGCTTCCAGAACTGCTTGAACTTTGAGGAGTATTCACAACTTCATCTTTATCATCAATTACGACAAAAGAGTTTTCAGTAACAGAACCTTCAAGAGCAGCATTACTATCTATCCCGCTATTAAAATCTTCAGAAGCAAATCCAAAAATACTCAACATAGTAACTAAAGCTAAAGTCAAAGCGACTCCCGCAAAGAACATCTTATTCATAAATAAACCCTCCAAAAGAGGTATTTAAACTTTTCGGCATCAAATTTAAAACCCTCCAAACTCAAATATAATCATGCCTCTATAGCTCAGCGGTTAGAGCGTTGCACTCGTAATGCAAAGGTCGGGAGTTCAATTCTCCCTAGAGGCTTATAACCAACAAACACTGCGGTGTTTGTTGGAAGTCCTTCTAGAAAAGCTTAAAAACCTGATAAAAGCCAGAATTATATGATAACTGAAAGACAAGTACTAGAACAAATTTTAGGAGCTAGAAAATATGTTAGAGAAAACGCAGAGGCTCTTAGACAGCAGTATGGATCACATTATCTTGCAATAAGTGGGAATGCAGTTGTAGATCACGACGCTGATGAAGGAGAACTTATAAAAAGAACATTAGGTTCTAATAGAGGAGTTACTTATGGCACAATAGATCATTTAACTGGCCTTCCTGAACTGGTAACTGCCGCAGAAGAGAGATTAAAAGAATTAGCAGTTGCTTAAAAATAGCAAAGTAAATAAACTCCTAGAACATTAGATAACTAAGTTACGAGATTAGGCGGTTCAAAGCCACTAGCGAGGTTCCCGAAAAGTTCAGAGCCAAATAGAGGCTTAAGATACTTTTAAATAAGCAAAAAAGTCATATTTTTATGGCGAAAGATTGCATTGAAGTTATAGTAACTCCTGAGTTCGCATCAAAGGAAAAACCAGGCAAACTCGTCTTCCGAGGAAAACCTCCGGCAATAGATATAAGACAAGAAATGCATCATGGTAGATCTTATGTAGTAAAGGCTCCTGCGTATGCCTATGGTCGTGAAATTGAAATAGTAGGTTCTATGGTCAAAGAAGCATTATGTTTAACTGACGCCCACCAAAATCATAGAATTAAATATTGCCTCTTCCAAGACGGAAAGAAGAAAATTGATATTTTTCCCCTCAAGACTTAACAATGGTGATAATAACCTTAAAATAAGAAGAACGTTATAGCAGAGAAGTCGGAGATAAAATTAAAGCCCTTATCCATAAGGAAAGATTTCCAAGGGCAAGAACATCAAAAAACTATCAGAGAAAACAGGCCTAACCCAGAGTCATTCAGACAAAATTCTTACTTTGCTTGAAAATGGATTGATATGGGGCACAACAAGCGTTCATCCTGCACCAGAAAGTCTTGATAGAGTCATTACTGCTTTAGCCATATTAGGATTATCTTCAGAAGATGAAATTATTAACGATTATAAAGAAAGAATCGGGCATTATGGTTTTACAATTCATAGATCCCAATCGGAGTTCGAACGTTATCAATCTATTTCTTTAGAGGCTCAAACAATCCAGTTTTAAGACCATAAAAAGTATGTATTCCTCTAGTTAGTAAAAGAGCAAAAATATAGGATAAAGCGAAAGCACTAGTCCTATCAAACCCTTTGGTGATTAGAAAATAATGTCCTCCTGTCGCAAAAACAAAATAAAATACAGATAAGACGATCCTTTCAGCTTGAATTCTAAAGATATCTTTTTTCAATGAGCTTGAAATCTTTCCTTGACTGATTTGTTTTTTATTCAAAAATCCATGAAGTATAATAAAAATTCCAAAATCAATCAAAGCATCAATCCCAAATGAAATTAATGCAATCGCTCTAGGAGAATCAGCAATCATCTTTGTCAAATAAACAGGGTATAAAGCAAGAAAAATAGAAGCCAAACTTGCAATTATTATATTTACATTTATATTGACAATTCTTTTTTTCTTATAAATTTCAAACAAGTTCATATGACGATTAGAACAACAATTTTTAAATAGCCTACTATTCAAAATGTTATATGGTAAAAGGAGACGAGATGTTGAAGATAGCAGTAATGGCTGGAGCTTCAAGAGCGCTCAAATTTAAAGAAGAAAATTGGAAAGCTACTTCTGAAGAAGTCCTTCGTCACGTTAGTTCAAGCATGCCTGAAATTATTAATAATATTGATTCTGACTAATATGGGAGAATATGCCTTCAAAGAACTAAGGGAGAAGGTGAGCCAAAGATTAGGCCAAGAAGAAGCTAGAAATTTATTAAGAAAATGGACGACAAGAGCAAATACAAACTATAGGTTAAAATCCAAATTAGAAAAACCTAAAGAAGCCCCACTTAGACTAATCGCCAGAACTGATTATGTAAAAAGAGATGTATTAGTATCATATAGCCTCTGGCTTGCAGATACACGAGTTCATGCTTTAGATTCTTTAGTTTCTGAATAAGCATAATCTTTTATACCTTTATTTCGCTAATTTAATGTGCGGGGGTAGCAAAGCGGTTAAATGCGCAAGACTTAAGACGTCCCGCGCTCGTTAGAGCGCGTGAAGCATTAGATTTCGGAAGAAATCTTGTGGCTTAGTGCCTTCGGAGGTTCGAATCCTCCCTCCCGCATTTTTGTTTATCGATGCGAGTCTTCGAGCCTGTGAGAAGGGTCGAGCGAGAATAAACAAAAAATCTTACTCCGCAGCGAATCTCCGAGCATGTGAGGAGGGTTGAGCAAGAGAGTAAAGAGAATGGTCAAACAAGAATGAAACGAGAAGTAAGTCAAGCAAGACAATAATTTTTAAATATTATAATCTATAAATTTTAATGTCAAAAATATCAGAATTAAAAGCAAAAATAAACTCTATTCCAGAAGAATATAAGCAAATAATAGACTTGCGAATATCAGAATTCAGCTCTTTCAATCAAAAAACGAACGAAGACTGGTTTTCAGAACTCTGCTTTTGTCTGTTAACGGCAAACTCAAAAGCACAAACTGCAATCAACATTCAAAAAACTCTAGGATACGATGGCTTCACCAAACTCTCTCAAGAAAATTTAGCGAGAACAATAAGAGAACATAAACACAGATTTCATAATAACAAAGCCAAATACATAATCCAAGCAAGACAAAATAAAAATATCAAAGAAATAATACAATCTATAGTAAAAAAAGAAAACGAATTTAAAGCAAGAGAATGGCTTGTTCAAAATATAAATGGCCTTGGCTATAAGGAAGCCTCTCATTTTCTAAGAAACACGGGCCATAAAAGTTTAGCAATTTTAGACAGGCACATTTTGAATATTTTAGCAGATAACAACATTATAGAAAAGCCAAAATCTCTAAACAAAAAGATTTATCTTGATAATGAAAAAATATTTCAGAATTTAGCTTCAAGTCTTGAGACAACGCCAGCGAAGCTAGACTTGCAATTATGGTATCTTCAGACAGGCAGAGTGCTTAAATAGTTATCAAATTGCTATTCGGCGTGGTGATACATATAAGTTCTGGAAGAGGAGATTATAGGAGTCATACAGGTAGCGAGCCAGTGTACAGAATAGTTCTTTCAAATGGAGATTCAATTCCAAAAAATTCTCTTGGTCTTGTTAACGCAAGAGATTTATCCCGGGCTAGAGAATTGTATCTCGGAGCAGTCGGCGAGATTCATTTAAGCATGGAATCCAACGGAGGAAATAGCACAATAACTTTTAATTATGATCCAATTAGTGAGCCCCATATAAGAGAAAAAATATCTGGCTTATTAAAAAAGGCAAATGAAGAATAGTTTCAATGAACGTTGCTACGAAATATTAAGAAAAGTTCCAAAAGGAAAAGTCACAACTTACAAGTCTTTAGCGCAAGTTTTAAAAACAAAAGCATATCGCGCAGTCGGAAATGCAATGAACAAGAATCCTTATGCTCCCCAAGTTCCCTGTCATCGAGTAATAAACACGAGCGGAAAGCTAGGTGGCTTTGCCCTAGGTTTAAGCGCAAAGATAAAATTGTTAAAATCCGAAGGTATCGAAATAGAAAATAATAAAATCAACTTTGATAAATACGAATATAAATTTTAAAAATAAAAATCTTAAATCTTAACTTTACTCAAAGGCGTGAAAGAATCCCAAGTCATGCCAAACATCTGTGCTACAGATTGAGCAAAATAATCGCTCGCAAGCCATACAGCAACGTCATAACTTGGATGAACGGTCTTATCATCAAGTAACATAAACATCATCTGCTTTTCATCAACAATGGTAAATCTTCCCTGTGGTTTAGAAAGTCCACGAACTTCCGCAACCTTTGATAATTCCTTAGCGACTTTATAATTTCCAGAAGTTATAGGCGCAGCAATTTTAACAGAAACTCCCCTCTTCTTTGCTTTCTCAAGAGCAGGCATCAAGGCTTCCATCTTTCTGCTAAGTCCTTCAGCAGTTGTCACAATAGAAACACTTTTCTCTGCACCCTTAATCATCATATCAAGATGATTATGAATATTCTGTCTACCTTTCAAACTTCCAGAAAGATCAGCAGGTTCAATATATTTTACTCCATTAGTATAAAGTGAACTAAGCTCATTAAGAACATCATCTCCTTTTAGCTGCTCAAGTCTCTTCGACTTTTCTTGAGCATTAACAACTAAATTTCTTTTAACTCTTTCAACAACATCCTCAGGCTTTAGTGCGATAAACTTTATTGGCTTCCCAAGCTTCATAACAATAAATCCTCTCTTTTCTAAGGATTCTAAAACATCATAAGTCCTACTTCGCGGAACATCAGAAATATTACTTAACTCCCCAGCAGTAGAAACTCCTCTGGAAAGCAGAGAAGCCCAAACCTTAACTTCATACAAATTCAAGTCGAATATTTTCCTCAAACGACCTAGAAATTCTTCTTTGACTATCATTTTACTATCATTCTAGAGAGACAGACTATTTAAATGTTTTTTCAATCAAATCTTAGTAAACGAGAATCCAATTTTCTCATTTTTTATTTCAAAATTAAACTCACAATTCTCCTCGGTAAAATTAATTTTTTTAGCATTTACTCTATTAGCAATATAATCTTTATTTTTCATAACTCTTTTATAAAGCTCTTTATCTAATCTAAGAGTTAAAAATATCTCATCGCTCTTTATAAGCCCAAGATTCTTCCTTTCTGCCTGTATTTTTCTAGCTATTTCTCTAGCAAAACCTTCAGCTTCAAGTTCGTCAGTCATATTCAAGTCTAGTTCCGTTCTTAACTCGACACCTTTAGAAAATTCTATCTTTTTGACATTTAATTGCCTCGCAACAATTTCCCCAAGTTCCGCACCAACCTTCTCCCCAGTCAGCAAAGCTTTTTGTAAAGGCCATTTCAAACCAACTCCCGCCTTATCTCTTTCCCTCAGTCCAAGTTCAATATATTTAACGACAAGTTCAAATTCTTTCTCAAGTTCATTATCAACTTTCTTTGCATCAAACGAAGGCATTTCAGAGAGATGAACAGATTTTTCCTTAACTAAACCCCTAGTCTTAAGTTCTTGCCATAATATCTCTGTAGAAAAAGGAATAATTGGCGCAAGTATTTTCAGAAGCCCGAGCCTTATTTCATTAACAATATCAAAAGTTTCATCCGCTCTTTCTCTTATCATCTGAATATATGTCTTACTCAAATCAAAAACTAGGAATCTCTCAATCTTCTGTACAACCTCATAAAACCTATAATTATTATATCCAGTCATAATCTCTTTAATCAAATTATTAAATTTTGATAAAATCCATCTGTCCTCGATATTTCTTCTTGCTTTCTTCGCTTGAAGTTGATTAGCAAAGGCGTTAACATTTGTCAGAACTCTAAAGAATCCCTGTATCTCCTTAAAATCTTTTTCATCAAAAGTAATATCCTCTCCTCGAGACATTTTTGCAAGGTAGTATCTCAAGTAATCCCGACTATATTTTTTTATAATATCTTCAGGAGAGACAATATTGCCAAGAGATTTAGACATCTTTCTCTTACTTATATCTAAAATCATCCCATGAACTGAAACATTCAAAAATGGCTTTTTATCAAAAGCAATAGTGCTAAGTATCAACTGTGAGTTCCACCATCCTCTAAATTGATCTTTTCCTTCTACATTAAAATCAGCAGGCCAGTATTTCTTAAACTTCTTCTTATCTGCAGGGAATCCTAATGCTGCCCAGCTTGAAACTCCAGAGTCAAACCACACGTCCAAAACTTCAGGAATTCTTTTGAATATCTTTCCGCCTTTTTTTATTGTAATCTTATCAATTCCAGGCTTATGCAATTCAATATCTTTCACACCAGAAAGCTTTTTTAGCTCTTCTAAACTACCAACAACTATCACCTCTCCATCTTCGCCGGACCAGATAGGCAAAGGAGTGCCCCAATATCTTTGTCTTGAAATTGGCCAATCACTTATTCCCTCAAGCCAAGCCTTCATTCTAAGTTTCATATAGTCTGGAACCCAATTGGTTTTTTCATTTTCTTCCAATAGTTTTTTATGAATTGCAGATATTTTCAAAAACCATTGCGGTTGCGTTATCATTAACAAAGGGGACTTGTCCCTCCAACATAATGGATAATCATGCTCATGCTTCTCAGCTAGAACTAGAAACCCATCTTTCTTCAAATCTTCAATTATCTCTCCATCGACAATTCTCGCTTTTTTTCCCGCATATTTTCCAGCACTAGAGTCTAGTATTCCATCGGAGCCAACAGGACAAAGCATATCAAGATTATTCTCCCTACCAACTTCATAGTCCTCTTTTCCATGTCCTGGAGCGCAATGCACAAGTCCAGTACCTTCGTTGGTTGTAACGTATCTATCAGATAAAACTACTCTATACCCATTATTAACTTTAACATTAATATGTCCTTTTAGCGGGTTAGAATATTTCAAACCCTCAAGTTCATTACCCTTAATTTCCTTAAATTTTTTACACTCAACGCCAAATTTCTGAGCCAACTTATCCGCAAGTTCAGAAGCTACAATCCATTTTTCCTCATTTTTAAGCTCCATTTCTCTATAGCTTATTTTAGGCCCAACCATAACTCCAGTATTTGCAGGTAATGTCCAAGGAGTAGTTGTCCAGATAATCAAATAACTATTTTTCTTATCTACAATTGGAAATTTAACGTACACAGAATTATCTTTTTGCTTAGCATATTCTATTTCATTATAGGCTACCGCAGTCTCACATCTAGGACAAACATGAATTGGATATTTTCCAAGATAAAGCAGACCTTTTTTATGTGCTTCTTTGAAAGCATGCCATATCGCTTCAATGTAGTCATCAGATAAAGTAAGATAAGGATTTTCCCAATCCATCCACACGCCCAAATTCAAAAACTCCCGGTTCATAATATCAATATGTTGCGTAGCAAACTTCTTGCACCTTTCAATAAAATTTTCAACACCAAATTTCTCAATATCTCGCTTTGATTTCGAGTCAATCTCCTTCTCAACTTGTAGTTCAATAGGGACTCCATGTGTATCATATCCTGGTCTATCAAAAACATCGTATCCTTGCATTCTTTTCATCCTCATAGCAATATCTTTAGAAGTCTTGTTCAAAGCAGTTCCGAGGTGTATATGTCCAGTCGCATAAGGCGGACCATCCATCATATAGAACTTTTTTCCATTGGAATTTTTCTTTTTTGAAGCCCCATAGATTCCTTCTTTAGCCCAAAATTCCAGCACATGTTCTTCGTTTTTTATTTCCATAATCTTAAGTTAAATAATACACTTTTATACCTTGCTCTTTATATATAAAAGACTAATTCCGGTCATAATTACCCCAGAAGCAAAAAAGATAACTTCCCATCTCTTTAGGAAAAAGAAAATAATTGAAATCACAACGAGCAAAGAGAAAACTAAAATAATTTTATTTTTTATTACTCCAATCTCTTTTTCAGACATTTTAGCAATTAAGAATCCATAAGCAACAACGGCCACAGAGAAAAAATAGAGTTTACTAGAAGATAGCGTAAACCCTAAAGCAAATATTCCTCCAGTTAACAAACTCACAGGCAATAACTCATCTCTCTTATAAAATGCAACTATAAGTCCAAAAAGAATTATCAAAAAGAAAATCCATCTAGCATCTAAAAACTGAATCATATCTCCTCATGGACAAACAGAAGAAAACATATATAAATGCTCCTTAACTATGTAAAATATTCTAGATAAAAGGAGGTAAAGATGAAAAACAGTTCAAATCATTTTGGAAGTTGGGCCTTTCTTATTGGCGTAATCCTTGCACTTGCACTTGCTGTCTTCAATGTTTCTGGAGGTAGCTGGCCATTAGTGATGGTAATAATTGGTTTGATAGTTGGTCTGCTTAACATAAACGAACATGAAACACATCATTTCCTTATGTCTGGAGCAATCTTAATTATCGTATCATATCTTGGAATGGGCGCAATGGAAACCGTTCCAGTGTTCGCAAGAACTCTTGGCGGATTGCTAATGATATTCGTTCCTGCAACAATCATAGTTGCAATAAAGAACGTATTCTCGCTAGCAAGACATTAACACCAAGTAGAATTTTCTTTTTTTATTTAATTTTTATTTTTTTATACTAAACTCGGCTTACCATTTACTCTTTCTTTCTAAGGCCCTAGCAACAACCGCAAGAATTCTCTTCTTTTTTGTTTCAATCCCCTTAGCTCTAACAATCCATCTATAATACATCTTTTTGTAAGATTTTCCGAATTTCTCAAAATTTTCCCTAGCCATTTTATTTTTTTTCAAAGCAAGCTCTAGCTCCTTAGGCATTTCCAAGTTTTCAAGCCCGTGATCAATAGTCTCTTTTCCTAAACCCTCTAAATATCTCTTCTTCCCATTCTCAACCATTCTATCCTCATCAAGTAGCTTCTTCCCATATTTCATAGTATTATTACTCCATCTACTCTTATCTGTTCTTTTTGCGAACCTTATAACATATTTTTCATCATCAATTCTCTTAACCGTAGTATCTATCCATCCAAAACAAATTGCCTCATGCATAAATTCCAAGTGTGTAGGAGAATTTTTACCAGTATGCTTCTTATATCTAATAACCGCAATCTTACTTTCCTTCAGATGATTCTTTTCAAGCCATAACCTCCAAGACTTAATATCTTTGAAATAAATCTCCTCCGCGGTCATCTTATTTTTTTGATTTCCTTCTTAATCCTCATGGCTTCTTTTTTTTCTTTTTCAGCTTTCTTCAGCTCAACTTTTTTCAACTCAGTCCTTAACTCTTTAAGTTTCTTTTCCATCTCTTTTATCTCAAATTCTTCCTCTTTAATATAACCTATCCGCTCCTTCTCCTTAATTTTTTCGGCATAAGCAAAAAACATCTTTAGTGGTATCTTAATGATATTCAATACTATTGAAATAACTACAATTATGAATAACAATGCAACTACAACACCCAAGCCGACTCCAAGATTAGAATGTACAAATAGAATAATTGCATAGGCAAAAAGATGTAAAGTCAATACGGAGCTCAAATGTTTTGCGAATTTTTCAGGCAGTATATGATTAAAATTAAACTTTAGTATTGCCCATCCAATAAACAGCACAAAAATAGCCGCAATGCTCTTACCAGAATAAGTTATAAAATTATCAAAACCTCCAATTCCAATTCCATAAATATATCTAAATAATCCAAGAGATACAAAAAACAGAACTAAAGAGTTAGATAAATAAGCCCCCCAATTTTCTCTTTCGTGCTTATATTTCTCGAAATAGCTTAATATAATAATGGTAGCAAAAAACAAAGGAACTATTTCCCATAATACCTCTGGAGTAAAGCTTAGTTTAATAAAATAAATAATCAAGGAAGTTATTTCGTTCACCATCTTTCTTCAAAAAAGCTAGTAAGTTTATAAAACTTCTATTTCTCAATCTTCGCACAAAAATAAGTTAGCAAAATAAATAAAAGACACTTTCTTTAAAGCTAATCATCAAAACTTTGGAATGAAGAGTTATAATTTATAACATCTTCCAATATAGAACCAGAATAGGATTTTTGTTTTTTCTTGAGGATATTGTTACTTCCAAATAAATCATAGTACTCTCTATCATCATTCCGTAAAATATAGCTATTTCTATCATCATTCCGATTAGATAACTTTGAAAAAATACTATCATCTCCAGCTCTTGCTCTACCGACATCAAAAGTAAATGGCACTCCACTTTCTCTTAACAAAGTAAAAACTGCATCAAGTTTGCCTATGTCAATCTCGTTATTATATTTATCACCAGTAAAAGCATACCCTTCAATAATCCCTCTGATAAATTCTTCTCGTGCGCCCATAATACCAACTACCCTTGGCCCATCTTCGGTATTAATCAATCCTCTACTTATTTTGCCTCCGACAATAGCGCGAGAGCTTATAGGATTAAGATGTTTAATATTAGTAAGAAAATCATATTCTCGCCTTTGTTGTCTTCGTATTTCTCGTTTGCCAAGCTCAAAAGAATCGCATGAAGCATCAAAATCAACAATTCCAACTTTAAGTTTATTCGTTCCATTTGAGAGAACTATATTTCCCCAGTGAGCATTACTCCCCGAAGAATCAGGACAGCTCCATGTTTGCCCACTTTTATCCATAAGTTTTTTAAGTCTTCCAGTAGTGTATCCAATATCATACATAAGTTCTTTTGTAGCTTGAATTAATTTTCTCCCAGTAGAAGTTTCTCCACCATAACAAAAGATAGGTTTTCCTGTTGTAATATCTTTTCTCATATCTCCTCGAAGTCCTCTAGTATAAAGGTGGTCTAAAAGAACAAGGACTTCATCTACTCTAGTATCTCCAACAACTTCCGAAAGCGTTGCAGTAGGTCTTACTTTGCGAGCCAAAACAGGATATTCCCAGAGACCCTTAACTTTCATAGCAGGCTCAATACCATGCCATTCAAGAGTCTTAGCCCATTTATCTGACTGTTCTTTTTCATATTTCGCATTATGCGCTTTCTGCCCGCCCGCAATAATCCACCCATCATCAGTGTTTACAATTTTTGGATTTTCAGGATTGAGAGCAACCCCCTTTAATCTAAATAGTCTATCTGTTTTAGAACAATATACTAAAGTTGAACGATACCCGCTCCATAAACCCGGGATTATTTGAGGCTCTATACCAAGCAATCCCCTAGTTATTCGACTAATTGGACTTCCATCAAGTTCATCTGAAGTCAAATGTTTTTCAATTTCATCATAATCCCCCCGTTGCGCTATCATTAAGTCATCATTTTCAGACCTATCCTTAAAGTGTTCAACAAGTTCAGGACTTACAACTCTAGGAACTCTAAGACTTTTGGGCACATCACTATCAATTTGTGCGGTGCCTTCAGTTTTTACCAGAAGGTTAGTATCCCGTTTTACAAGCAATTTCATAAAATATCCCCTAGTTTGTAGTTTTTAAATCTTTTGTCATTTTTAAGTTATAACTATTTGTTATTAATTCATAATCTACTTCTCAAAATCTCTAAATAAAAGTTTATAATCTCACTTTTTAGTAAATTTCATGAGCAAAAGCAGAAAAATAAAATTAGAAGGAAAGAGAATCATACTTAGGGGTCTAAGGAGAGAGGACGCATCAGATTTAGTTGCTATTGCAAATGATTCTGAAATAGCAAAATATACGCCCATTCCCTTTCCCTTTTTACCAGAACACGCTAAAAAACTAATAGACGGAACAAGAGCGTCAATTAATAATGACAAAGCTTATTTTCTCGGAATTGAGTTTACAGAAAAGATTATCGGAATGGCTGGGTTGCAAAGAGTAGACAGAACGAAAAGAACGGCAGAAGCAGGCTATTGGATTGGCAAAGATTATAGAAATCAAGGTTTTGCAACAGAAGCTCTGGATTTGGTTTTAGATTTTGGTTTCATGACAGAAAATCTACAAAAAATATGGGGAAGAGTCACAGAGAACAATGCCCCATCAATAAAGATTTTAGAAAAAAGAGGTTTTTCTTTATCTGGCCGAGTGCCAAGCTCAAGAGAAATTGAAGGTTTATCTGTAGATGACAGGATATATGAATTAACTTCTCAGCAATACCTTGGGAGTTCTCAAAAACTCTGTTCTTGACGTCAAAGTGAACACAGTTTTCTGTTCAATTATTTGTGTTTTCCACTATAGGATATTTTAATCCCAATTTGTAACTACTATAAAGAAACGATATCTTTATATACTCTGCTAAAAAAATGTTCATATGCAAAAAGCAATTAACTTATATTTAGAAGCTTCCGATGCTCCTGAAAATGTAATTAGCAAGTTTGAGAAGTTAGTTAGAACTCTACCAATCCTTCCAAAAGACCCATATGATGCAGTCATTGCAGTTTCTTCACATCTAAAAAAAGAAGGTTTTTGCTATGATTCTAACAATTTTACTGCCCAAGACGTTCTGAATAAAAGAGCAGGCAACTGCTTAGGCCTACCCCTCATTATCGGAGCAATACTTGATAGCAGAGATGTGGCTTTTACACCAAGAGTTTTGATAAATCCCCAAGATATAATTTCTAAAGAAGAAAGAAAATTTGTTGAACGATATAATCAAGAGATAGCGTATGATAAACCAAATCTAGCAGATCCTCAAATTGAATCAAACTCTGACGAATCAATAGGCTACCGATTTGTGCCCCTTGAACACCTTGTTTTAGTAGCAGGAGGTAGAGCTTTTGAAACTACCTCAACTGAATCTGGAGAAGTTAAGGGTGGCGAGTCTGAAAGAAGTATTACATATGCTCAAGCAGTAAGTTTTGTTTTAAAAGATAGGGCTATTGAAAAAATTAATAATGGCGAAACGAAAGAATCTAAACAACTAGCCGAAAGAGGGCTACAAATGTGGCCAGAAAACAGAGAGCTTAATGGTCTTTGTGCAGATATAGAAAACATGCTTGGAAATTATTCTGTAAGGCAAGGTTTTTTGGAAAAATACAAAACTATTGGGGGAAATGATTCTCTCTTTAACTACAAACTCTTTTTCTTAGAGAACAATCCCGCTTTTCTAGATAACGCTCTTGCGATATATCCAGAAAATGCTCTTGCAATAGTAGAGAAGGCGGCTTCTCTTGTTCAAACTGACTTAAGAGAGTCCAGATTCTTATTTGGTCTTGCGTCCCATTTATATGCAGAATCCTCTATTCTTAGTTTAAGAGATTTTTATACAAGGCACGTTAAAGAACTTTCACAAGTTTTTGGGGCAGGCGAGATTAATGCTCGTTTAAGGAAATATCTAAACAATCAAACCAAAAGAACTAAATAGCCAAATATACTCACAAAAAAATGACATACGAACAATCTATGAGAATGGCCATGAAGATGGGGGGCCCAAGTGGAGATGTGATTCAGAGGATGAGTCTTAGTCCTCCAATAGCAAATTCCATCGAGGAAGCTCGTAGCATCGGCTCTTCGCGAAAGGTTGAAAAATCATCTTCGTTAGACGAGGCTGGATTAAATCATATTCGTAGTTATCTATCGAGTCATCCAAGGGCAGTCAACCGAGATTTAATTGACTATCTAGCAGGGAGCGGTTATTCAGTAAATACTACAGACATAAATCTTGCAAGAAGCTTATTAGAAACTGAATAAAATTTTTTGATTCACTTCTCAATCTTCGCACAAAACTCGCAATTCTTCTCGGCCTTACAAAAAGCAAAACCTTTCTTATAACATTCAAGAATTTCTTTAGCCGCCTCAATTATCTCCTTCCTAACTTCATGCAAAGAAAAAGCCATCCTATTGCTCCTAGAGTCTCTAGCAATACCCATGTTATCAATCTCATATTCCAACGGCTTCTCATTCTTAAAAACATCAAGAGTCACACGCTTCACATTCCCCAATCTTTGAGCCGCTAAAGCATAAAATCCTAACTGCCAATCTCTCTCACGTCCGTAAGGCACATGCGCTCCAGTTTTATAATCAATAATCTCAATCCAATCAAGATGGAAATCAATTCTATCAGCATAACCTATAAAACGCAAACCATCAAGCGAAAGAAATAAAGACTGCTCGTTCTTAGACTCTTTATTATACTTATTTTTATTTCTCTCGAAAAATATTTTTAAAAGATGCTCTGCCTCTTTCAAATTAACTCCTCTCCACTCTGCCTTGAGGGCCATCTGTTCAGCAAGAGAAATAAATTGCCTATCGCTAGTAAAAAGCTCTTTAACGCCCTCTTCAATAATCAAATGCACAAAGCTACCAAGAGAGCGTTGCTCCCAAGTCACAATTTCTTCAGGCATATTAAACACATACTTATACTCATATTTTTTTTGACAATCTTTGAACAAATTTAACGCCGAAGGAGAAAATGTAATGTCTTTCTTAACTTCAATCTTTTCAGTTACTCCAAAATCTGAGTCAATCTCCTCGGTTTTATCTAAATCTCTCAAGAAGGTAACATTCTCATTATTCTTAAAATCAATTTCATTCAGAAATTGACTAACCTCTAAATTCTTTGCACCATATTTCTGCGCATAAGTCAAATAAAGTCGCTTCTTAGTTCTAGTACAGGCCACGTAAAACAATCTCCTTTCTTCAGCAAGTTGTTGCTCCTCTTGCTCTTCCTCAGAAGTCAAGTTAAAATCAGCAGGAATAAGCTTATTTCCAGAAATTGTAGTAATAGGAAATTTACCTTGAACTAAATTAGCAATTATAACAATCTCATATTCAAGCCCCTTAGTAGCATGGGCAGTCATTATTCTCACTCCCTCGCTTTTAGCTTTAGGCATCGCCAAGTCTAGCCCAAGATGCGTCCTAGCGTCCAAATGTGCAAGAAAGCTCTCTAGGTCGGCATACTCACGCTCACTAAATTCTTTAGCATATTCAGTAAAAGTTTGGATTATAGCATTCTCTCCATCCTCTTCCCTTGAAACTCTTGAAGCAATATTTGCTATCAAAGCAGATAGCTGTTGGCCTTTTAATTTCTCCAATTCCCTCAACAAAACCTGCATAATCTCAAATTTTTTCTTAGATTCATTAGAAAAAATTTCAGGAACATTTTTCAGCAGATACAAAGACAAGCCCTCGGCCCCTTTGTGCTCTCGAACATATTTTCCAAACTTTCCTAACTCCTCTCCATCAATTCCTTGAATCTTAGCAAATCCCCACCAAGCGTTACTTCCCCCAGATTTAGCCTGAAATATTTTATCTAATATCACACACAAATTCCTGATAAGCTCAATCCTAGTATGAGCAAGTAAAGATTGCCTTTTTGATGAGCTAAACACAATTCCTCTACCTTGCAACGCTTTCTTTAGCAAGTTTGCCTGATTATGTGTTCTAAAAAGCACACAAATTTCTCCTCCAAGAACACCGCTCTTAATTTCAGACTCAATAATCTCCACAATCTTTCTCACTTCTTCTTTGCTATCAAGCAATTCAATCACATTAACTTTCTCGCCTTCGATTTCTCTCGCATTCAAAACTGAAAAGCATTCATCTTTATCTTTGTAATTATTTTCAATAGCCTTATGTGCAACTTTCAATATTTTATTTGGAGAGCGATGTGACTTATCCAACTTAACAAATTCCGTTTTCCCATATCGCTTCTTAAATTCATCAAAAGTTCCGCCATAAGCTCCTCTAAACTGATAAATAGACTGATTCAAATCTCCGACTATAGTAATATTCCCTCTAGGCGCAAGAGCAAATAGCAAGTCTAACTGTATCTTATTTGTGTCCTGAAATTCATCAACTATAAGATATCCAAAATTACTCGCCAAACTTGGCTCTTTCTCCAGTAATTTTAAAGCATAATAATGCAAGTCAGAATAATCAAGCATATTATATTTTAACTTTATTTTTTCATAGCCCCTCCAGCTTTGCAAAAATCTTCTCTGTTGCACATACGTTCCAAGCCGCTCAATTTCTTTTTTAATCTCATCTTTTTCCTCTTTCTCCAATCTAGTTGAATGATGTCTCAAGGTAAGCTTCTCAAGTTCAGCTTCAGGATTATCAGGAAAATCTTTTGCGCTATTTTTCAAAAAAGATTCATACTTTTCAAGCATAATAGAAGATTCTTTCAAAGCCCCAATCGCCTCAATATACTGGCTACATCTAATTGGAATGGTCTTAAAATATTGATAAAGCATTATCATTCCATCTTCAGGAGTTATAATCTTAAACTTCTTTGATATTCCAATTTTCTCGCCATACTCTCTTAGCAAATCCCCACACAATCCATGAAAAGTCCGCACAATAGGAACTGCTTGCTCGCCAACCATTCCAACTAGGCGCTTATGTAAAGAATCGACCGCCTCATTTGAAAAAGTAACACAAGCAATTCTTCCAGGTGAGAAGATCTTATTTTTCACAAGATATGTGACCTTATCCGAGATAGTTCGCGTTTTTCCCGTTCCCGCTCCTGCAAGTATCACACACGGCTTATCAACACAAGAAAGAAAGTCCTCCATGAACTCCAGAATGCAAGGAAGTTAAAAAGATTGCTATGGGCAAGTTTAAAAAGCCCGTTCTTAAGAAAAATTATGGAATACTTAAGATTAATAGGAACTAGCAAAGAAAATGATTTAGACAAATCTTGTCTAAACGTCCCCTTAGAATACCAGCTAGCAGTTCTCGGAATAAATAATAAAGTCATTGCAAGTCTGCAAGGCAAGCAAGTAATGGACGTAGGTTGTGGCAATGGGTCTCTAGTAAATTATTTAATTAGTCAGGGAATACATGCAAGAGGCATAGACTCTAAAGCCCCAGAAGGGCCGCAGTTTACAAGAAGATGGGTCATAGGGCAGGTAGCGGAGGAATTCCAGCAGGGGACCGATCTCTTGACCTTATAGTCTCATTTCAAAATACAACTCTGAATCATGCGTTAGCTACCTCAAGAGACGGCATTTTGTCTTTCCCTAAATCCGGAGAACCATTCTATGAAGAATTTGATCCAATGAGATCAATAGTCGATGAATCAAAGGGACATGCACAATATCTAATCTCTGAAATTGGTCGAACATTAGCAGATAAAGGTAAAGCGATAATTTATCCATTACTTGTTTATCTCAACGAACACGCGGGACACTTACTTAAAATGGATAATCTTTTTCATAGCTCTAGAAGAATAAAAGACAGAAAATTACTGGTAAGCTACTTAAAATGGGAAGATTGTCCTTTAACTGCAGCTAACATCGATAAAGAAGTTTGTCGCCCTTGGAGCGAAGTTTCAGTTATATCTAGAAAATAATTATTATGCTCTTAAAATCTAGAACGCAAGAAAGTTAAAAATAAAAAGATTGCTATCCTTTAGCAACTTTATTCCAAAGGTAAGAATGATACTGCTTATAGTTTTCAGCAAGTTCTTTACTATCAAGCTCAACCCATTTCATTATAGGAGAAAAAGCATAACGTCTATGGCTTTCGAGATATTCACGAGCATCAGAAATATCTTTTCCTAATAAATCATAAAATCTTTCTTGAGAAAAATCTCTTTTGAGAAGCTATTTGCCCTTGAGTAGCAATTGCTCCAGCTAAAAGATAACCCGCAACCGTTTGAAGGACCTTGCTCATATAATTCAATACAGACATATCTTTTAAATCTTTCAGCAGAGATACCTATAACGCAAGGCTTTTAAGGCAAAGAGATTTATGATAAAAATATACTCCCCAGTATTGCTTCGGTAAGACCGGGTTCCAAAGTTAATTTAATCTTTTCCCAGAGTCTTTATTAACAAAAAAAGCCTCTAATCAGGTGAGCGAAAAAGAGCGTGTTGCAATTTTCATTGACGGAAGCAATCTTTATCATAGTTTAAAAAAATATAAAATTAAATATAATTTTGAAAAAATAATAAGCAAACTAGAAAACAAAAGAGAAATAGTCAATATATTTTACTATACGGCTCTCCTTGACAAGTATTTTGACGAAGAAAAATATAAAAATCACCTAAAATTTTTAGAAAAACTAAAGAGAATACCTAAATTTAATATTGTTTTATGCAATTTGAAGAAAATAATTCTAAAAGATGGCTCTGTTACATTCGCCATAAAAGGAGATGATGTTTGTCTCACAACCGATATTATTAGTGGCGCATATGAAAATCTTTATGATATAGCTATTCTTGTTTCTGGAGACGAAGATTTCGTTCCTGCAATCAAGGCAGTTCAAAAAATAGGTAAAAGAGTAATAAATGCCTTCTTTCCTAAAAGTTCATCCTATATTTTAAGAAATTACTGTAATGACTCAATAAATCTTAGAAAAGAATTAATCTAAAAAAGAAGTCCCATATGGAAACCACATGGGACAATTATTAAAAATCAGAAGCTAATCCAGCTTAAAAATCCTTCTATTCTACAAAATCTCGCCATAACCAATTAGTCGCCAATGGTTAGCAATATTACGAGCAATCGCAATATTCTCCCCCTTAAAAGGCACAATAGGAATACGTAAGTGAACTTCAGCTTCATCTTTCCCAAGTTTCTTAATCATTCCAATAGTTACCGAAGTGTTAATACTCATCATAATAGTCTCACTCGGCTTTAAAGCATCAACATTAGTTTTTGCCTGCGCTCCCAAAACTTCCGAAAATAATTTATATTTCATTTTCAAAGCAAAAGCAATCTCCGGAAGTTTACCTGAATGAGAAACCACAGCACCAGAAAGCAAATCGCTCTTTCCCAAAGCCATATCTAAACTGGTCTCAATGCTAACGCTCCCCCCAGGAGTTATCTCGTTAACTTCTCCAGAACCTTTAAACAATTTATTTATTCTAGTCCTCAAGGTTTTATAATGAATCTGATTAGCTTCCTTAACCGCAATACCAGGCTTAATTTCAATTTCATCCCCAACACGTAAAATCCCCTTCTTTAAAGTGCCCCCAAGAACTGCCCCGCTTAGTTTCTCAGGCGTAGTTCCAGGCTTGTTAATATCAAAACTTCTAGCAACAATAAACATCGGATCGCCCTCTAAATCTCTTTCCGGAATTGGCAGCTCACATAGCGCCTGATAAATTTTAGAAATATTTACATTCTGTTGGGCGGACACAGGAATAACTATTGGCTTCTCTCCTCTAACTGCTTTAAATAACTCGAGAATTTCATTATAATTTTTCTTAGCCTGCTCTTTAGAAACTAAATCAACTTTATTTTGTAATACGATAACATTCTTTACTCGTTTAGCTTGAAGTGCAATTAAATGCTCTCTAGTCTGTGGCTTTATTCCCTCATTCGCAGCAACAACCAAAAGCGCAGCATCAACAATCGCAGTTCCAGATAACATAGTGGCCATTAACATCTCATGTCCCGGAGCATCAATGAAAGACACATATCTCAAAGCTTTGCCTTTACTCTCTCGATTATATTCACCATTATTTTCAAAAATAGTAATATCTGCATATCCTAATTTTATAGTTATACCGCGTTTCATCTCTTCAGAATGTGTATCGGTCCACTTTCCACTCAACCTCTGCAACAAAGTAGTTTTACCATGGTCAATATGTCCTGCAATTATTACATTCAAAGTAGGTAGTTCTTTCATAAAAGTAAGATACAAAAGCCTATTTTAAAGCTTATGTTGGCCAACAATAACTTCTATTAGTTAAAGCTACCCTTAAAGCCTCATCACTTAAAGGTTCAACACTACGGGCGCCACCACAAACATGTCTTATTGCCCTAGTAATCGAGACATTCCAAGCCCTATCCGGAATTGGCTCTTCAGAAGGTGCGCTCCAAGAAATAACAGGTCGCTCAGATAAACCAAAACAAGATTCTTTCATTCTCTCGCCAAAATCATAACCTAATGGCATCTTAAACAGCAGGCTCTTGTGGCTTTTCTTTAGGTTTATTTTGATCCGGAAATAAATCTGCAAGTTTAGCGCTACCGTGTTTAACAACAACAATATTAATCTGACTAGTCTTTTCAGACAACTGCTTACCGCGAACGCTTTTTCTTCTTCTAATTCCCTCATGTTTATCGTGCATTCCCCATCCTCTAGTTAAGAGAACGCGCTTCAAATTTGGCCCTTCAACATCTTTTCCATGAGGCAATCCAGAAATATCGGAAGCTCCAGCAATAGTAAATTCATATCCTTCTAGAGTTTCCGCAACATCTTTTCCATGAATCTTATCTCCAAGTTTTTTACCGATAAGTTCCTCACTACCAGACTCGATTTTCCAAGTCTTTCCTTTGTCAGCTATGTTAACTTTGAATGGCATATATGCAGAGAATAAATGTGCTTTTTAAAGGTTTGTCTAATTAGGGCTTTGCATATAAATGATTAGTGTTTATTAAATCGTTTTACCCCACAGCTTGTGCGTCGAGTAGTTCATTAGATATACAAAAATGCAACGTTAGAATTATAGAATTTTAACTATCTACAAGAGATTCTTCCGCCATCCAAATCATATTCCATCTTCAACCAATCAAAGTTTAATTCGTTTGCCTTGCTGCAAAATTCTGCTGGTTGTAACTCATATTCTACGCCAAAAACAGCCTTATCTTGTTCAATAAATGGCAAAAGAGTTTCGCACTCGTCATATTCAAAACATTGTTCATTTAAAGCAAAATCAAAATAATCAACTAATTCGGGAATTTGCTCTAAGTCATTTTTCAAACCAACTGTTAATCCTCTTTTATGAGATTCTTCTGCAAGCCATTTGTTATAAACCAATTGGTCTTGATAGGTTAAATCAAACCCATTATCGTTCAAATAACCGTCCACATTATCTGGCTCAACACCATCACAACCCTTTTCTACTGCTAAATCCAATCTGTTCCTCATAATCGGCGCAAGCAAGTCAATTTTGGAAATGTCAAGCCATTTCTCATCTTCCCATCCTTCAAGAGTTTTTCCCTGAACCTCATTTGGAAAATCATCTTTGTCAATTCTCCAGTTTTCATAACTTCCAGCACTAAAATAGCAAATAACCTTTATACCTCTATTTTGCAACGCATTTATTACTTCTTTTGAATTATCAAATAAATCCAGATCATACATATCAACATCATGGTTCTGATTTATTGTTCCCAGTAATTGCCATTGCCACGATGTATTTGGATTTGGTTTCCACCAAACGATGTTCTCTACGTCTTCATCAGTTTGCACTTCTCCTAGTTCTGATTCATTTGCTTCAACTGGTTCAGAGAGATCATCTTCTGCTATTTTTTTTGCAGTATAGCCACCAAGCAAAAGAATTCCTATAAACATTAGCACTAACAACTCTTTTTTAATTTCCATTTTATTTTAATATTAACATAATATTATATTATCCATTACCTCTAATCACTATCATAATAATTTTGATTTTTATAAATCTTCCGAGTTCGACTCTTCTAAAAAATCTCCATTCCTTATTTATATTGAAGAGAACATTTGCAATTATTTCTTAGCTTAACAAAACTCATAACTTCACTCTTAACACTAGTAAAGAAAGCCTTATCTTTCGGATGCGTCAATAAATTCGCGACATCATCAATATCAACCCATCTGGCCTCCGGATTTTCAGGATCTTCTGGCGCAATCTTATCATTATTTGTAGTAAAAAGTAATATTGTAATGACCTTTAACTCATCGAGATTATCTTTATTTTCACTAGTCATCTTATGTCTTTCATAAGTTCCAAGTTCTTTTACAAATTCTAAATCCGACACACCACTCTCTTCTTTAATTTCTCTTTTAGCCGCAACTAACGCGCGCTCTCCCTTTTCCAAATGTCCCTTCGGCAATGACCATGCTCTACCACGTTGACTAACAACAAGAACCTTATTCTCATTATTCAGCACAACACCGCCAGCACTATAAGTTCTTCTCATGCACCCCAACTTCCATTCTTTCTTCTTTTAATTTCCGCTAACTCTTGCAAAACTCCAAGTTCTTGCGCATTAAGCAAATCTTTATTTTTCTTGAAAGCTTTAAATTGCATCTCCGAAATATTCGAATACAAGAATTTCTTATCCGAGAGTTGTCGTTCAAAATTTACTCCAGTAAGAGAGAGCGCCACCTCCAATCCGGCTTCAGCTTCATTAACACTCTTTTTATCAGACTGAATTCCCTTTACATGCGCAATCTCTTCTCCAGCATTATCAATTAAAGGGATCCCCACTCTCAACTTGCCCCCAAGCACTTTAACTCCAAATATCGCAGGATTAGAATTTCTAAAAACATATTGGCTAAGTATTTGTAGCTTACAAATCGTAGCCAACCCCATCAGTCTTTCTTTTTCAATCTCCTTAGTCTTTTTCTCTCTCCAAAGTTTCAAATCATCAATCAACTTATAAACAACATCGTGCGTAAATATTTTAACATTTCCTTTATCAACCTCTTCAATCGGAACATTAAACCCAACAATAACTCCATCAAGTTCGTTAGTCTGCATTATCGCTTTAGCCGCACTTATATCAGCTTTTCCAATAGGCCCAATTGAGGCTTTCAAAATAGAAACTTGCGCCTGTCTCAACAATACAAGTAAAGCTTCAAGACTTCCAAGTGAATCTGCTTTCGCAATTATTCCACTTGAATCTAGCTCAATAGAACCCGAAACTTCTTTTTTAAATCTCGATTTAATTTCCTCTAAATTTCCTCTGATTTCCTCAAACGGCATTCCCGGCAAGATATCTTCAGTATTAGCAAGCCTCAATCTCAAACCCGTCGCCGCCAAAACAGAAGACGCGGATTTATATTTAAAAGACAAAGGTTGTATCTCCTCAATCGCACGAATTTTAGTAATTATCGGCTCTCCAAAACTAGCGATAGCAATTTCATCGCCTTCATCAATTTTCCCATCGTAAATAATCGCCTCAACTTGCTCCATGCTTTTCTCTTTCTTAATCTCAAGAATGACTCCCTTTGCCTCTTCAGTCAAAGTCAATTGTTCAGTCAAGAATCTTTGACATAATCCACATAGCATAAAGAGAAGCTCAGAAATTCCCTGTCCAGTCCGAGCAGAACAAGGCACTATAGCAACTTGCTTCTTAAAATCCTCAATCTCGTAATACAAACTAGATTCAAAACCATGACTATGTAAAGAACCCTGAAATGTAAAGAGAGCAGTGTCAAATTCCTCTCTCACATTAACAGGCAACATATCAATACTCTCTTTCATTGAATCTCTGCGTTTCCAGCCAGATAAATTATCAATTTTATTCAACGCAATAACAAAAGGAGTTTTATGCGTCTTTAATATAGAAAGCACTTCAGCAGTTTGCGGTTTTATTCCTTCTTTAATATCAACAACAACAATCGCTAAATCCGCCAACGAACCCCCTCTCTTCCGCAAATTAGTAAAAGCAGCATGTCCAGGCGTATCAATAAAAAGAAATCCAGGAATTTTAATATCAACATTCTTCTCTTTTATAAGCGGGCACATCTCATGCACTTTCTCAATTGGAAATCTAGTAAATGAAATCTTCTGCGTTATCCCCCCCGCTTCGCCTTCCTGCACACTCGAGCCTCTAAAGGCATCAAGTAAAGATGTTTTGCCGTGGTCTACGTGACCGCATACTGTTATGATTGGCTGACGTATTTTAGTTTCGTTTGTCATAATAAAGACACAAAGAGTAGATTTAAAAAGGTTAACTAATGGTAAAAATTATGGGCTTAAGTGAATTTAGAGAATTAATAAATGATAAAAAATCAAGAAATATGATAATCAGAGGAATAATAGGAACAACAATCTTGGCAGGAGGAGGCGGTGTAGCTACTTATCTTTTAGTGGATAGTTCTCGTATAGACTTAATTTATCATAAAGACATTAACGGAGATGGAAGAGAAGATATAGTAAACCAATCGGGCTCAAAATCTAGACCTGCGTACGAAGTCTTCCTCCAAGAAGGTAACGGGGAATTTGTTAGAAGTTACAGATTTTCAGGAAAAGAAATAACTTCTAAATTATCAGGTAAATAATAAATAAAATCTTAAATTTCTACTCGGCATAGTTTTTTAAACATTCATAAAATTGTCAAGAAATGAAAAGAATAGAAGAACCTCAAGTCCGTTCAGAATATCTACATCGTGATCACCCTGGAGTTTATCGCTGCCTTGTTAAGATTGGTGAAAATGTCAAAGGAATTTCAAGACCAAGAATTATTGACACCTATCCTCTTGAAGAAGTAGGTGCAAAATATTTACATGAAATTCTTAAGAAGCCATGTTGTGCTTCAGGAGTTGAAGAAAGCCAACTCTACAATCGTCTAGAAAGAATTGGGATAGATAAGACCTTTGCTAAAAGAATGCTTGATGAAATAATAAAAAATAATTTATTTGTATTTACAGAAGCAGGCGAAGGCTATAAGGGTATAGAAGGATTTAATCTATCTCGTATTGAGAGAAAAGGAAAATTTTACTACCATCGCAAAGACAAAATCTAACTAGCAACAAAACACATTAATCTTTTTATACCCTCAATTATGCGATAATTCATGACCAAAGAAGGCTACGGAATAGAAGGCGAAAGTCAAGGTAAAAATCCAAAACCCCAAGTAGTTTATCCTGCAGATATTATAGAGAGAGGAACCGCTCGCAAGCCCTATGAAATTTTTAGAGCAAGACTATCAAAATCTCCTCGAAGCAATCCAAATAACATCGGGATAAGAATTCTCAAATCAGATTACTCTGCATTAGTCGGCTTGGGCTTTGAAATTACTCCAAGAGAATCAGAGCTAATCTTCCCCTATCAAGAACCTAGAAATGGAGAATTAAAGGGTCTATCAAGAAATCTAATTAATTTACTAGAGAAAAAATCTAAAGAAGAGGCAGATAGAATAAGAGCAAGTTTAATATTATCATCAGAAGAAATTTCAGACGAGATAAATTTCGAAGGTCTTCTTGAATTAGAAGACAATAATCCAAAACTCTAAAATTCAACTTCTTCCATTTCAACTTTTTGAGTTGGCTTTTTAGAAACGTCTGTTTTCTCACGCTTAATCTCTTCGCCTATTATCTCGGCCAAATCTTTTTCATCAATAGAATTTATCGCGGCCTTAAACACGGCAAACTTATCCGCAGGAATTCTAGTTCCCGCTTTAGTAAATCCAGTATATCTTTCAGATTTCACGAACTCGCGAATAGTAAGCCCCTTGCGCCCGTTAAAATCATCAATTCTAATTACTATATCAGTCTCATGATTCTTTGCAATTCTATCAATGTCTTTTTCCATATTAAATCCGAGTTTAAGAGCTATAAAAGCTTTGTTATTCCAATACGCTAACCAATAACCTCACTGCATCCAAAGGAAAGAGAACAAGTAGTTATGTTAACTATTCCGTTCAAAGGCTGAACAATCCAATATCCTTTTGTTGAAACAGGATTTTGTGGATTCCAAATAATTCCTTCTGAAAAAGTTATTGTTCTGTCCACGCGAGAAAATCTAACTCCTTCACTATAATTTCCATCAACAGAATATCCTGCACTATCAAGAGGACTAAATCTCCAGACTTTTCTCCCACCAGAAGCCATTCCAGTTAGAACATAATCATTACCCCAATGAGCCAGTTCTTTCCAAGATTTTCCAGCACCATAAGCATCTCCTGTTCTATCATTATCAAGCAAACTCTGTCTATCAGAAAAACCAGCAATCAAATTAAACTCAGCAAGAGTATTAGACAGCATATCGCGATCTTCATCAATTCTTAGCAAATCCGCTTCAGGAGTTATCATAGCCCCCCCATTACAAATTGAAGAAGGTGCCCAAAATATAAAATCATCCGCACCAGCTAAAGCAGAATGTAAAACACTCTCCTGCCAATAGTCAGTATTAGCCATAGCCACTAGAGGACCACCCAAATCGCACTCCTCATTTGTACCTCCTTCCCAGCTTTTTCTTGCAATCCACGGAATTACCTTGTCTTCGTCATTGAGGACAGAAGCACGCATTTGATTAACACTATATCTGAAAGAGTTAAAACTAGTAGAAGGATAATTTATTCCATCAGGCCCATTACCAGCTAATGTAATTTGCCCCAACCAACCATAAAGATTAGGCGATTGTCTATTTCCTATATGAATATCATCTTGGGGATTAAGACCAGGCGCACTAATAGTAGCAATACCATTTCCATTTAAGTCTTCAAGTGGAACATCTCCCGAGCCAGCAACAATAGTATCCCAATTATTCGCACTACCATAGCTTGCATATTTTATATTCGGAAATAAGTTTTGCGAAGTATTTAAAAAGGAAATATTAAAATAATCGCGCCTATGTATTTCAGTTACCATATTCCATATTCTATAGGCATAGCCCACTCTATTATCCACATTATCAACAAGATATTGCCCATTTTGCATCTCCACATTTACAAGATATTCTGGAAAACCCATGCTTGCCCTAATAGCCTCATATCCGGAGTCTGCACCAATTGCCCTCCAGCGTGCTTCTTGATTAGAGAGATTTATTTGACTATCTATTTGCCAGTTACTAAACCCTGATTCTATATCTGTTAATAGTATATCAAGTTCGCCCTCTTCACCACTTCCTTGATTTTTATACAGACGCATTAACTCCTCCACAAATAAAGCAGTTTCATCAGCCCCATTATCCCACCAGATAAGATTAGCTGTGCTTTCTATTCCTGAAACACCATCATCTTGAATTTCCTCTTCACTAAAACTAATTCTATCATCAATGTTTCTTGTAAGTAAACTAGACTGGTCATCCCTAGTAAGAATTATCATGGCTTTTTTACCATTCGGTTGTCCCATCAAGAAATTTCTTGCAATATCAACTTGGCTTAAATCACCTCCAGCTGGGCCATTTCCTTGGTAATGATAAATATGCGAAATAAATGGCTCATTCACAGGACCTATTGTCCATGCTAATGCGAAAAGATTATTTCTCGCAGGATCCTGTTCATTAGCATCATCCTCGCTAGAACATCCAGGGTCAAAAGGCCAATCTATCAAACCATCTCCATCATTCCCACTATTTGCAGAAGAAGAGTCAGAATTATCAGAACAAGCAGCTTGATTTATTATCGGAGCAGTTTCATCAACATCACCATTTGAGCAAACAACAGGACTACCAATTAGGGAACAAGCAGAAACTCCAATAATTCCAGCGACGTCAACATTAAATGATTGAGCAACATCAACATCAGAAATCTGATAAACTTTAGTTTCAAATGTTTCAGGAAAAAAAGTTGTTGAGAATGTCTCAATTCCATTAGGAGTATTAAATACCAACCTAACTCCATCAAGAGAACCTTCAGGCAATCCTCTACGAACTTGAACAGAAGTTAGTCCCCTTGTAACGTCGGTAATGCAAGAAATAATCTGAAGATTTGCATTTATACAACTAGTTGCTCTATCAATTCCCACCGAACTTCCAGAGCCATCATCAGAAGAATCACCAAGAGAGAAAATCACATGCTTCACTCCAACCCATAAAATCCCAGCAGATATAACAACAAGCAATATAATAAGCACAGAAGTAACTATGCCTGACAAACCCCCTTTTAACATTTCAAAATATGGAAAACATCATTAAAAAACTCTTCTACTATCTTTAATTTGCAGATGGCTCTCGTGCATCAGACGCCTGCACTATCCATTTTCCACAACTTGAAACTGAACTGGCAGGAGTGTAAACTCGCGCCTGCTCAAAAATAATGTTCTTCGTCGCACTCTTGCATGAAACTTGATTGTTCGCAATATTTGTGCAATCAACATTAGAACAAGAAGAACCAGACAAAGAAACTTCAGGAGCAAATCTCCAGACTTTTCTTCCTCCAGACAACATCCCAGTCAAAACAAAATCTTCTCCCCAAGGAGCAAGTTCCTTCCAGGGCTTTCCAGAGCCGTAATAATCTCCAGTTCCGTCGTTATCAAGTAAACTCCTTTTATCTGAAAATCCGGCGATTGTGTTAAATTCAGCGAGAGTACCTGATAATTTTTCTTGATCACTATCAAGCCCCGCAGGGTTAGGATTTTGTGGTGCCCAAAATATAAAATCATCCGCACCAGCTAAAGCAGAATGTAAAACACTCTCCTGCCAGAAATCACTATTGACCATCCCTATTTGAGGCCCTCCAGAATCTCCAGGAAAACTTCGTCTTGCAATCCATGGAGTGACTTTGTCATCATCGTTCAAAACTGTCGCTCGCATTTGATTAACACTATATCTAAATGAATTAAAAGCACTATTTGGATAATTTATTCCATCAGGCCCTCTTCCTGACCAAGTAATCTGTCCAAGCCATCCGTACAAGTTAGGTCCTTGTCTATTTCCAGCATGAAAAATATCTCCGCTCCCAAGTCCAGGCGCACTGATAGTCACAGTACCATGACTATTAATATCAATTAAAGGTACATCTCCTGAGCCAGAAACAATTACGTCAAAATTATTCGCACTTTCATAATTTCCAAATTTTGCACCCTCAAAATTATTTTCCAAAGGTTCATAAAATGCCTTGTTGATATAATCTCTCTTTCTTTTTTCATTAACCAGATTCCAAATCTTATAATTATTTCCACTCTGCCAATTATGTACACTCGTTAAATCAGTAAAACCAATGTCGCTCTTTATCTGAGCTATTCCCAGACCATTAACATCGTCGCTGATAGTTTTCCATTTAGCTTTCTGTGCTTCATCAGAAAAGCCCGAGCCAATATGCCAGTTGCTAAACCCTGACTCTATATCAACAATCAAAAAGTCCAGTTCTCCTCCTTTTGATTTATATTTGCTAAGAAAATCATCTACTATAATTTTAGTATTTGTCGCCCCATTATCCCACCAAATACAATTTGCAACCCCCCATTGTGTAGGGCAAATTGGATATCCGTCTGTTGAGTTTCCAGTCAACTTAAGCCAATCTATTGCAAGATTAAATATTATCATTGCTCTATGTCCTTCTGGTTGCTCGTCGAGAATACTTTTTGCCTCATTAGCTATAGAGTCTGCAGAATTTGCAGAATTATAACTGCTATAAATTTTGCTTAGATAGGGTCTTTCTTCAGAGTTTGGATTGGACCACATAAGTGCGTAAATCTCTCCCTTTGATTTATCTTCATTCTCATCTTCATCATCCGCGCTCACACAACCAGAGTCAGCGGGCCAATCGATAAGCCCATCGCTATCATTATCAATATCATCAGAACAAATCCCTTCAGTTTCATTAACTACTCGTTCTTCCACAACATCACCAGAACAAATCACAGGACTACCAATTAGGGAACAAGCAGAAACTCCAATAACTACAGAAATATCAACATTAGAAGCTCTAGAAATTGCCTCATCCTCAATTCTATACACAATAGATGCAGAATAATTGGGGGCGACATTACTTGAATAGGTTTTTATTCCTTCAGGAGTATTAAATACCAACCTAACTCCTCCAATAGCCCCGCCGAAATCAACCCTTCGGACATTTACATAACTTATATTATCTATGTAATTTGTAAAGCAAGAATTTATTTGAAAACTTACATTAGCACAAACGATGTTGCTTTCCAAAACATCTTCTTCTTCTTCAACCACTCCAATATTATTATTAAGAGAACTAATTATTGGCTTAATACCAAACCAAAAGACGCCAAAACCCATAGCCAAAACGAGAATAAAAATAGTAAATATAACAACTCCAGAAATTCCTCTTTTTAACATTTTAAAATATGGAAAACATCATTAAAAAACTCTTCGTAAAAAGTTATAAACATCTTATTTCTCTAAAGTGGATGACTCTACATATAGGAAAAATAAAACTCTCCAGTCCTTTACTCCTAGCGCCAATGGTAGACGTCACAGATATAGCTTATCGTATTCTATGTAGAAAATATGGCGCATCGTTGGCGTATACTGAAATGCTCAATATTGGGGCAATTTTGCATGAAAACGAAAAGACAAAGCGCATGCTAATAACTTCAAGCGAAGACCGCCCACTAGGGATTCAAATTACCGCACCCAAAGTAGATGATTTCAAAAAAGTAATTCCCTATATAAAAGAATACGATTTAGTAGACATAAATTGCGGTTGTCCATCAATAAGAATTACAGACAATGCATCAGGAAGTTATCTACTAAAAACTCCATTAAAAATCGCCAGTTATATCAAAGTTCTAAAATCCTCTGGCTATTCAGTGACCGCAAAAATCCGTCTAGGCTATAAGAAAAATAATGTGTTAAAAATTGCAAAGATAATAGAAAAAGCTGGCGCAGATGCAATAACAATCCACGCTCGTCTTTCTCATGAAAGCTACAAAACTCCGGCAGATTGGCTTTGGATAAAAGAAGTCAAGAAAGCATTAAAAATTCCAGTAATCGGAAATGGCGACGTTAATTCAGGGGAATCAGCAAAAAAAATGCTTGAATGTGCAGACGCAGTCATGATAGCACGTGCAGCGATAGGCAATCCCCTAATTTTCCGCAATATATTGCATTATCTTAAAACCGGTCAAGAGCTGCAAACAACAAAACACGAACGACTAAATTCATTCTTAGAATATTTACAACTTGCAGAAAAGCACAAAGTCATCGAGCTACCACGAATAAAATCTCTCGGCGGTTATTTCTTATCTGACTTTCCAAATTCCTCTAAAGCAAGAGCAAGCTTTATGCAATTAAAAACCCTAGATGAAATGAAAAAATTTATTAAAAAATTAATTTAAAAAATAAACCCATCCTTGGCTTAGCAAGAATGGGTATATACAAACATAAAAGAGATAATCTCTTTTTAACCCTTTCGTTAGACTAATTGATTTTAAAGTGATAACTATCTTCTTCCTCTATCGTGTCGCCATCTTGGCTTGTAATCTCCACTACCCCGACTCTCTTGCTGTCCTCTATCTCTATATCTTCCCCCTCCGCGTCCACCAAAGCCTCCTCTTCCTTCTCTATCTCCTCTGTCATCAAACCTAATCATGATACTCTCGAACTCAGGCAATTCAACTTTATCAATTTTCAGCTCGTCATCCAGAAGTATACGTCGGAAATTATCATAGTCTCTCTCTGAAACAACATTGACAGCAATTCCATCCTTCCCAGCCCTAGCAGTTCTCCCAATTCTGTGGACATATTCCTTAGGATTTTTTGGAATATCATAATTGTAAACATGAGAAACATTCTTTATATCAAGCCCTCTAGCAGCCACGTCAGTGCAAACCAAAATAACTGCCTGCCCAGATTTGAATTTTTCCATAATTCTATTTCTTTTATTTTGTGTCAATCCGCCATGTAGGGCCATTGCGTCAATCTGCATCTTATAAAGATTCTTAGCTACGAAATCCGCATTTCTTCTCGTATTACAAAACACCATCACAAGTCCAGCTCTCTCTTGCTTAAGCAAATGGACAAGCAAAGAAAACTTTCCCTGTTTAGGCACATCATAATAAACTTGCGTCAATTTAGAAGCATCAACATAAGATTCAACTGAAACGTCAACAGCATCACGCAAGTATTTCCTAGAGAGGTGCTTAACATCTTGACTTAGAGTAGCAGAAAATAGCAAAGTCTGCCTTTCCTTAGGACAATTCTTAATTATAGTTTCAACATCCTCAATGAACCCCATGTCCAACATTCTATCTGCCTCATCTAAAATTAAGACTTTTACGTGTTTCAAATCTATAGTTCCTCTCTGGAGATGGTCAAGCAATCTTCCAGGAGTTCCAACAACAACATCAGCATATCTCAAATCTCTCATCTGTGGCTTTATATCAACACCCCCGTAAATAGTCGCAATATTCAACTTCTTATAACGAGCATATTTTTTAAGAGATTGAGCAACTTGTTCAGCCAACTCGCGTGTCGGCGCCATAATTAAAGCCTGAATTTTTTCAGTATGAGCAATTCTATCAACAATAGCCGCACCAAAAGCAAGCGTCTTTCCAGAACCTGTAGCCGCACTACCCACGACATCGCGCCCAGCAACGACATAAGGAATCGCTTTCTCTTGAATTTCACTCGGTTCAGTGTACTTACTATCTTGAATCGCTCGCAGAAGGTCTCCGCTTATTCCTAACTTCTTGAATTTTTCCATTTTACTCAAATTCGTGTAATGTATTAAGTGATATCTAGAAACAGATTCCCGTAAGGGGCTGTTTCACACACAAGCGCTACACGCTTCATTCTTTCGTGTTTTCAAGGCTTTTTAAATGTGCTTGTTTCAGCAAAATTCCTCAAATAATTTTTTAGGTGACTACACAACAGGCAATTGTAGTCGCCCATATCAACAATGATTTTAAACCTCTTTTATCATCTCAAACCAATGCCCCAATTTGTTGACATAGAAACCCCTTACTCTGCTAGGACAGAAGGAGAACTAAGAAGAAATATAAGATACGCAAGAGCTTGCGTCAGAGATTCAATTCTAAAAGGTGAATTTCCCTTTGCTTCGCATTTATTTTATACTCAATCAGGCATTCTCGATGATAACATCCAAGAAGAGAGAGATAGGGGAATAATGGCAGGAAAAGAAATAATCTCACATCTCAAAGCAACAACTGCAGTCTATACAGATTTAGGAACTTCTAAAGGCATGCAGTTAGGCATAAACCTCGCAAAAGAACAAGGAAGAAATATAGATTACAGAACTTTAGGAAAAGATTGGGATGCCGAGTTTTCAAAGCACGAACGCTCCCACTCGCATAATAATGTGTGGTAATTAAATCTTATTATCAATCTCAAAATTCCCCAGTATTCTTTCTATTTCCTTATCGGACGCTTTACAAAGAAATAATAAGCCAAAACACAAACAAATAAATACCCTCAATTCTAAAAAAGGTTACATAAAAATGACGGAAGGAGATATTACCGATAAGGAATACAATGACTCAATCAGATTTATCTTTACGAATGCAGGAAAACGCTTGGGTTAACTTAAAGATACGAAAAGCAGTTCCTCAAGACGCACAAAAAGTTTACGAAATAGCAAATTCTCTTAAAATAAACAAAGAAAACCCACAAAAAAACGGCTTCCTAGTCTATGTTACAGACTTAGAAGGTTACAAAAAAAGAATAGAACACACACCATATTTTTACATAGCCGAACGCGACGGAGAGGCAATAGGTTTTATGTTTTGCTTTGACGAAAAAGTTCTTACAAAATTAGTTCAAAAGAAAATAATCACGGGAGAAGATGAAACATTCTCTTTCTATTTCGGAAAGAAAAAACAATTCGTTTTAGTAGATCAACTAGGGGTTCAAAAACAACATACCAATCAGGGAGTCGGTAAGGCTTTGTTTGATGCTTTCTTCAAAGATATAATAGGGAAAAGATGCGATGTATATGCAGAAATTCTTCATAAGCCCATAAGAAACAATTCTACAATCGGTTTTTGCAAGTCAATAGGTTTCAATGAAATAACAGAAATAGCAAATGCCGACAAAAACACATGGGGAATTTATCATATTCCCTCCGAATTATAGCAAGATTTATTAACGAGTTTTCTTTCAAAAAACTATGTTGCCCTACGAATTACCATTTAGTCATGTTGTTGCATTTTTTTTAACGCCCTCAAGACAACTTTTAGAGCAAAGATTTTTCTGGGAAGACGTTCTAGAAAATAACTCTCAAAATGAAATAAATAGACAACCGGAATATTTCCCTGCTAATCGCAAAAGAAATTATGACCTCCCGCCCAAATCAAATATTTCCCCGCGTCGTGTTTCTCATCAATAAACTATTAAAACACTCAAATAATACTAGCTATATGCTAAATCTTTACAATACTCTATCTCGAAAGAAAGAATCATTCAAACCAATAAAAAAAGAAGTCGGGATGTATTCCTGCGGCCCAACAGTATATTGGTATCCTCATGTAGGAAATATGCGTACCTATATCTTCTCTGATATATTAAAAAGAGTTTTAGATTACAACGGCTACAAAGTAAAACACGTTATGAACATAACTGACGTAGGCCATCTAACTTCCGATGCAGACGCGGGCGAGGATAGAATGGAATCCGCAGTTTTAAGAGAGCACAAATCTGCTGAAGAAATTGCAGACTTCTACACTCAAGTCTTTTTAAGCGACATGAAAAAACTCAATATTCTAATTCCAAATTTTATGCCCAAAGCAACAGAACATATCAAAGAGCAAATTGCCCTAATCAAAGAATTAGAAAAAAAAGGATTCACCTATAAAACTCATGATGGAATCTATTTCAATAGCACAAAATTCAAAAATTATGGTAAACTTGCAAAAATCAATCTCAAAGGCTTAGAAGCTGGAAAGCGAATAGATATTGGCGAAAAAAAACACAAAACAGATTTTGCACTCTGGAAATTCTCGCAAAATCCCGGAGAGAGACAGCAAGAATATCAAAGCCCTTGGGGTCTAGGCTTTCCGGGATGGCATCTAGAATGCTCTGCAATGAGCATGAAATATTTAGGAAAAAGCTTTGACATTCATACTGGCGGAATAGACCACATCCCGATTCATCACACGAATGAAATAGCGCAAAGCGAATCGGCAACTGGAAAGAAATTCGTAAAATACTGGCTACATGGCGCTTTCTTAAATTTCAAAGGCGAGAAAGTAAGCAAAAGTAAAGGCGGACTTTACACAATTTCAGAGCTAGAAAAGCTAGGCTACAATCCAATGCACTTCCGTTATCTCTGCCTTTTAACACACTATCGCAAGCCACTAAATTTCACTTTAAGCCATTTAGAAGCCGCAAAATCCGCTTACGAGCGACTAAAAAGAAAAGTTCAAAACATAGAAGGCGGCAAAGCAAAAAAAGATTATGAAAAGCAATTCGCCAAAGCATTAAACAATGATTTAAACATGCCTGAAGCAATTCAAATTCTCTGGAAAGCCCTAGAAGACACACAATATAACTCCAAAGCAAAGAAGCAATTTTTAGAAAAAGCAGATTCAGTTCTAGGCTTAGAACTCTTAATCACTCAAGATGACCAAATACCAGAAAATGTCCAATCTCTCTTAGTCTCACGTCAAGAAGCCCGAGAGAAAAAAGATTTCAAACTTGCAGATAAAATTCGTGAGCAGATTAAATCCCTCGGATTTATAGTTGAAGATACTCCCGAAGGCCAGAAGGTTTCTAAATCTTAATATGGATTTTTATATTTTGAATAATATCTTTTTCCAAAAAATACATGTCCAAGGAAATAAGCTCCAGAGCCAAAAATTCCTATAAGCAAGTCCGCCATGGTATCATCAAGCGGGTCCATAAGAAGATTAAATTTCTCAAGCCCGCTATATTCTCTCAAATAAACTCCTTGAAGCTTTAAATCAAATAAATAATCTAGCCCATACTCTGCGATTTCAAACATTCCCAATAAGCCCATAGTTACCATAAACGCCAATAACAAACGATATTTTCTCTCAATATTCAGATAGGAAATCATGTAGAAAACTATTGAGGAAACCAAGATGGGCTGAATGAAATGCTGTATCTTATCATAGTTAGGATAAAGATAATAAGCAGGACTAAAAAGAAAACTTGCAATCGCGATGATAAAAATGAAAGCATAATGTCTCTTCCTGAACCTTATATCAAATCCATGATCTAATGCATAAAAAGCAACTACAAATCCAATAGCAGAAAAAACTCTCAAAACAATAGAAGCGTTCTTAAAAAAATAAATAAGAAGCATCAAAAGAATCGCAAAAATTACTACGAACCTTCTCTTCAAATGATAAGCAACATGAAACTTGCTAATCAATCTCTTTCTCATATAAAACCTAATATTCCCTTATTTAATAATCTCACGATTCTAAATAAAACTCTTAATTCAGCCTTTTCTTCTTCTCAAACACAACTCTTCTTCTATCAAAAATATACTCTCTTTCCATTTCAATATTACAAGAGTAACCTCCAACAACTGCATTTTCAGCATAAGGAATTCCATAGCTAATAACACAAGAAATAAGATGCACAGCTAAAGATTTTCTCATCTACCCCAATAGATAGTCCATTTAAAAAAATATAGGTCCTCAAATGAAGACCTAAAAACTTAATTAAAAAATAAAAATAATATTTATTTAGCGTTTATTGCTCTTCGTTTGAACTTTCAGAGCTTTCTTCGTTGTCTTCGTTTCTTGGCGTAATTCCTTTCTTCTTCATGAAGCAACTCTTGCATAATACAGGAGTGCCTTCACGAGGTTTGAATGGAACTTCTCCTTCGTTTCCACATTCAGAGCAGGTTATCTTGTGCATTGTGCGAGGTCCAAAATCTCTTCTGAATCCTCCTCCACCGCCTCCTCCGCGTCCGCCGAATCCACCGCCGCCACGTCTGAAGCCACCGCCTCCTCCGCCACGTCGATCTCCTCCGCCTCCGCGTCCGAAACCGCCTCTGTCTCCGCCGTCTCTATCAAATGCCATATCTTATATTGAGTCCTCCTTTCATCCTAATTGTTTCATTTTCTTGTTTTCTATAAGAACTAGTACTGGACTCCTTCTTACATTTCCCCTAAAAACTCTCACTATATAAATCTTATGAAGTCGTTCTATAAGGCATTTTCACGCATTACTCTAGAAGCATAATTCCTCTTCTCATCAGTTAATGCCTTAACTGAAGACGCAACACAAAGACCATATTTCTCCCTAACCTCTTCCATCATACCTTCCGCTACGTAATCTATATACATTATACAAGTAAAAGTATCAATAACTCCAGTAAAATCAGCAACCCCCTCAAGATTTACATCTCCAATAACTTCCCCAATCCCATAAATAATTATTTCTTCTCTTTTCTCTCCACAGCCCGCTAAAAAAGAGCTCCAGAAAGCAAACCTATTAATCCCTTTGATTTCATATCTAAAATTCTCAAACTAGCGATATAAACTTTATCAATTTTCATATAAATTAGATCTCTCTTTCTTCATAGACTTTATTTGCGATAAAATTCTGAATTCTCATAATTGCATCAGGATGCATTTTATCTCCAAACATTTTAGGCATTTCACCCAAATCTCTTGTGCCACTATCTACCCTCGCCCAAAGGTCTTCAAAAGGAGAAGGAATATCCAAAGGAACACTAGCCAATTTACCTTCAATTATCTCCAATTTATAATCATAACCTGTTTTAGCATTATAATTTTTTATCTCTTCAGGTTTTCTCTTGCATGAACCGCAAGAATCTTTTGCTCTTACCATATTAAATTCTTCATCAGTTAACTTCCAAGTATTCATTCTCATCAGCATATTCCCAAGAATATGGCAACCATTACAATTCCCGCAATCTTTGATTACATTCAATTTAACCATAAAATTATCCCAAGAAATACTACTTAAATCTAAGCCTTAATTCTTCCTTCTTGCCAATCTTTCAGCACTAGCCGAGCAGTCCTATCTGTATCAACAAATCCATGTTTCTTGAGAAAATTTCTTTGTTTCCCAAGAACCTCAAGAAAATCATCATCGGCTTTTAAAGAGAGATGATAATATTTTTCAATTAGCCCAGGATATTGACGCATAAGTTGCACAACCATCAATTCAGGATTTTTAACACTATCAAATCTTCTTATTCCAATAGCAGTATGTTTAGCCAAAATATCTCTTCCAGCTCTAGTTCCCTCATGATCCGGAATAACTCCTGGGCTATCCAAAATAGCAATATCTTTTCCAAATCGCACTTTCTGAATTCCTTTTGTATGTCCGGATATCGGCGATACTGGCGCAGAAGCTCGCCTAGTTAAAACATTCATCAAACTAGATTTACCAGTATTAGGATAGCCAATAACCCCCACAAGCACTTTCCTCTTCAATTTCAATCTCTTGGCCTCAATCTGAATTCTCTTTCTCAACTCATTCCTCCCAATCTTCTTTGTGCAAGAGAAAAATACCCAAGGCACTAATTCAAGCGCGGCAGCCTCTTCTTCAGCCTTTTTCATATCAGTCAAGTCAGCCTTATTTAAAATATAAATGAGTTGTTTCCCTTCTTCACGAACAAGTTTTTCAATTTCGCGATTTCTCGTTTGGTCAATAAAACGTGCATCCAAAATCTCAAGAACAATATCTGCCATTCCAACAACTTCAAGGAGAATAAGAGGGAATGCCTTCTTATGCTTATTAGTTCCAACTATAATTCCTGTCTTTCGCGAAGAAAATGAATATCTAATTCTCATAATAATAAATTGCTAATGCGTTATATAATCCTTTAGTTATCAAAACATCTTCTAACTTCTCTAACAATATCCATTAGCTCTCTAACTCTTATTCTATCAACGGGCATTTGAGTGTCCCCATTGGGTTTGAAATAGCTACCTATAATTGCTCCATCACAAACCCTCAATTGTTCATAAGCATTCTTCGCATTCACACCAGCCCCAACAACTAAAGGAAAATCTCCAAGATGATATTTGAAAGCTCTAAGTTTATCAGTAGGAGTCTCAATTCCTGTGCCTTCCCCAGTTGTGACAATAGCCTCACATATTCCCATAGCTAAAGTTAAATCTTTCTCAAGAGAATTTCCAGTATCTTTAGTATATTTGAATCTCACTCCACCAAGAAGAGAAATATTCGGAAATTTTCCTCTTAATAGCCCGAGAGTTGAGAAATCAATTCCTCCGCTTACGTTATCAAACTGAACAAACTTTGCCCCATAATTCGCAGCAAATTGGAATCCCTCATAAGGATTATGAAGATAATTGACTCCTCTGACAATTTTAAAACCCCTCTCACTTTGTTGCAGAGCATCAAGCAAATTTGAATAATTTCCATGATAATCCTCAATTATCGCCCCATCAACTCCCTCTTCCTCGTAAATGCCCAATTCATCCAAAGCTCTCTTAATCTTTCCATCTCGTCCATTTCCAGCAAGATGAATCATTCCAATAATAGGTTTTTTTATAGGAAATAATTTAGCAAAATCTCTAGTCATTAAATTAAAAATCCAGAATCCCTTTTAATAATTGTTATACTAAAAAACAATCTCTATCTCACACTAGATTTTTGCAAGGCATATTTTCCCGCGCCAAAAGCATTCAATACAAATAAAACGGCAAGTATCAAAAAGTCTCTTTCAAATCCAGAAGTTAAACTTGCCTTTGCAAAACATCCCGGAATCTGCACAAAAGCCAGAGCAACTAAAATAATTACCATTAAAGGATAAGTCGCCCAAGGAAATCCAGCACCAAGAATAAGGAGAATACCAAACAGGACTTCAACAGCTCCAACAAGAAAACCAACAAATCCGTTCAATCCAAGTAATTCAGGCGAAGTAAACAACTTAGGCCATCCATGATAAACGAATATAACTCCAACAATAATCCTCAAGGCAAGAAGCGAAGCATTCTGCCACTCTTTATTCATAAATAAAATAAGCGCAATTGTTATTTAAACGTTTCTAGATGTCTAAGCCCATATTATCTATTTCTTCTGGTTCAAGAGCCATAATTTTTGTACTAGCGATTTTTACATTATCTTCATCAATTTTTGGGAAAATTTCTTTAATACTTTTTTGAACATCTTTGAAATTCCACTCATCCATTAGACGTTTGGAGCTAATAGTATTTTTTACATCTTTTCCCAAGTTTTCTCTATGTTTATGCCTAATTGGGTCTATGTCCTTCAAATCCACAATATAAAAGTAAGGTTTTTCTTGATGTACAACAAAAAGTTTGGTTGCACTCCAAAATTTTAAATATCTATCAATTGAATTTTTTTGAAATTTAAATAAAAGCTTATTTGATTGCCTTTTATCAATAAATCTCGTACTTTTTACTTCAAAAAACATGATTTGATTATTATTATCTAAAACAATAAAGTCAGGCATAGATTTTATTTTTTCTGCAGAATCAGTATAATTTCCCTTCAAGTTTTTCTTCAATTCTTCAATATGGTTTTCCACCCCAAACTTTATTATTTTATATCCTTCCATTGACTTAACCAGAAATTCAAAAATACTCTCAGCATTTTTTCCAAACAAATAATTTTTGTTAAATCTTTTGCCAGATTCGTCCATGAAAACAAAAAAGCTCTCGATTAATAAACCTTTACTAAATATGACAACTCGCGCCATTTTTCTCAGCATATTTCTGATGATATTCTTCCGCGCGATAAAACACTCCCGCTTTAGAAATTTCAGTAACTATTTTTCTATCTAATTTTTTCTGTAACTCTTCTCTAGACTTTAGTGCCTCTTTCTTTTGCTTCTCGCTCGTGTAAAATATCGCCGAGCGATATTGACTTCCAACATCCGCCCCTTGTCTATTCATAGTTGTAGGATTATGACACTTCCAAAAAACTCGCAACAATTCAGTATAACTTATTTTATCAGAATCAAACACAACTTTAACCGCTTCGGCATGTCCAGTTTTACCAGAACAAACCTGCTCATAGTTCGGACCCACAACAACTCCTCCAGTATATCCAGATTCCGCCGAAATAACTCCTTTAACTTTAGCAAAAGCATATTCAACTCCCCAGAAACACCCCGCTGCAAAAATAGCTTCTTCAGTTTTTACTTTAGCCATAAAAAATTATCTTCTCATCTTCGGCTTCCAAGCAACAAAGCCTATCGCTACAAAATATAGAACCCATCCGATTTTAGGAATAATCATAGATAAGCTAAACCATCCAGGGTAATTAGCTTTCTCAAAAATTCTCCAGGTAGCAATCACAAGTAATACAAGTATCGCAAGCCAACCAGCTATTGGAATCAACATCAAGAAAATCCAAGCCCAATGGAATCCGCCCATCTGCAAAATCATAGACATATTAGCAAAAGGTATCCAAGCAAGCCAAGGAGATTTATGTTTCTGCCTTCGTGCAATGGTCTGCCAAGCCAAAGCAAAATAACAATATAGAGCGATGAAAAAGATTAGTGCAACCATTATTCCAATAGCAACAACAGTTCCAAAAAGTCCGCCGAAAAATCCACTAACAAAAGGGTCCATGCTCTCCCTAAAAATTGAACTTTTAAATCCCATATCTAACAATAGAAATTATACTTAATAAATCTATTTAACACTCTTTCCGTTGGCCACCCAGAAGTCAACACCATATTTTTTATTCATTAAAAAAAGAGCAATAGTCGCCATCGCCAGACCAAAATCTCTAATTCCTACCGGATTAAAACCAATAGAAAACGCTATAAAAAGTAAATGAATTCCCAAAATCAAAGCGGAAAATCTACTATAAAGACCAATAAGCAAGAATATCCCAAAAGTCAATTCAAGAATTCCATTAAATATAACCCAATTATTCGCAGTCAATATAACTCCCGTCAAAAAATCAGGCACAAGTTCAGCCCAATCATCCGGCGAGCTAATTTGCGAAAAGCCAAAATATAAAAATACAACTGCTAAAGAAATAGACAACAAAGGATAGGAATATTTCTCAAGATTCATTGAATTTCTCCTAGAACATCAAAATCTCCAATAAAAACTCCAACTTTCATTAACAAACTCACCTTACTTTGCCCATGCTGTCCAGTAAAAGCGTTTTCAAATCCAGAAGAAGTTCCACAATAATTCAATATCCTATTAACTCCCCCAGGATGCCTCGGCAAATAAGAAGTTATATCATACACTTTCCCTTCAAAAGATACCCAACAATCATCTCTTGAATTATGTTCTCCAAGGGCCGAAGTAGTTATTGCATTGCTTAAAGGCCCTACATTTTCTATTGTTTCATTAGACACATTAACATCCTCAAGAGGTCCAGAAGTTCCAGAGTCATCAACAACATCCCGTTCCTGATTCATTCTAATAAAATAAACCGAATTAATAACAACAAGAAATATCAAAACAGCAAAAATAATTTTCACGTTCACAAAAAACAAAATTCAAGTTAGGTTTTAAACGTTACTAATATATCCAGATATATGCCAGCAATAAGCTCATTTTCAAAGAGATAAGTTTATATTTGCTCTAAGATAATATTACTTATTCATAAAGAGGTAAGAGATGAATTCCAAGGATAAAAAAGACTATTTATTTTCAATTTTAAGAATTCTCATCGGGCTTATTTTTCTCTGGGCCTTTTTTGATAAGCTTATAGGATTGGGCTTCGCAACCTGTCTAAATACAGAAACACAAAAGCTAGAAATTATGTGCGATAAAGCTTGGCTCAATGGTGGCTCTCCAACTTTCGGCTATTTGAGCTATGCAACAAAAGGCCCCCTAGCCGGCTTTTATCAATCTCTCGCGAGTCTCCCAATAGTTGATTGGCTCTTTATGTTCGGTCTTCTCGGAGTTGGCTTAACGCTCACATTTGGATTCCTAATCAGATTCGGTAGTCTTGTAGGTGCATTAATGCTCTTCTTAATGTGGACAGCAGTATTCCCTCCAGAACATCATCCTTTTGTTGACGACCATATTATAAATATTATAATACTTCTCGGACTCGCATTTATCAATACTGGCAAAAATTGGAGTCTAGGAAATTGGTGGTTAAATCTTTCGTTTCTTTTCAAAAAGATAATATAACTCCCAACATCTTTTGCCTTTTTCATCACATAAGTAGAAATTGGAATTAATAAGTATTACTTATTAGAAGCATTATCTAATTATTTTGTAGGCACGTAACGCTCGCCTTTCTTTTCAAGCTCACGTCGCGCAAGTTGTTGAAGAAACTTTGGTCCTCTTGTTAAAAGTAATAAATGAAGAACCAAATTACGTGCCCAAATAGGAATCAAACCACAATCCTTATTGTAAGCATTGACAAATCTTCTATGATGAGGAGAAATATCTTTAAGCACATCTTCAGCAACAACCGCATTCTCAATAATCGCACCATAATGTGCAAACGAGTCCATAGAACGCGGTAAGTGATATCTGCTTGTTATGAGCGTCATATCACCAAAGAACTCTCTTTCTCTAAGAAGACCCATGGTAAATTCCGCATTTTGAGTCGTATCAATAGAATTTTCTTCCAAGGCTATATGTCTAGGATTAATTCCATATTTGCGAATTGCAATATCTCCCAGAACGCTTGATAAAGAAGGATTATTTGCGCCATTAATCTTCCCGCCAGCAATAACCACAAGCGCAGCCTTTTCAGATTTACTATCCATAAAATCATGATAAAGTTTAGCTCCTGCTGCAATACGCATATGTGCTGCTAGGTCAGGCTTCCAACCTATCTTTCTTTCAGGCGCTCGCATCATCCCATTAGTTAAAACTACAATCGCCTTATCATATCTCATGAAAATTAACCCAAATATCAACTTATAAATCTATCCTACTAGCGTTAATTATAATGTTGCTATCAAAAAAACAAATGCTACAATAGTTATCAAAAACAGCATTCCAATAGTATATCCAAGCAACCAAACGGCATCATTCTTTTTTCCGTCCAGATATAACATTACAGGTTTTCCAAGCACCAAGAATCCCGTAATCGCTGCGGAACAGACAAATAGCAAAAGCATAGCAATTGGAATAAGTATAGTATCTGGTTCAGAGGAAAAAGTCTGAAGAGAAAAGATAAAAGAAACTACTAAGAGAATATATGCCGTAGTTCCAAGTGAGTTAAGAATCGCTCTTTTTATTATTTTATTCATAATCCTCAGTATCTTTAATCTTTATATAATTTTCAGCGATGCTTGCATCCAGCCCAACAGCAAGGTCTGCGCTTTCCATTGATAAGATCTTCACATACTCTCTGTATATGATACTCCCTTGTTTCCGGCTTTTTAACAGAGGTAACCCAGCAAATCCACTCATTATGCGCAAGTGGCGTAAGACTTTTCCAGGCTTCCATAACCTTCGCGTTAGAGCCCATAGCTTTTCGTAAATCTGCAGGCATTTTATGCATCGCTTCTTTAGATTTTTTCATAGTAATTAGTAGCAAAGGTTTTATTTAAAGAATACGCCGGGATATATACATGGTGAAAAAAGTGTACGCTTTATAAAGAGGGATTTTCTCGCTTTGTTAGGTTGTAGAATTTGATAACTTTTCTTCTATTTACATATAAAACATATAATGCGTTTGAAGTGGAACGTTCCTATCTGCTTCGGATAAAATCTCTCCTACTTTCTTTGAAAATGCCAAAGTTATAGGCATTTCTGTACAAAACGCAGTAGTATTCCAATTTAATTTAGTTAAACCTAATATCTCTTCACAAATCTCTTTTATTTCTGAATCTCCATCATGATTAATTAAAACTGGTTGAGGAATACTATTTCCTGGATAAGTTCTTAATCTTGGGATATACCCTATAGTGTACAATAGATGCTCTCCTTTATCCAGATTGATAAGCGTACCTCTTAACACAGGGTAGGATCCTTTTCTCATAAATCTAATCCCCTTCCTTTTAGACAATGTAACGTAATCTCTTTTTGCAGTACCTATCGCTTTAGAGAATCCATTTTTTTCAGCTTTGGTAAATAAAGTAGATTTATGGACAACAACTCTCACTGGATCTCTTCCGGCCCTATTCTTATATCTTTCAATGGATTGAACTAATAACTCCTCCGCCTGTTTCTCAGATAAATGGGGTTCTTTGGTTTCTTCATCGACATAAACTTCAGTTCCTCTTAAAACCAACCCTTGTCCATCATGTGTAAAAACTTGAGCCATGGAAGTCTGAATATCCTGATTTGATGTTAATTTATCTCTATAAAAAGAAATTCCAACATAACAAGTATCGTCTCTAAGTTTTGCTAGCCTCCAAGGTTTTCCGTTTGCCTTGTAAAATAAAGCTGTAGAAAAATTCCAAGCAAAGGAAGATGGGTCCTGTTTTCTTTTACCAGCAGGATCATAATTTAGTATAACGTCTATAGTAGATTCTCTTAAGATTTGTATAGGCTTTGTTGGACTGATGCTCATCACTTTTCCTTTTAAAGCATTTCTAAAATCATAACCTTTTGGAATTTGCTGACTAGGAGATTTCATAGTTACACCCCACTCAGTTAGAAACATTTGGCTTTTCTTCTTTAGGTCATCTATCTTTTTCCCCAATTCAGACGTCTTGACTATTTTAGCTCCTCTCGTTCTAAGAGATATCCCGCAATATTCCTCTATCTCTTTCGGTAGACAGCAGATAATAACTTCCGGAGGATTATCATCCGCCATTATGTTTTTTATCTTAGACAGATATAATTCTACTGCTGAACCTATTCTTTCATTTACATCTATAATGTTTTTTATTTTTTCAATTTCATATTGTTGAACGGTCTCTTGCCAATTCTTAGCAATGTCAATAGAACAATTAAACTTTGTATCTTTAGACATGCCTGGATAAGGAGGATATAGCCACTTATTTGATTCTTTGTTTTCAATTGGTTTTTTTATCAGGTCAAGTATTTTTTTAACCTTCTCTATGGTGTTACTGTCTCCGATTATGCCTACAGAGACTTTGCTTAAAGAAACGCTTTCTGTTTCGTATCTATAGGGGCCATGGTATTTTAGTCCTAGTCGAGGGTCTTTTTCTTCCTTAAAGTCTCCAAAGACAAGATTACTCTCGTTTAGAAATTCTGAATCAAAAATCATTTTCTTCCTCCATGTGTTCGATTTCTTCACTATCTTCAATTTCTAATCTAAACTCTGAAGATGGAATATCAAAAAGGATTCCTTTTGAAACTTTAGTAGACGAAGGTTTCGAACTTATTTCTAAATAGTCTTGTACTTTGATATTTTCTCCCTCACCAAGTTGGTGTATCCAAAATAAAAGAGTATTAAGATACATACTGTTGTATCTATTATAGGAAAGACGAGTTATTACTGCTCCCTCCTCCGGCCCAGAAACAACTCTTTTTCCATCATCAGTTATAACAAAAGTTGGGTTTATTTTAAGAAATAATCTCTTATTCAATATAATTGTACTCGCTTGAAAAGCCATATGACAATAAATATATCTTTTCAGTTGCTCAGCCCACATTCTACTCGCCACTTGCCTATCTGATCGAACATATCTCCCAGCCCAACTTTCTTTTCTTTTTTCAGAATTAGATGGATAATAAAGTTTGTAGCCATCACGATGATAATATAAACCTCTATTTATTGCTAAAAAAGTTATTTCTTTGTTAAGTAGTTCAATAATAATCTTTGATTTCTCTGGATCATCTAGCCAAGATTCAACTAGTTCTCTCGAAGCCGAGCTTGTAACTAATCCCGAATAAGGATTTTTACTATCTTGTAGATTCTCAAAAGTAACTATTTTTTTATTCCAACTTTTAAACTTTTTATAGAAGTCTGGTCTTATACTTCTCTCATACAAGTATTGTTTAATTGAGACATCATCTTCAAACTTACCCTCTCCTAGAAAAACGTATTTAGGTAATTTTATAATCTCAAATAAATTACTAAAAATTTCTTCTTCTACATCATCAGGTTCTCCGCTCAAGACAGAAGTTTGATAATCAGTCTTTTCTATTCTCTTCTTAATTATTTCAATTTCGTAAGAAGTTGGATGTATGCTTTGAGTTCCCCTCCTATAAAATAATTCTCCTTTCTTGAATACTGATTTTGGTTTCCCATCTTTGTCATATTCACCATCTTTCTTTGGAACAAGCAGAGAACGAGAAGGCGGTATGTAAATATAAGCAAACCTCTTAGGAATGTTTCCTATCTCAATAATTTCTTCATGATAAAGTATCTCTAAAGGCTCATCAACATATGAATTGAATTTTTCTTGAAGAGTTGCTTGATCTACCTTATAATCTTCTCGGAGGCCTACAGGGATAGGTTTTCGTTTTTCATCTTTCCAACCTATTAAAATCCAACCACCTCCATAATTACTGAAAGCTAGTATATCTTTTACTATCTCGGGAAAGTCAGATCCTTTTGAAACATCTATTACCAGCTTATAGTCAAGGTAAGGATTTTCAGATTTTTCTTTAAGATAATCTAATGCGTATTGCCCAAGTGGCGAAGACTCAACATTGTCTATAACCACTTTCATTACAGGTTTTAAATTTACCTCTTGTTTTTCCATAGAAAGAGGATTAATTGGCTATGTATAAACTTTTCTAGCCTAGAGAATATTATTCAATTATATCTAGAAAATGAGATCTCTCGTTCTCTCTTCCCCAACCATTCTCATCGTAGTGTGTGATAACAAGAGAATTCTTTGCTCTGGAAATAGCTACGTAAAATAATCTTAGTTCACTATCTCTCTTGTTGGTATCTAGCTCTTTAGTATAGAACGGTAAAGTTTTCTCATTACAGGAAATAAGAAAAACGTGTTCCCATTCAAGTCCCTTCGCACTATGTATTGTACTGAGAATAACTTTGTCTTTTGTTTTGTCTTTTTTGTCTAGTTCAATCAGGCTATCCAAAAAATCTTGTATCTGGTCCTTAGCTGGACCATATTCCTTAAAGAGTTCCTTTAAAACGTCAATGTTTTCTATTTTATCTTGTAATCTTCCAGGCTCCTCTCGATACTTATTTACAATTCTGGTCCTATAACCAAAGTCCTTTAGAAAAGATGAGATTGGATCTTCTTTAAAATTAATAATTAAGTCTTTTAATTTTTTAACTTGGTTTATTTTATCCTGGCTTAATTTAACTTCATCATAAAAGTCTAATGCCTCTATTAATGAACAGCCCCTTGTTAACGAGATATCTTCAAACTTTTTGACAGTTGTCTTACCTAAACCATCAAGTAAGGTAAAAATTCTTTCAAAATCAATAATAGAATGCGGATTGACCTTTAATTTTAGGAAAGCAGTAATGTCTTTTATTTCCTCTCTTTCAAAGAAGTCTTTAGACTTAGCTAAATGACAAGGAATTTTATTCTTTTTCAACTCACGTTCAACGTCTTTTCCTATTCTATTGGTTCTAAACAAAACTGCTATTTGGTCTTTAGGAGTTTCCTTACTAATTAATTCTTTAATCTGATAGGCTATAAATTCAAGTTCTTCATCAAAATTAGAGAAAGATTCAATTGCAACGTTCCCAGCATGGCTCTTAGTGCAGTTTAGTTGTTTGTCTATCTTAAACTTCATAGAGCCTATAACTTTATTGACAGAATCAATAATATTCTTGCCAGAACGATAATTTTCTTTTAAGAAAATAGTCTTCTCGTTTTCGCTGAAATCAAAAACGAGTTGATTTGAAGATCCCCTCCATTCATAGATATTCTGACAATCGTCTCCAATAAGACATAGGTTGTTGTTCTTCAATAGATTAAGAATATTTTTTTGAACAACATTGAGATCCTGAGCTTCATCCACCATAATAGCCTTAAATCTTTTTGCATACTTTTCCCTTATTTCTTTATTCTTATCAAATAATTTATGAGTTAAGATAAGAATATCATCAAAGTCTATTAAATTTCTTTTTTTCAGTTCTTCCTCATATTTTTTATATACTTTGTTCACATATTTTCTTAAGTTTGGGTCTACTTTTATAATATCATCATCGAGAGCTTCTTCGACAACACCACCTTGAATATTGTCATCCAGGCTTGATTTTTCTGATAAGTTTTCAGCAAGAATACCTCGACTTTTGAATTTTCCAATCCAACTAACAAAATATTTCAGATTGTCTCCCTTGTAGTCTATATTCTCTCTAGTCATTATTTGTTTGACTATCTTCTTTTTATCAGCTTCATCATCGATTAAGGTAAATCCCTCGGCTAAGGAAGTAAATTTAACATTATCTCTTAGTATTCTAAGAAATAGTGAATGCATAGTCCCAATGTAAGGAGGTTCAGATCCCGTTCTTTCAACAATTTTCTTTACCATATCTTTAGCTGCCTTATTAGTGAATGTAGTCATCATTATTTCTCTCGGCTTGTATCCATGATTTTCAATCATATTTACATATCTCTCTACAATCGTTGTGGTTTTTCCGGTACCTGCACTTGCCATAATTAGGAGATTTCCGCTTACAAAATTAACTGCCTCTAATTGGTCTATATTGAGCTTTTTTACCTGATTCATACTAGACTTTAGAGATTGTCTACTTTCTTAAGTTATTCTATCACTAATATTAAATCTCTTAATAATTGAACACAACTTGACTTTTTGAGAAAATAACCCTGCTTCTTACCTTTACTTCTTTTCCGACTTTTGTCTTTGATATGAGGCCTAAATTTTCAAGCATCTTAACATAATCGGCCACTTTAGTGTAGGCTAGATTCAGGTTAGACGCTAGCTCAGTAATACTGAGATCCTTATGTTGGGTGAGTTCAAGGACAGCGAATCGCATCATGTTTGACATGGCTTTTATTCTATCATACACTTGAGGGTTCTTTAGGGTTGTTGAGGTTGTCATTACACCAAATTTAGGGTAATTTTATATATTAACATAGTTCACCAAAAATGGTGTAATGTTCTCACATGGAAACCTCTACCATCCTCTATCCTCAAATTTACGATTATGATAACCTTATTTTAGCCTGGCAAAACGCCAAAAGAGGAAAGACAAAGCGAAGATATGTAAAACGATTTCAAAGAGACCTTAGAGAAAACTTGATTAAATTACAGGAAGAGCTTACTCATCAGACCTATCAACCGTGTGAACTAAAAACATTCACGTTAAGAGACCCTAAAACAAGGAAAATATCAAAATCAGCCTTTAGAGATAGAGTTGTTCATCATGCGCTTTGTAATATTATCGTTTATACCTTTCAGAAGGGATTCATCTATGACTCGCACGCAAATCAAATAGGGAAAGGAACGCTCAAAGCTTTAGAGCGATTTGATGTTTTCAAAAGAAAGGTATCTAAGAACAATACAAGAGAGGCTTATGTGTTAAAAGCAGATATTAAGCACTATTTTGAAGAAATTGACCATCAAATCCTTATAGGAATATTACGGAAGAAGATTAAAGATGAAAAAATTATCTGGCTCATAGAAAGAATCTTGTCAGTTAACCATAGGATAAAGGGCATGCCTTTGGGAAATTTAACAAGTCAGTTCTTTGCGAACCTATATCTTAACGAATTAGATGTTTTTGTCAAGCACAAATTAAAGGCTAAATACTACATAAGATATGTGGATGATTTTGTTATTTTGCATGAATCAAAGGAGCAACTAGGTAAGTGGAAGCAAGAGATTAATACTTTTTTAGATGAACGTTTGAAAATAGAACTACATCCAAGCAAATCAAATGTTTTAAGACTGAATAGTGGTATAAACTTCTTAGGTTTCAGAGTTTTTTCTATCATAAACTTATAAGAAAAAGCAATTTAAGGAATTTTGAACGGAAATTCAATAATCTCAAAATATTATTTGATGAAGAACTAATCGGGAGAGAAAAAGTACTAGAAGCCTTAGAAGGATGGCTCGCTTATTGTTCTCACGCAAATACGTACAAGTACCGAAAGTATCTCATTAGAAACTTCAATACATCGTTTTCTCATGGAAACAAGCTCTTAGTTCACAATAAAAAGAATTATGCCAATTACATTAAGAGAGTTAAAGAAAGTGAATTACAATTTTCAGTTCAAAAGACATTATTTCATTATAAGAAAGGTCTCAGAATAAAAGAAATCTCGGTCAAAGAAGGAATAAAAGAAGCAACAGTCTGGGGACATTTGGCTAATTTAATAGAACATAAACAACTTTCAGTGTGGGAAATTCTTCCACATAATAAAATCCATGCAATTATAAGAAAAATATATCGTAGAAAAGAAAGATTGCGAGATATCAAAAAGAGATTGCATGATAAATCAATAACATACGATGAAATTGCATGCGTGATGGCTAATATTAAATCAAAAAAGAAGTGGAAGAATAAGAGTCCTGGAAACAAGTGAGTTATTCCGAGCAAACGGCCATTGTCATTGTCAAGATTGTTCCTGCCGTTCGCATTCGACCTGTTCTCGAGCCTGTTGACAATCCACGCCCCAGAGCATAGCCCATTCACTTATTACTCTTATCACCACCATTTCACGCATTAGGTGTTATGGCTGTATTTTATGACAATAAATTGCCACAGTGAACGAGCGTATAACCCAGCTTCTCATAGTTTCCCACGGTTGCCAGGACTTAGAATTTTAATAATAGGTGTATAAAAGGTTTATTGCAATATATTAACTATTATTCAATTGATAAAATCTAAGCTTGAATAAGTGTTTTTATTATCGCTATCGCACATGAGTAGTACTTTAGACTTCTTTTCTCCTCTTTTAATTAAACACATAGCTCTATGATTTCCTAAAATAACTTCAAACAACTCCCCATATTTTCTAACGATTATTGGAATCTGAAATAATATTTCATCTACAACAGGATATAATAAAGAAATTCTTTGAATAGATTCTTGACTATTCATTTTACTGGAATCTTTCAATTTTGTTCCTCTTTCTAAACCTCCATGAAAATCATCTAAACATAACGAGTCTAAAGAAACTTCAATTAGTTGACAATACTTCTCGTTTAATCTGTCGAACCACATAAAGTCTCCCGAATTTAGTTTACTTCTAATCTGCTCTTTTGTAAGTGGAGAAACTCTCTTTTTTATATCTTTAATTTTCTTCTCAATTGAAGAATTTGATTTATTAGTAACGTGTTCTTGTTCATACAGTTTATCTATATAGAATAGTTTTTGTAGAATCTGTTTCTTATCCATTTATCAAACAGATAGAAGACTAATTTAAAGTTTCTTTCTTAATGCAGCAAATGGTTTTAATACGTCAGGGTTTAGAACTCCTTCTAATCCTTTCATTGCACCGTCAAAAGCCTGTAAATCTGCCATAGTATATGCTTTTATGTTTGAAGCACCTTTTCCGGGCGCACTAAGCGCCTCCGGCGCTATACCGAGCAAACGGCCATCGTCATAGTCAAGATCGCCCCCGCCGAGCGCATACGACCCGTACTCGAGCCAGTCGACAACCCACGCCCTCATCTTTGGAGCGTCGCCTGCTGAATCTGGGTAAACTCCCATTGCAGTATCATAACTAAATCTTTCCTTGCCTTCCGCAAAGATAAAATCAGTATAATCATTAAGTAATGTCTGATCTCTAGCTAACACTTTCCATACAGGATGAGCTTTAACATCTTCTCTTGAAAGTGGAGTTTCTGTCTTTCCAAGTTTTCCTTTCTTGAATTCTTCTCCTTGTAAAGCATTGTAAACATCATCTGTTAAAGTTAAAGCACCATTACTTCTTGGACTTTCAGGAGTCATATCTCTTAAAGTTTGAGAATCAAGAACAATCTTTACTCTCCCATCTGGGTGATACACAACGGCATCTCCAGTATCGAAATAATTATCCATATAAGAAGTTTTAACGGCCTTATCAGAATTTCTAACATCAAGTCGTCTTTGCATCAATTGAGAAACATTCATAGGAACTCTGCCATCCGCTATCAATTTCGGCATTTGCTTTACATTCTGGCCGTAAAATTCCTGATATACTTCTCTTGTTGCATTTAGCTTTAATCCCATAGTAATTCTATAAAACTCCTATTTATAAACTTTTCTATTAGTTACTACTTAGTAATTACAATACCTTAATTTTATTTAACACTTCTTCTGTATTACCAGTATGTGCTAAAAAGAAATGTAGCTTACCCTTACCTAGCTCAGCCCACTTATTGGCAATCTCAACTTTATAGCCAGTATCTTCGTTGCTTATTCTATCTCCGCCCTTCCACTCGATAGCTAGAAAGTTGCCTCTACTCGTTATTGCTATAAAATCAGGATAGAATTTATTTGGTCTCCATCCTTGTATATAAAACGGATCTTTCTTTTCTTTATTTCTTACCCAAAATTTGATATTTGGCAAGGCTTCTGAATCTAACCTTGAAATAAAGGCATGTTCTTCTTTGTTTAACTTTCCAATATCTTCATAAAAATTTCTCTTAAACTTTTCTCCGACTCTATCAGCAATCATAACTTTATCTGAGAATTTCTCAAACTCTTTTATTTTAATCTTCTTATCTTTTATAGATTTGTCAAATTGTTTCTTTGCATACTCAATAAGTCTGTCTCGGATAATCTCATCTAATTTATCTTTAAAAATAAAACGATTAACTGATAGTTCCGATAAACTATATTTCTTAAGCTGATATTCAACTGCCTTGTCCAAAAATTTAATCTTATCTCCTTGGTCAATCATGACAAACTTAAGTTTTCCGTCTAACCATGAAATAAGTTCTTTTTCAGAGAAATTCTTATCTAAATAGGTAATATTGAGAGTTGTCTGCCTTTCTTTTACCCATTCGTTTTCTTTATGTATATCTAAAAGAAGTCTGCCATCATTGTCATAATGAATCTTAAAATCAAATTGAGTGTCTTGCTTGGAAAGTTCAAAATCTTCCCCTATAAGGTCTGCAAACTCTAAAGGCTCATCTTCAAAAGCCATGATCGGGGCAAATAAGTCGTCTTTTACAGTTTTTCCTACTTCGAACTCATATTTTGGATTTTTCTCTTGTGCATTGATTAAGTCATATCTGCTAAAGCCGTTTGTTTCTAATCCATCTATAATCTCATTTGCTACTTCGTTGAAATTCTTACCTGTTGCAAATATATAGGAATTGTTTAGTTCAGGATTCTTTTTTTCTTTGGCATTAGGAAGCCTTACAATTCTACCTATAATCTGCTCAACAGATATTTTAGATCCGATATTTGCTACTGATATTAAAATGTAGGCAAACGAGCAATCCCATCCTTCAGCCAAAGCATTAACTGTGATGATATAGTTTATTGGACATTTCTTACTGAATAAGTCTACTCCTTCTAACTGGTTTTGAGAAGAAGTTTTTATTGCAATTTCTTCGTCAGGAATCTTATGTTCTTTCATTAAGAAATCTTTTATATGTTGAACTGTAACAACAGTAGTCTTATCACTTTCCTTTTCTTGTTGTGCTTGTAGGAGTGCAATAGGTCTAATATATTCGCCCTTCTCTTTCTTCGCAATATCAGACAATTCTTTTCTCTTAAGTATTCCTCTAGTTACTGCTTGTTGCCATTGGGAAACGCTCTCTAAAACTATTGGAATTTTAACCATCTTCTCTTCTTTTAATTCAACAGAGCTAGTCTTTACCAAAACATTACTTTCTTTTCTTGGAGTTGCAGTATATTCTATGATAAAACAGGGGTTAAGGTCTTTCAAAAATTGAATAGATAAATCTGTTTTTGTTCTATGTCCTTCATCTATTACAATTAAAGGATTACTAATTCTTATGACATTAGCCAAGGAATTAATCACAGTACCCGACTCGTCTTTCTCTAGTTTGCTATCCTCTGCTAGATTTTCAAAATGACTTATGAGTTCACCGTTTTCTTGATAAACTTTATATTTATTCTGTAATTTCTTGTCTTTTCTAAAGGAATCAAGACTAGATACGATAATACAAAGATTATTTTCTACATCTTGCTTTCTTATTCTTAGAGATTCTTCATTAGAGAAAATTCTTATTTTATTATCAAAATATTCATCTAAGATTTGTCTATGAAAGTCTTTTTTATCATTAAGCTTTCTTAATGTTTGAGATTTAATCGCTTCAGAAGGAACAAACCATATTATTATTCCTCTTTCTAACTTATTTTCTAAGGAAATATCAATTATTTCTTTAATTGAATGACAAGCAACAAGAGTCTTACCGCCACCTGTTGGGATCTTAATACATACAAATGGTACATTCCCAAAGAACTCTTCATTATATTTCTCTGCCGCTTTTGAGATAAAGGCATGCTTTGCTCCAAACTTATTTAATTCCTTTAGATAATCTTTTAACTCTTGAATTGCTTTTTCTTGATATTTCTTTAGTTCCATTAGTAAATTCTCACCTCATAAGGAATTTGTTTAAACTGAATTTTATGTTTCTCTAAGTTTTCTTCATCAAGAAGACATTTATCTGCGTAAATAACTCGGTTATTATCATCTTTCTTTATACTCTTTAGAAAAGATTTATTGAGTATATTTTTACCCCTTTCCTTAAAGATAAGATAATAATCTGTTTCGTTAAGGCTTCCAATTAGACTGTTCTTTATTTGCTTTTTATCTAAGTTCGTTTGTGTTTCCGTAAAATAAATATAATTGGCAAGTTGTTCAAATGTGCATTCTTCATCTATCTTTCCCTCTTCATTGAATAATGGTTTATCTAATTCGCAGAATTCAAAACCTCCATTATGGTCTTCCTTCTCAATAGCTCTTTTTATTCTTTCGACAGTTACTTTTTTAGCAACGTGATCTTCCATTTCTATCAGAATAAACCTCCTATCTCCTTTGTCTTTTTTATTTAATTGTAGAACTGCGTGTCCTGTTGTTCCTGTCCCGGCAAAAGAGTCTAATATAATAGATTCTTTATGATCATGAGTAATTATTGCTATTAGATATCTGATAAGACTCGATGGTTTTGGATAGTTGAATACTTTTTCTCCAAAGATTTCCTTTAACTCTCGATTTCCATCTAAGGTAAAACCCTGCTCAGAAAAAATACTTCTAGGTTTAATCCTTCTTTCTTCTCCACTTTCGTGCAGATATATTTTAGTAAATACTTGCCATTCACCTGATTTCTTATTTTTTACAAAATCTATTTTGCCTTCTTTCTTTGCCTGTAAAAATGTTTCTTTGCTATACCTCCAAATATGCGGTTTAATGCTAATTTTTGATCCATCGGGGGCATCTATTTCATATTGTAAATTAGGTCGATTTTCATCTATTCCCGGCTGATAAAGATTATATCTTTTATAAGCACCGAATTTATTAAAATTAGAATCCTTATGTTTGTATTCTAATCTATGTTTATCTAATAACCCTGTAAAAAATCTATCTACTTTACCTATTTTCTTAGAATAACATAAAATATATTCATGCTCTATTCCAAAATATTTTACATCATTAGAAGCTCCTGCATTTTTCCTCCAAATTAAAGTGTTTATGTGGTTTTCTCTACCGAAAATTTCATCTAGTATAAGTTTTAAGTGATCAAATTCATAATCATCAATACTTATGAAAATAACACCACTATCGCTTAACAAATCTTTAAGGAGTTTTAATCTAGGATACATCATGCAGAGCCACTTATCATGTCTGCATAAGTCTTCAGATTCTCCGCCAACCACCTTACCTAGCCACTTCTTTATTTTTGGAGAATTAACCTTATCATTGTAAACCCAATTTTCATTTCCAGTGTTGTAAGGCGGGTCTATATAGATGCATTTTATCTTACCATAATAGTAGGGCATAAGTGATTTTAGGGCTTCAAGATTATCTCCATGAATGATAAGGTTTTGAGAACTTTCGCCGACTGATAGGGATTTCACTTTTTTCAATAATCTGAATGATACAAGCTTATCGTGATTTACCACTTGCTCTTTTCCTATCCAATTTAGCGTTGGCATTTTTTAGCTCCATTGTACATGTTACCAATTAATGACATGTAACTTTTAAGCCTTGCTATCTCTTGGTATCATGTCCAGAAGAAAGGCACTTGATATAAAGAAAGACATTCTTAGAGTGTTGAGACACCATGGAGAGCTTTCCTTAAGAGACTTGGATATTAAGGTAAACACTAACTCTCATACGATCAAGACCCAAATAGAGGAATTGGAATTCTTTGATAAGGTTCTGACTATAAAACATCCTAAGAATGATAAGAACGGCCGTCCATTCACCACAGTTAAATTAAAATGATGTTTTGACTAGGCCTGAAAAACTTAGTAGTAACGTTATCGCAAGCATTTATTTAACCAGGATTATCTTAGGACGTGCATGTATGATAGTGTGAGAAAATTCTTACAAGGTGGTGGGCTTCCTGGAAATCTAGGGGAAGCACTTGAGAAGAAAATGAAACAATTTGGAGATAAGGGTGATGCTAGAGCAATCGTTATACTAAAATCAGAGATGGACAATCCACTTTCACGGATTCTTTTAACATATTTAGAGGGAATAGAAAAATGTGACATAGAATTAGAAGCTGATCCACATAATCTTTCTTCCTTGGGTAGCAAGACTCTAATGCTTATAGACTTGGGAAGATATGAAGAAGCTCTGCGTTGTTTAAATACACTAGTAGAGTTTGATCCAAAAGAAGGTTTCTGGTGGAATAAAAAGGGACTTGCACTGGTTTTGTTAAATATGTCTAAAGAAGAAGCGTTTTTATGTTTTAAGAAAGCTCTAGAAATCGACCCATCTGATGAAATTGCTAGTGAATTTAGTCTAAAATTAGGCAAGGATTAAGTTTTTAACACTTTAATCTTCTTAATCCTTAATTCAATAGGGTTTACTGTAATCCTCGTAGTCTTTTGTAATCCTAATGCTTAATTCCTTATAATGCTTATTTAATGCCTGTTTTAATGCTTTTAATCCCTACTTTTAACTCTTCTAAGCGTTCTTTTACATGTTTATTGACTGTAAAGGGCTTATTTTGTGTCGCATTTTGCTTCATATAATGCAAAGTTCCCTTCGAAAAACCGAGTTTCTTCCATTCTACGTATGAAATATCGATAATTTGTTGTCGTAAATCTTCCGTATCTATGCGATTTAACACTATTGTGGGTTTGTTAAACTCGATACTTTCCTTCTTATCTGCGAGAAAATGCGCCAATTCTCGTGTTTTTGTCATAAGTACATAATGCCAACTGTACTGCATGCCTTGATAGTTAATCTTCTTGTTAATCTCATTATTAATCTCATTGATAATCTTCTTAGCGCCTGATGGCCTTAGTCTTAGATTGTAGTTCTCTGTTCTGATAAAATCGCTTTTTTCCATTAAACCTTTCTCAATTATTGAAATAATAGCCAAATCTATGAGAAATCTAAAGGGTTCTTGCATATCATAAGCTAAACTATTGCTTCCCATCTTCATTTCATGCAAAAATCCAACATGTGGATCGAGCCCAGCTGCATGGATTGCCCGTAAACATTCAGCTTCTAGTAGAGCATACCCATAATTAAGCATACAGTTAACAACATCTCCAGCTCCAAAAGGCGTATCAGCATATTGTCTTGTAACAAACTCATACTTGTCTGGAATAATGTTTATGATTTGTTTCCAATACTGACCAGCAATTCGTGCTTCTGCCCTAATAATCTCTGGAATTGTGGCAGCTCTCACTAGACGGTCTTCTTCTGCTGTAAAGTCATAATCAACATCAGGATATCTGGTCTTTAGCCAATCTAACAAGGTTTTTGAGCGTTCTAGTTTAGTCTGAATGATTTGTCTTGCGATGTCTACTCTTAATATTGGATTCTTATAAGATTCATATTGTGCAAATTTAGTTTTTACTTGAACACTTTCAGGAGGAAGCATTGTTGTAAGCAGTTTTCCGTCCCAATTAAGAATAGTAACTTGTACATTATGTTTGATAAGCCAACGAATAGCATCGATGCTCATGTCTCCAGATCTCCCATAAATGACTATATTATCAAATTCCATTCTCTTAGGAGAAAACACATATTCTTTCGGTTCATCATCAACTGAAAATCTTCCGTCTTTAACATAGAGTTTAGCTCCATCTACATGCATGTTAATTCCGTGTCCGTTTAATAAGAGCATTTTCATTTTTTAGCTTCCTCAATAATTTTATTTTGTAGAGTGTCTCTAAATGTGAAAAAGAAAGATGAATCTATTGCGTGTGCTTTAAGAAAATCTGTCCACCACTGTTCTCTTTCTTTTGCGGAAGGCCACAAGTCTTTTTCTTCTAATTCAAGTTTTACAAATTGTTTTGCGAGAACATTTTCTGATTTTGAAAATAATTCATAAAAGGAAACATCGTCTTTAGCCATTGATTCTCTAAGTAATGAAATCAAAGTTTGAGAATGCCAATAAAGAATAAGCATTTCATTAATTCCTCTAATAATGTCTCTATTTTCTCCTATCATCTTTTTCCGTAGCTCAAATTCATTTGTTAATATTTGAATAAAGATTGATATTTTAGGATTCAATAGGTTTGGATGCTGATCCTTCAAATAATCTAAATAGGGTTTAATAGTAGATGTAGAAAGTGGAACTTTCCTATTTCTTTCTTCATTATATTCATTTCTTTCTAGGAGATAATTATTCTTTATAAAAATAGTATGATATTTGTTAACATGGCGATCTGGGTGATTTTTTCCTGTAAGTTCTTTAGAAACCTCTAACTGAGTTTTCCATCCTAAGAAATAAGAATTGAATACTTCTTTAGGCTTTTTACCTACTACTAATTGCCAGTTTTGACTTGTCTTGTTTATCATGTCTTGTTTTACCTTTTTCTTTAGAAGGACAAAGGTTTAACCTTTTACCTTAGGTAAATACTTTAATAAGACCGTATTTTATCTAAGTAACTTATAATATTAGAAACAAGGCAAGTATATAAGTTTTACTACAGGTAAAAGAATGACAAGACAAAACATCCCAACCGAACTATTAAACAAGTTAAAAGGAAAACTAATCAAGGTAGTTATCCAAGAAATAAACACTTCTCAAGTACTTCGTGGAATTCTGGTTGATGTAAATGAAACGTTCATTCATGTGAAAGGAGATTATACAGAACATATACTTCCTATTGCTTCGATTATCAAGATAAGTTCTAGTGTGGAGAGAAAATGACTTCCTTCTCCAATAGGAAAGGCTGGGAAACTTATTCTAAATGGAAAAGATCACATTCTAAGACAGGCCACTATGTCAAGAGAATAATAAGACTTCATAAACTCTTTCCAAAAGCTACTCTAAAAGAATTAAGAATTCTTAAATTTGCAACAATTGACCTTTCTCGTAAACCTTGGAACTTTCTTACTTCATATGAAAGGGATTTGAGGATAAAAGCTCTGTATGTAGTATCCGATATTATCAAAGGTAAGAAGATTGAATTGTCGTTATTTGAAAACAACATTACTTTGCAAGACCTACTTATACATGCAGGTAAAACGTTATTTCGAAAAGGAGATAGTTGGTTTGGAAGAAAAGATAATAGAATACAAAGAGAAAGATGGTTTTATTCAAATGGAAAGACCGTTTATGTTATTATAGACAATTCACACTATGCTTCTCTTATCAGTAAATATCTCTATGCTGTAAAAGAATCTATTAGAACAGGAGATGAATCATTTCTAAAACCCTTCAAATATAAAAAAATAAAGGATGTTTATGGGAGAAAATATTCTTTTGAGACTAATCTAAAAAAACTTTACGAATTAGATGAGATGTATGAACGTGAGGGGGATAGGCCGATTTATGGAAGATAATGAAGCATTTATTACGAAATTGAAAATAAGAATGCAAGATAGAAGGTTTTCTCAATATGGTATTTGTGAAGTATGTGGAGAAATCAATCCTTTTGCCCTTAAAAGAGTAGTCTTAGAAGACCACCATGAATCAACTAAGGCCTCTTATCCAAAACATACAAGAGTATTATGTTTAAATTGTCATTCTGTCATTACCTATCATCAAAATTCCATACCGCCAGAGTGGAGAACTGCTCAACTAACTTTGCAAGACCGAATTGATTTTATTTCTCTATCTCATGCAGCAATTGAAATGAGAATGGCTGAGGTGAAAGCAACTCTTATTAGGATGAAACTCCTTACTACTCATAATGAACATAGCGATCCGAGTACTCACCGAGAAAATAAAAAGTAAACAACCCGAGGGAGAAGATAAACCTCCCAGGTTGCCTTTTCATTATCCTAATAAGAAATTTAATAGAGTGTTTGTTTTTGATACGGAAACAACAGCAGATGAATTTCTCAATTTAAAATTTGGTTATTTTGAGGTTCTTGAGTTTCATCAAAGAGAGTATGGGGGTTTATTTTACGATGAGTATAATGTAAATAAGGAAGAAGCTGATATACTAAAAAAGTATGCTGAGAAACATGTTCTTCGTTTATTTACATTAGATGAATTTATGGAAATTTTCTTCTTAGAGGTTTATGAAAGAAGAAGCTTATGTGTTGGTTTCAATCTAAAATTTGACCTCTCACGACTTATACAAGACTATAGTCCAGGAAGGAAAGAAGGAAAAGGAGGATTTTCTTTAACTTTATTTAAGAATACCTTTAGACCTAGACTAAGAATTAAGCAATTTACAGGCAGATATTTTAATATTCAATTTGTTCGTGGAGAAGGAAAAGAAAAAGGTGAAAATGGTAAACTAAAGAAAATCTTCTCAGGTTATTTCTTAGATGTTCAAAACCTTGCTTGCACACTTACCGATGAGCGTTCTCTTTCTTTAGAAAAAGCATGTGACCTTTTCCAAACAAAAATTAAGAAAAAAGAAGTTAAAACACATGGAAAAATCACTCCTGAATATATTGATTATAATATCATAGATGTTCAAGCAACTTATGAAGTTTATAAGAAAGTTATACGAGAGTTTAAGGAGTATGGATTGGATCTCAATCCAACAAAAGTTATGTCTGCTGCTTCACTGGGGAAACAAGCACTTCGTCAACTTAATATTATGCCTTTTAACATTCTTAATAATAATTTTTCAAATGAAACTCTTGGGAAAATTATGAGTGGTTATTATGGTGGGAGATGTGAGGTAAAAATACGTAGAGAACCGACTAAAGTAACGGTGCTTGATTTTTTCAGTACCTATCCTACGATTACCTTACTATTAGACATTTGGAAATTTGTGATTGCTGAAAAGATAAGTTGCGATGATAATACTCTGGAAGTACAGAAGATGATTGATGAATTTAATGAGGAAAGGGCTTTTGATAAAAATGTATGGAATAATTGTGTACAATTAGTTGAATTAGTGCCAGATGGAGACATTCTTCCATTTAGAGGCGACTATGATGAAAATTCTGGTAGTTATACTATCGGAGTTAACCCATTTACTCATAATAAGTCACTCTATTATTTTCTTCCCGATGTTTTGGCCTCTGTTTTATTATCTGGAAAAAGACCAAAAATCCTCAAAGCGTGGAAATTTACAGCAGAAGGAGTACAAAAACAACTCACAAGAGATTCTGTTTATAAAATTCTTATTGACCCAAGAACCGACAATCCCTTTAGACTACTTGTTGAAAAAAGACAAGAAATAAAAAATAAAATGAAAGTAGTTGAAAAGGAGAAAGGTAAGGAAAGTTCAGAATACAAAATGCTTGATTGTCAACAACGAGCATTGAAAATACTAAATAATGCAACGTCATACGGTATTTACATAGAATTACATCCTCAAAAAGAAATAGACAATATTAATATTTATAGTGATAAACAATTTGTTTCAGAAGGCAAGTTGGAGAAGCAAGGAACTTACTTTAACCCAATAATTGGATCAGTAATTACTTCTGGAGCAAGACTATTGCTCGCTCTTTGTGAAAAATGCATTTTAGATAAAGGAGAGAATCATGCTTACATGGACACAGACAGCTGTTTTGTGCCTCCACATCTAGCAGATGAAATACGAGAGAATTTTAGAAAACTGAATCCTTACAGTTTTGACAAATCTATTTTAGAAATGGAAGAGGGTATGGAAGATATATGGTTTTATGGAATTAGTAGTAAACGGTACTGTTTATACAGAAAAGAGGGTGAAAAAATCATTATTCCGGATGGAAAGAAACTATTCTACAAACTTCATGGTCTTGGTTACTTAACTAATCCTTTTGCAAAGAAAAATGAAACAGATGAAGATCAAAAATGGCATAAAGAAGTATGGAAAGATATTTTACGAATGCATTATGACCCCGAATCAGAGAGTAAGATTATAGAATATTATGATAATTATTTCTCTATATCTCCCTTTAGTATTTCTACGAGTTACTTGCTTGATAGATTTAGGATATTTAATGAGGGAAAACCTCTTCATGAACATATTAAACCCTTGAACTTTATTCTTGTAGGATACGGCAGACAGATAAACAAAGAAGGCAAAATCATTAAACCAATTGCTCCATTAAATGATAATCCACAAGAGATAGTTAAAAAACCATTTGTTGATTATAAGTCGAAAACAGGAAAAATCTATCAGGGAAAAGAATATTGGAAAACTCTTGGAAAAACATTTGAAGACTATATTTCACATCCCGAAAGCAAATTTGAGGGTTCTATTGGTCTCTTACGAAGAAAACATATTTTCCCAGAAAAGGTTATCTATATAGGTAAAGAATCGGATGAAGTGGAATTAGACCCTTTGGAAAGTCACATGAATGAAATCTATGAAGACCTAGAAAAATTTAGAGAATTTATTATTAAACTTACTCCAGAAGAAGCAAGAAAAATAGGGATAAAACATAGAAGTGCCTTACAAAAGCTAAAACTTGCCGCAGAAGATAGAACAAAAGAAATAAGCTTGAATACTCCAAATAGAAGAAAAGTTATCAAATTCTACAACCTAACAAAGCGAGAAAATCCCTCTTTATAAAGCGTACACTTTTTTCACCATGTATATATCCCTTAAAGAATACGCCCGGACCAAGATTTGAACTTGGGGAACTCTTGCGAGTAACGGGATTAGCAATCCCGCGCAGTAACCGCTGTGCCATCCGGGCTCACTTTGTGAGATTAAGTTGTTTTATAAGTGTTTTCCTTACAGAATATGTTAATTATTTTTTAAGTAGATTTATCCACATTTGCTTGAAAATAGGCAAAGTCAAGGTAGAAAGAATAAATCCAAATGTCGGCACAAGAGCGTTTAGCCAAGGATAGGGTGCATTAATCAAGGTCAAAAATAAAACCGCAAGTAAATAAGTAATAATCGCAATAATTCCTCTTCTTGTTTTACTAATTTCCCAAGATTTGTCTATTTCTACTCTCCTATTTCTCTCTTTAATTGCATTTATTTCTTTTTTCATAGTTATCTTTTAATTCGCATTCTAAAGTGCTGAATGAAAGCACCAACAATCGCCCCAAGACTATTAAATATCAAATCCAATCCAGTATTATAAACATCACCAACTCCAGTTTCAGATAGAACAACGAAAGCCATAAATTCAACTATTTCATTTAATGCTCCAAGGCCCATTGCTCCAATCCAAGCGATAAAGATAATCATCTTCTTATTTCTCTGACTATCCATATGCTGTTGTAATAGTTGGTAAATAACAATCGCAGTAACTAAGAAACCATAAAAATGAATGAATTGATCCATCTTCAAAATATAAAAGTCTCCGCCTTTGTCTATAATATCAATAATTCTATAACGATATAAAACGCCATCTCCCACACGCAAACTTCCCCCAAGCATATGCAGTAAACCCCAAATAGTCAAACCTCAGAGCGCAAAAAGATCAAGCTTGCTATACTTAAGCGTAAATAGAATAATCAACCCTAATAGAACAACAACGCCAATATAAATGAGAAATTCATAATTCCCGATGCTAAAGTAATAGATAATAAATGCCGCAAGATAAAGCGCATTGAAGATAAACAAAGCCCATAGTCCCTTACCCCATTTCATCATGCAACAAAGATGCCTGACTTGATAAATCTTTACCGCCACCACAATACTTATAAATAAATCCTCAATCAAGATAGTATGGAAGTAAAAGAGAGGACAAGACAAGAGATTGAAGCCCGTCTAGGAAGTATGGGGGACTACGTAAAAATAGATTACTTACAAAGAGCTTTAGGCACTCACCTTGATTTTGACACTCGCAAATTTGTTTTAACAAAACTATCTGCAATGTATGAAGATAAAGGAATGCTTCTAGAAGCAGGAAAGTTGATGAAATCTGCCGCAGAGATAAACACTACATTCAAAGGCAAAATTCAAGATTATATGAAAACCGCAGAGTTGTACGTCAGAGGAACAAACTTCCAAGACGCAGATTTAATGCTTGCTCAAGCTCTTGCATTAGGAAATGAGCGTGAAAAAATAGAAATAAAATCAAACTACAAGAAATTCTATTCAGATTTGGCACAATTCAACATAAAGCGTGACAAAAGACAAATAGCTAAGAAAGCTTATGAAAAATATCTAACTCTCGACTTGAACGCAATCGAAAAGAAAGAAGCCCAAGATCAATTATTAAAGCTATACGAAAAGCTCGGAAATATTAGAGATTTCTATCGTCTACGCGACGGCCATATACAGATGTAATTTATCTAGTTGCAAAAAACTTAATAAACTTTAAATTCTACCCATCAGGTGAATGAAGATTTATTTAATTATTTGCTAAAGAAATTTAAAATATCAAAAAAAGATTTTGAAAACCATCGAAACTATTATAACAATCATTTTGATAATTATGACAACCAGATTTATAATGATATTAAAACAAGGTTAGTTCATCTTAAAAATTTTTCCGAAAAAAGTTGGTTTAATAAGAGATACGACCTTTTACTAAAAAAGTATAATCTCTTTGATTCAATAATAGAAGTAGGGTTTAGCTTGCCTTACTTACCATTAAAAAAAGCCAAAAAATTACCTTTTTTGGTATATATCGATAAGTTTGACTCAGCAATAACAATCTCAAAAGAAATTATTAATTATTTAAAATCAAAAGCGATTTTTATAGAAGGAGATATAGAAAAAAAAGAAACTTGGAAAGAAATTAAGAATGATATAAATGGAAAATCTCTAGTTGTTTGCATTGAAGTTTTAGAACACTTAGAAAAGCCTGAAAATTTTTGGGAGAATATAAAAATTGTTTCTCCAAGCAACATAATAGTAAGTCTTCCTATAGGCCCCAAGATACCATCACATAACCTCTTCTTTAACACTGACAAAGAAGCGATAAATTACCTGGAGCGATATATGCATATTATAAATCAGGAATTAATAAGTCCAGAAAGTAGCTCAGGTAGAAATATTGATAGATACAAGGACATTATTGTATATGGGGAATTAAAAAAATAAAAAAGCCCAAAGGGCAAAAAAATAAAATTATTCTAAAGAAGAGCCATCAAGGTCGTCAAACAAATGGTCGACCTCATTATCGTCCAAAACATAGGACTCTTCCTTTTCATCACCAAGGTTGGTTTTCATCACCATCTTTTTATATCCCAAGTCGTCTTGTGTTATTTATAAATGTTTTGCAAAAAAATCGACGGGAAAAACTCTCTGATAAAAGTTACTTGTTCATTCAAAACATTTAAATACGTTATATCTTTCTCTTGATTACTCATATTCACCGAAAGATTAAGCGTTTGCTTATCTTTTTAGTATATAGTAAAAATTATATCTTTCTGAATAGAGCCAAAAGAAAATGGCAAAAGTAAGTCCAGTATCAATAAAGTACATGGTCTATGCGACATTTAGTTCGCAAGGTCCTGTCGAAAAACCAGATGTAATCGGAGCTATCTTCGGACAGACTGAAGGTCTTCTAGGTGCAGAATTAGAAATGCGCGAATTGCAAAAAGAAGGAAAAATCGGAAGAATAGAAGTTGACCTTAACACTATAGATGGCAAGTCAGTCGGCGAAATAAGACTTCCAAGCGCCCTTGATAAATCTGAGACTACCATCATCGCAGCAACTTTAGAAACAATAGACCGAATAGGCCCAACAGAAGCAAAAATCGAAGTTACAAAAATTGAAGATGTCAGAGGTAATAAGAGAGACTACATTATCGACCGCGCAAAGAAATTACTTGAACAACTTGATTCATCAGACAATCCAGAAATGGCAAAAAATCTTAAAGAAGAATCAAGAGCTGCAAGAATACAAGAATACGGCGAAGAAAAACTTCCAGCCGGAGATCTATCGGGTAACGAAGTTATAGTTGTTGAAGGCCGTGCAGACGTTGTTAATCTTCTAAAGAATAGAGTAAATAATGTAATCGGTATGGACGGAGCGAAACTTCCAAGAGGAATAGCAAAACTTGGAGAACAGAAAGAGCTAACTCTATTTGTTGATGGAGACCGCGGAGGAAAGTTAATCGCAAAGAACGTAATAAGTAACGCTACAATAATGTATGTCGCAGTAGCTCCAGACGGCAAAGAAGTTGAAGAGCTAACCGGCAAAGAAATACTCATGGCTCTAAGAAAAAGAGTTCCAGTAGAAGATTTCATGAAACGCATCGAGTATACAAGCGATGACGGCTATCAAAAAAAAAACATAACGGCTTTTGAAGGCGACATCAAAGCACTAATGCGCGAATCCTACAAAGAAATAAAAAATACCAAAAAGACAATTCTTCTTTCCACAAGCGGAAGCATACTAAGAACTGTTGCGACCTCTTCAGCAGCGGCAACAATCAATCGCTCCCAAGAGCCAATTCTTGCAGTAGTTGTTGACGGTCAAGCAATATCCTCAATAGTTTTTGCCTGTGAAGAAAAAGGCATAAAATATCTTGGAGCAACAAACTTCGCTTCAGTTCAAACTTCCATACATCTGGTTAGTCTTTAATTTATCTATAAAATCCATGCACTACTTTTCTATGATCAAACTCTAATAGCTCTTTTCCAATAAGAACGCCTTCTATAATAGGTATTTCATGAATAAATTTCCAAATAAACGGATTATAAGTGCCTAAAGTAACTCCTCTTTTATCGTCATCATTTGGCCATCTACAAGGCAATGGCTTACGCTCAAGATAATGGGCAACGGCCCTATGATGGCCCCCATCAAGAACCAAAGTCTTAGGATGAATAACAGAATCACTAAGCCTATAAATTCTAGATTTATCAAAATCTATGTCTGGCGCACCAGTGCAATCAACAATCCCAGTTATATTTTCAAATTCCTGAAGAATGGGGTTATAATAAGTCTCAACAATTACCGGAGGTATTTTATCTCCTAAAGCAATTCCTTTCCTTATTGATTCAATACCCTCAGATAATACTCTATTCTCAAATCCAAATAGCAAATCAACATTCCAATCAAGAAAAAATATCTCTCTAGCCATAAAAATCATTGAATTATCATTTTAAAAACTATCGCAAATCAAACTGAACCCATAATTTATATATCCAAATAATCATAATATCTCATGAAAGAGAGTGCTGGTCTTGTAACCTTCATACTTGTTTTAGTAATCGTTCTTTCTCTTGCACTTCATTTTACTCTAAGTTACACAGCATGCAATTCTCTCTCATGTTTCCAAAAGGAAATGGTTCGCTGTTCTCTAGCCTCTTATGTGCATGAAGAACCTCAAGCATCATGGGGTTATGAAATTCAAGGGAAAAGAGCAAACCAATGTCTAATAAAAGTAACTTTACTTCAAGCAAAAGAAGGTGATTTAGAACTAAGAAATTACGAAGGTAGCTCAATGAATTGTCTATATCCTAAAGGAACATTAGCCTTCCCAGAAAAAGATATGGCTCGTTGCCATGGGCAATTGAAAGAAGATCTTCAAGGCTTAATAATAAAGAAAATCCATCAATACATTCTAGATAATTTGGGCGAGATAGCAACTAATTTAAATGGATTTTAAATTATATTTATTCAGCAACATAAGCAAAAATCAAATAACCCGAAGAAGAGTATTGCGGATAACGTGGCTCGCCTAAAATAGTAAAATAATTTTTTATAGGAATAACTTCATATCCTAAAATTTCCCTATCTTTACCCTGTTCAGTCAGCCTTTCTCCCGCGTGTCTCAAGGAATCAAGATAATATTCTTGCTCTTGTTCGGGCTTAAATTCCATAAATGTGCCTATCGCCTCTCTATCGAATAAAAAAGACTCATGAGGCTTAAGCTTTCTAGAAAAGTCAAAAAAAGGATTCCCTTTAAAAAAGAAAAAATCATTCAAGTCCGCTTCTATTCTCCTATCCAATCTTATGCGCTCTATCTTAGGCTTCGGCTTTTTTGGCTCGCTTCTTGGCTGAGTTTTTATTCTAGATTGCGCTTTCATTTAAATTCCGATAAGGTTTAATATATAAAACCTTTCAAGATAGCATGATTTCATTTGGTCCGGCAGGACTAGGTCCTGTTAAAACTGCAATAGGGCAACTAGAACAATATCATAAACTAGGATTTAGGGCATGCGAGATAGCCTTCACTTACAGTGCATACATAAAATCTCAAACAGATGCGCAAGCAATCGGGGCCAAGGCCCGTGAGTTGGGCATCAGCCTAAGCATTCATGGCTCATATTTTATCAATCTCAATGCTAAAGAGCAAGAGAAAGCAGAATCTACAAAGCAACGCATTCTAGAAGCCTGCAAAGTAGGCCATTGGCTAGGCGCAAAAACTCTAGTTATTCACCCAGGTTATTATAGCGATGATAAAGAACAGACTTACCTCAATGTCAAAAACCGCATAGCAGAAATTCTAAAAGAAATAAAAAAGAACAACTGGTCAATCAAGCTAGCTCCAGAAACAATGGGCAAAGTTAATGTTTTCGGCAGCGTAGAAGAAGTATCTCGCCTAGTCAGAGACACAGGTTGCTCTTTCTGCATAGACTTTGCACATATTCTCGCAAGAGATAAAAGCGTTGATTATAGCAAAGTCAAAGCACTATTTCCCCAAAAAGAGTGGCACGTCCATTTTTCCGGAATAATCTACGGAGATAAAGGCGAAAAAAGCCACAAGACAACAACAAAAGAAGAATGGAATTCTTTGCTAAAAGAGCTACCCAAAGACAAATCAATAACAATAATCAATGAATCTCCAACAATGATTCAAGATTCTCAAGAAGGTCTCAAGATTTACAAAAAAATCAGTTAAATTCTTCCTTTCTCACCTTATCAATAGCCATTAACTTCCCTCTAGCGGCATCAGGATTTGACTTACATAAGTTAAGAATTTCCAAAAGCCTATGCATAACCTCATCATAAGTCTCTCTTCTATATTTTTTCAGCTTATCAATCCTCTCTTTGGTACTATGAGATATTTTGATAGTCGTAACGCTCATTCGAGTATACCCAAGTGGAACTATTTATACTTTTTGCTACTTAAGAAAGGCATCGAAGTGTAGCTACCATAAAGTTTATATACGCCCTAAATTGTAGATTATTAATTAAACTTAAAACAAAACCATGAACGTATCAAAACTTTTCGTGTCGTTGATTGCACTTATTGCAGTTGTAGCAATTGCTGCTGCTAATGTAAGCGCATTTGCCGATATAAGAAGCGTTACAGTTAATGGCGTTGAAAGCTTTAGCGGAACCGCAGGCGTTTTTGCCGGCGAAACAATTCCAGTTAGAGTTATCTTCAATGCTGTTAGCGACGAAAGTGATGTGCGAGTGGTTGCACGACTCCTTGGCGAGAACAGCTTATCTGAAGTAACCGAGCGATTTGACGTGATTGCAAATGGAACATATAGCAGACTTTTGAATATAAAGATGCCATATGACATTGATCCGAACGAACGCTATGCCCTCGAAATAACAGTAGAGAGCAACTCCAGACAAGTTACCCCGCAATTGATTCAGCTAGAAGTTCAGCGTGCTTCTTACGAAGTACAAGTGTTGTCTGTAAGTAATGCCGACCAAGTAATGGCCGGAAAAGCTTTGGCTTTAGACATCGTTCTAAAGAACAGAGGAAGACATTTTGCAGAAGACACATATGTACGAGTTAGAATCCCAGAATTGGGAATAAGCACAGCAGGATACTTCGGTGATTTATCACCTGAAGATCAGGCAAACCCTGATAAGGAAGATGCCGTTGAAAGACGACTATTCTTGAATATCCCTTCTGACACTCCTGCTGGAGTTTACAACATTGAGATTGAAGCCTCTAATACAGATTCAGTCACAAGAGTTGCAAAGAAAGTCGTTGTAACAAGCTCAAGCGCAGGCAGTTCTGCTGTTTCTTCATCCAGAAGTAAATCTTTTGGAGTTGGAGAAGCTAAGAGCTACTCAATCACTCTAGTGAACGCAGGCGATACAATTCAGGTATACGAGCTTTCATTTGACACTCCAGAAGGCTTGAGTGTTGATTTGGAAGATTCTGCTGTCGCTGTATCCGCAGGTTCAAGCAAGACCGTAGTTTTCGATGTAACTGCCTCAAAAGCAGGAACATACGATTTCTCTGTTGACATAACGTCAAACGGCGAGCTTGTCAAGCGAGAAAATTACACAGCAAGAGCAGAAGGAAGAGCTACAGGTAGCGTTAATGCAACAATCCTAGTGAGTGTTGTACTAGCTATTATCTTTGTAGTCCTTGTAATCGTCCTGATTGTGTTACTAACACGAAGACCATCTAAAGAAGAATTCGGCGAAAGCTACTACTAATCAGCATAATTATTTTTTTTATTTTTGCTTTAGTTTCTTTTCCGAAAAAATAAAATGAATTTCCAATATATTGATGCCCAAGCTATAAAGATAGCACGAGCATATGGGGCAGAAACTGTCCGCTCCGATTGTCTTCTAGGCGCAATAATAATCAATAAAAATCAAAGGAAAAGAAACGGCATTGAGGGGTTTTTTGAGCATATCGGACTCGAGGTAGAGGAAATTTCTAAAGAATTAAAATTTGAACTTGACAAGATAGTAACCGCAAGGAGTGAAGCTCTACCAAGCGTAGAACATGACTCACCAATAACCAAATCAATAAAATCCTATGCAAGATATTTTAAACCGCTAATAAAAGATAGTGATGCAATAATGGTCCTATTAGGAATAACTATGAATCATAAAGGTCTTGCCTATCAAGTATTAGAAAGAGTTGCAGAAAGAAAAGGAATAAAGATAGATTACATTGAAGGCGCAATCCGCTCTATTTATCTAGGTGAAAATTAACTAAAATGGCTTTAACAATAGATATCTCTAAAGCAAATTCAGAAATTGAATCTTCTAGTATCTATGCACCATTCGACGAAGGTCTTAGCGAATTAACTAACGAATGATATCAAATAATAAATCTTGAAGAAAATGCTCGTCTACGCATCCAAGAAAGCCCTAATCACGTTATTTCAACAAATGGAAATTACATAAGGGAGGGAATAATCTATATCCCTAAAGAAAAATCAAGGTTAGTTAGAATCTCTCCAATTACTTTGTCAGCAAGAGAGGCAACTCAAGCTCATGGATTAGGAGCGGGGAGCGAATTTTATCCCTCAAGTCAAAATATTGAAAAAGCCATTGAAGAGTCAATTACTCTTCCAGAGAACCCCATAAAAATCCCAACCTTAATGTTAAGTTCAGAAGAAGTTATGGCAGTCTCATTTGGAGAAAAATTAGCAAAGCAGTATGGCGAATTTCTTTATAATAACGGAATAAAAGATATTACATTCTATATAGTAAATCGAGATTATATCAATTCTCAATCAAAAACCTTCGCAAGACAAGGCTGGCTCTCAAGGCTTCAAGATGACTCAATAATAGACTTTGGCAGAGGCATTCATGAGCCTTTCAGATTAAGAGGAATACGTTAATTTAATTATTAATATAATTCATTATCTTTTTCTTAAAAATAGATTCAACAGCCCGACTCTCTTTCTTAGCTTTCATATATCTAGCCTTAACATCGCCCCAATAGTTCTCATTACCAATACGTTGCCAAATTTCCTCTTTTGAAAATCCATTATTAAGTAATGCTTCAGTAAATGCATTGTCTTGAATTTTATCTACTGCATTTATCACTGCAGGCCTAAAGTCAGGGGAATAAATCTCCAACACCAATCCATAAACGACCGGCTCGTCCCCTCTTTTCTTAGCATAGAACTCAGAAATTCGCGCCTTAGCATTCTTCTCAGTCGTCTTAAATTCTTTTTTCAGTTTTGATGTAAGCTTAAAGATAAAAACTTCAACGACATTTTTACGTATAGCATAACCATGTTTCCTAAATGCCTTGCCTATTGGAAAACCTTTAGATATCTCTTTTTCAACATTAGCAATGCGAGTTTCCTTTTTATTCGGAAAGAAGGTAAGGGAATATGTTCTTGAAACTCCCATGTTGTCTACCAAATGCGCCTCGCGCAATTCTTTAGAATGTTTCAGAACTTTCGCTTTTATCGGCCCGTATTTTTCTTCAAGAACATCAGTATGTAATCTATCAACCAAAGGAAAGTGTTCCATATAAGAAAAAATTTCCTTTATTTAAATAACTAACTAACCTTCAAACTCAAAACCTTAGAAACACCATCATGCATACTTACTCCATAAAGCAAATTAGCATCCATAATTAAAGCATCATTATGCGTAATAGTAATATATTGTCCAGACTTCATATACTGCATTAACAACGCAGATAATCTTTCAGAATTTCTCTTATCAAGCGCAGCATCAATCTCATCAAAAACATAGAAATGATAAGGCTTGAACTCTTGAATAGCAAACAAAAGGGATAGCGCAATCAAAGTTTGCTCGCCTCCAGAAAGAGAAGTAACGTCAAAGAATTTTCCTTTACCAAGCCTAATCACAATGTTAACTCCTCCTTCAAAAATACTTTCTTCATTTTCAATCTGCAAAAATGCCTGTCCTTTGCTAGATAACCTTGAGAAATTACTAGTAAATTTCTCATTTATCCCATGGAAAGTTCTCATGAAAGTTTTCTTTTTCTTAGCATCAATCTCTGATATAATAGACATTATATCTTCCTTTTCTTTCTGCAGAGTATTAACTTTCTCTTGCACTCTCTCATATTCCTTTCTTATCTCATCATAAATCTCTAAAGCTCTCATGTTAATCGAGCCAATAGTCTTTATCGTTTCCTGTGATTTACTAAGTCTTTCTTCTATTTGAGCAGGAGAGGCATTTACCAGTTCAATTCCTTGGAATTCAATCATCTCCATCTCAACCGCTTCCTTCTCCGCTCTTAATTTAGCATCTCCAACTTTTATGTAATTTATCTGCTCCTCAATCTGTCTCCATTCACTTTGCCTAGTAGTCAGCTCATAATTTCCTTCCTGAGTTTTATGTTGCAATTCATCTCTTTCCTTGAAAAGCTTCTTGAACTGCTCATTCATAGCATTCTCGCTAGCCTCTTTTTCAGCTAGAAGATTAATTCTCTCTTTCATCTTTAACTCTATGTCGTTAATTTCAGCCTGCATAGAATCATAATCTCTCTTAGCATGTTTAATAATCTCTTTCATTTTCTCAAGCTCTCTCTCTTTCATTATAGCAATTCTATCGACGTCATCAGCAGTCATTGAAGAAGCTTCCTCAATTTCAATCATTTTAGTCCCATAAAGCTCCTCAATTCTATTCAAATCAGAAGCTCTCTGTTCTAACTTGGACCTTTGCTCTTCAAGTCCCACAATCTCCCTTTTTATTTGAGACTCATGAGCAACAATCTTCTTCAGCTGCTCATGCTTATCTTTTATTATCAAATGCTGTGTCAGTTCCCGCTCAAGCTTATACTGCTCTTTCTCAAATTCTCCAACTAAAGCATTCTTCTCATGTCTTTTTTCAATAATAACCTCGATTTTATGTTGAGACTCCTCAATCTTTTTCCGAGCATTTTCAAGAGTCTGATTTGCATCTCTTAGAACATGAGAAACATGCTCTTCAGTCATTTTATTCTTACATAAAGGACAAATATCAATCTTCTTTATCTGTTCTTTAACCCTATCAGAAGACCTTATCTCACTTTCAAAGGAAGAAACTATTCGAGTAAGCTCAATCTCCTCCTTATTAAAATTCAAAAGTATCTGTTTTTGCTCAACTATCTGTCCTTCAATTCTTTTCAAATTAGCCCTGCAAGATTCAACATTATCATAACTCAAAGAAATAGTATAGTCCTCAATCTGCTTCAAAATCGCACTAGAGTCGTGAGCATTTTTAGCCAGCGTAATTTGTCTATCCTTAATTCTCTCTCTTAAAGAATTCAATTCAGTCTTTACAGCGTAAATTCTCCTCCTCTCCTCTTCTATCTTCTCAAGCTCATCTTTCTTTTTAGCAAGCTCTTCTCTCTTTTTCACAAGAATTGGCGTCTCAATCTTCAATCGCTTTATTTCTTTCTCAAATTCAGGAATATTTTTCTGAATCTCTTCTATTCTCCTCTGAATTTCCTCTCTCTTATTGATATAATTCTCTCTCCTTACTTTTGCTCCCTCAAGCTCCGCTCTTAAATTAGCAATCTGATTTCTTAGCGTCTCCTGCTCAATTCCAGTAGCTCTCTGAATATGTTTGTTAATCTCACCAATTCTAGAATTAATTTCGTCAATCTCTCCCTGAATATTTTGAATACTATCCCTCATCTTCTCCTTTTTCTCTCCCTGCTCTTGAATTGATTTTCCCAAGGCGGTAATCTCTTTAATTTTATCATTTATTCTTCTAGTGAGAAGCGAAGCCTTACATCTCTTAATCGTAAGTTCCAGCTCTTTAAACTTTAAAGCCTGAGCTCTTTCATTTTCTAAATTCCTCAAAAAAGCAGTTCTCTCTCTTAAAATTGCATTTATCTCTTTCAGCCTATCATCAGTTCTTCCAAGTTCATGTAAAGACTTTTCCTTTCGCGATTCATATACCGCAATCCCCGCAACTTCCTCAAGAACCTCTCTTCTCTCTTCAGGATGCATTTTAACAATCGCCTGAATCTGCCCCTGTAATATCAAGTTAAAGCCATGTGGGTCAATCCCCGCTTGAGCGAGCGCCTCAAGTACTTCACCTCTAGTCTTAGTCTCTCCATTTATTTTATACACACTCAACCCATTATTCCTCACCGATCTAGCAATAGAAACTTCATCTCTCTCCATAGCAAAAACTCTATCACTATTATCAAAAACAATCTCAACATGAGCCTCATGTGATGGCTTAACATACTTCGTGCCCATGAAAAGTAAATTCCTTGTTTTAGATGCACGCATAGATTTGCTTGATATTCTCCCGAGGACAAAACATAATGCATCGGATATGTTAGAATTATGAGCAAAAATAGAATTAGCGACAAAATTGTGATTTCCTTCAATAGTAAGGTCATAGACAAATGCTGGCTTGTCGAGCTTCTCAATAGAAACGATTTCATCCCACAGAATATCAGAATGGGAAAGATTGTGCAAGAGAGTTAGTATTTCACTTATTTTTTGAATTCTTGTAAGGAAAGATTTTACCACGTAGCTCTTTAGTAATTGCACGTTTTCAGTACGAGCAGTATATTTTCCAGTAGCCCATACATTACGTATAATTTCCTTATTGAGACCGATGGCCATTGATGTTTGCGGAGCAGAAAGGTTGAGCATGTCCATAAATTCTATCAAATTATGTTGTTCTAACCCTAAAGAATGATATTTTTCATGGAGAAGCGCAAATTTCTGATTGCAAATTTCGAGAACTCTTTTGATGCCCTGGCGAGAAGGCGCGCATACATTATCGCAATAAGCCGAGAGCAAAGGATATTCTTTTTTTAATGGTTTGACTTTAATTCCAAGTAACCGAACAAGCTCTTTTACCTTTAAGTTGATTTCTTGTGGTAGCAAATCAACATTATTGTTTGCAATCTGTCTTTTTTCTACAATGCGTCTTAAATTATCTTTTTTATGAGTTACACGCAAAGGAATGCTCTCGTAAAATGATCGTATATTCTCAGCCCCATAAATATACAGATAAAAATACTCATGTTTCGTTTTATTCTCCGTATTAGTAGCACAATTCATTCTTCTTTTAATTTTAGAAAGAATGCCAAAACGTAGCAATAGCGATTGAACCTGTCGAGCAAGCTGCTTATTTTTAGTGCAATATTCAATTGTTCCTATATTTTTTCTAACACTCCCGTCTGTATCAAAAAGGCCAGCAAGCAAATTAGCAACACTTTCATTATCAAGTCCCAAGAAGTAATTAGGAATACATTTAGAGCTACTTGTTATTGTCTTTGTATCTTTTCCGTATAACTCTCGTATCTTAGCGTAAAAAGCTTTATCTCTGGAGTATACGCGTGTCGCATTCACGTTAGACCTTTTTCTAATTCCCCAAGACACTCGCTCACCAATCAATCGTTCATAATCTTCTAATATCTCAGGGTCTTGATTAACAAATTCGATACGATCATTAGCAATATATCCATCGCCAATAATATAACCCATTAAACGCGCAAATTCTGGATCGTGCTTATTTGAATCAATTTCAATTATCCGCGGAACTGCCACAAAACCTCCAACATCCAGATCGCTAATTATCTTGCTTTCTACCTTTCCATCAACGAATGACATAATCGGGTGACATTTTGTCGCCTTCAATTCTCGTCCACTTCTCGTCCTTATCCTATACAAATCATCTCCTTCTCTCTTAATAAATTTAGAAATCTTCTTTTTCTCAGATTTCATAGTTATTTTATTGAGAGAAATAATTTCTATAGAATTATCTCCGTCGACATATACCCCATCATCAATGTTCTTGACTTCTGTTGCCTTTGCTATCTGTTTCTCAATCAAATTCCCAATCTCTCTTTCAGTTCCATCTGCAAGAGTTACTATAGTATCATATGAACATGACTTCCCACTTCCATTCGGCCCAATAATAACATTTATTCCCTTATCAAAAATAATCTCTGTCTTCTGCGCAAATGACTTAAAGCCCTGCATCACCAGCTTTTTTATGTAAACCACAAAACTACTCGGAGAATAATTATTTAAAGATGTCCCTCCTCTAAATCTATGCCTCCATCAGAACTTTCAGATGTTTTTCTAAGAAACTTATTTAATTCGAGAAGAGGAGAACGTATAAATTCAGATTTTCACGAGAGTGAATTCACAGCAAGAGATTTAATTGGGAAGACAATAATCAGTGAGAGGATAATACAAACCAATCAAGAAAACCCTGAAATTATTAGGGCCATTTATTTTCAAGATGGTAGTGCATTAATTTCTGGAAGTTATGGCAATGGAGAATGTGGACATTTACACTTCTTTTTAGTCGATAGAGATGGAATGGATAAATACGCTTCTTCAAAGCTATTTGATGCTCTCTAGAACAGCTTTTTCTGAACTCCTTTAGCTTTTCTATCCACCTTACCGAAAAGAGTCTGCCAAGTGCTCCAAGACTTACGGAATATACCAGAATTCTCAAGCTCCTTTCCTCTCTCCCTCAAAAATTCCTGCGTTGTCGGATCAGAAGGATATCCAGAACCAATTTCTCCATACTCCTTCTTCAATTTATCAACCTCTTCTTCTCGTCTTACTTTCGCCAAAATAGAAGCCGCAGATACAACAGGATGATTAAAGTCCGCTTTATGCTCGCAAACAACCTCTAAATTTTCAAGATTATCAATAAAACTCAAAAGTTTTTTGCGCCAAGATTCAATATTAATTGAAGGGCAATCAACAAGAACTTTAGTTTTTTCTTTTCCCTTATTCAGCGAATTAATAACTTCGGCCATCTTCTTTGCCTCAAGGGTATTCAAATTTTCTCTACCAAAAACAAAAGAATCAATTTCATCCGGGCTAGCAATAACTATTTTTGAGTCCAAAACTTTATCTTTAATCAACTTTTCAATTCTAATTCTTTCAGAATGTGCAAGCAACTTTGAGTCTCTCGCACCAATTTCTTTTAACTCATCTTCATCTTTAGCTTCTATCAGCACACCTGCAAGAATCATCGGTCCAATCAACGGACCGCGTCCAGCATCATCTATTCCTATTAATAGCATAACCCTTTGAATAAACCTTGTTTTTAAAACATACCTTAAAGATATGATAATTTTAAAAACCCAGGAAAATGGCTTAATTTATGACTTTACTTGTAGGAATTCATGCAGAACACGGACTAGAGGGCATAGTGCTGGGAGCCGATCGTCAATTAAGTATAGTTGATGAGGAGGATAATATAATTTCTAAAAAGCAAGCAACTAAAATTTACTTTAATGGATCCTGGGCCTTAGCCTGTTATGGAACCGAATACAGAGAGACTCTTGCATTTTGCCGTGCACTTGTAAAAGCACCACCAGAAGAGAGCTTAAAGAAAATTATGGAAGCAATAGAAAAAGGAAGATATATTGATATTAATGAACTAAATGCCCGCATGACGCAAAGAGAAGGGATAAGTGAAGAAGACACATCCACCTTTCTTCTCGCAGTAAAAAAACCAAAGCTTGCACTATATCACATAAATCAATTCGGAGTACTAAAGGGAATACCTCAAAATAACGATTTTAATTACATTTGTTTGGGAAGTGGCGAAAAAGACGCTCAAGAGTATATAGAAAAATTAATTAGAAGCGAAGAAATAGACAGGAATCGTATTTCAATTCCTGATGCTCGCAAAATAGTTCGGGGAACCATTGAAACAGCTTCTTCAAAAGAACCTACCGTTGGAATGGGTTTTGATATGTTAATTATAACAAAAGATAAAATAGAAGATATTGGTAGAAAGATAAGAAGAGCTGAAACTTCTGCTGGGCGAGCAGAAGAAACCAGAATTGACGGAGAGTATGCAAAAAACCAAGATGAAAATTCTAATTAAAAAAATAAAGTAGCGGGAGTTAGATGAGTCTCAAGTATTTTAAAAGCCTATACAAACTTATCTGACTTTTTTGCTTCCATTAAAAAACATAAGTCTCTAAAGTGCATAAACTTTGCAGAATATTCTTCGGGTCTCTCTTTTTCAAATAAATTTATCGCTTTTTCTAAGGGCATCCAAGATATGGAAAATCCTGCCTTTTTTTCATCATCTGTAAATTCGGGCACACTTATTGTTAAAGCTTCTGCAATAAAACAAAAAGATTCTTGTTTAAAAGAGTATTTCGTCCTTTTTTCAATAATTCTCCCAAGTTCTGTAATAACTCTTGCTGTTGCTCCGGCTTCTTCTTTTATTTCTCTAATTAAAGCCATTTGCAAGTCCTCTCCATCCTCAACTCCCCCGCCTGGAATTTTGTGATAATTATTTTCAGCTACATTCATCACAGCAACTTCCTTATTATTATTAAATAAAATAGCCCTAACTGCCTTTCTTTCATTAATCATTCCGCAAGAAATCCTTGGCTTTCAAGCCAATGAATGAATTGCGGTA
>JBBSYE010000002.1:0-141424 GCA_038045385.1 Nanobdellota archaeon
TCAAGATGAGCATCATTCAAGAAGCCTTGCCCTTTAGGGCAAGGAGTACGTCACAATAATGTTGCGATATAATTAAATTCATTATCTTTTCAATGTTGATGAATTTTTCAATAACTTCACTTCTATACAAAGCTATTTGCTTTGAATTATCCGGCATACATAGGGCCAGCCATATCAACGCCGGCTTTTGCGTTTTTTATGTATAGTTCTTCAATCTTTTTGTATCTCTTGGCCGTTTCTTCAGATACCGAAGGTTTAACTTTATGCATTGCTTCTTCAAAGTCGGACATTGTGACTGTTGTGGCTTGCATGTTTTTTCTTAGTGCACCAATTGCCGCTTCTCTCACTAGGGCTTCAATGTCTGCACCGACGAAACCTTCAGTCTTTCTTACTAGCTCGTCAACTCGAACATTTTTATCTAACGGAACGCCTTCAGAATGAATGCTAAAGATTTTTTTTCTGCTTTCTTCGTCTGGAACGTCTACTAATAGAACTCGGTCAAAGCGACCAGGACGCAAGATTGCAGCATCAAGCATGTCTGGACGATTTGTTGCGCCTATAACTACTACGTCTTTTAGACCTTCAAGTCCGTCTATTTCTGCTAGTAGTTGGTTTAGAACTCGCTCTGTAACTTTAGTTCCCATTTCCATCCCACGACGAGCGGCAAGCGCATCTATTTCGTCGAAGAAGACTATGCATGGAGCAACTTGACGAGCTCGCTCAAATATTTTTCTTACTCCTTCTTCCGACTTGCCAACCCACATAGATAATAATGATGGGCCTTTTACAGAGATGAAATTTGCTTCTGATTCTTTAGCGACAGCTTTCGCTAGTAGCGTCTTACCCGTGCCTGGAGGGCCATAAAGTAGAATTCCTCTTGGAGGTCTTATTCCCATTCTTTCGAAGTCTTCTTTGTGTTTGATTGGCCATTCTACTGCTTCTTTTAGAGATTGCTTTGTGCTCTCTAAACCGCCGACATCTTCCCAGCCAACATTTGGAGTTTCTACTAGAACTTCTCGCATTGCGCTAGGGCGGACTACTTTGAGCGCTTCATCAAAGTCTTCTTGAGAAATTATTATCTTATCAAGAACTTCTTTTGGAATAATTTGGTCTTCGTCCATTTTGAATTCCGGCAAGAGTTTACGGAGAATATTCATTGCTGCTTCTTTTGCTAACGAAGAAAGATCTGCGCCGACAAATCCATGTGTTTTTGCTGCAAGAGTTTCAAGCTTGACATCTTTCTTTAATGGCATATTTCTTGTGTGAATTTTCAAAATATTTAGACGACCTTTTTTATCTGGCACGGAGATCTCAAGTTCTCTATCGAAGCGGCCAGGGCGTCTTAGTGCGGGATCTAGAGAATTTGGTCTGTTAGTTGCGCCTATAACTACTACTCTACCTCGCGAGTTAAGACCATCCATCATTGTTAGTAATTGCGATACGACGCGACGTTCTACTTCACCTTGAACTTCTTCTCTTTTTGGAGCGATTGCATCAATTTCATCTATGAATATAATTGAGGGCGCGTTCTTTTTTGCTTCTTCAAATATGTCTCTGATTTTTTTCTCTGATTCGCCGTAAAACTTAGACATTATTTCTGGACCATTTAGAAGAATGAAATTTGCTTCAGTTTCATGAGCGACTGCTTTCGCTAGTAGCGTTTTACCAGTGCCTGGTGGACCATGTAATAAAACTCCTTTTGGTGGATCTATCCCAAGTCTATCGAATACTTCTGGATGTTTTAGAGGGAGTTCGACCATCTCACGAACTTTTTTAATTTCATCTGTTAAACCGCCGACATCTTCATAGGTTACTTCTGGAATTCCGCTGTCTTCGGCAATGTCTACTGCTTTAGAATTAAGAGTTACTTCGGTTTCTTCAGTTATTATTACTGGCTGATTTGGGGTTGTTGAGGCAACGACAAATCTTACTTTATGGAATCCTGAAAAGCCGAAATTTACGCCAAATAGCTCATTAATATCGCCGAAAATATCAGGCATATCGCTCATTAAATCTCTTCTCCTTTGTGCGCCACCTAAAGAGATGACATCGCCTTTTATTACTGCTCTTCCTAGAAGACCATTACGGAATATTTCAGGGTCTGCTTGAATCATTATTCCTTGTTGAGCGGGAGCTATTACGACTTTCTTTGCAGGCTTTATTTGTGCTTTCTTTATTACTACTAACTCGCCTATACTTGTTTTTGCATTTTTTCTTATTAGTCCGTCAATTCTTATTATTCCTTCCCCTACGTCTGCAGGATATGAGCGATCTACAACTGCAACTGTTTCTCTTTCACCTTTTATCGAAACTATATCTCCTCTTTTTAGCCCTAGTTCTTTCATTACATCTGTGTCAATTCTGGCTACGCCTTTATATGCGTCATCTTGTAATGCTTCAAGAACTTTCAGCTTGAACTCAGTTATCGTCATCTTCCCCTCCAAAGTCTAATCTTAATCTATGCATGTCTTCAAAGCACAACTTGACCATGTCATTCATCATTTTTTCTTGCTGTTGTATAAAATCAACTATCTCTTTAGGGATGCTGATAGCGTGACCATTGCCTATCACACGAAGCTTGACGTTGTAGGTCTTTCCTTTTAGATTGTTATAATGTTCAAAATTATTTACGTCCGCGGGGTGGATTATCTTTTGTGAGCATTGAGGACAGACCAAAGCGCGAAGCTCAAAGCCGTTCTTTTGAACTATTGTTTGTTCCATCTTTTTATGACAATCCTTGCATAAAACTGTCTGTTCGAATATATCTGTCATAGTATATGTTTCCTGTGTATACCTTATGGGATATACGGAGGTATTTAAATGTTTCGTGAAATCGAAATCAATTGCGTTCTTCTACGAGAATGTTGGCGCTCTTTGCATTTTCATATAATAAATTATCTGGAAGACTATTTGGAGATTTTATTAATAGAACATTATTATCTCTTACTATAATTGCTCCAGTATATTCCACTTTTTCTTTAGAGCCATGACGAATTATTGAGGGATACGGTTCCCAAGCTTCTTTAACAAGCCTTTCTATGCCGATTAGAACGTGAATGATTTCTCCATTATTGCTTCTTACTTCTTTGTATTTAGTATTATCCCAGCGATATTTTGCTTTTTCTTCTTCCCAAGGAAGTTTAAGTTCTTTTTCAGTCATATTTTGCTAAGATTCATATGATTTAAAAAGCTTCTTGATTTATATCGCTAATGAGTTTTAAGAGTAGTGTTAAAAAAGGGTGGGTTTTTTTGAAGGAAGATACATGGCAGTCTTGGTTAGTCTCTTTGGTGCTTGTTTTTCTTTTTATTAAATTTGTATTTTTTCCTGTTTTGACTTTAATTAGCGGTGCGCCTTTGCCGCTTGTGGTGGTTGAATCTTGTTCTATGTATCATGAATATGGATTTGATAAATGGTGGGAGCAAAATGGGGTTCTTTACGAGCAATATGAGATTGATAAGCAAACTTTTGAGAGTTTTAGCTTTTTGAATGGGTTGAATAAAGGAGATATTGTTTTTGTTTGGGGTGTTGATGATATAGAATTGGGAGATGTAATTATTTTCAATTCTAATTATAAATATCCGCTTATACATAGAGTTGTTGAGCTTGATAATATTGGAACTAAGGGAGATCATAACCCTGGACAATTATCTGCAGAAACGGATATTAATGAAGAGCAAGTTTTAGGTAGGGCTGTTGGTCGCGTTCCGGCGCTTGGATGGGTGAAACTTATTTTCTTTGAAGGATTTAAAGATGAAGAGCAGAGAGGATTTTGTCAGTAGATATTTATAGTTTCTTTTGCTATAATTTTTATGGGTTTTTCTAAGATGCCTGAGCCGATTTGTGGTCTTACGCGATTTATTGATCAGCTTCAGATTAATGGATATGATTATAATAGTCCGGATAAGGATATTATTCAGGCTACCTTTAATCAATGATATAAAATAGCCACTTATGGAAGTAATAATTTAGTTGATAGACTGCATGATGAATTTATTTCAGGAAATCCTGTTTTTCTGCCTGTTTCTCGAGATGATTTAAGAAGGAAAGCTTTAAGGCTCATGGCGGAAATCGATCAGATTGAAATGTTGGGACGAGATATTAAACGAGAGCTTGAAAATGGAGATGATTGGAAACGGGCAAAGACTTAAAAACTTCTTTTTTAATGTAAGGTGTTATGGAATTCTGTCCTAAATGTGGAAGTGTTATTCTTGTTGCTGATAAAAAGGCAATCGGTTATTAAGAGATCGCATGCAAAAATATGTTTTTATCCTCTTGGTACCTTTCCCATAGACACTTGGATTTCCAAAGATAAAGTCCTGATAGATACATACACTTTCAATCCACCAATAGCTATACTTATTACAAGTCAATGAACCGCAGATTCGTATAAGCGAATATTCGAAGGTTATTGGAAAAAGTCTAAAGAGTAATTTTACTTTTTGTTACTAGATGTTTATGGCAAATATCTCGCTAAAGTGCTTTTAACGAAAGATATATAAACATATAACTTTAGTAGATATCATATATTATGGAAAAAGTACCTTTACAAGCGAGATTGAAACGAGAAGTCCATCGAAAAATAGCTTATGTTCAAGATATTATCATGAAGGAAGTTTATTCAGTTTTTAATGATGCAATTTTGCATGGCGGGACAGCTATATGGCGATGTTACAATGGAAAAAGGTTTTCTGAAGATTTGGATTTTTATCTGCCTAAAGAAAGAAAAAAAATTGAAGTCTTATTTGAGAACTTGAAGAGACGGGGTTTTATTATCAAGAAGCAAAAAATTTCAGAGCAAAGTGTTTATTCAGAGCTTGAACTTGAAAGAGTTTCTGTGAGGTTAGAGGCAACATTTCAAAAAGTATCTGGGGTTATCTGTGATTTTGAGTTATCTGATGGAAATTTTATTTCTATTTATAGTTTAACTATTGAACAATTTATAACTGAGAAGTCGGAGACTTATCTAAAAAGACTTAAAGTAAGAGATTTATGGGATATCTTTTTTCTTTTAAAGAATGTTGAAAATCTCCATAAATTAAAGGTTCTTGAAAATTTAATTCGCCTTTATAAAAAACCAATTGACGAAGAAAACTTACAGGCAATTTTACTTGAGGGAATCGTTCCTTCTGCTAAAGAAATGATTGAATATATTAAACGAAAATGGGAAAACAAATACATCTAAGAAAGGTTGAAGCTCTTTTTGACAAGAGTCCAGTAGTTGATTTTAAATCAATTGAGCGAATTGTCAATCAAAGGAAAAAAGGCAATTATGCTAAGCTACTAGTCTCTAATTTGTTAAAACGCAAAGCGATTAGAAAAGTTGGAAAAGGAGTTTATACAAAATTTTCTGAAAGCTCACTTTCAGTATTTGCTTTTGCACCGGCATACTTGGGGCTACAGAGTAGCTTAAGTCATTATGGAGTATGGGAGCAGGAAACTATTCCCCTTATTTTAACAACAAAAAAGGTCAGAGTAGGTATACGAAAAATAATGGACTCTAACGTGCTTGTTAGAAGGATTGATGAGAAACATTTTTTCGGCTTTGAATTTTTGAAGGAAGGAAATTTTTATATTCCTTATTCTGATTTAGAAAAAACTCTTATTGATATGGTTGTTTTTAATCAGAGGATTGACGAAGAAACTTTTAAAGAGATAAAGAGAAGAATAGACAAGAAAAAATTATTTGCTTATTTGGAAAAATATAGTTCAAGAACAAGAAAAATTATCAAGGAAAAATTAAGGCGCTGAAGATTCAAAACACATTCAACCTATTTTGGTGTTTTAATTTAATCAATGCCATATTACGGGCAAAAAAAGATATTTGTGTTCTTTATAATACCAGAGAGTTTTATTTTCTTTAATTATTTGCCCGAAGTTATCTTTTATTTCTTTCATAATTTCTCTTAGATGTTCTTGGTTTTTGACGTTAAGTTCTATTTCTATATCTTCTCCGCCTAGAACTTCGTCTTTGTAGACTATAAATGGATTTTGTTTGATGTAGTCTTGAAATCTTTTTTCTATAATGTTGTTTGTTCGGTTTAGCCTGAACATGACTTTAACATATTTATATCCTAATTTTTTATAATCAAAAGCAGTTCGATAGCCTAGAATCACTCCTTTTTTTTCAAGCGATTTTATTTTTTGTATTGCTGTTTTTGGAGTTGTTTTTATTTCTGAGGCTAGTTCTATAATTGATTTTCTTGGATTGGTTGCTATTGCTTGAAGCAAAGCAATTTCTTTTTCTTCAAGAGGTAATTCTTTTGGTTCGGTAATGAAATTATTCTCAAATGTATTTCGTTCTTTTTCATTCAGGATAAATGCTCTGGAGTAATAATTAACTCGAGTCATTATAGTGAGAAAACGTTTTGATATATATTCGTTAAATTTTTCTAGAAGTTCTTTCCAAATCAAATTCATCTCGCTTACTGATTTGACAAGTATTAAGGCTCCAATGTCGTAATTTCCTTCGATAGAAACAAGCCAAGTTACTTGTTTTTTATTTTTGAGAAATTCAATTATTTCTAATTCTTTTTGTGGAGTGATATTTTCAAGTGTCAGATAGAGACGGAAACTTATGTAACCGAGTTTGCCCGCATCAACAATCGTATGGAAGTGGCGAATGATTCCTTCTTGCTCGAATTTGTTTATTTTATAGGAGATGGCGGTCTTACTTACGCCTATTTTACGCGATAATTCATTCACACTTTGACGACTATTTAGGTCTAGTTCATAGAGTAATTTCCTGTCTTTTAATGTTAATTTTATCATTATTATTCTTTTTAGGTAATTTAGCTTATAAACTTTACCTTTTTAGCCTAATTTTCAGCAAAAAGTATTATATAGAACATTGCCTATTAATTATTAACTCAAAAGGAGTAACAAAGAAAATGACAAACACAAATCAAGAAAACAGAACGGCTCAAGCCGACTTCAATCTCAGTGAAAACACTGGAGAAATGAAAGGAGGTATGAGAAACATGACAAACCAAAATGATAGGAAAACCAGGATAGTGGAACCTTTGATTCATAGGTATCGCTCTCTTCAGTATATGGGGGAGCATATAAGACAAACGCTCGATATTGGACATACAAAGTATGGTTTATCATCTGCGGAACATTATTCAATGACAAATCCTAAAGAGGCATATCTTCCAAATATTAGCTATATTGTTTCACTCTCTCAATCTGGAAGGGAAGAAGACAGAAGCGAGCAAGTTGTTTTGCGCGTTATAAATAATATACTAGAAAACAAGGCTACTTCTGATGAAGAAAATAGGTTAAAATGCCTAGATAACAGAGTAGTAGATGAATTCTTTACTGATTTTTATCCAGGCTGGTGTAAAGAGCTTAGGAGCTGTATACGTGAGAGACGTTTTCCGCCTTATGCATTTATAGAAAAATTTAGACACTTGTCAAAGGAAGAAACTGCAAGACTTCGCAAAGAGCAAAATACAAATGCAGAACTAACTCCTGCACAATGGGAGATGTATAAAGAAAAACATCTTAATCCTACAAATGCAAAACCAAACCTTATGACGAGACTTAGGGCATATCTATCTATATAACTTTTTTATTTTTCTTTTTTATTTTTCTTTGTATCAATCACATTTAGATTCTACAACTAAATGTTTTTATAGGATATGCTTTGAATATAGCTATGTTTCCTCGTGATAATCCTTCCCTTAGCGAACTGAAAGCTCTTGTTGATATTGTATGTCGGGAAGGGTATGATGCTGAAAATCCTGATAGGACAATTCTTGAACGCGTTTTTACTCGCTGGTATGAATCTCATGAGTATGGTTCAAATTCTCTTATAGACTGAGTTTATAATAATTATTTAGAGGGAAATGTGGTTTTCAAATCGGTTTCTCGGAAAGATATTCGCGACAAAGCAAGCGTTCTTCTTGCACGTATTGACCAGCTTAATGCCGAAGCTCGGGATACATTGCCTGGTGATGATGACGGTAGTTTTTAAGAGCAAAGGCTTAAAAAGATGTTTAAAGTAGAGAGTAGTTATGGAATTTTGTCCTAAGTGTGGGAGTGTTATTGTTATTTCTGATAAGAAGGCTTCTTGTGCTAAATGCGGTTTTAAGCCAAAGGGTCATGTGAAAATTCAGGCAAGTGAAAAATTTGGAAAGTCGGCAAGCATTGCTATTGTAAAAGAAAAAGAATCTAGCACTTATCCGATTGTAAGTATTAAATGTCCTAAGTGTAAACATGGAGAGGCTTTCTTCTGGACTTTACAAACTAGATCAAGCGATGAGTCAGAGACGAAATTTTACAAATGTTCTAAGTGTGAACACACTTGGAGAGTTTATCGTTAAATTTTGAATAATCTTTCTTGTTCAGTTTCTATTTTATTATTAAGTGTTAGTTGATTTGGATCTTCATGTTGACTCGAGGGTTCTTTAGTTTCATCATAAATTGGTTGTCCGAATAAACCATTGGTTGTTCAGGCATATTTTTGCAGAGCTTCAGGAAAAAGATAATCACTTCTTTTATTCATAATTTATTTTAGTTATTGCCCTTTAAAAATATTCATGTGCTAAACTTTAAAAACGAATATACGCTTGATTGTTGATGGCCCCGTAGCTCAGCCCGGTTAGAGTACCACGCTCTTACATTTTTGGAGTGACGTGGGTGCCGTGGGTTCAAATCCCATCGGGGTCATTTTTTAAAATGAAATCAGAAGAAAGAACTTGCTTGATAGGAGAAAAATATTTTAGCTCGCCCCTATATAACGAGGTTATTAATGTTGAAGATGAAAATCCTTTAGAAAAGGGAGATTTTCCAGGGGCTATTGTCTTGAACGGAACAACTTTTGAAAAAGACCCTTCTGATATATTCTCGTGTTGGTTAGAGAAAAATTCTTTACCTTGTGCGAGCAATAGGAATAATAGAATTATTATTGGAGAAAATGGGGCATATTGTGTTTTTAATAATCTTGAAACGTGTCTTGGGAAGATGGACTTAGAAGCTCATGTTGGGGAGTCTGTTGAAAATACTTATCATAGGATTGTCCGCTTAAGATATATGCCATTATCAAAAGGAATTCCTCGAGAGATTTTGTGTGTTTTTGACGAGTTGGCTTACAAAGAATTGCCTAATAATCATCGTTTAATCTTGGAAAATGGGCTGAAAGATCTTTTTGATCTTTTTTGAGATTAGATAAGATTCTTTATCGCTTCAATATGGTCTGCGACTTCAGTGCCTTTCTTTGTTAGTTTTATTAGTTTCATACGGCCTTTCTTTTCGAAAACCACAAGATTGAGCTTTTCAAGCATCTGCAAGATTTTAACGGCATGGCTATATGTACAGTCAACTTCTTTTGCAAGAATACTTCCATAGCGGGCTTTTGATAATTTCTTTAGAGCTACAACCATCAAAGCTGGCTTGCGCCTGAAGAATACGTCAAAATTGTCTTTCATGTGGTGTGATATATATGATTTAACTTATATATTCGGTTATCTATAGACTTTTAAATCTTTCTGGAGGTTTGTTATCTAGAAGAGTAGTTAATCCTCTGCGCATTTTGAGAGTAGTTTTTTAAAGTTGATTTTAAATACAATATATGCGGAATGGCTCGTCAAAGAGGCGGGAGGATTTAGGAGCTTATCTTAAAAGTATTTCTTATTTTCCTTTGTTAAATAGGGATGAAGAGCGAGAGCTTGGGCGAAGAGTTACTGATTATGGGGATCAAGAAGCAAGACAGAAATTAATTGAAGCTAACTTGAGGCTTGTTGTACATATAGCCAAGAAATATTTTGGATTTGGGCTAGAATTGGGAGATTTAATTGAAGAGGGAAATCTTGGATTAATTGAATCGACTAGAAGTTATGATCCAGATCAAAGAAGATTTACGACTTATGCAGGATGGTGGATAAGAAAATATATGCAATGGGCAATTTCTAAGGAGGGCAAGAAAGGCATGAAGATTTCTCCTAAAGTTAGGAAATTGATTAAAAGGTTTTCAATAGATAAGTCTTTTTCAGAGGGACTTGATGAATTTGCATTGAATAGGGAATTTTCTCCTTATGGAATTGTTTCAAGGAGAGAATTGGGAGATTTAATTTTGAAGGATCTTGAGAGTCCTAGTGCTATTACGGAAAGAGAGGCCGAAGTTATAAGATTTCTTTATGGTTTTGGTGAAACTCTGATAACTCAAACAAAGCTGGCTAGATCGAAAGGGATGCTAAGAACAGGAGTTAACTATATGAAGATTAGAGCTTTAAAAAAATTGAGAGCAAAATATGAATCTATTTAAAGTAAAATCTCTTTATGTGCTATGAAAAAATTTAAGCTATTAGCAGCATCTGATTTGCATGGAGATTCAAGGGCGGCTAAAAAATTAGCTGAAAGGGCAGAAAAGGAAAATGTGGATCTTGTTGTCTTATGCGGAGATATTGTTGGATTAGTTGAGAGCAAAAATATAATTAAACCTTTTAAAGATAAAAATAAAAAAGTGTTATTACTTCCGGGAAATTGGGATTCTTTTGCTACAGCGGATTTTCTTGCTGAACTTTATGGGATGAAAAATATTCACGGATATTCTGCACAATATGAGAGAGTTGGCTTTTTTGGCGCTGGGGGGGCGGATATCGGACCATTTTCACGCATGACTGAAAGAGAGATGATGAAAACTCTTGAGCAGGCACATGCTGGCTTGAAAGGTGTTGAGAAGAAAGTTATGGTGACTCATATGCATCCAGCAGGAAGTAAATCAGAGTTTTCTGGAATTTCGGGAAGCGATTCTATTAGGAAGGCAATAAAAAAATTTAAGCCGGATCTTTTAATTCATGGACATATACATGAGGCTGCTGGAATGGATGAGATTATTGAAGGTACTCGTGTTATAAATGTAGGTAAGAAAGGCGTTGTTTTGGAGATTTAAATTTTTTTAATCGGAACGTTTTTATAGTGATATTTTCTGGGGGAATTATGAATAAAATTTTTTTTATTTGCCTCTGCTTTATTGTAGTTTGTTCTGCTTTTGTAAGTTCTTTGTCTTCGGATAGATTTGCTTCATTGGAAGATTCTACTTATAAAAGCTATTATTTTAATGCAGTTCATGATTGCGAAGATATTGCTCCTTTCTTTTTAGCTCTTGGTGACTCTAGGGTTGATATTGTAGGTATTGGAGATTCCAATCAGGGATTTGGAGGAACGGGATGGGATCATGGATGGCAATATGCACTTTCTTCTCGTTTTCCGATGTATGCTACTGGTTTGATAACTCAAAATGAAAACAATGGGCATGGTGCAGGTCTTGGATATTATTATAGTAGATCTTCTAGTGGACCGTTGGGGAATTATTTTGGAGCTCCTTATTTATTTGATCGCTATCTTTCTCTTGGAACTACTAGTACTCCCTTGGGTCCAAATCGATATATGTATCTTCCAGAAGGAGAAATTTCGAGTTTTTCTTTACAAGGACTTTCTTTACAAAAAGATATTCCTTTGAATATTAGTGCGCCTTTGCGATTTCATCTAACTTATGGGCTTTTTGATGAAGGAAATGGAAGCTTTAGACCTGTTGTGAGAAAAGATGAACCTGGATACTCTGTGTTAGTAAGGAGCCCTAATATTGTTTCCACTCAAGGCGAGGAAGGGTCTATTGATTACTATTCTCTTGATTTGCCTGCCTCTCTTCGTAATTACTCTCTTGGATTTCGTTATGTTGGGGCAGGAGAGGCAAATTTGCAAGCGCCTTTCTTCGGTCTTTATTCTAGAGCAGAAAATTTAGATAGGTTAAATGGTTTTTCTTTCAACACTCTTCATTATGGCGGAGGATATTCTGCGAGAGATATGGCTGAAGCGTTAAATAGCGCGGATGACGAAACACTTAGCCAATATTTTAAGGAAGTTAGACGATTGCAGGGACAAAATAAGAAGGTTCTTGTTAGAATTAATTCTGGCTTGAATGATCGTAATGAGCTTTCTCCAAGTTATACTCAAGGGATTGTTCCTGGAAATAGTCGAGAGGCTTTTGGAGATAATATTCAATCTATTGTTAGCAGGATTGAATCAATTTGGATTTTGAATGGCTGGGATGTTAATGAGCTATACTTTCTTATTGTGGTTTCACATGATGTTCCAGGAGATGTACATTTAGGGGCTTATCGTATTGAAGCAAAACAATTAGCAGATAATCTGCCTCGAACTGCCTCTGTAGACCTTGCCCATATTGTTCCTACATATAGAATCTCCCAAAATAACTGGTATGTTTCTTCTAATGATTTTAATCACCTTAGTACGGAAGGATATGAACAGATTTCAACTCGAGAATTGGATGCTATTATTTCTTGTATTTAGTAGAGAGATAATTTTTAAAGTGCTCTTTACTAGATTTTATTGGTGATATGAATGACTTTTAATTATTCAAACTATTTTTTTTATATTGATCGTTTAGCGAGAGCAGGAGTATTTTTGTTTTTTTTATTTTCTATTATTTTTTTGGTGAGTGCTGCTTCGCCCCTAGGTTCGGTTGTTAATGGTCAAAATGCTCAGAGAATTTTGAATAGTACGCAGACGAGGCTTGTCGATATTTATAGCGTTGGAGATTCTAATCAACTATTCGGAGATTATGGATGGGATCACGGATACCAGCAGGCAATGTTGAATATTTTTGGAAATGATTCAATGTATGGCTCGGGAACATTCTCTATGTATGATAATGGTGGGCAGGGGGGCGGGATTGGATATGGGGCAGCTGCTGATTTTGGAGCGATAAGATACAATGCAGGAGGAACTCCACAAAATGCGAGTTCAACTCCTCTTTCTCAACATAGCAACTATTATTATACAAATCAATCAGCTGGAATTACAGGGAATCTTCTTGGACAATTAGCAGGGTTTCAAGGAGATGGTAACATTGTGAATTCAGGAATTTCTATAATCGGTAATGCCTCTCCTCTGGGATTTGGACAGAATGAAAGTGATTTATGGGTTTACAGAAGTGCTTACGGATTTTTTAATACTTCTTGGGTTAATTCAAGCGACTATTTTCAAATTTGTGCTATTCAATTTTTATCAACTTATTCTTGTAAGTTTGTCCAACCTCAAACAGTAAACGCCACAACAATTCTTTTGAATGGTAGTGATGGAAATGGGGTTGCTTTATCTGAATTTCTCGTTTTAAATGCAACAAAAAATAATTCTGTTGACGCACAAAGCTTGAATATTAGAAGGCAGAACCCTGGATCCACAAGCGCAGATAGTTATCCGTTTTATTTTGTATTAAATAATCTTGTTTTGGTTAATAGAACAAGAGGCTGGCAGCAGACGACTATTTATGCGGGAGGGGGAATGTCAGCATCTAATGCTTCTAATTGGTTTGGTGTTGAAAATTCAAGTCGTGTCGGTAATTATGTTGATTTCTCTGTTCGATATCAAATTACGAAAGGATATGATCCGATGGCTATTGTTTTTATTAATTTTGGAACTAATGACGCCACTCAAGGAGTTTCGGCAGCACAGTATAAGAATGATATGTTTAACATCACTACTATCATCAGGGAAGGATGGATTGCTAAAGGATATAACGAAAGTAATCTTCAGTTTGTTTTAATTACCACTCATCCTCTCACGGCCAGTGATTCAACATTAAGTCCTTTCCGTGACGCAAATAATGATTTAGCTAATAATTATAGTTATATTACCGCCGTAGATCTTTCTAAACTGACTAATTTTACTGAGTTGAATAGAACTAATGCTTGGCCAAGTTATGCAGTTATAGGGAGCGATGTTAATCATCTAAACTCTTCTAGTAAAGATTCTAAGAATACTTATGCTATTCTGGCCACCAGAGTGATTAATGAAATCGTCGCTTACTCAAGTTCTAGTCAACCTCTTGATCGTTGTGCTTCATTGACTGATAGCACTACGGGAACTTACCTACTTAATCAGACGATTAGTAATTTCGGAGCTTTAACTACTTGTATTGATATACAAGCATCTAATATTACCTTTGATTGTCAGGGTAATGCAATTTATAATGTCACCGCTTCTAGTTTTATAGGAATCTCTATTTCTTCTGGTGCACAGGGTGTTACTGTCAAAAATTGTAATGTTACTTTTACTACTACTGGAACAAATACTGGAATAACGATTACAGAGAATAATAATACGATACTCAATAATACATTTACTAGTATGTTTTCATGTATTTCTTTGAGCGGAGCTAATTTAACCAGTGTAATTAATAACTCATTATCTTATTGCGAAGATTCTGATGAAACTTTTGGTCAGGGCATTACTTTTTTATCCTCAGAATATAATTTGGTTAGAGGGAATTCCATCTTTAGAAGTGCAGAAGGAATTTATCTGACACTTTCGTCACATAATCGTTTTATTAATAATAGCATTAGATTTTCTAATAATTCTTACGATGGAAATGTGAAAGAAGGAGCGGCCATTCTTATGGAAGCAGGTAATAGCAATAATACTTTTGATTCTCTTAGGCTTGATAATAACTTATGGGGGGTTAGAGTTAACAATCAGGGAACACAAAATAACAGCTTTAAAAATTTGATTATAAATGGCAGTTTTAATAATTCAATTCACCTTGTTGGAGTTCAAACTCGCAATAATACTTTTTCGAATATTACCTTTATGAATGGGGCTTCAAATGGTTTTGATTTCTTTTCTGCAACTGCTAATCAGAATGAAACTATTTTAGTTGACACGGTTGTTCATAATTATAGTTTTACCGGAGTTGGATCGAAGATTACCTGGGTCGATAGTGATTTTGGAAAGATACAATTTCTTTCTCTTGTTAATGGGACCGGAGCAAACTTGTCAGCACAGTTTATGATTTTTAATGCTACTATTATTATTAATGGGACTGCGCGAAATGGCGGATTTAATAAATCGGCTAATTTAACTTTCTACAACCTTGCGAATTACAATGTTCCTGCGCTTTACAGAGACGGGACGAATTGTACTCTTTGTTATAACTTTACTTCCCTTAGTGCTGGAACGGTGATAATTAATGTTACTTCTGCTGGAAATTATTCTATTTTTGAGACTTCTCCAACAATCTTGACTTCTGTTTCTTCTGATTCTTCTGGTAGCTCTGGAGGTTCGCCGGGGTCTAAGTTTTGGGCTAATACATATTATCATAACCAAGAGGATGTTGCTTCGGGTAGAATTATGGTGGCTTTGAGCGCTAGGACTCAAGCAGGTATCTCTTTTGAAGGGGCTTATCATACGATTGGTGTTGTTAGTATTGTTGGAGACGAAGCATTGATTGAAGTCGCAAGTAGCCCGCAGAGGGCTTTGCTTAAACTAGGGCAAGCTCGCGAGTTTGATCTTGATGGAGATTCTTTAGCAGATATTAGAATTTCTGTTAGTGAGCTTACTCAATATGCTGTTACTCTTATTGTAGAGCCTGCATCTAGTATATCTGACGAGGGATCTGAAGTTGGTCAAGCGAGCGATAGCGATGATTTTGTTGATTCTTATAATGAGACATCTAATATTAGAAATCAAATTGGACTTATCTTGGTATTTGCTTTTTTAGTTATCCTTTGTATTTTGATTTTCCTTTTAAAAAATAAGAAGTTTTCAAGGCGTTACTAGGGGAATAGTTTTTTCTGTTTTGAATCTTTTATTAAATCTTCGAAGTTTGTATTGAAGAATGCAAGAATCGTGTTTGCTATTGGAGCGATTTGTTTGTCTATATAGTGCTTGTAATCCAGAGGACTTTTGAGCTTTTGAATAGGCTCTGGACCTTTTGTTGTTATATAATATTGAATTAATGTAGAGTCTAGTTTTTCTAGTTGTCTTGCGGCTTTTACATGGGGAGGGGTTGTTTTAGTATATTCTTTTAGGTCTTTACGAATTGATTTGCTGTAAATAAGTTTTTTGTCTAAATCTCCATTGAGTATTTTTTTCACATAGCTTTTGATAAAGGTTTTTACTTCTTCTTTATGGAACACTTTATCTAAGAGTTCTTTTTGAAAGTCTCTTGCTGCTTCTGTCCAATCTCCGCGAATTGCTTCAAGACCTGTAATTTCAATTTCTTCTTTTCCGTTATTTTCTACTAATCCCGCATAACGTTTCTTAGAGCCTTTTTCTAGGTCTCTTGTTCTTGGGATTATGAATGAAAGATAGTGTTTTTTGAATTCAAGTTCAAGGAAAGAATGTCTTTTGTAGTTCTTTTCTATGTATTTGTCGTAGAATTTATTAATTTTTTCCGGCAAACCTTTTGTCAGTAGCTCAGCATTTTTTTTGTTTTCATCTGTGGCGATAAAAACTGAATCTGTGTCAGAATAGATTACTTGAAGATTTTCTTTTCTTACTTGTTCTGCTGTGAGTTTTATTATGAATTGGCCGAAGTGAGTTATTGCATTTGCTATGTCTAGTGAGAAATAACGGCAATTTGGGCTTGCTAAGACTCCGAAGAATGAATTCATTATAATTTTTATTGCATAAGAGGCAAGCTCGCGCTTTTCCTTCTTTGCTTTTTCGCGGGCTTGGTGAAGTTTGTTTATGATTTCAGGAAGAATGCCGTCTTGGTTTTTGAAGTGTGCACCATTTGGAGATTCAATTGTATTTGTTTTTTCATTTGTGAATGAAGCAGGGTCTATATTGAATGTTTTTATTATTGATGGATATAGGGATTTGAAGTCTAGTACAATTACGTTGCTGTAAATACCCGGATTGGATTCCATTACATAGCCTCCTTTGATACGTTCTTCTTTGTGCTTGAAGTGTGTTGTTGGAGAAACTAGGCCTCTTGCTCGGGCTTCTCTTATGTACAATGAATCAAAGGCTATTATTGAGGCTGTTAGCTTATCTAGAGTTATGCCTGTTAGTTGAGAGCGTTCTATTGCTAATTCAAGAGTTTTACTTTTTTCTAATATTTCATAAGCTAATTGACAATCTATTAAATTATATTCAGCAAGTTTTGCTTGGTCTTTTTCGTAAAGACTTGTGATTTCATCATGCCTTTGTTTGCCTTTTATTAGCTTGCCTTTGCCTAGGATTGATTGAGAAACATCTTCTAGAGCCCATGAGTCGAATTTTGCATTACGGATTGATGGTGCTTCTTGGATGAACGGGTCTTTTATTAGATTTAAGCCGTCTAGAACTTGGCGTCCGCTTATTATTACTGTTGAAGAGCGGAAGAAATTTGATTCTATTCTTAATCTTAGTTCTTTATTATCTCGGCCGATATCAAATTCTAACTGATGCTCTTCGAATTTTCTTTTTAGAAATTGAAAGTCAAAGTCTATTACGTTCCAGCCAGTTATTATGTCTGGGTCTAGTTCTAAGATTTTCTCTTTGAATTTTTCTAGACATTCGCGTTCGCTCTTGCAGGCGATTACATTAGGTATTTTTTTATTTGTAATCATCAGAGTTATCTTTTCTTTTTTGCCATATAGTCCAATACAGAAAAGGTTGTCTAATTTTTTATCTGACTCAATATCTATGGAGATAACTTTTAATTCTGGCGTAAAATTTGATGGAGAGATTTTTGGATTGTTATAAATTCTGTTTACTCTATCGCCTTTTTCATATTCTCCGGAAATTTCTAGACTGCCTAGAATATTTTTGTCAATCAAAAGTCTTTGTTGCGGTTTTATGTCTGCCTCGTATGTTTCAATGTCTTTTTCAGCAAGAAAATTTTGGAGTTTATTTAATTCTTGCTGACTTGAGTGAGAGATTTTTATTACTTTTTCACCATGAAAGTTTTTATCGCTAGTTTCAGAGGTTATAAATTTGCTTAAGTAAGGTTTATTTTTCTTTGCGTCAGATTCTTTTATGAAAAAATAAGGCTCTAGCTTTTGCAATATTACAAAAGATTCATTATTTTCTAGCTTTCCAAATAGCTGGACTTGTGTCGAGCTTTCATCTGTTGTATTTGAGGCGCTTACAATATACCCTTTCATTATTCCCTATATCTAGTGGCCTTTTAGATTATAACGCTTTCTTTAAATTACCGGATAGTGGTTACAATACCAACGTTTAAATATCCTAAATTTTTCTTGTTTTATGGTATTAGGAAGTTTATTTGATGGAATTAAAGTTCCTAGTCTTTCGCCTCTTCCTGAACATATTCAAGGAGGGGGGAGATGTCTCGTTGATTTGTATGCCGTTAGATTGCCTGTGTCTGATGGGGCTTTGATGAAATCTATGAATGGATTAGGATATAATGGGATTCTTAAAGAAAATGTATTATGGGCGACAACTGGAAATGGGGCGGTAAGATTGCATATTGCTCGTGAATATCGTCGATCGGGTAGGGGAAATCTGATTGCACTTGTTACTAGAAAATTGGAGGACCACTCTGATTGTAATATTGGAAAATATGCTTATTTGGTTCCTGAAGTTGCTGGAGATGGCTACGAATTGAATGAAGGAGATAGAAGACTTGGAAGACAAATGGCTCTTGCACAGGAAATTGCTCTTAGGGAAAATGGGGATCCAGAAGATTATATGGGTTTTGTTTTTAGAGTTACTAAAAATATCAGACTTTAGTAAGTTATTTAATTAGTTATTTCTTGTGTTTTTTATGGGTTTGCAGATTGGAGATATTGTTGCTAGAAGAGAGATAAAATTTGAGGAGCTTAAAGGGAAGGTGATTGCGGTTGATGCATTTAATGCGCTTTATCAGTTTTTAAGTTCGGTTAGACAGCCGGACGGGACGCCTTTGATGGATTCTAAGGGGCGTGTGACTTCGCACCTTTCTGGACTTTTTTATCGCAACATCGCGCTCTTATCTGAGGGTATGAAGTTGGCTTATGTTTTTGATGGGAAATATCATGCGCTTAAAAGTAAGACTCATGAGATTAGAAATGCAAATAGAGAGAGCATGAAGGAGAAATATGATGAAGCTCGCGATGAGGGAGATATTGAGAATATGGGTAAATATTCTCGCGGATTTTCGAGATTGAATGAGGAGATGATTCACGAGAGTAAGCAGCTTTTGGAGGCGATGGGAGTTTGTATTATTCAAGCGCCTGGAGAGGGAGAGATGCAGGCTGCTGCGCTTGTTAAGAATGGAGAGGCTTATGCTGTAGCTTCGCAGGATTATGATGCGCTTGTTGTTGGCGGAAGATTGATACAGAATTTAACGCTATCTAGAAAGCGCAAACTTGCGAATGGGGATTTTGTTTATATCTCTCCTGAAATTATTGAGCCAACTTCAGTTTTGAACGCATTAGATATTAATTCAGATCAGTTGATTTGTTTGGCTATTCTTGTGGGAACGGATTTTAATCCTGGAGGCGTTAAAGGTCTTGGTCCTAAGAAAGCACTTACTTTGGTTAAGCAGTTTAAACAACCAGTTGCAATTTTTCAGTCGCTTGAGGGTCGTGTGGATTTTGATTGGAAGGAGATATTTGAGATTTTTAAGAAGCCTAATGTTTCAAGTGTGAGAATTGAATTTCCTAAAGCGAATTTTGCAAGGGTAGAAGAAATTTTAGTTAAAGAGCATGATTTTTCTTTAGAGAGAGTGCAGAAGCAACTTGAAAAGTTGCGTGAGATAAAGAAGGGTGAGGGGCAGAAGAGATTGTTTTAATGTTGCTATCTTGTAATTGTAGCCAAGGGTTTTATAGTCTTTCTGATATGGATTTTTATGGATAGACAAATCGGAGATAGGAATGTTCTTGATAAGTTTACTTTAAAGTTTTGTGAAATTGCTGAAAAACATGTGAAGTATATAGTTGTTTCAGGGTTTGTTGCAATTGCACATGGAAGGAGGAGAACTACGGAAGATATAGATATGATTATTGAGAGGATTTCAAAAGAGCAATTTTTTATTTTTCATAATGCTTTGATAAGGGAAGGGTTTCATTGTATTCAGTCTTCTAAATCTGAAGAAATTTATGTTTATCTTGACAAAGGAGACAGTATTCGTTATACTGATAATACAGATTTTTATCCTCCTGAAATGGAGGTAAAATTTGTAAAAGACGAGCTGGATGAACTGCAAATGAGGACAAGAAAGAAAATGCCTTTTACCGGACTTGATATATGGTTTTCTTCTATTGAGTTTAATATTGCTTTTAAGGAGGAGTTGTTGAAAAGTTTGAAGGATATGGAAGATGCAAAGCATCTTAGAATATTATATAAAGAAAGTATTGATAATGATTTTATTGAGGAAATAAAATGGAAGATACGAAAATTGCGCTTGAGGCAGTAAGGGATAAGTCCCATGATGAGGCTCTTGTGAAATGGGCCGAATTTGTTAGAGATAATCCTTGTGAAAAATGGAAGAAACAAGTTGATTTTTTTATTGACGCAGTTTATCAGAAAGCAGATGAGTTTTACGCCCGCATGGCTGAAACTGTCGAAGGGCGGAAAATTCTTGAGAGACTTAAAGAAGAAAGGTTTAGGGCGAGAAGTAAGAGTTTGTGAAATTCGGGATTTATATCTCTGGATACTTTTTTATGTTTAAAATATTTTCGAGGTCTTGTTTTTCAAATTATTTCTCTTTATTAACGAATTAGCCTTAAACTTATTTTTTATAATCTTTTGTTAATGTGTTAATTTTTGCATTCAACCGATAATTTATATATCCTTTTTGTTTTCCTTGGAAAAGAGAGATGATATACGAAAATTGGCTTTATACTGGTTCTTTACAGATAAAATCTGTTTATTGTAATCCTTTACGGGAAAACTTGAAGGTTGAATGTTTAGTTTTGGGCGGAGGGTTTGCTGGGCTTCATGCCGCTTTGAGACTTGCTGATGCTGGTAAGAAAGTTGTTTTAATTGAAAAGAGAATTTGTGGAGGCAGTTCTTCTGGGCAAAGCGGAGGATTTTTGACGCCGGAAAGTGAAGAAGATATGCAGAATTTAATTGCCTCTGTTGGAATGGAAGAAGCTAAAAAAATTTATGATATTCCACTTACAGGAGTTTCTTTAATTGTTGATACTATAAAGAAAAATAGTTTTAATTGCGATTTGAGAAAGCAGGATTCATTGTATCTTTCAATAAAGAAAAGTCATGATTCTCTTATTACTGAAGAGGCTGAGACTAGAAAAGAAATGGGTTTGCCTTATGAGGTTTTAGATAGCAAGGGCTTGAAAAAATTTCACCCAGGCAAGAGCTATAGGGTTGGTTTGAAATATCCCGGTTCTTATGGAATAAATTCATTTGCTTATACTCAAGAGATGAAGAATTTACTTTTGAAGAAAGGAGTTAGAATTTTTGAGGATAGCGAAGTGCATAGAATGGAAGGGAATACTGCTTTTACGCATCTTGGTTCTGTGACTGCAAAGAATATTTTTATTTGTATTGATAAAATGAGAAGTGAGTTCAATGAGGAAGTTTCAAAAAAATATTATCATATCCAGACTTATGTTGCAATAAGCGAGCCTTTGAGCGAGAGCGAGATTAAGGCGATTTATCCGCAAGGGGAGATGATGTGTTGGGATTCAAGATGGACTTATTCATATTATCGTCCTGTTGCAGATGGGCGTCTGCTTTTGGGTGGTTCTTCGCCGTTCACATCATATCTTGCCAACTTTCGCTATTCTCCTCATGTCATAAATAGGACTATTTCAGAGTTAAAGAATAATTTTCCCCCTTTATCTGATGTTAAATTTAGCAATTATTGGTCAGGGTTGATTGATGTTACTAAAGATTTAGTGCCTATTGCGGATGATGATTCCACTTCTCGCTCAATATATTACGCTCTTGGATGTGCTGGATTGCCTTGGGCGGCATTTTGCGGAGATTATATCGCTCGTCGTGCTCTTAATCCTAGCAAAACAGAGGATTTGTCAAAATATTTGGGAATGAGGCGGAAATATTTTGTTCCTGATTTTGTTCAGCGTTTGTTCGGGAAGAAAGTCGCCTTTGCCGTTAATCATTTTAGGGAGATGCTGAAGTAGGGTTTTAATTTGCGTTGTTTATTGCAGAAAAGTTTATAAGGTAGTTTTCTCACTTTAAAGGATGTACAAAAAGAGATTGTTGCTTTCGCTTGTATTTTCTGCTTTACTTTTGATTAGTTTTGTTGGTGCTACTAGTCATGATTTGGGGCCTGTTGGACCGCCTGCTCCCGGGAGTGTCAGTGCTACTGTCGCTCAAGACTTGTTTGGTTCTATAAGGTCTTTCTTTGTGGGTATTACCGGAAGTACATTTCAGAGTGTAGGGTTCGCTCAATTTTTGCTTTTTGTTCTTGTTGCTCTTATAGTTTATTCAATTTCTCCCTTCCTTCCTTTTATTGGTGATAAAAATTGGGTTTCTATCGCAATATCTATAGTTGTCGCTTTACTCGCCACATTGTATTTGAAGAGTGAAGAGATTTATACAATTCTTTTGTCATATGGGGCTCTTGGTATTGTTCTTACAGGCATAATCCCATTTTTTGCGATTGCTGTTGTGGCTAGTAAATCTCATGAAAAAGGGCATCCTATTTTTGCAAAGATTATTTGGATAGCTTTCTTTTTGGTTACTTTTGCAAGATGGCTTACTGCAAACCCGGCAGAGATTGGTAACTTTGGTAAATATGTCTATCCGATTGTTCTTGTTCTTTCAGTTATTATGTTCTTCTGGGAGAATAGACTTAGGCTTATTATGTTTAAGCGAGAAGTTTCCGATTTTAAGGACCAATTTAGAATGGAACAAGTTGCCGAGAGAACTTCTGAACTTGAAAGAATGAACAGACAGATTGAATCTACTTCTGATCCGGCTGTTCGCAATACTCTCGTTATCAAATATAATAAGAAAGCGAAGGATTTACGTGCTCTCGGGGTTAATTGGAGAGATTATGGGTAGTTTTCCATAATTATATAAATCACTCTGTTTTTTGCTCTTGATGGAGAGAGGTTTTGTTTTGCTTTTTAGTTTGATTGTTGCTTTTAGTTTTTTGCAGTCTGTTTTTGCCGAAGATGCTTTTTCAGGGGAAGTGCCGTTTGCTAATGAAACTAAATTCATACAGGACTTTGCCGAGCAGGACCAAGGGGCTTTCTTGAGGGAGCAATGGAAAACTTTCTTTTTGGAAAATTCTGCCATTGCGAATGTTGATTCTTTTTTACAATCCATAAGTTCTTTGTTTTTGGTAATTCTAGCTGTTGATTATTCATTTTCACTTAATTTCTTCTTTATTCTTATTTTATGGATTATGACTTTATTTATTGCTTTTAATTATCTTGTTTTATTTAAAGAAAAACCTTATTTAAGATGGGTTTTTGCTTTAGGCTCTGTTGTTATACTCGCCCAGATTCGCCTTTTTTCTTTGGTATCTTCTCTTTTGAGCAAATTGCTCTTTTATAGAGTGGAATGGTGGTGGTCTTTGCTAAGTTGGCTTGTTGTTTTCATTGTGCTTGCCGTTTATTATATAGTAAACAAGAAACTGGCTCGGGTTTTGCAGGCAACGAGGGCTGAAAAAGAGAAGGCTGAAATGAAACAGGATGTTAAGAAAGTAAAAATTTTAACGGATAGTATAAAGAGTGCAGGATAATTATTTTCTGGTTATTCCAAACATCTCGCGCATCATTTTCAAAAAGCCAAGTTCTTTTCCCACTTCCATTCCTTCGTGTTTTGCTTTTTCCATTTCAGAGTAGTTTTTTGCCCATTTTAGCATTTTTGTAAGAACAAACCAAACTATTATGATTATGACTATTGCAAATATTATTGCTCCTGAACTCCAACGTTCTAAAAATTTGAAGGTTTCGCCAAATCCTAAGATAAATACGGCGATATCATAGAATGCTCCAGTTATTGCTATGAGCAGAGTTATACATATTGCTCCTATTATGTTTGTTATTCCTTTGCTGAAAAATGGAGTGAGATGAAGAATGTTTATCAAAACAGAGAATGATAGTATTGAGAGAACTATTAAGATTATGAACAAAGAGAAGGATAGTTCTTCTGTTTTGAATAAGGCAGAAGTGAATTTTTGCAATTCAGGATTAAGAGGTATTTCTTTTGATAGGGTTTTGTCTATTGCATCTTTTATTTGGCTATCGTTAATTTCTGCGGAACTTGATAAGGCAAGTGTAAATAGGAATAACATAAAAAATGCTAGAAAGGTGAGCTTCATTTTTCTATGAATTCCTATTTGAATATAAATGTTTGTTTCGGGAAATATTTATAAAGCCTTTGCTGTTATACTAACCTATGAGGTATTTTGGTTTAGCTTTTGTTTTTGCCTTTATTTTGGTAAGTTCATTTGCTTTCGCGGCAACGGATGAATCTGTTTTTTTTGAGAGTAAATACGACTTCGGTAGTGAAGTTACTACAGTGCTTAATGATGTAGCCGCTACACTCGAACCTATTTTTAGCTATACTCTTGGAGATAGTCGTGGTTCACTATCTGCGGATTTACTTTTTATTAAAATCCTTGTGTTTTTTGCTATGCTTGCTATTCTCTATTATGCTGTTCTTCAAGTGCCTGGAATAAGCGATAATAAGTTTGTCGTGTGGGTTTTGGCTCTTGTTATTTCAATATTATCTACAAGATTTATGACTAATGAGGCTCTTATTAATCTTGTTTGGTTGCCGAATGGAGTTCTTGGTTTAACTCTGGCTTCTTTCATACCCTTTGTGATATTTTTCTTCTTTATTGAAAGTTTTCCAAGTCAGACTATAAGAAGAGGGGGCTGGTCTTTGTTTGCTTTGATGTTTATTGGTCTTGCTATTACAAGATGGGATCTCTTAGAGTCTAGCTCTGGAGCTTTTAGATTTAATCTTGCTTGGATTTATATTGTGGCTGCCTTGCTTGCTTTTGTATCGGCTTGGCTTGATGGAACTATTAGGGCTTGGTATTTGTTCTCTGCAATAGAAAAGAAAGGAGAGCAGATAAGAGATTTGGAAGTTGCTAAGGTTCAGGAACAGATACAGGATGCCAGAAAGGTTATTTCAAGTTCTTCTTCTACTCCAGATCAGGTCAAGTCTGCACACAAGACCATAGATGATGCTCATAAGCGTATAAAAACTCTTCTCAAATCGTAAGGTTTAAATTATCTCTTTGAGATGTATTTTGATGACGTCAAGGAAAGTTATTTTTTCTCTTTTGCTTTTGTTAATTATTCCTAGTGTATTTGTGATGTCGTTTGTATCCGCGACTCTTGAGACTAGCCTTGATCAGTTGGCTTATAATTCCGAGCCTGTCTTGAGATTTATTCTTGGAGATGTTTCAGGTGTTGGGGCCTTTAGCGCGAGTGAGATACTTTTTGCTAAACTTCTTGTTTTTATTTTGATTGTGGCAATAGTTAATGTTGCGCTTGGACAGATGCCGATACAACTTGCGGAGAATAAGAAGCTAGTTCTTTTGATTTCAGTTATTGTTGGGCTTATGTCTGTACGTTATTTAGTTGAAGGCCAGTTAGTTTCTTTGATATGGTTGCCTTATGGCGTTTTAGGAGTGGCTTTAAGCTCTTTACTACCTTTGATTATTATGTTCTTTTTTCTTGAGAGTTTTAGCAGTTCTTTTATTCGCAAGACGGGATGGGCTTTGTTTGGGGTTATATTCTTGGTTTTGGGATATTTAAGATGGGATGACTTTTCTGTGACTAGCGAGGCATTTGGTTTTAACCTTGCTTGGATTTATGTTATTACTGGAATTGTCTCCTGGATAATTTATATGTTCGATAAGGATATTTATGTGGCTGTTGATATGGCGAGAATTAGGGCTATGGCCGAGGGGCCTAAAAGTGTGGCAGCTTCGGACTTGGGCAATGAGATTATAAATTTGCAGACGAGACTTGGGACCCAGATGGATAATTCTACAAGAAGAGCTGTTGAGAATCTTATAAAGCAAAAGAAGAAAGCCTTGAAATCTTTGCTGAGGAGTTAGTAATTTAAATCTCTGTAATTTATGGATATATCGTTCTATGTAGTTTTTTAGATTAGGTATATAGCAAAACTTAAATATTAGAAAATAGTACAATTGTATGAAAAAAAGATACAATTATCCGCTTATGCTTAAAGCATTAGAATATTTTGTTTTAAATCCATATAGTGAAATATATTTGAGAGAGTATGCACGGGAAACTGGAATTAGCATCAATTCTGCCCAGAGATTTTTAGATTATTTTCTTAAAGAAAGGCTTCTGGTTGAGACTAGAAGAGCTAATTTGAGGTTTTTTAAAGCAAATTTGGATTCCGTTTTATTTAGACATATTAAAGTTTGTTTTTCTTTGAAGAAGATTGAAGCTTCCGGGATTATTGAAAATATGAGAGATAATAATGCTTCTAGTTTTTTGCTTTTTGGAAGTGCTGCTAAAGGGCTTGATGATAGGGAGAGTGATTTTGATTTTGTTTATATTGGGCCGAACAAGAATCTGAAAGTTTCTGATTTTGAAAAAATACTTGGGGCGAAGATAGAGGTTCACTTTTTTAGCTGGACAGAATGGAAGAAACAGACAGTTACAAATAAGGCGTTTTATCAGGACGTAATTAAAGATGGAATAAATTTAATAGGAGATAAACCTTTTCTGGTATAACATGGTAAGGAGTATTGATTTTTTTAATGAAAGAAAACTAAGGAAAATTGCTCCAGATTTGAATAAGTCTAGACAATCTTTAAAAATTGCAGAAAGCAAACTTGCTGAAGCTAAGGAATTATTGCGTGCTGAATTTTATTCACAAGCAATGCTCTCTGCTTATACTTCTATGTTTCATAGTGCCCGAGCTATTTTATATAAAGAAGGAATTCAGGAAAAAAGCCATTATGCAGTTTATATTTATTTAAAGGAAAACTATTCTAATCTTTTATCTGGCGAATTACTTGAGTCTTTCTTAAACCATCAAAATGAGAGGAAAGAGATACTTTATGGGCTTGATTATAATCCTAATAAGAATGAAGCAGAGTCTAGTATTGAAGATGCTGAATTATTTTTTGTAGAGGTAACTGGAATTCTATGAGCGGATACGACATTCTAGGAAATATTGTACTTGTTAAATTTGAACGTGGCGCTAAACTTGGAGAGAAGAAGAAATGGGCTTTGAAATTTTTAAAAAGTCATGGAAATATCGAGACGATTCTTGAGAAGAGTGGTAAAGTTAGTGGAAGGTTAAGAACGCCTAAGAGTAAGTGGATTGCGGGCGTTAAGACTAAAGAGGTTTTGTATAGGGAGAATGGTTGTTCTTTTAGATTTAATGTAGATAGTTGTTATTTTTCTCCTCGGCTTTCTAGTGAACGGGCCGAGCTTGCTGGTTTTGTTAAGAAGGGGGAGCGATTGCTCGTAATGTTTGGCGGCGTTGGAGTTTTTGCCATTGTAATTGCTAAAGCTCGGAAAGCGCGAGAGATAGTGGGTGTCGAGTTAGGAAAGATACCAAGTAAATATGCTCAAGATAATGTGAAGAGAAATAAGGTTAATGTTGCATGCTTGCAGGGCGACGTGCGAAGAGTGATTCCTAAATTGGAAGGGGAGTTTGACAGAATAGTTATGGCTCGGCCAAATTTAAAAGATTCTTTTTTAGATGTTGCTTTTGCTAAAGTTAAACATGGAGGAGTGATTCATTATTATGGATTTTATGCTCAAGAGGACGTTGAGGAAATGAAGGAATTGATAATGAGTGAAGCTCGCAAAGCTGGAATGAGAGTGAAGATAAAAAAGATAAAGAAAGCTGGAGATATTGGAGTTAAGAAATATCGTTATCGTGCGGATATTGCGATTTTATAGTGCTGAATATCTAAAGCCGTTTACTTGGCAGAATCTTTCTGGATTTCCGGCGTAAGCGGCTGCTTGGTCAATGCTCCTTATAATTCCTGCTACTTCAAGACCAATATATCTGCCTGTTGCTGCGAAAATTCTTTGGATAGATTCTACTGCTCTGATTTTATCTTTTTTGAGGGCTTCTCCAACTTGTGGACCATATAATCTTTTGAATGAAGTCTCTTTGGCGTTTATGCCTTTATCAACATGAAAGATTAAACGAGAAAGATTTCTTGGTTTATTTGATTTGAATCTTTCTATTAACACTTCTAACGGGTCGTCTGTGATTGTTTCAGAAATGTGAGGGTCATAGACGCCAGTTATCAAGTAGCTGTTTTCTTCTTCTTGAGAGATATGGGTTGCAGTTACAATTGTTCTTTTTGGGGCAAGGTAAGACATTTCTTCTGAAATTATTCCCGCTTCTTTTTCTTCAAGGGTTAAATCTGGTTGAAATCCCATTCCTATAAGCTCTTTTTCTGTGAAAAAGCCTAGTTCTTTGTTACTCCTGGTAAATAGACAAAATGTCGGTTTTTAAAGGTTTTTATTGCTCTTTATCGTAATTTTCAGGGAGCTGACTTCTGACATAATTTACTACTTCTCCAAATGTTTTGAAATCTTGGGCTGTTCCGTTTGGTATTGATATTTTGTATATATCTTCTATCTTCATTATTACTTCAACTGTATCAAGAGAGTCTAGGTTGAGGCCGTCTTTTGCTAAAAGAACTGATTCTAATTTTATTTTATCTTTGTCTATTTTCGATTCTTTGGAAATAATATCTCTTAGTTCATCTTCTAGACTCATTTTATTATATCTAATTGAGGCTTTTTATAATCTATTATAGTTTAGTTTCGGCTTTAACTGCACTTGGAGATTCTCCGCCATGCCAGGTGAATCGAGGGCGAACTTGAATTGAATATATTCGCTCTGAATTATCGTCTAAAACTATTGCGGAGCCTTTTGCGTCTGGTAACTCATCCATCTTTTGCTGAATTGTGCTATAAACATAGGATTGCATTATTTCATTTAGAGCCTTGATGTCTTGTTCGGACGTAATTCTATGAGCTATTACTATGTCTGATTGAGTCATCACATCCGTATGTATTTTTCCAGGTTGTTGTGTCGCTAGAACCATAGATATTCCTGGTTGGCGACCTTCTCTTAGTAATTGAACTAACGCTTCTGTTGCTGGAGTTTTTCCATCTCGCGGAAGAAACTCTTGAGCTTCGTCTATGAATAGCCAAATTAAAGGATTGTCTCTTTTTGTTGCATATGATAAATAGTCTTGTCCGCGATTTAGAGATTGAAGTTCTTCTTTTTTTCTTGCTTCCATTCTTTGTTCGAATAGCTTGCGAGAAATTATTCCTATCAACATAGCGCGGACGTTGAATGCGCCGATTGAACTATATGTTGATAAATCTAAAATAGTTGTTTGCCCGCCTTTTATTAAATCTGTAATTTTTGTTCCTTCTGTTTCCTTTGAGAATATCCCCCATTCGTCTGCCGCGCTAAATAGAGAGTTTACGGAGTCAATAGATTCTTTGTCTGCTCTGGATGTTTTATTTATCTCTTCAAATATCTCATTTAGAGAGAAATTTTGTTTTTTGCTTTTTAGATTTGATATTATTGAGGTTATTATTGTTCCTTCTTTTGAGGTCATCTCAAGATTGAAAATGCTTAGCCAGTCTTCTGCAGAAAGTTCTGATGAGGATAGCGCGAATTTTTCGTCAAATGGAATTTTTTTCTCGCTATATTCTGCTGACTTGCCGTGAGGAATGAAAACTCTTACTGCTATCTCGCGAGTTTTTAGTGACCATTTATCAAGAAGATCTTGTTCTTTTTTATTTTCGTATTTCATTGTCCAGAATATTCCCATTGTGTCAAAAATTAAAGGGGCGATGTTTGCGGATATTTCTGGAGGGAGAGTTGAGAGTTCTTCTGCTATTGTTGCTATCGAATATGACTTTCCGGAGCCTCTTTTTCCGGCTACAAGGATAACGTGGCTTCTTGCGACATCCATTAGAATTTTGTTTGATAATGAAGTATAGTTGCCCATTGTGACATAACCTTTGCCTAAGTAAATTAGCCCATTATTTCCAAATTTGACTTTATCGCTTTTGTCTCTTCCCAGGATTATATCGTATGGCATGTTCTTTCTATGGATTGACGATATATTAAGTTTGTTGAGCCTACTTGAATGTGTTAAAATGAATGTGTTGCTGTTTCTTTAATTTTCCAGAATTTTTTAGTGATTTCGTTTGCTTTTTCTTCATCAAAATATTTGCAAGTATATAGGACTAGAGATATGAATTTCTGTTTTGTCCATATTCCAATGTAAATTCCTGAATCTATTAAGGGTACGAAACAATCATAACCTGAATTGGCTTCACTTCCTTGTCCCGTAGCTGTGTGAATAATTGGTTGAGCATATGTTCTAAGACTAAGCTCATTTGTAAGGTGTGTAAAAAATTCTTTGATTACACTTTCATTTACTTGAATGTCATAGAATCCTTCAATTAGCATTCGTTTTCTTGTTATATCGGGCGCGAGGTTTTTCATATTTGCTTCAGAAATTAAATCTACTTAAATCTTATTAATTGGATTGCGTAAGGTTTTTAAAGCATTCACTCTAAAATAGGACATGGAAAATCAAGCTACACCGAATAAAGGATTCTTTCAGCATGTTCGCTCTAATCCTTGGATGCTTTCTACCATAGTTCTAGTTGTTCTTCTTGGGTTTATGGTTGTTGCTGGCGGAATAACTGGTAATGCTGTTTTTAGCGGAAGCAAATCTAGCGTTGGAGAAAGCACTCTTGAATATTTAAATGGCCAAGTTGATGGCGGAGTTGTTTTGAAATCTGTCGAGGAAGAGAGTGGATTGTATAAAGTTACTGTTACTTACCAAGGTCAAGATATACCGGTTTACGTGACTAAAGATGGAAAGAATTTAGTTTCTAGTCTTGTTCCTCTTGATGGAAGCGCGCCAACTACTGGAAATACTGGAACTCCTAGTGGTCCTGTTGATATTGATTATGCTAAGCTAAGTCATGAGCCTTCAATCGGTAGTGCTGATGCTCCTGTGACTATAGTTGAATTTTCAGATTTCTCTTGTCCATTCTGTGGAGCAGCGTCTGGAGATTCTGTTGAGTATGTGGCTTATATGAAGCAAAATAATCCTTCTTGGGAATCTCCTGTTCAGGGAATAATGGAGAATTATGTTAAGACAGGAAAGGTAAGATTTATCTTGGCTTATTTCCCAGGTCATGGAACTGGCGTTCAGGCTCAATTAGTTGGCTGGTGTTTAAATGAGCAAAGTTCTGATGCTTTTTGGAAATATCATGATTTGGTCTTTGCAGTACAGGATAAGACTGATGATTTGGAAGCTATGAAGGATTTGGCTAAGCAGGCTGGGGGAAATGCAAATGTTTTGAATGCTTGTTTGACTGCTAAGAAATATGATTCTTACATACAGAGCGATACTGATTATGGTAGGCAATTGGGAGTGTCAGGAACTCCTGCATTCTATGTAAATGGGCAGTTAGTATCTGGAGCTGTTCCTTTCAGTGATATACAGGCTACTATTGAAGCTGAATTAGCGAAGAGCGCTTGATTTTAGTTAATAGAAAGATTTAAATTCGTACTTTTTGGCGTGTTTTTATGAAAAATATGTATGTTAGTATAACTGGAATTGGAACTCGCCTTGGTTCTAAACAAGAGAGTGCATCTGAATTAGCTAGAGCTTTTAAGTCTAATGATAAAGATAGAACTCGTTATTTGAAGAAAAATGGTTTTGAAAGGCTTGTCGTTTCAAAATTTGCAGATAGTGAAGAATTTTATTCCCTTAGTGCGGAAGCGATTCATGAGGCTATAGCTAGGTCAGGTATCAATTTAAAGGATATTAAATTTCTTTATAGTGGGCTTGCTTGTCCGGTTGAAAGTAGATTTTTACCTGGATTTGCAAGAGATATATCTGAAAGAGTTGGCTTAGAAGGTATTTGTAGCGTTGATATGGGTCGAGGATGTGTTGCTTCAATGCAAGCATTACAGGTTGCTAGTGATAGGCTTGAAAGAATGAGGTGTGATGGCGAGTATGGCGCAGGGATTATTCTCGGCGGAGAGAATTCTTCTTTAGTTATAGATCCTAACGATCAGGCTACTTCAATTATTTTTTCTAGTGGTGTTGCTGCCGCCGTAGTTTCTAATTATGGGCCGATGAAGCATATTGTTAAAAAAGTGGCTTGCAGAAATTTAAGTAGAAAAGATTTAGTTGATGCGGGTCATTCTTCTAATGAGATGCCTGGACTTATTGATTCAATGGTTGTTAAAAATCCTCTTTTGACTGGCGGAAGAGAATTTTTCAAGATGGATGGAGATAAAGTTTATGAGTTTGCTGCAAAACATGCTTGCAAAATAAGCCTTGGTTTGTTAGGGCTTTCGAAAGTTCCTGAAGGCGCTTATATAATTCCCCATCAGGCTTCGCCTAAAGCCTTGGATAGTTTTATTGAGCTTAACGGGCTGAATGCTGAAGATGTTTATACAGAAGGCGCTAGAACGATTGGGAATACTTCAAGTGCCACAACTTTATTTGGGCTTGCAGATGTTCAAGAAAAAATGGAAGGTAGAGAGATTATTTTAATGCCTTTTGGTTCTGGGCCTAGTGTTGGTGCGGTTTATTTAGCAAGTCTAAAATAATTTTTTCTTTTGTAATAATCTTTAAATATCCTTTTATGACTTGGCTTTTATGCAAAGTTACGATTTAGGTTTGAATTTTAATCTGAATTTGGAAGTTATTAATAGGCTTGTTGGTGATGAGTTGAGAAATCGTGTTGTTGAGTTTGGTCAAGGGTTCACCATAGATAAGATTATATCTCTTGAATTAATGCCCGAGAAAGGTTATACTGCAAAAGGAGAGGCTTCTATCCATTATCAAGGAAAGCCTCTGGGTAATGGCAAGGTAGTTACTATTCTTTTTAGACCTGGAGAGGGGACAGGTAATAATAACGATTTTAACATTAAAGGGGTACGTCCTAGTTGGAATCCTAGAATAAAAAATGATTATGCAGAGCTTTTCATGGCGATTGGAACGGGTTATCAAGATAAATGGTTGTCTGGAATGACCGCTCTTACTGAAGTATCTTGCGATCGAACTGATGTACCACATCTTTGGCCTTACGGAGGAGGATTATCTTCACCATCTCCTTATTTAGGAGCTTGTTGTAATAGTAGACAGGAAGAAGTTGTGAATGATCTTCTTTTACGTGCAGATCATTTTGATTTCACGCTACACTCGGAGAGAAATCATGGTAATCCTCATGCTATTACTTTTAACGATGGTTCTTGGTTAGAAGATCTTATGCCTTGCGAAACTTTCTTCCAGATTGGCGCTTTTTTAGCATTTCAGCGTTCTAGCCCGGAGCTTACATTAATAGAAAAAATTGTTGATCACTGGTAATAAAAATTAAGCTAGCGTGGATTTTTTAATTAGCGCTAGTGTTAAGTCTCCAATACAACTTCTGTTTTCAAAATCAAATTTTGCATGTCCTAAAATAAGATTTTGATGAATTCCAAAATCGTTTATTATAATATCTCCTCTTATTGGGAAATCTGTTTTGATTGGTCTTCTAAATTTCTTTCTTGATTCTATAATCAAACAACCTTCCCTTTGTAATTCTTGAAAATTAAGTCCATTTAGTTCTGGAAGGACTTTCCCTTCTATTGCTTGCGATAGACCTGCATAAACCAATTGATTTAAGCAAAGTTGTATTTCAATATCTGCTACGTGTTCAAGATGGGAAGTGGTGTAAAAGGTAGGTTGGATTTTGAATTCTCCTCTCAAAACAGGATATTCTACCTGTCCATTAATTAAGACTCTTGCTTCTGGTTTGTATAGCTCTAACATTTCTTTAATTCTATTCTGATTAATTTCCATAAGAATTCAGTAAATTCGATGTTTTTAAATCTAATCTTATTATAAGGTACATCCAGTTTTTGCTGCTAGTTGAGCAAACGAAGCTTCACCTTCTATTCTGCTTCCATCAGCGAATACCCAAGTAGGATAGCCCGCTATATTTGCGGTTGAGCATATTGGAAGTTGAGATTGGCCATCTGGAGTGGAGCACTCGATGTAATTTACATGTTGCCAGCTTGCGCCGAATGATTCTTTTTGAGCTTGACAGTGAGAGCACCAAAATGCGCCATACATTTTTGCGCCTGCTGTTGAGATGCATTGTGCGAAAACATCGTAATTTCCGCTTGGAGTCTTTGGTATTGCAAAAGCGATTACTATGCCGATTAAAATGAGAACGATAACTATTCCCGCAACACCTGCTTTAGAAACTTTCATATTTGTTTTTAGCAAAATTGGTTTAAATAGTTTCTGCATCTTTGTTTGAATGGAAACTATTATAAATGCACTTTATGGATGTAATTTATGAACCTTGTAGTTCGTCTTGGAATGAAAGATACTAGGGCTCATTTTGAAATACTTAAAAACCCGCCGATGACTATTCAGGAAAGAGCGCACCTTGCTTATATAGACGGTTGTTTAACTGGAGAATCTTGGGAGACAAAAGAAGAAACTCCTATGAAAAATCTCCTTAAGAAGGCAACTTCTCCATTAGTTACCTTTTCAGGAGGAATAATCCCATTACCTTCCCCTCTTAGAATTTTAGATTTTGATATGGGCCTAGAAAAAGAACAATATTCTTTTGGTTGTATTATTACACGCAAGCCTGGCTCAAAAGAAAATCCAGAATTTCTTTCTAGATTAGCTAGTCGGTATGGTGAAAGATGGATAGATATTGGCGATTCTTCTGGCTACCTTGTGGATGAAGGAGGTAAGGCCTCCATGGCTATTTTTTCTTTGCCAGTTCAGTCTAATGATGAAACTGGAAGACCTTATATTCAAAATGCAAGAAGGTTTACTCTTGGGGGAAATGGAACTCTACCAAGGCCCTTGACTACTTTTGATTCTTTTGAAGCTGATTCAAGAGGATTTAGCAAGGCTGTTGAGCTTTATGTTAATTCTCAATTGCAAACTCAATCTGATAATGAAAGAAGAGAATTAGAGCTTTCTCTCTCGGTTATTTGTTAATAGCACAAATGTTAAATATGTCATAGATTAGGTAATTTAATGAAACATATGCTTCCTGCTTTAGATTACACTTATGACTCATTAGAACCTTACATTGATGCTAAGACTATGGAAATACATCATACTAAGCATCATCAGACTTATGTTGATAAGTTAAACTTGGCTTTGGAGAAACATCCTGCACTTTTTGATAAGAAAGTTGAGTGGCTTTTGACTAACCTTTTTTCTGTGCCTGAAGATATTCGTTCTGCTGTTCGTAATCATGGCGGAGGACATGCGAATCATAGTTTATTTTGGGAGCTTTTGTCTTCTAATGGAGGAAAGCCTTCCAGAGAGCTGACTGAATCGCTCGTAAAAACATTTGGGAGTTTTGATGAATTTAAATTGAAGTTTGCCGAGAGTGCTATGAATCGCTTCGGAAGTGGATGGGCTTGGCTTGTGTTGGATAAGGGAAAATTGGAGATTTATTCTACTGCAAATCAAGATAGTCCTTTGAGCGAAGGAAAAATACCTATTTTAGGGCTTGACATTTGGGAACATGCTTATTATTTAAGATATCAGCAAAAACGGGCGGATTATGTTAATGCGTTCTGGAATGTGGTGAATTGGAAGAAAGTTAATGAGCTTTTTCTAAATGTTAAGTAAAGAAGCATAATGTTCAAATAGTTATCTTATGGCCTTTATTAAATGAGGCTTAATGAACTTTCTGATGAGGTTATTTCTCACATATTGAGAAATTTTTCTCCTGGTACAATTCCAGAAACAGAATTTGTTTATGATTCTCATACGCGTTGCGTGCTTTGGTGTAGTGGTATGCCGGACATAATTGATAGAGAAGAGATTGATAATTGCAATGGGAGATACGTTACTGGTATTTATAGGGAGTTGGGAGACATGCTTAGAAGTAGAAATATTTTTTCTTTGCTGTCAAGAGGAGTAACTTCTGATAATTATTTGGGATAACTATTTCACGAATTCTACGTTTTCCATATTCTCAAATTGCATATCTCCAGTGAGAAATCGAACGTTATATGCTTTAGCAAGAGTGTATCCAAGGCAGTCTACATAAGAAAGTTTTTTTTCTTTATTTTGCAGACGAAATTCATTTGCCATCTTAACTATGGGGTCTGTAATTTCCACAGCGAATTGTATATAAGAATCATATTTCTCGTCTGCTTTTTCTTTTCCTTCTGTTCTTAATAATCCATAATGTAATTCCATGAGATTAAGTTTTGTTGTGATTATCACTACGTCTTTTTTGTATTTTTCGTAATTTGAGTTTCCTACAATTATTTCATAAAATGCGTAGGTATCAAAAAAGAAAGTTTTTAATTGTTCCATCCTTCTCTAACCATGTCTTTAAATTTTTGTCCAGACATTTTTCTTTTTTTTAAGGAACCAAATGTATGAGATATGTTTGCTTTTTTTACTACTTCAATTATAATGGAGTCATTTTCTTTAAGGTTCCTATCTTCAATTATTCTATTGGGAACTATGACTGCCATAGAATTTCCCCATCGCTTAAGCTTTACTTCAACTGCCATGTATATACTTATGTATCACCAATATATAAACATTACTACTTCTTCAGAAATTCAATTTCATCATCTTCAAGTCTTAGTTGTGCTTGGATTATAGGTTGACGCATCATAGGCTTTAATAACTCGAAATCTCGCATTACTCGCTTTACTGAACAATGGACATGACGAGCGTATTTTTGCGAGATTGTTTTCTTCTTTGCGTTTTTTTGATTGTTTATCCAGATAGTTAGAATGCGTTTTGGAGATTCATATTTTACAAAGCCTAAATTTGGGCGCTTTTTCGCATAAGATACTCCTGCACTTTGGAATGCGTTTTGATATAATAGAAAGCGCCAGAATTGTTGTCGATAGATGCGCCCGCGAAATTTATCTGCATGACTTAATGCATCGAATGCATTGAATAGCGCCTCATCTTTATACTCTCTAGGGATATTCTCTTCTATCCAGAGAAATACTTCATCTAAAGACATGTCGGTTTCATCAAACAAATCTAGAAAATCATTGCGTTCTTTAAATAATACTCTAAGAATATTAAATATTGTTTGCTCTTTTCTTCTTTTGTCTGACGAATCTATGTTTGTTGGTTCTTTGTCTATTACATAAAGTTGGAAATCATTTAAAGCCGCTCTTAAATCTCCTTGTGACTTGAGCGCGATTTGACGTAGAAAATGTGAATTTTCTTTTACGTTTTCTTTTTCTGCGACTTTCATTAATACTAGATGGATTTGCTCGGCAGTTAGAGCTTTCATTTCAACTAACTTGCATTTTTGTCTTAATTGAGAGAGTTTGCTTTGCCAGACGTCGTTGCCTGTTATTATTATAGGCCAGCCGCTAACTTCTATTATTCTTATAAGCTCTGGAATTCCGCCGATATCTGAACCGGTTACTCCATCTACTTCATCTACTAGGATAATCTTTCCTTTTTTGAATAAGCTTGTTTGTAGAGTAGCAGGCTTAAGAATTTCTTCTAATTTTGCGCGGTTTCTTAAATCTGATGAGTTTAGCTCGAAAACCTCGAGATTATTTTCTTTTGCAGCGGCTATTGCGAGCGTCGTTTTACCTGTGCCTGGCGGGCCATGGAGTAAGAGGGCTTTCTTTTTTGGAAAATTTTTAAGGAATTCATTTACTTCAAAGATTGCTTTTTCTTGGCCTATTATTTCCTTTAGGCTTGAGGGGCGATATTTTTCCGCAAGGGTTGTGTGTTTCATTTTTTTCCGTGAAGATGAGTTATTATATATGATATTTCAGTCATATACCCTATTGCAACTTCCCCCATGTATCCTTGTTCATGATAGGTTACTTTGGTAACTCTTGCAAAGCCAACAGTTCTTGGAATCATTCCACTTTGTCTTGTTTCTCTAATTTCAACTTCTTTTCCTATTTCATTTACATATTGTGGTCTTAGATTAATTACTTTGCAAGTATAGCTTGTTCCTACACTTGGTTCTGGAGGAATACATTCATCTTGAGATCTTGCTTGAGCTGAACCAAAGGGTAATAAATTCAAACATAATTTGCTTTCTAGGCCCATTTTATTTCCCTCTGCCGGCCATGACGAATGAGGCTAACAATGATTCTAATTGAATAAATTCATCGCTACCTTCAACAAGGCGAAATTCTATTTCTCCTGTTTTTTCTGTGAGTTTGACTTTTATTTCTGGCTCTATCTGAAGATTCCAGATTTCTTTTTGAATTGCTTTTATTATGTCTGTTCCTGAAATGCTTTCTTTTAGCATTATTTCGAGCATCTTCTCGCGGGCGTTTATGAAATCGCCAGCAAGACAATAGTCTAGAACTACTTTGACGTTTGTTGGTTTATTTGAAGCTCCGATTATCTGTATCATCTCGTGAGTTATATCTGGAGAGACTGAAGCTGTGGCTTGAAGGAGATTTATTGCGCGTCTACAATCGCCTTCGCATACTTCATAAAGAATTTCAATAGCTTTCTCTTCGATTTTTAAGTTTTCTTTTTCTGCAATCTTTTTTATAACTTGATTAACTTCTTTTTTCTCTAGAAGTTTGAAGCGGAAGACGACGCAACGAGATTGAATTGGGTCAATTATTTTGCTTGAGTAGTTGCATGACATTATGAATCGGCAGGTGTTTGTATAGTTTTCCATCGTGCGACGCAGGGCTTGCTGTGCTTCTCTTGTTAGAGCATCTGCTTCGTCTAGAAATATTACTTTGAAAGGAACGTCTCCGAGGGCTTTTGTTCTTGCAAAGTCTTTTACTTTTTGTCTGATTACGTCAATTCCTCGTTCATCAGAAGCGTTAAGCTCAAGGTAGTTATCTTTCCAGGTATCTTTGAATAGTTCTTTTACGATTATTAATGCGAGAGTTGATTTGCCGATTCCTGCTGGACCTGCAAATAATAAATGTGGAATATTCATGGCTTGCACGAGCGATCTTACGCGTTTGACTATTTCATGCTGGCCTACTACCTCTTCAAATTTTCCTGGACGATACTTTTCAGTCCAGATTTCACTCTGGCTCATATCTGATTTTGAGTATTCGTTTTTATAAAGATTTAGGTGGTCGTTTGTTGAAGATTGATTTAAATAGTCTAATTAAGCGGCTCGCTCTCTATGCAAACGTCTTTTACGTTTTTCTTTCTTTAATCTTTTACGTTGCCATTTCCAGCGCATCTGGCGCTTTTTCTTCCAACGTCGTGAGGATCTCTTCATAGATGGTTGAGCGAAAGGGGGTTTTTAAAGATTGCTTAGGGGATTAGAATTCAATTAGAAAGTCTAATTGTTCTTCAGGAATGCCTATTGAAATCCCATATTTTATTGCATCTACCCAAGTTGCTTTGTTTTTTGCATTTAGGATAAATTTCTTGCTTTTGAATAATACAATTATCTTATCCCTGCTCCAGAAATGTGCATACCATTTATTCTTTAAATGTGCTTGTATGTTTTTTATTTGATTTTTTGAAATTAAAACGTAATAAATGTGCCATCTATCTTTTGGTTTCTTATCATTAGTTATTTTTAATTTTATAATTTTAAGATTATTTATTATTCTATTGTCATCTAAACTTTCTTCAATAACACTTCCTTTCCATTTTTTCATTTTTATTTCTTAGCTGAATTGGCTTAGTTTTATACGTTCAATTTCTTCTTTAAACTTATTGGCTTTTTCTAATCCTAAAAGAGTTTCATAAATACTCATCTTCGAATTTATTGCGCGACCTAGAGAGCCGGATTCTTTTATCAGTTTTGCTATTTCTTGGTCTTCAAGAGAGGTCTTTTTCAAAACTCGCCAGCCTCGGATTTGCTTGTTTTGTGAATCTTTTTCATGTGCTAGAGATTTGCGAAGATTTTCTCTATCTAATAGCTCTTCATATGATAAAGTTTCAAGTAAAGTTTTTGATTTTTTCAAGTCTAGCCTTGTATAGTCTTTTATTACTAAATCTGTTTCTTCGCTTACTCCTGATAAAATTTCTTTTAGACGGACTTTCATAAGGCTTCCTTCTTTGCCTAACTCGATGAATAGTCTTTGCATGTCTTCGGCTATCTTTTGTATTGAGCAGCCTCTTTGAATTACATCTAGTGCTTGTTGTAAATCATGATAGTTTTGAAGTTCTGCTTTATCAAGGCGTGAAACGTGTTGATCAAATAATCCTCTTTGTTTTTCTAAGAGTTGAATTGTTGCATCTCCCTTTCTTAATAATTCGCCACTCTCAACCAAGTGATGTCGCTTGTTTTTATAATAAACTGATATTTCATGACGCCTTTCTGAAACTGCTACTACTAATGTGCCTGCAACTTTTGCAGTTCTCTCCGCAGCTTTATGTCTTGTTCCTGTTTCGTTTGTTGGAATTTTGCTTTCGGGAGTTAGAAGAGTGTTTGCCTGCAAGATGCGCTTCATATCTTTTGAGATTATTATTGCCCCGTCCATTTTTGATAGTTCCATCATTCTTTGAGGAGTGAATTTACAGCTGATTTTGAATCCCCCGTCAATTAGATTTGATGTGAAGTCATTTTCTATTACTATTAGCGCCCCTTTGCCGATTCTTACTATCCCTTCTAGTGAAGCTCTGAATTGTGTTCCTGGAGAGACAAGACGTAAAAGATTTAGAAATTCTTCTTCTGTTGCTTTTCCATTGATGTTTGGCATCTCAACAATTGTTTGTTGGAACTCTTTTTTATCTTCCATACTTCTTTTTGTGTGTTCTTGTATATAAAGTTTTATTTTGTTTTAGTCTTTTTCTATTTTTATTCCATAAGATTTAAAAGAGATTTGATTTACTTGTGATAATGAACGAAGATAGCAAAAAGATTGAGGAAATTCTTATACAAGTGGGCTTGCGCATAGCTAAACGAGGCGAAGGCGCACTTTTTGTTGTTGGAAATGTGGATTATGAGCCTTTAGTTGAGCAGTCTGTACCTTCTTTTAGAATTTCTGATAATTTGAAGCTTCTTGAGTCTTTGGCTTTGATTGATGGGGCTGTTATTGTGGGTAAAGATGGCTTTATGAAGGCTTATGGGGCGATGATTAAGACAACCAAGACATTCAAGGGCTACGGGACTAGGCATAGCGCTGGATTGACTGCAGCACAAGGAGATAATTTGGTTGTTTTGATTTCAGAAGAGGATAGGAAAGTGAGAATATTGAAAGATGAGAAGATGATTATGCAACTTGATGCGCTTGAAAAGGGTGTTGAACAACAAGTTTCTGGTGCGGTAAAGATTTTAGAGTCTGTTGGTGCTGGAACTCTTGGCGCTTTGGGAACGGGCTTGCTTGTGCCTGCTTTAGGACTGGCTTTTTTACCGGGAGTTGTTGTTTTTGGTTCGGCTTGGTATTTGGGAAAGATGCTTTTGAGTAAGAAAGAAAATTAATCGTGAGTATCTAGATTGAAGACTGCGCCGCTTCCTCTTAGAGTTTCTGTGACTTTATCGGCCATTTTTAGAACTTGTTCTTTTGTTGGTTGTTTTTCCCAGGGAAAGATGAAGTCAACTGAACCGAATGTTGTTGCGAAACCTAGGGCTTCTAACTTTACTGCAACGTCACTTGGCTTTATGTGTTCAGAGCCGTAATACATTACTAGGTAAGTCTTCCAGGCCATGTTATTCTATGGCTATCCAAGTATATAATGATTTATGTTTTGTGGATATTGACTTGATTTTACTCCTCTGCTGCTCTGCCTTATTTTAGGGAGATACAGATCTTTTTTTATGAACTGCTAAATATCTTCTGAGGAAATAGGTAAGAAAACCTTCTTCGTCTTTATGGAAAGCCTTGTAATAGGATTTTCTTTTTTTGTATTCTATGATAAGCATTGGGTAACCTGAATGCCAGAGAATATGATTCATCAATAGCCTGCCAACACGGCCATTTCCATCTGCGAATGGATGAATTTTTTCGAATTTATAATGTGCTCTTGCTGTTAGCTCTAGTGGATTTAGCTTGTTCGTGCCTATGAATTTTATTAGCTCAGATATGGATTTTTCTATATCTTGCCAGTCGGGGGCTAAATAGGTCCCAACGCGAACTAAATGGTCTCTAAATTCTCCCGCAATATCTGGCTTGGTTTCTTGGAATATTTCTTTGTGCCATTTTAGCAATAATTCTTTACTTATTTTTTCTTTTGTATTGAGCATTTTTAAGAAAACTCTACTATGTGCTTCGGTCTCTTTTACATCTCTAAGGGGTTTGTTTGGTGAGATTTTATCATGGATAATTTCTCGCGTTTCTTCTAGAGTGATAGTAGAACCTTCTATTGCATTAGTATTGTAAGTGAAGGCAATAGAAATTTCTTCTAATTCTTTATCTTTTGCACTTGGAGGAAGTCTTTTCCACTCAACTTGAAAATGCTTTTGTATATTTTCTAATTTTTGATATATGTCTTCTTTTAGTTTTTGTTTTAGTTGACTTGTGATTTCGTTGATGTTTTTAGGTATTTCAGTGCCAAGGTATTTTTCTTTTGTTATTACTTTACCATCCTTTCTGAACGAGTGTTGCAGATAGAAATATCCTTTGTCACCTTTTTTTCTCTTAAGAATTCTCATATTACTCATACCATTACTTTGTATTTAAATATTTACTTTAAGTTATAGATGTAATGGTATGCCCCTGCCGGGATTCGAACCCGGGTTTGCGCCGTTCTCCACCGGCTTCAAGATGAAGCCGACGAATTTTATTTGCCTGTCCACCTAAGGACTGAATGCATTGTCTCAACGACGTATCATTCGGCGGTTCGAGAGGGCACCGTCCTTGACCACTAGACTACAAGGGCATTTTAGTGAGAACGGAAGATGGTTTAAAAGGGTTTTGTTATTTTACCAAATGCCCATGATGTGGAATATACCCAAAACTAATAATGAGACGAAGAAATAAGCGTCTTCTCCAAGTTTTTTCCAGAAATGCTCTTTGCTATGATTGGCTAAAACTAGAGAGTAAATTAAAGCCATAAAAATATTAACTGCAAAAAAGAGAAGACTGATTTGGTAACTTGTGAATATGTTCAGAAGGATTCCTATAACATTAATTAGGAAGCTATAAGCTACCAAGAAAGATACGTGTGCTAAATCTTTTAGTCTCTTTGCTTGTCCTAATGTGATAAGTTGTAGGCGAGCAAGTGTTGAGGTCATGAATAATGGGATAGTTAGTACTAACTGAATTACTAAGAAATTGTCCTGTTGAAGTACAGAGGGTTTTATTGTGATTAATAGAGTGAAGATTGTAAAAACGAGAGCTAAGAGAGCAAGATTAACTTCAACATGCGATTCTGATTTTGTAACTTTTTGTCTGGTATAATTTTGCTGTTCCACAATCTTATTTACTCTTTTTGTTTAAATAGTTAGCCTCTGTGGATTATTACAAAATAGCCCTGCCAGCTTTATAACTAAAAGTTATTTATTAGCCTTTTTATGTAGAAAGGCTTAAAATCATGGAAGCGTTCTAACTTTGTGGAAACGGGAAAAATAAGGAAGTGGCTTAGAGAAGGAAAACAGAGTGAGATAACTCCCGCTATAAAAAAGATAAGTTCTCAGTTTAAGGGACAAGATATAGAGAAAATATTTCAAATATGCAATTGGATAGAGAAAAACACCTTTGAAGAAAAAAATCGTGAAAAAGTACTTAAAATTTTTGCAACAAGAAGTGCAGACCAAATAATTAAAGAAAAAAATGAAACGGGATGTCATGATACAACAGTATTGTTAGTTACTCTTATCAGAGCAACAGGTATACCTGTAAAGTATGTGCTAGGAATAGATAAAAAACGTCCAAGAAAAGGAGGACACTGTGTAGCAGAAGCATATATTGGGAGAAATTGGGTTTGTATTGATCCGACTTTTTTTCAAATAAATCTCCTTCCAAATAGAAGTTCATTCTACAGAGAAAATTACATTGTTAAGAAAGGGAAGGATTCTTGGGACTGTGGAATAAAGACAGTTGATGATTGGGAAACTATTTCAAAGAATTTGGTGAAAAAGATAAAAAATAGTTTAAACTAGTTAAGTAGGCTACCTAACCTTTAGTTTCATAGCCCCACCCGGATTTGAACCGAGGTTTCGAGCGCCAGAGGCTCGTGTACTTGACCAGCTATACGATGGGGCTGAAAGTTTGCTAAAACGATCTATATGCTTCTTATTTGAAAATCCAATCTCTTTTAAATATTTCCTTATTTCTTCCTGTCTTGATAAATAAAAGTCTCTACTTCTTATAATTTTAGACGGATTAAATCCTAATTTTATAAAAGCAGCTCGAGTATCGTATAATAGTTTTTGGTTATAATTCGTGAACGTTATTCTTAACAAATTGTGATCTCGTTTTGACATATGGTGGATGCAACCATCGGTATCAATAAGCCCCTTTAGACATGCTTGTAAGAATTTTTTATTTTCTATAATCCATTGTGGAATAGTTACTTGACTTTTTATTTTATTTCCGGTCTTAAGACCTTTGCTCTCCAAAAAAGCGATAAGTTCTCTACTATGTGCCCTTAAAAAGAAAGCGTTTGTATTTTTTGTTTGGCTTCCCTTTACTTTAATTCCAAATAATTCATCTATTAGTCCCCCTATATATTCTGTAAGGTATTTTTGATCATATCGGGCGTCTCCTGCAATTGTGATTTCATAAGTTCCAATTTTATAGTCTTTTTGTCTGTTTAGGTTACCATCTCCTAACATGACCCCTATTAATTCTGCTAATTTAACAGATTCTGGTGGAAATGTTATTGACTTTGTATTTCCTTTAGAGTTTTTTCCACCATTTGATCTGCCCCAATTATCTTCAAATTTTTTTTCTATCTGGCTCGTATAATCCCTTTGAACTATATTGCACAATGAGGTATATGTTAATTCGCTAAGTAATGTCTTCTCGTTAAATAGCTCATTAGCAAGATATCCTGGAGAATGATTAAGTCTTTTTGCAAGTTCATTCCATGTAATGCCTTTTTTAGCTAAGGTTATAAGCTCTCTTTGCTTTGCTTTTTTTAACTTAATCCTCATACTTTATCAAGACGCAAATCATATAAATACTTTATTGACCACTACACTATAGGTAAGAAATCTTTTTATACATCCTTATGTTATTAAAAAAGAGGAAAAATGAACTGGGTAATAATAGTAGCTATTTTGATTATTGTAGTAATGTTCTTTAAAGCGCATGAAGTGAGGCATAAGTTTTTTGCTCTCTTGATAATTGTATTACTACTTTTCTTCTTGGTGACTTTTGCACAAGTTGCGCTTATTCCTGGAGTTGATTTTGATAGTTTTGATGGAGTAGTCTCTGCTGGAAAGATTTACTTTAATTGGTTGGGTTACGCTTTAGGTAATGTAAGATTTATTACAGGTAATGCAGTTAAGCTAGATTGGGGATTTAATATCACTAATTTTACAAAATGAAAACTTTACTCATATTGATGGTTTTTCTTATTATCGGAGCTTTGTTTATTATTAGCAATCAGAATCTTGCGCTAAGCAAGGCAGATAATTTTCAGAAATTCAGAGCTAGTTATTACTCATGGTTTTCACATATTTTTGATAATGGGAAAAACATTGCAGGATATGTTGTTAAGTCAGAATGGCTTCCTTCTGAAAATCAGGGAATTATTGATTTGAATAAATGAAATTAATTAAAAAATAAATTTTTTTGATACGTTTTCATTCAAATTTAAAATAAACAAAGGTTCCGATTAATCCAATAAGAAATAAAATTCCACCAATTAAGTTAGAAGAATCTTGGTTTAGGCCAATAACGTTGCCTGTTAAATTAGGAGATAAAAAAAATATTCCTAAAAATAAACCAACTAGGGCAGTCGTTGCGGATATATTTTTTTCTAGATTACTTCTTTTACCTCTTAGGATGAATTCTTTTCTTTGGGCAGTTCTGCTATTTCTTTTTGCTAATCTATTTTCTCTTTCATATCTCGCCCCTTGGCTAAGGCCTTCGGATGGACGAAAACCTTTAAGTCCTGTAGTAAGATATAAGTCATTCGCTGCTTGATGTGATTGCTCGTAATCTCCTTTTTCCTCGAATAAATTTGCAATCCTTTTTCCTATTGAGTATAGGGTGGATTTTATTTCATAGCCCATTGCTGCAATAGGCCCTTTCTCTCTTCTTATTTTTTCAATCGTGTGGAAATATTGTCTAGTTGCTTCAATTTCGCCCATCTCATAAAATTCTTTATCTGGCCTTGCTTTCTCTTTTGACATAGCGTCTTTAGAAAAAGAAGGTTTTTATATTTTTCTTAAATTTATTGATTTGAATAAGTAGATTTTTATATCCAAGGTTTTTTCTGTGTATATGCCTCTATAGCTCAGCGGTTAGAGCGCAACATTGGTAATGTTGAGGTCCCGAGTTCAAATCTCGGTAGAGGCTTATGTAACAATCATTAAAAACATCATATCTTAACTATAATTATGCAAATTAGAACTAATTCAAGATTTCTTCAGAGACGCCTAAATCCTAATTTATATGAATTCAAAGATTATCTTGGTCAAGAAGTTACAATTGCATTAAGAGGAAAAGACCAGTTCGGTAACGATACGATTGGATATGTTACAGGCATGGTAGGCTGGGAGCAAGATTCTCAATCAGAAGTAGGCTTGTATGAAATAATAGATGGAGAAACAGGTAAGGGGCTTGCGAATAAAATTATGTCTCTGAATATGAATGCTCCAATTGTTGAAGCCTTTTTTCCTAGCAGAGTTACTGAAAAAATAGATGCAAGCAGAGAAGGAGAAACAGATTTAACTTTTAAGGTAAAAGCAGAACCACAAAATCCTAATTCAAATAGAGTAAACACTTATACTTTTAAGTCATAATATAAAGATAAATAAAGTTAAGGACTATTTATTTTAAGCAAATTAGATTGAATAGATAATTATCTTTTGCGTTTTTTATTATAATAATCCTTAAATAGCTAAAATTTGTTTGGAGATTATGAGTTTTAGAGTACTTGATAAAGAAACTATTTTGGATGAGCTTAGGTCTTTGCCAGATTGGAAATTTGTTCATAATAGTCTTAGAAGAGAATATAAGTTTTCAAGTTTTGAGAAAGCTATTGCATTTATGGTAGAATGCAGACCGAAAATTTCTAAAGAAAATCATCATCCAAATTGGAGAAATCTTTTTGATAAAGTTTTCGTTGAGTATACCACGCATGATGCAGGAGATGTAGTTACCGATCGAGATTTCACGATGGCTACAACATTGGAATGTACGTACCAGGTAGGATATAGGATCTAGTTATATTTTCAATAGTTATTTAAATGCAAAGTTTTATCTGCGAGAATGAAGCTTGATGAATTAAAGAAGCAATATGCTGAACTTGCTCACGTGCATAAATTGCCTAATTTTGATAAGGCTTGTTTGTATTTTGAGTTAGATAGGATTGATCGTGATTGCGTATTTTTATTGCGGGAAATTAGAAAGACTGTTCTTGATAAGGTTATAGAGACTACGAGACTTGTAGAGATGTTGATAAATCCATCTCAAGCTCCACCGATGTTTTTGCATTTTGTAAAGCAGATAAGCTCTAACGAAAAAGTTCTTTTGGAGCAAATTTATGAGGGGTTTGTAAAACTTGAGCTTGAGGCCTTGGAAAATGATATTTCTTATAGGGCTGATGCAGAGGCAGAGTTGATAAGAAATACTTTTGATTTCTGGGAAAATAATGTCCTTAAGATTAGAGAAATTATTTCGATGATGAAAAAGAATTTTAGTCAGACTTCTGTTAAAAAAGAAAAATCTTATTTGGGATAAATTAGATTAAATAATGAATTGATATTTATAGTGACTATGGAGAGGGGCATTTTAAGGCGCCAATCGTTTAGTGTGTTTGGATGCATTTCACCAATATGGCCGATTTCTTGTTCGTTAACTAATAGAGTTGCAGTTCGGCCATCAATAAATCCTTCTTCTTTTCTTTCTTTAAGACTGGATTGAAGATTTAACATTCTGATTGTGTATTCTGCTAGTTGTTTTGCTTCAGTTACATTTCCCGGAGTTAAAGCAAAACATAGAAATTCATCTTCTCTTATTCCACATTCTTCGGAGTCATCGCGAGTAAATACTTTACCTAGCTCGAAAATCTTTTGTGGATATTCAGTATCAGTATTATGTGCTAGAGTGCGAAGCATTGGAATTAGCAAATTTGGGCGTAGGATTGTGAACTCTGATTTTGAGCTTTCTACAGAGATAGTATGAGAAACTTTCATTTTTTTTGCTTCTTCTGCAGTTATTAAATGGGGAGTCATTATTTGGCTAGCGCTTTGGCCGATTAGCAATTCAATTAGAGTTTCTTTGAATTTTTCAAGCTCGTCTTCTTGGGCGATTGTTGAAATTTTTGGCAATATTGGAATTATTTTATCATAACCATGGGCAATCATGATGTCCTCAACAATGTCTATTTGATGAAGTATATCGGTGCGCCAGGGAGCTACAAGGACAGATTTATTCTTGTAGATATGGCCCATTTTTTCAAGGCATTTTTGAATTTCAGATTCTTTGAGATTTATTCCGGTAATTTTTTCTAAATAGTCTGGATCGAATTTCATTTTTTCCCATTCTAATTTTGGACTTGATTCTTTTTTTTCATCTTCTATTATTGTTTCATGAATTGTTCCGCCCATATCCGCTAGAGCTGTGACGATAATATTGATGGTTTTTTCTAAAAGATAGGGATTATTTCCTGAACATTCTACGAATAGTTCTTTTGTAGAAGTTGTAACTCTCCCTGTTTGCTCGCTATTTATAATTGGAGGCATAGATAATATGGACTTATTTGCATCGATAAATATGGGATATTTTGACTCTTTAGATAATAAGTGTCCATATTCTTTGCCCGAGGGGTGTTTCTCTATTATCTGAAGGGCGTTCATTTGCTTGTTTGAGCCCAAAGGTTGAAATGAAATTTCTTTTGGAGCTTTTGCAGTGTAAGTTATTGGAAATTTTATCTTTTCTAGAGGATAAATTCCTATTGCTAATTGTTTTCTATTTTTGCCTATTGAATTGTGAAGTTTTTCTTGTAATAGAACTATTTGTTTCATTAAAGTGTCATTTAATTTTAAATCTTTTATTATTGCGCATCTTGTGTATGGTCTTGAGGACTTGACTGATTTATCAACTATTATTCTGCTTGTGGCGGATTTTTTAATGGAATATTTTTTTATATTTTTTCCTAGATATAAACTCAAAGATCTGATTAGTCCTTGGGTTGAAAGTAAGTCTGGACGATTGGCGGAAATTTCGAGTTCAACTTCAGAATTTGTGATATTTTCAACTGGAGTTCCAAATAATGCTAACTTATCTAGGCCTTTTTCATCTAGCTTTATTAGCGATTCGATGCTTTCTTTTGGAATTAGAATTTTTGCCATAGTTAAGCTATTACGGGATAGTTCCTCATTTTCTTTAGATCGTTTGCGTACAATTCTCTTAGGTCTTGGATTTTATATTTGTCCATTATTATTCTGTCAAGTCCTTGTCCCCAAGCTAGAACTGGAGTTGATTTGCCTAGTAATGGGAAAGTTACTTCTGGTCTAAACATGCCTGCTCCGCCAAGCTCAAGCCATTTTTGCTTTCCTTCATGGAAAACGTCAATTTCAACAGAAGGCTCGGTATATGGAAAGAAGCTCGGCCTGAATCGGATTTTATTGAAGCCCATTTTTTTGTAAAATTCTCTTAAAAAGCCTAGTAGTTGCGGGAAGTTTGCATTCTCATCAGCTACTATCCCCTCGGTTTGGAAAAATTCTATTCCATGAGACCAGTCTATAGTTTCATTTCTAAAAGCTTTTCCTATTGCGAACAGCTTAATAGGCAGATCGGAGCTTTTTAATTCAGATAAAGCTCTTGCTGATAGTGAGGTAGTGTGAGTTCTTAGCACTACTTTTTTAGCTTCTTCTGGACTCCATGAATAGCCCCAGCCTTTGCTGTCTTGAACGCCTTGTTCATGTGCTTTTTTTACATCATTGACAATTTTTTCTTTTGGTAATGACGCGTGCATCTGTTTTATGTAAAATGTGTCTTGCATTTCTCGGACAGGATGATTTTGGGCGGTAAAAAGAGCATCGAATATCCAAAATGAGGAGTCAATTAATTTGCCTGTAATCTCGCTAAAACCTAATTCAAGCCATATTTTTTTAGCTCTTTCAATTTCAATTTGCACGCTGTGTTTCTTCCCACCCCATATTTTTGGAACTGGAGCAATAAGGTCGTATTTCCTAAAGCGGGAATTTCTTTGATTTTCTCTTATAATCTCCGGGGTTACATTTTCTATTAACTTTTCATTTGAATTGTCCTTGTTTTTTAATAATATTGCTACTTTTTCTGTTGTTTTAATTGTTATTTCTTTATCTTCTACGTATTCTATTATGTCTTTTCTTTTTTCAAGAATTTCTGCAATATATTTTTGTTCTTGGGTAAGCTTTTCTTTATCTAAAGGTAATTGTTCGATAAATATCTCTTCAGGGAATTTTTTTGAAAGTTCTTCTTTTTTGGCGTTAAGAATTATCTTTTCTTTTTCAATCAAAATTAAGTCTTTCCTTCTTAATGCTCCGATCGCTGACTTTAGCTCATTATCTGAAAGTTTTATGTGTTTTTGAACTTCGCTTAGCCCAATGGATTTTTTCTTTTCAAGAAAACTTAAGAGAGTTCTTTCAGGGAGTTCTGTTTTTTTGTATTGGACTCCGTTAACGCCCAGCTCAATTTTGACATTCTTCTTTATTTCAAGGCTAATTACACTTTTATTTTCGAGGAATTTTAAGGCCCTCATTACAGAGACTTCATCAAGTCCACTTTTTTCTATTATTTTGCTTAAAGGATGGGATAAGTAAGGAAGTATCTTTATTTCAATAGGAGATAGTGTTTCATATAGTGAATCCATGTTTAGATATTTCTTCTATGATTAAAAACATTGTGCTTCTGAGGCTTGCTTTGTTGAACTTCCGAGAGATAAAAGGAGAAATTTGGAGTTGTTTGATTTTGATTTTAGGGCTATTTTTGTGCTTGTTTTTCGGCAAATCTTTATGTTTTGCTTTATTCTTGCAAGCCTTTCTGCTTTTTCACTAATATTAAGGTTTTTTATTTCGTCTAGATTAATGCCAATTGAGATATTATTTTTAGCGGCTATTCTTGCAAGAATTTCATTTAAACCTGTGTCTATTTGTCTTGGTTTTGCCTTGGTCTTGTATTTTTCAGGAGAAAGGAGTATTTTTATGGCGCTTCTTTCTAAGGCTTTTCTTTTTAGTTCATCTTCGGGAATTTCTGCATAATCTATTTTGTTTTTTTTGTTAGATATTGAGTTGGAGATTGATTTTATTATCATGGGCCGATTATTGTTCCGTTGAACTTCTTTCCCGATAGAAGATTTGATAGGTTCTTTAATTTATTGCCCAAAAGGAAAGTTTCAATTTTGTTTTTTTTAATATATGAAGATGTTTTTTGATCTATTATGAAATGCTGGCCAGCCTTATACTTTACATGATAGGCTATTTTTTCAAAATCTTTCCAAGAAATATAGGGTATTTTTTTTGCATTTTTGTATTTTGAAGGATCTTTTGTATATAGGGCGTCAACATTACTTAGATTTATTAGGGAGGCGTTGAATTTCTTCGCGAGTTTTGCGGCAGTGTCGTCTGATGTTGTATGAGGAACGTATCTGAATGCGCAACAAAAGACGACTTTATTCTTTCTTAAAAGACTTTTAATTTCTTCTGGAGATTTTGGCAGTTTTTCATTTGCATCTTTTCTGAACCATTCCATCATAAATTCTGCGTTTAGACAGGTTGCTCTAATTCCGGCAAGTGACTGATCTTTTTCAGAGCGGCCATCTTCTCTAAGGGCAGAGATATATTTTCTAGCTATTACCCCTCCCCCACAGACGATTATAAATGAATTATTTTTGTAATGTTTACTCAGGGTATTTCTAAGTTCCTTTAGAAAATTTGGGTTCATTTTTTCTGGAGCAATGAGGCTACCGCCTAGACTAATAACTATAGGCTTTTTCATATTATGTTAATTGATTTTCATATATAAATGCGTTGTCGGTAATCTTATAAACTTGCTTTATATTTTATAGGAATGAGGGTTGTACAGGTTTTAGGAATTGGCTTTTTACTTTTTCTTTTAATCGTTTCTTTTACTAGTGCTACTAATGGAGAAATAAAACTTGACTCTCCACTTATTCAAGGCAATATTCTTAAGGGGGCCTTTACGTTTGAGCCTTCTTCTATAGGAAAAATTCCGCTTGACTCTAGAGTTAAAATAAATCTTAATGAAATTTCTCTTCAGTATCCTTTAAGGGACTTTTTATCTGAACTCTATCTTGCGAAGAATGTTCATGAGTCTGAGGAATTTGCTCCAGAGTTTAATGTCGTTCTTGTTATTGGGAAACCCTCTATTGTTTTTCCTGGAAATCCTGGAGGCTCTGGCTCTTCTGGCGGAAGCAGTTCTTCAAAGGGGGACGAATGTATTGGAGAGAAAAATTGTATTTCAGGAGGGGGCGATTCTCCTGGAGGGAATCAGGATTCATTTGCTCCTCTTTTTGATTTGATTACTGCCTTTGTAACACATAATTCATTTTTACCTCATGAGGAAGAGGAAATTAGAGAAGTTTCAATAACTTTCAGTAAAAATAACCCTGCTTCTTTTAATCTAGGAAATGATGAAACTTATAGGGTTAAAGAGGTTAGACTCTACGGAGAGCTTGTTTCTGAAGATTTGATTAGCGTTTCGTTAAATGGAGATGTTATTGAGTTTACAACAGAATATGCTGAAGATATTGAATTGATTGATGAAAAGGCAGAAAGTATTGAAATTTCTTTTTCAGAATTTGGGATAATTATTCCACCAAGAGGAGAAATGAGCGTTGAAGTCTCTTATAGGGCGCAGGTACTTGCTCGTTCTGATATCAATTTTTATGCTTTCAAATCTGTTTCTGGTGCTGATGATACGACTTTATTGACCAAATTTCCATTCATTCCTGGAGCTCCTCTTCCGGGAGAATTGATCGAGAAAGGCTGTGGGGCTTATGTTTGTGGCGAATGGGGTTCTTGTACGCCTGAATCTTTGAAGGAGCTTGTTAGTGTTGAGAGGACGTTATCTTTAATACAAACAAGACAATGTTTGCTGGATTGTGGGATATCCTTTACTCAAGATAAGCCTTGTGAAATTAAGAAGAAACTTGTGAGTGTTGTTAGAGATGATTCTGTTGATCTTAAAGAAAGCGATGAGGGGCAGGGGAGCGCAAAAGCTTCGGTATTTGATAAGTATACAGCTACCCAAGTTGCAAGAATAGAGGTTAGTTCAATTGGGGGAGATAGTGCTGATTTAAGAGTTATCCTTACTCAATCTCAAAAAGCAAAACTGGATTATTGTTATAATGGAGTTTTTGATGCGCCTCTTGAAGAAGAGGTAGATTGCGGAGGATATTGTGGATCTTGTAAAAAACAAAAGATTGAATTTAGGACTCTTGCTTTATGGGGAGTATTTATTTTAGGCATTCTTGCATTATTTGTTTCTTTTAATAGGACTTATGCAGAATAAAACGGCTACCTACAAATTCAGAGATTACTGCCGTTAACTCTAAATCTTGATATTTTGCACGAAGAATATTATTCATAATTGGAGTGTTTGCCATTCCTGAAAATTCTTTTATTATTTGTTGAATTTCTTCTTCATTTAGCATAACTTCTGTGTTTTTTACTTCGTTTTTTTGCTTTATTGTTAATGGCTTTTCTGGGCCAGCACATTCGATATCTGTAATATTAGGGTTTTCAATAAGGGAATCTATTTTTGGGAATATAACGCTGGATTTTTGTATTATTGGTTTTTCAGGAACTTTTTGAACTATTTGTGAAGGGCCATCAATTTCTACAAGTCTTATCTTTCTATTAGTGTTTGCTACTTCAAGCGAACTTGGGAAATTTTGAATTTCTCTTCTGTTCATTAGACTGGCTTCTGAGATTGGATTTTTTTTAGCTGAAAGAGAGATTAGCTTTTTTGTGAATTCTCTTATGAAATCTTGAGATAGGGCCATTAGATTCTTTGGAATGGTCTAGATTCCATTCCGGGTCTTGGAACTTGTTGAGGAGGCATTTGCTGAGGAGTATTTTGCCCATAGAGCCTTTCTCTCATTTTTTCTTCTACTAGCGTTAATCCCTTTGCGATAACTTTATTCTGTTCTAAAAGTCTATCTATTTTTTCAAGGAAATCTTTATCTTTTTCGTTTACTATTGGGGATTGCGTTGAGAATGAATGTGCTGCAGTTTCAAATAAGGCTAATAATTGTGAGAGATTTGTTGCAAGTTTGTCAAATCGCTCTAAAAGATGAATATGCACTTTTTGTAGTTCTGTTAGATTGTGTAAAAGTGTATCTTCAATTCTACTTGTACTTGTAGATGCTCTCTTTTTCGGCATATCACAATATGGAAAGGTTATTTATAAACATTCACTCGGGCAAAAGCTTATAACTCTAGTTTTTTTCAAATGTATAGGGTGCGTAGTATAATGGCTAGAATGTCTGCCTCCAGAATTTTTGGAGTTAGCAGAAGATGGGGGTTCGATTCCCTCCGCGCCCATTTTTATTACACAGATTACCTTTAGGATATTTCGAACCTTTTATATATTATTGGATTTTTAACCGATGATGGGAGCAGGCCATTTTAGAAATCAAGTAATTTCAATCAAGCAAAAATTCAAAGATAGAAAAAAGCTTCTTAGACCTATTATTAAATTTCATGGAGCGCCTGTTTTAGTTCATTCTATTTATAATCGCGACGTGTTCAATCAAATACTTCAAGATGGGAAATTAAAACTCCCTAACGATCATTTCTCATTTAAGAAGACCCCTCTTATGGAAAAAATCTTGAAAACGGATAACTGCTTATATTATAGTTTAGGTTTTGTTTATTTTACATCTTATAGATGGAAGTATAACTTATTATTTGATTTAGACTATCTAAAAAATTTAGTTTACTATCGAAAAGGCATGCACTTTAAGGCATATCGTTTGATTGTTGACTATTGGTATGAGAACGATAGACCTTATTTAGAAAAACTAGCTAATACAAGTCCTACTGCAAGAGCAGTAATAGATAGATACTATTATGAACCCTATAATGGAAAAGTTAGGAAAATATTAGAGTTTTGGAAAATCGAGAAGGAGTTATTTGATTATTTTTCTAAATATCTCAATAAAAATAAGTTGGTTGCTTTAATTAGAGAAACTGCGAAGCAGAATATCTTACAATATCCTTTTTCTAAAAGATATGCATTAAGATTTTATTTTGCCGACTGGTCCCCCGAAATAGTGGGAAAGAAAGAGAATAACTTACTTAAAAATCCTTATTTCTTAGGCTTTTTTATAGATGGGTCTCTGGATAGAAAAACTTTGACTAGACTCAAGCAGAAATATTCTGATAAAATTATCTTTGATGGCAAGAAGATAAGAAAAATTGGTGATTTGTAGATAATCTTATTTTAATTTTACAATCTTTTCAGTTCTTCAAGTTCATTGAAGGAGATTGATGAGCCATTGAATTTAGTTGCGTATAATAAAGCTTCAAGGGCTAAAGGATTATTTAATTTTATTAGGCCCTTTTTGAAAGCGATATAAGCTAGTTCTGTCGAGCGAACGATTTTGCATTGCTGGATTTGAAGATTTTGATTTGTTTGAATTATATCTTTATGAAGTTTTTGTGACATTAATCTTTGAAGATTTTCTGGCTTTTCGCACAGCATTCTTGCTGTTCTTTCATCCATTGCTATCAGGCTGTCAATATTTTTCTTTTTTAGTGCGTTTGCGACGGCAAAGCAAGACATTTCTGCTTCACTTACAAGATTTATCCAATAGTTTTGAGATTTCAGAAAATGATTTGCTCTATCTGTAAGATTGAATGTTTCTTTTTCAACATCTTTATCGTTTAACCCAATCGAGGAAGGAAATTCAAGAATCTTTTTTTCTATTAGTTGATTTATTCTTAATGCGCCAAGTTCAAATTGTCTTATCTTTAAAGGGCGATTTACTACTTCGCTTTTAATGAAGGAGGTTATTATAAATTTGCCGTCAAAATTTTGATGAAACTTTTCTAGCAAATCTAGGAGCCCGTTGATTGAGAAATTGATTAATGGCCCGGAGTCAAAAATTAGAGCTTTCATGAGAAGAAATCTTGAGCGAATTTAATTCTCTGTTTTATTGGAATTGTTTTTATATATTGATTTTCCATTGATTTGCCTTGGCCGATATATGAAGCCAATTCCCAAGGAGTTATGCCGAGTAAATGGGCAGTTCTGTTTAGAGATATTCCATGCTCGAATATTTTTCCGGCTTTGTTTATAGACGACTTTTTCATTACTTCTTCAACATCTTGTCTTTGATTTGGGGATAGCGTCGTTAGAAGTTCTTTTGCATGATCTATGTGCCTTGAGAACTCTTCCATATTGTTTTCTTGCAACTCGGAAGAGGCGTTATTAAGTTCATTACAAAATCTTTTTACAAAATTGTCCCACTTTTTTTCTGGGAACTTGCTTTTTCTTGTTATTAATTTGCTTAGACTATAAATCAAGACGGCTAGAGTGATAAATTCAGTATGTTGGGTTATTGAAGCAGAGTGAATAGTTTGATTTGATAGTTCGTTTAAGTTATATGAATTGCTTTCTCTAAGACTTGAGGAAGTATTTTTTAAGAGTTCTTTTAGATGTTCTATTTCCTCTTTGTCACTTGAAAATTCCATTTTAGTTATAATATTGTGAATTATATAAATTATAGCAAAGGAAAGATTTATAGGCTTCCTAGACTTGATGTGATATGGAAGTTATTTTAGATACTAATTTTATCATTTCTTGTATTAAAAAGAGGATAGATTTTATTTCTCAACTTGAGGAACAAGGATTCTCTATTCGAGTACCCTTAGAGGTTTTTCATGAGTTGAAAGATTTGAGAAATAATGTTTCTCATGCTGACAAGGGAGCGATTGATGTTGCTTTGGATATGTTTTCTAGTAAGAAAGTTAAGAAAATAAAGCTTGGACATAATAAAGTGGATGTAGGATTGATTGAAAAAGGCAAGAAAGGTATTCATATTGCTACATTAGATAGAGAGATAAAGAGGCTTATACCTAATGTGGTTGTCATTTTTGATGCCCAGAGTAGAGTTGGTGTGGCATAGAAGCCTTTAAAAACCTTATTTTAGTTTTCATTAAATGTTCTATATAGCAAATGTGGAAGACCACATACGTGTTGTGCCTAAGCATTTTGGTTTGGCGACAAAGGACGCCGTTGAAAAACAGCTTAACGAGAGTTATGTTATGAGTATAAAGAAAGACCTTGGAATTATACTTGGAGTTATTAGTGTTGATGAGGTTGGAGATGGAATTATAATCCCTGGAGATGGAGCTACTTTCTATAAGTCTAACTTTAAGCTTTTAGTTTGGAGACCTGAGCTTCATGAGCTTGTTTATGGGACTATAGAAGAGATTACTAATTTTGGTGCTTTCATTAATCTTGGTGCTTTGAAGGGAATGATTCATATTTCTCAAACAATGGAAGATTATGTTACTCTTAGTAAAAGCGGGACTCTTGCAGGACAGGCATCTAAGCGCGTTTTAAGCGCTGGGGACGAGTGCGTTGCTCGAGTTGTTGCAATTAGCTATAAGATGGGAGATCCTAAGATTGGATTGACTATGAGGCAACCTGGACTCGGAAAGCTTGAATGGGTTGAAGAGGGAAAGAAGAAGGTAGAAAGAGTTAAGAAGACAGGGGATAAGAAAAATAGTAATAAACCTAAGGGAGCAAAGAAATAAATGAATGGTACAAGAGAAGATGCAATTTCTAGAATTAATTTAGAGACTATTGCTTTTTTACGTGATCGAGCTGCAGAAGATGATTGTTTGAATATTGGCTCTAATAGTTCTTTAAGAAATGCTTTAATGTCGAATAGAATTGGCTATCAGGGTGCAAAGGCCGATTTTGTTGATTATGTTCATAAAAGCTATGGAATTCCAGTGGAAATTCTTCTTAAGGAAGAAGATAAATTGGATAGAGGAGAAGTTCTTATTAGAGAATTTTCGACATTTATTTATGATTCTAGTCATCCTGTGGGAGTTGTTGCTTAAAATGCCACAAAAAGCTTGCAGACAATGTCGTGCGATATATGAAGGTAGAGAGTGTCCTTCTTGTGGTTCAAAAGAATCGATAGAAAGTTTTAAGGGAAAGATTTCTGTGATTAATCCTGAAGCTTCTGAACTTGCTGGAAAGCTTAAACTAACTAAACCTGGGCTTTATGCCATGAGGACTAGATAATGGAAGGAGTAAAAAATTCTTTGTTAGGAAGAAGGGAAGTTATTTTTTCTGTTGAGAGCGCCTCAAATCCTGGTTTTGTAGAAGCTTTGAGAATTACTGCCGAGAAATTCAAGAGTAAAGAAGAGAATGTTGTTATTAAGTCCGTAAGAAGTAGCTATGGAAAAAGTAGTTTTGACATAGAAGCATTTATTTATGATTCTCCTGAAGGGAAGATTATGGTTGAGCCAAAAATTAAAGTTAAGAAGGTGACTAGTTAATGGGCGACGATAAGGAAAAGAAGCCTGTTGAAGAGAAGAAGAAAAAAGCTACTAAAGGTAAGAAGCCACATAAGAATAAGCCAACTAGCAAGAAATATACTAAGTATAAGATTCATGGTGATAAGCTGACTAGAGCGGCTAGTTGTCCGCGTTGTGGAGTAGGAGTATTTTTAGCTTCGCGCGAGGGTAGAGTGCATTGCGGGAAATGTTCTTATACTGAATTTGGAACGAGATAAATTATTTGATAAATCTTGGATTTACTATTCTTTTATCTAAGGATAAAATATCTACATTACTTTTTTCGTTAATTTCTATTAAAACTTCTTCCCTGCATTTCCTTGAGATTCCTTGGTAGATTCTTTCTACTGGCTCTTTCATCGTCCCTATTCCTGTTAGTTGAATAAATTCTGGGCTTGTTGTTTCGTATGAATAAGCTCTAAACAATAGGAGGTTTCTTGTTATTACTACCGTCTCTAGCCCGCGATTTTGGGACATTATTTCTCCGCCTAAATATACTGGTTTTGGCATTTTATTAGCTAGAATTTGAGTTTATAAAGATTTAGTTGCAAGTTAATCTTTAAAGATTGATAGAGAATACATTTTTGCTTCCCTCACTTGCTTTTCGCTTAATTTTAGCAATATTCCTGGTTTTGATTTTTTATTGCCCGGGTATAAAGCAAGGAAATTTGCTCCTTTTTCCCTTGCTTCTTTTGCTAAATCTGCATCGGACCTTCTTTTGTTTCCAAGGTAAACTTGAATGAAGCCTATTCGAGTTGCTTGTTGGATTTCAGATATATTAATTCTGCTTACACCATTTACTCCATAAATTAAACCTTCGGATCCTCCATATTCTCCTTGATAGACTTCTTCTAATTTTATCAGTTCAGATGTCTCCTGAGATGCTTCTTGAGATTGCTGAGTTTGATTTTCTGTAACTTGGCTTTTTTGAGCTACTTGAGGCTTGGAGACTATTAATTCTAGTTTTCCTAATTCTAATCTTTTGCTTTTTGGATTGAATAAGTGGACTAATTGTGATGAATCACCTTTTTTGTAAGGCACTGCAATCGTCGCGCCTTTTTTATCAAGTATTGCTATTAATTCTTCTCGTGTTGTTTCAGAGTTGTAAGGTGCGGATCCAACACCGCTAAGTTCGTAAGGTTTGAATGCTATTGAAATCTTGCCGTCTGTAATTCTTACTAGTTCTGATTCATAGTCTCCGCCATATAGTCTTTTTCCTGTGGCTCTTAGAACTCCCATATTTTTAACTCTGAATTGTGATTAATAAAGATTTAGTTGATTTTATTTCTCTTAAGAATAATGTTATTAACATCTGCTAATGGTAAAATTTATAAATAATGGTAATATCTATATTTTATGGAAAAGATAGTTTATTTCGATAAGCAAGGGAGATTGTATATTCCTGAAGAAATGAGAAGGCTTTTGAGGTTCAAAACTTTATTAGCTAAAGCTTCAGATAGCGGTCTTTTTATTGAGTCTATTGAGGATGATCCAATTAAAGCGCTTGGAAAACTCGGGGGAAAAAAGTTAAAAGACAAGACTATTAAAAAACTAAAAGAGGAAGCTAGAGGAGAGATAGAAAAAAATGCGCTTAAAAAAATACGCAGATTCTGATTTCTTTTTGGCTTTATTGAAGGATTCTGACTGGCTGAAATCTAATGCGAAGAAAATCTATGAGGAGAACAAGGGAGAAATTTATGTAACTCCCTTTACTATTGCTGAATTGATGATTGTTTGTATAAGGGAGGGAATTCCCTTGAGAGAGACTATTTTTCAGATATCAAGAATAGCGAGTTTGGATTTTGTTAAGTGGGATTTGTTCTTTAGGGCTATTGAATATATTGAACAAGGGGCGACAGTTTTTGATGCATTGCTTATGGCTTTTGCTGGCGAAAATAAAATAATTAGCTCCGATAATGTTTACGAGAACTTCGGGTTCAAGGTTATTGATATTAAAAAATAGAGTTTTATCACCTCTTAGATTCGGATAGCCTTTCTTGCCTATAATAAGGACTTTCTTAGAAAGGATTGAAGAATCTCTAACGTCTTAGCTTTTCAAACCCATGAAGAGGAGATTCCAGCCGCTATAAATAGATAGCCGAAACGTCCTCTCCTGGGAAAAAGAGGTGATATTATACGAACTTTAAGCTAGTATTTAAAGCTTTCGGTTTTGTTGTAACTATATGATGAATACAGCTTCTTGATTGGAGAGTTAGGAGATAATATAAAGGTTTTTCTCTAGTTTTGTAAATGACTGGTGAGAAAGTAGGGCAGGAGCAGATTCATGAGCTTCTTTTCAAGGAGACTTTGAGTTGGCAGGCAATTATTTATGATTTGATTAATAGTGAGCAACTTGACCCTTGGAATATTGATTTGTCCGTATTGTCACAGAAATATCTCGAGAAAGTTAAATTATTAGAGGAGGCGAATTTTTTTATTTCTTCTAAAGTTCTTCTTGCGGCTTCGCTTCTTTTAAGGTTGAAGTCTGAAATTTTACTTGAGCATGATATTCCTGGACTTGATGAGATATTGTATGGTAAGAAGGAAGCAAAAAAGCCAATTCAAGAGAATATAGAATTTGATGAGGATGTCCCATTGTTGATTCCTAGAACGCCTTTACCTCGTTTTAGGCGCGTTACACTTGACGAGTTGATGTCTTCGCTTGGAAAGGCTATAGCAACTGAAACTAGAAGGATAAAGAGAACACTTCTTGTGAAGCAACAGGAGTTTGAGACTGCTGCCGTGATGCCGAAAAGGACTATACAATTGCAAGAACATATAGGGCATATATTTTCAAAATTAAAATCTATTTTTAGTTCTCGCGAGGAGAAGTTAGCGTTTTCTTCTTTACTTGAGGAAGACTATAAAGATAAAGAAAAAAGAATTATGGCTTTCGTTTCCCTTTTACATTTGGATAATCAACAGAAGATATTGCTTGAGCAGGAAGGGCATTTTGAGGAGATTTGGATTTTGCTAAAAGAACATTATCTTAAACAGAACAAGGAAAAACTTGAGGGTATGATGAGAGAGGTTGAGTTAGCTAGTGGAGATAAGATTGATGATAGTGGTTTTGTTGGTGAGCCTTTGGAAGATGAGGATAAAGTTGAGAAAGTTAGAAAGGTAAAGAAAGAAGATATTGATGAGTTTAGTGGATTTGGGAAAAGGATTGAGTAGTTACTTTAAGCTATATTAAGATAATTTGCAACTTCTTTTCGCAGTATTGGATTTTTTATTTTTTTTACCATCTCTATCATAGCAGAGCCTTTTCCTTGTGTTATTATTTCTCTTGATATGTTTCGACCAACTGCAAGATAGTGCATTGGCGATATTTTAGTTTCTATTTCTTTTATATAATCGTCTAGTGCAGTCATATCTCCAAGATGTATTCCAAGATTTATTCCGTATGCAAGAAGATTAGGCTGTTTTCTTATTCTTTGCCCAATTGTAACTTTTTTATCAAGAGGGTATTTTTCTGAAAGACTAAATATTGCTCCAATAGCTCGATGCACTATCAATTCGAGACCATTTTTTCTTATCGTTTCATCTCTTTCGTAAATACCGATCAAGTTATCTACTGCTCTTTCAGTAACTTCAATTAATTCAGGCATCATGTAGGCTTCACAAAAGGCTAGCGTGTTTTCTGTTTTTTTCATTTTTATAGGGTATTCTTTGATAAAGATGAATTCTTCTTTAGTCATTTTAGATAGTTCATCGAGCGTAGTGTGTACTTTTGTTCGAACACTAGTCGAAATTGTCTCAAATAAATCTGGACTACTGTCTTGTGTAATTTTTAAGATATCTACGAGCTCATACGGGCCGGGAGATTGTGTTCGCCAGTCGCTTACGATTGGACCCGGGCATGGGTTTTCATCTAACATTCTTTCTATAGTTTCTTCTCTATTTTCTTTTGAGAAGTACTTTTCTATGTTTTCTAATTGACGTTTCCGAATTTGTATGGAGCGTTCCATATTTTTTAATGCCCGTATAGCATTAATAAAGGTATTGTTTTCTCAAGAATTTATTTTGCTAATTTTGTCATTATCTGCTTTTCTGTAAGATATTCTTCTTTACCAGTTTTCATATTTCTTAGCTTTAGCTTCTTCTTTTTTATTTCGTCGTGACCAATGAATATTGCATTTTCAATGCCGTAACTATCTGCGTATTCCAAGGCTTTGCCTATTTTTTCTTTTGTGACTATTGTTGAAATATTTTCTCTTCTTAACTTTTGCCCGATTCTTATTGATTCTCTTTCTTGGTCTATTGAAATAACTATAACTTTTGTTTGGTCTTGTTCTATATCTGCATATTCCATCAATCTTTCTATTCCGAATGATATGCCTACGGCGGGAATTTGTTTGCCTGTAAATTTTCCGACTACCTTGTCATATCTTCCTCCACCTCCGATAGAGTGCTTTCCTTGAGCTTTAAGTTCGAAGATATTTCCAGTATAGTAAGATAGGCCTCGAACCATAAAAGGGTTGAATTTGATCTCAAAGCCATAGCTTTTTCCTAATTGTTGAAGCTTGAAAAGTTCGTCTGCTCCTTCAAATAAGTTTTTTACGAAGAAGTTTAAGTCTTTTTCTAATAGTTTGAATAATGTTAATATTTGTCCGGAATCTGCATGTTTTTTCAGATTCGCTTTTACCATGTCTTCTCCGAGCTTATCTATTTTATCTAGCTCACGGAACACTGCATTTTTATTCTGTATCTGGACGCTTTCTAGTAGAGCGTTCATGAGCTTTCTATTATTTGCTATTATTGTGCTTTCTATGCTCAACTTGTCAAGTAAGTCTTTAGCCATTGCTAAACATTCTGCATCTGCTTCTATTGAGCTGTCTCCGATAATATCTGCATCTGCTTGTGTGAACTCTCTGTATTTTCCTGGTCCTGTTGGCTCGTCTCTAAAAACGGAGCCGATTTGATATCTTCTAAATGGGAGCTTTAAAGTTGGATGTTGCTTGAATATTCTTGCTAGTTGAAATGTGAATTCATATCTTAATCCGAGATTGCGTCCGCCTTTATCTTGTAATCTGAATCGGTCAGAGATGGCTTCGTCTTCATCACCAATAGATTCAGAGCGCATTAATTCATCAAATTCAACTGAAGGAGTTTTTATTGGGATGAATCCGTAATTTTCATAAGTCTGTTTTATAGTTTTTTTTATTTTTTCAAATTTTTGTGATTCAGGAGGCAAAAGCTCTGGAAAGCCTTTAACTGTTTCAGGTTCAAAGAATACCATGCTCTTAGTTGGATTGGTGGTATAAAAGGATTTTGGATATTTTTTGTTATTATGTTCCGGTTATATATGTGTCTCTTAAAGGACGTATTCTTTCTTGCTTCTTCTCGTTATGAATCTTTACTTTGTATTCATCTATTTTATTATTGACATAGTCAATTCCCTTTAGGATTAGGAATGAGGCTCCCATTCCGACTACAGGCCCTAATCCTGCACCAACAAGCGCTCCTGAATAAGGACGTTCTTCATATAGATTATAGCCTTCGATTGTTCCATAAACTAAACCTGCTAGGGAACTTGAAAGGATTATGAGATTTCCGGTTATTGAATTTTCGGAAAATTTTATATGGGGTTTGTCTACAAGCGCGTTTACAAAGCTATCTATTTTTTCTTCAAGGGCTGAAACAGGGTTCGGGTGTTTCCAATTATAGCGACATTTTCCTTCGTCTATCCCTTTTTTTATTCTATCTTGAATGCGTTTTTTCTCTTGTTGATATCGTATTCTTTTTGAGAAAGGACTTGTTTTCATTATTGATGTTAAGAAGTAGGGTTTTTAATGAATTGTATTTGAGATTTAGAAAAGAGCGGAAGGTGGGAGTCGAACCCACTCTAAAAGCGCCACAAGCTTTTGTGCTACCGTTACACAACAACCGCCATAAAGAATTGAATGTGGGATGACTTAAAAAGCTGTCGTCCTATGTATTTTTATGGTCTTTGAAATGCGATTTAGATTTTATGCTTTTTGGCTTTGTGCTATTTGTATAGCTATGTTTTTAATGCAAATTTTTATTTCAGGGTTTACGGAGAATTTTTTACTTGATTCTTCTGCTAAAGTGGAGTTATGGAGGTTTTTGACTTCTATATTTTTACATGGTGACTTGACACACTTACTTTATAATTTGCTTGCTTTGGGCTTATTTGGAAGTATCCTTGAGAAACTTATTGGAAATAAGAATTTTTTATTAGTTTTCTTTTTATCAGGGATTATTGCAGGAGTCGCCTCATTCTTTTTTTATGATTCTTCTCTTGGAGCTTCGGGAGCGATATTTGGAGTTATTGGGGCTTTGATTATTGTACGGCCAACTCTCCCTGTTTTTGTTTTTGGATTACCTATGCCTATTTTTATTGCAGGGATTCTTTGGGCGGGCGGAGATATTATTGGAGTTTTTGTACCTTCAAATGTTGCTAATTTGGCTCATCTTGCAGGTTTAGCTTTTGGACTTATTTTAGGCTTTTTTTATAGAAAGCCTAGTGAAAGGAAAAATAAACTGATTATGGATGAGGGATTAATTAATTCTTGGGAAGATAGATATATGGGGATATTGTAAAATTATCGCGATATCCTCTATCTTATTAATAGAATAGGAATACCATGAAATAGTCCAAAGATTTTGTTTTAATAATTGTAATAATAAATATCAACGATAATTAATTTTATATCCGAAGTTAAAATGCAGTTATTAACAAGCCTTTTCATTTCCCAAGTATCTTTTTACAATAAATCTCATGATAACATTGCAACATCATATATGGGATAGTTATTTATCTATTTCTTTTTCAATTTCATCTAGTGCAAGATTTATTGCCTTATTGTATTCTTGTTGATGTTCTCTTCCTATCTTTGATTTAGTAGGAGATATACATCCTGTTCTTGGGTTAACTGGAAATGAAATGTAAAGGTCTAATTTTCCATCGAATTTGTTTTTAATTCCATCGCATAGACAGGCGATAGGTGTTCGGGACATATCATTTTTTAGTATGACAAGTTTCATCTGTTTTTCTCCTTCTTCCTCTTTTACCTCAAATTCATATATTTTATCGTCTTTGTAGAAAGTTCTTAGTCCCATATCTTCTTTTAAAATATATGAATGTAAAAGTCTAGACCTGAAAGGAACATCTTTTCCTAGACTTACCATTCCAGAACCTATTGCGCTGTTTGCAAAAATTATGGCTGAAAGTCCAAATAGTGCTTTTCGCATATTTATTTTATATCTTAAGATTATTTAAATTAAATTGTGGTGAAGTTTTATTGAGGGGATTCTTAGTACCGTTCTGGGCTTTCTGTTTTTTTATTTCTTTCTTGCAAACTATTTCAGCTCACTCTTGTTCGATCCTTCTCATGGGCTCGAAGACTCACTGCGGTTCGCTGAAATGCCCATACCGTGCTTAAGACTAGTGTGGTAGAATGATGAGATATGGCTATATTAAAGAAACACTGTTAAGAGCTTCTTTTATTTTTGAAAGATCATCCTTAAAGACTTTCCATACTCTATTAATACTTACTTCAAAATAACCATGTACGGTTAAATCTCTGAATTGGGACATATCGAACCAGGGAACGTGCTTGTTCTTTTCTTTTAGGGCTCGGGGGATATTCCTGCTTGCTTCACCCATTATCTCTAGCCTCCGTATTACGGCGTCTTGGAGCAATTTGTTTCTCTTAAAATCTTCTTCAGAGACGCCACGCAGATAAATTTCTATTTGGCGTATGCTTTCTTTAATGTCGCTTAGGTATAGCTTGTAATCTCTTTTCATCTAATTATTGCTATCTCCTCATTGAGGATTCTATTTCTTAATTCCTTTCTTATTAGAGAATATTCAACAAGGTCAATCTTTTTATTAATTTCGTCTTCTAAAATATTTTTGAGTCTTATAAAACCTAAAAGAGAGACTTTATTATCTAGCTCAATTAATATATCGACATCGCTTTTCTTGGTTTGATCTCCACGGGCATAGCTACCAAAGATGCCCGCTTTGGTTACGTTGTGCTTTTTTAGCAGCGGAATTAGTTTTTCTGTGATTTCTTTTAGTTCGTTTCTTTTTGTCATATTTTCTCTAGACTTCTTATGTTTTTAATCGTTGTGGATGATTGCTAGGAAGTAAAATCCCGTGAAAATGCCAAAATGGTTCATGCCCCTGCCGTGCCTAAGGCTCGGATGGCAGAATGATGGGATATGGCTTATGACTTGGCGCTCTTCCATAGCAGTTCGAAATGTTTCCTATACCCTGCAGCTGCTTCTTTGTCTTTGATAAGAATGCCGTAAGGGTTTTCAGTGAAGATGGCTATTCCAACATATTCTCCGATAATAACTGTTTCTGTAAGTTGCTCATATTCCTGTGGCAAAAAACGAATTAAAGTATAAGGGAGTTTGTTAAGAGATTCACCATAAGATTTTATAGTAATGTCGAATACTTGACGCGAGCGTATTTTAAGAGCGATACGCTTTACATGGAGGTTTCTCCACCATACCTCTCCCATTACTTCATAAGTAACCCTTTTTCCCCCGCCAAAGGTAAGGTATTCCTTCCCATTGGAATTAAGCAACTGCATATACATCTGAGTAATTCCTTTTTTACCTTGAAAAGTAACGGCCTCGCCTTTCTCTTTCGATTCTAGTTTTCTTTTTTCGAGCTCAGGAATAAATTCTTCAAATTTGCGTTTTTTATCTTCTAAATATCCAAGAAAATTACGGGGATCTGAAATTTGATATGTTTTTCCCCTACCTTGAATACTAAAAGTGACAAGCCCTTTATTCATCAAGGCGTGAAGAGCTCGATGCACAACTGAATTTTGTAAGCCCGTTTTCTGAATAACGGGTCCAGCAACACTTGATCCAAGTTGTGAGAGAATAATATATACCTTTATTTCACCATTTGTTAATCCTAAGTCTTCTAAGATGGAAGTGTCCATACATATACAGAAGGTAACTTTATTTAAATCTTCCCATGATAGTCTCTTTTGGGAGCGTAGAAATTTATAAGCTCGATAATGGATCATTTTTACATGTGTGGTATAATGGCTATCTTTGGTAAAAGCGAAGACCTTGAGAAAGACCTCAAACGAGGTTTAGAAAAGGTAAAACATCGCGGTAGTGATAGCTACGAATTTAAGGTTTTCGACAGTTGTGCCCTAGGTGCAAATAGGCTTGCTATTGTTGATCAGTTAAATGGAAGACAACCTCTTGCGAATGAAGAAGGAACCGTGTATGCGATACAAAATGGAGAAATCTTTAATCATAAGGAACTAAAAACCAATCTCGTTAACAAAGGGCACATTTTTAAGACTGATTGTGACACTGAAACCCTCGTTCATCTCTGGGAAGAACATGGACCAGAGATGATCAAAAAGATAGACTCTGAAATGTTTGCTTTTTGTATTTACGACGCATTGAGTAACAATTTCTTTATTGCACGTGATCCTCTGGGGGTAAAACCGCTCTATTATGCGAACGACAGAAAGGGCAGGCTTTTTATTGCTTCTGAAATAAAGCAGCTAGCACAATTCTCCGAGATTAGTGAGATTCATGAATTTCCCCCAGGACACTATTATTACAAAGGTGTTTTTAAGAGATACTTCACCTTTCCTACAGAGTTTATTCAAGCCTCCAAGAAGGAAATTAAAACGCAACTAAGGGTTTTAATTGAAGAGGCTGTACGGAAGAGAGTGCAGACAGATTTACCAATAGGGGTTTTTCTGAGCGGAGGAGTTGACAGCAGTTTAATTATGGCTCTAGCAACCCGCTACCACAAAGACGTTACAGCAATTATTTTGGGAACTGAAGATTCTCCCGATTTAATAGCAGCAGTTAAACTTTGTAGAGAGAAAGGATGGCATTATTGTACGATTAATCCTACTATAAACTATGAAGAACAAACAGCCGAAATTATCTATTTTCTCGAATCTTATGAGCCAACCGTTGTCAGGCACGCCTATGCTACTGACTTGGTCTCCAAAAAAGCAGCTGCTTTGGGATTAAAAATTGTGCTTGTGGGAGAAGGGGCTGACGAGCTATTTGCAGGGTATAACGAATTTGCAGGACTATCTCGAGAGAAAATCCACTTAGGATGCGTTAGACTACTGGAATCTTTGTCGAAGGGACACCTCATGCGCCTTGATAAAATGGCTATGAAACACGCTATTGAAACAAGAAGTCCTTTTTTCGATAATTCGATAGTAAACTATGCTCTTAGCATACCTGGTTTTATGAAAGTATACCGAGAAAAAAAGCAAGTTATTGTTAAGAAAATTCTTCGTGAGATTGCTGAAGAATATGTACCGAGAGATATTGCCTTTAGATATAAGGCTCCATTCGCAAACGGAGCAGGGATGGATGTGGGAACCAATTTTCTTAGTAAAGATGGCATAATGGGTAAAATAGCAGAAAAGTACGTCAGCGACTCTACATTAAGCCAGCTTCAAGCAAAATTTCCGCATTATCATTTTAAAACAAAAGAAGAAGCTTATTATTTTAGCTTTTATAGACAACAAAAGTATACTAAGTTCAAGGATGGTCAAAAACGTCTTTTGGTCAAGGATAATTTAGTTTCTCTTAATCATGAGAAGAAAACGGCTGAGATGGTTTTCGAAGCAATTATCACAAGCCCTATGCTCGATCGGCGCGAAACTTCTAAATTTAATGGTTTTTCTTTATTAAAGACAAAGATCGGGGAAATTATTTCCAACGGCCTCCCTATTAGAATAGTAGGCTATTGGGGTGTTGAAAAGAAAAAGTATGATCGATCTGATAGTGATGCTTTGGACATACTTGAGTTTTTGCAGGAGAATATCAGAAAAAACTATCCGCTTGTTAATCTTAATCTGATACTCACAGATGTTCATGGAAGTCTTAATCAGTTAAACCAGACCTCTATTAAAAAATATTATTCAGAAATAGAGCTAAACGCCATAGGGCGTAATTTACAAGTTCAATATCTAAGTAATCTTTGGAAAAAATATGGGTACAATTCAGAAAATGTTGGTAAGGGATCTAGGAGTCTTGCTCATTCTAAAATAGAATCCTTTCTGCTGATGGCTTCACAAAAACATTATCGAGGCAAGAATAAAAAACAGGGCGCAGGGTTTTACAAGACGACTTCTTTTTATGATAAAAAGATTATTAAAAAAGAATACGCAGATAGCATTTTCTTTACCTATAATAGTTCACAGTGGAAGTCTCTTCTTCCGAATCTTCTTATTCTCTCTTTTTATGGAAAAAAGAAGGGTTTCCATACCAAACCATGGCATATTTGTAGCTAAGTGAGAGCTAGATGCCCCTGCCGGGATTCGAACCCGGGTTTACGCCGCGAAAGGGCATCGTCCTTGACCACTAGACTACAAGGGCATATCTCAAGAAGTTTTAGATGGCTTTTAAAGGTTACTGGAAGGAATGTAAAAATCACAAGACATAAATACACTCAGTTTTTTCAGTATCATGCTTAAAGAATCCATATTTAAGGAATTGATAAAGAAGGGATATTCAAAAGAAGGAAGTTCGAGAGTTTGGGATATTTCAAATCAGAGTTTACTTTTTTCTTCTCCTGAATTATCTCGCGCATTTTTGGAAGTTCGTAATGTTCCAATTTACAAGAAGAATATTGTGGATAGGGAGATTGAACTGATAAAAGAAAGTAAGGGTATTTTGAATGGGATGATAGGTAGTGGAAGCTTTAATTTGATTGATATGAGATGTGCAGAAGGAGAGAGGGCTTTAGCATTTCTTAAGATTTTATCTAATGCTAAATTTAGATATTGTCCTGTGAGTGCTGATGAATCTCTAGCTACTCTTGCTGTAAATGGGGTTAAAAAATCTAAACTTAAGAATGTTATCTCTTATTCTCCGCAGAAGGCAGGCTTTGAAGATTTTGGAAATGTTTGTGTGATGTTAAGAAATGCCGAATTTCAAAGAAATGTTATTCTACTAATGGGGAGCACTTTAGCTACTTTCGAAATAAATGATTTTCTTTTTAACTTGAGTAATGCGATGTTCAAAGGAGATATTTTGATAATTGGGAATGGTATTAGAACAGGCAAGAGACTTGTGAATTTGGATGTTTACAATAATAAGTTTTTTGATAAGTGGTTTGTACACTTGATGAAATCTCTTGGTTTTAACGAGCGCGAGATTTCTTATGGTGCTAGATTTGGAAATTCGAGGATAGAGTGCCTGTATACTTTATTGCAAGATAGAGAGATTGAGCATAATGGTAAGAAGATTAATTTTAAGAAAGGCGACCGAGTTGTTACAGTTGGAATTTACAAGTATTTTGCTAGAGAGTTAGAGAAGTTTTGTAAGATGTATTTTCCAGAAGGGCAGATTTTGAAAGATGAAGATAATGAGTATGCTTTGCTTGTTTGTAAAAAATAATTAATATGAAATTACCAACTTACCTTTATCATGGTAGCGGTCGTAGAATTCTTGGAGCATTAGTTCCGAAAAAGGCTAATGATTTGGACAAAGTTAAAGAGAATTCTCTAAATGGAGTTTACGCTTCTTCTGTAAAAGAACAAGCATTATCTATGGCCTTGCATTCTTGTAAGGGAGTTAGAGAAGGCAGTTTGGGAATGCATAAAGTTAATGATGAATTGAAGATACGGGATTCAGTTATTTATCGAGGGTGGCCTAAACAGAAATATATTTATCTTTACACTATTTTATCAAATAGTTTTGTTAATAGACCGAGGGGTAGTTCTCAATGGATATCTTTTCGAGCTGTTAGGCCCTTTAAAATTGAAAAGCTTCTTGTTAAGGATTATATTCATTTAGTTAGAAAAGCAACCAATAAAGAAAAAGCTATTTTTTTCAAAGAGCAATCTGAAGTTTAATTTATCTTAAAGATTAATTTTTTCTGCGAAGTGACTTACAACTGGAACGTATCTCTTTTCTCCTGAAAGTGCGTTTGTCCAAGACCAAACCCAGGCTACTAAAAAGACTATCCATAATGGGATTGTTAAAAAGTAGCCGAGGAACGCTATGCTAGTTATGAAACCAACTATTAATTGAAATATGAAGAGAACTAGGCCTTGCTTTGCATAATACATCACGTAGCTATCGTCACGTCTTGCGATAATGGCGATTACAAAGCCAACTATTGTTATGAATGTAGCAAGGAATGCAAATATCTTCGAATCTTTATCGTGATTTTTCATTTTTTTATATGGTATGGGGAATTTTTAAAGATGTGGGTTGTAGATTCTTAGTAGTTATATGCAAACTAGATCTAAATCTTTAACTTTCGCATTATTTTCTTTCCATTCAAGGTATGCAGGATAGTGTGGGGAATATTTTAACCATGGAAATTTATATTTTTAGCGACATAGACAATTTTTAGGAACGACCATTTCTCCATAATAATCTGGAGAGAATTGGTCCTCGTAAGCTAGAAGAGTTGCGCTTATTACTCTTGCTTTAGGTTGAACTTCTTCAATAAGTTTCTTTGCAAGTTTAATGCTTTTTCCAGTTCAACAATCGTCATCAACAAGTAAAATTTTTTCTTCTTCAATTTCAGGTATTTTTCCAATAAGATAAGGGTCTCTTTTTAGATATCCACTAATTTTTCCTGCAATTGCTATTTCGCTTAAATCTACCCCTAATAAAAGAGGCCTCTTTCTCCCTATATGTATCTTAACTTCTTTGATTCCTAAGTAATTTGCTATAATATTTGAAGTATATCTGCCACCATTAGCTATTCCGATTACTAAATCTGGTTTTTCTTTTGCTAGTTGTTCTGCTAAAGCATTACTTCTTTCACTTATATCTTCTAATGACAAGAAATTTATGAATGGTATTTTTTTAAAAATTTCTCTTTGCATAGAATGAACTAATTCTTCTAACATTTGTATCTTGCATTGTTTTTATTTAAAAAGATGTGCTTTTAGGATCCAGAGAGATACTGGAGTGTCCTCTGTGGCTTTATTCTCTTCAACTATATCAAATAGGTGTTGTTCATAAAGGGCTTTTTCTGCACGTTTAATTTCTTTCATTTTTTGATCATATTCTCTTTGTGAAAAATCGGGATCTCTCTTGATAAATTTTGCACTTCCCCATACTTTTACTTTATCTGAAGGTTCGAGAATTGCGACAATTCCGCCTTTTTTCAGCACTCGCTTAGTTTCTTTTAACGCAATATCAAAGTCGTTAACAAAGTGCCAGGAAAAAGTGTAGAAAATAATATCAAATTTTTCTTCAAAAGGTATTTGTTCTGCTCTTCCTAATTCATACTTAATTGCAGAATTAGCGTTTTTTCTTGCTTGAGCGATAAGCCTTTTTTCAGGATCAATTCCACAATATCCTTTTACTACTGTTGGTGTAAGAATGGGGCCAAGTCTCCCGTTTCCACAACCAATTTCTAGTAGCCTTGCTTTTTTCACATCGACGTATTTTCCAAATTCAGCTTTCCAAAATTCTTGTACTTGTTTATTTTCCATTTTCTTATTTGCTATATTTCAGCTCACTCTTGTTCGTTCTACTTGAAGGCTCGGAGATTCGCTACGGCTCATTGAGATGAGCCCGCCAGGATTTGAACCTGGGACCTCCGCCTCTCTTAGATTTCTCTATGAGAGTTTCGCCCTAACGGACAATTATCCTATAAGAGCGGCGCACTAACCGGGCTGTGCTACGGGCTCGCTACACTAGAGGTTTAAATGCTCTTTTTAATGTTTCGCATTTGACATTTTATAGACAATTGATAGAGGACTAATATCACGTAGGTGACGACTATAATAAAAAAATAATCCTCGAGAGGCATGTTTCCGATAGTTATTTTTATTAAATAATCTGAATTGTAAGTCCAATGTGTTCGTGCGATTGCAAAAGTGTCCCATATTATTCCGAAAGCTAAAATTATTAACCAGAATACTATGAATTGTTTTTTGCTGTGAAATAGTTTTAATTTGTAATTCTTGTGGACTAAAAAGGTTGCAAGGAAAAAAAAGACTAGTAACAGAAAGTATTCCATATAATTTGTTATTTTTTTGCTTTATAATATTATTTATATAATGTATCTTTCTTTGGCTGTGATGATTATTGGGGTGGTTGGACCTTTATGTGCTGGGAAGGATAGTTTTGCTTTTCTTTTGCAAAATAAGGGTTTTGCATTGTTTTCTTTTGGAGATGTTATTCGTAAAGAGATGCATGAAAAAGGACTTGTACTTGAACGAACTGAGATTCAAAAATATGGAAACTTCATTCGTTCTAGTGAAGGAGCAGGGGCTATTGCTCGTAGGATTTTGCAGTTAATTGGGATAGAGAAAGGGAATTATATTGTTCAGGGATTTAGGAATCCGGCTGAAGTTGAAGCATTTATGGCGCAAAAAGATTTCATTCTTGTTGCCTTAAGTGCTTCACAAGAAGCAAGATTTGAAAGAATGAAACAAAGAAAGCGAGAGAAAGATCCAACTACTTTTGAGGCCTTTAAGAAAATTGATGATATGGAACTTTTAGGTGTTGGGCAGAATGAGGATGGATTTAATATCGGAGAGTGTATGAAAATGGCGAATTTTAAAATTAATAACGATGGAAGTATTTTGGATTTAGAAGAAAAGATAAATATTTTAGTTCAAGAGATTAAAGGAGATTAGTTTTATATATCTTAATAATTGGTTGGATGTATGTTAATCGGTCTTGTAGGACGTCCAAATACGGGGAAATCAACTTTCTTTAAAGCGGCGACTTTGATGGATGTACTCATTGCAAATTACCCGTTTGCGACGATTAAAGCAAATCACGCGATGGCTTATGTTAAAATTCGCGATTTGGCTCTAGAGTTTGGTAAGGTTTCAAATCCTAGAGAGGGTTATGTTAAGAAAGGTTCTCGATTTATTCCGTTTGAATTGATGGATGTTGCTGGACTTGTTGAGGGAGCTTCAGAAGGCAAGGGTTTGGGGAATGCTTTCTTGAATGATTTGAGTGCTGCAGACGCGTTTATTCATGTTGTTGATATGTCTGGGGAAACAAATGAAGAGGGTAAGCCTAGTGAGGGATATTATCCTGGAAAAGATATTGCGATTATAGAACGAGAGTTAGATTTGTGGTATCTGGGCATTTTAAAGAAAATTTGGGTGATCTTTGCCCGAAAGGCTGAAATGGAACATGCTGAACTTGCGAAAGCTTTGGCGAAGCAATTTTCTGGGCTAAAAGTAACTGAAGGAGATGTTGAGTATGTTCTTAGGGGAATGAAGATTCAAACTGAAAAGCCTTCTCTTTGGAGCGAGAAAGAGTTGTTTGATTTTTCTCGTGCGCTACGACGTCACACAAAGAAGATGATTATTGCTGCAAATAAAATTGATAGGCCTAGGGGAAAGGAAAATTTTGAACGGATAAAGAGAGAATTTGATTATCCGATTGTTCCTTGTTTTGCAGATGGAGAGCTTGCTTTAAGAGAGGCGGATAAACATGGATTGATTAGTTATGTTCCTGGAGAAAATAATTTTGAGATGATTAAAGTTAGTGATAAGCAAAGAGAGGCTCTTGAAACAATCCAGGGCGTTTTAAAGGAATATGGATCAACTGGAGTGCAGGAAGTTTTGAATAAAATTGTTTTTGATTTACTTGGATATGTTGCTATTTATCCTGCAGGGGCAAAACTTTCGGATAGTAAGGGTAATGTTTTGCCGGATTGTTTTTTAATGCCTCCACACTCTACAGCTTTAGATTTTGCTTATCGTTTACATAGTGATATAGGGAGAGATTTTGTTAAAGCTATCGATATTAGAACAAAGAAGGCTGTTGGAAAAGATTACATTTTGAAGAGCGGGGACGGATTGGAGATATTGACTAGTTAATTTTTCTTCTCTTTAGCCCTTTGATTTTGTCAAAATCAGGGTCGTCTGAAACTATTTCGGAACAATTGTTAATCATTGCAGTTGCAGCGTGGATAGCATCTCTAGGGGCTATTCCGTATTCTTCAGTTATTGTTTGAGCTTTTTGTATAACTTGCAGGTCTGTTTTGAAAAAAGTAAGGTTTGGGGAGTTGATAAGAATTGCTCCGGAGGCAATTGCATTTTCTTTACCAATCACTTTTTTTAGAGCATATTGGAATTCATCCCAGGTTAAACAAGAAGTTCCTGCCTTTTCTTCTCCCTTGAATACTTTGTCTAATATTGCTCCGCAGGTAGCAGATTTTACATCAGTACCACTGATTGGATAAATAAATATATTAGTGTCAAGGTAAATCATAACTTTCTTCCTCTATTTTTTTTAGTTCCTTAAGTGTTAAACTTTTTCCTTTTTTTTGATATCTTAGAAACTGCTTTAGCCAGTTTTCTTCTTTCTTTGATTTTATTTTGACTTCATTACCTTTAACTTCAAAAACTACCTTACTTTTATTTTTAAGTCCGAGAAGAATACGGATGTCTATTGGGATGACTACTTGTCCTTTTTCTCCGACATCTCTTATGATTTCCATACTTCTCTAAGTAGGAGCTTGTATTTAAACTTTTTCATACTTAGAGGTAGGAATTTTAATGTTTTCTTTTTTGTTTATTTATTTTATTTTTATATTCAATAACACAGATTGAAATCATCATGGAGGTTATTGTCATTGCTCCGATGTAAATTTGGAGGATTATCAGAGAGCCATTTATTGCGGGAACATCGAATATGCTTAATTTCATTATTGTTCCGTATATTGCGATTATAGAGGTGATAAAGGTGGCAATTGCTGTGAATCTCAAACATGAACGAAAGGCTATCCATAAAATTGGTAGAAAACATAAGAAAGCTAAATGAAAGGTTCTATTTATTTCAATAGGCCAGCCTGTGAAAATTATTAGAGATAGAGATATTAAAATTACGAAGGATATTGTAAGTTCTAAATATCTTTTTTTCTTTATATGTACGGGGACTTTATGATATAGGGCCAATATTAATGTGAATAATATTATTATTCCCATTACATCTCCAATCCACCAAGTCAAACCGACTGAGAATGCTTGATTTTTATCTAGATAATTTCCATAGATTAAACTGGATATTCCGATTAAGGCACTTATAATTGGAGCTACTATTGCAATAAAGAAAAATTTCCAGGCAGTTTTAGTTTTTATAAAGACCTCTTTTCCACCTGCAAATCTGTTTATTAAATATCCTGCGATTCCAGCTTCAAGAGTATTTCCTATAGCAATTCCTATTGAGACTGGAATTGAAGGAGTAGTTGTGAAATTAACTAAAAATGCGCCGATAAATATTGAAGGGAGAAACCTATATCCAAACAAGACCATTACAACGACTGCGATTCCAGAGGAGAACCATACAGGAGATGCGCTTTCGTTTAGATAGGCAAGGGATAGTCCTAATTTACCTGCGAAAAAATAAATTACTGCTATGGCTATTGAGCTTATTAGATAAATTAAAATATTGCTTGTTCTTTTGTTCATCTTGTGCCTCTTTTGTTTTGTCTATATGAATATTTAGACATTTCGTCGGAATTTTTTTTATGGTCGATCATTATCATTAAAGTTATTAAAGTTATTATAATTCCTGCAATTATTAAAATTGCGATTATCCAGTTTTCTCCGAGTTTTATTTGATAGCCTTTTGAAATAAGTATTCTCTGACTAGTGAAGCCTAGTTGTTCGTTCGTTTCTGTGTCTGTGACGTCAACTTCAATTTCAAAGGATTTTGAATCTAAATTTTCTGGAACTCTAAAATTGCTAACTAGGGATGCTCTGGTTTGTAAAGCGATGGTCTCCGAGGATACCTTGTACCGAACTCCATTTTCGTCTTTTATTGATAAGCTGATAAGAACGTCTCTTATTTCCCTTTCTTTTAATTGAATAAGTGTTATGCCGAGCAAGATATCTTTTCCGTTTTCTGTGTTTGCATATTCAGGTTGAAGTTGAATATAAATTAGTACAGAATCCTTTAAGGCAAATCCGGATATGGCTGGATTTTGCTGAAAAAAGTATATCGAAAACATTAATAGGAGAATAATTAACGAGCTTACACCGATGAACCTCTTCATTTTATCTTTTTAATTTATGTTTGAGTATTATTTAAATTGTTCTTTATTTTTCATAATCCTTAAAAAGCACCCGTTATTTTAGCTAGAAGGGAGAAGAGATGAAATATATTGAGGCGAGCGACTTACAGCAGAGAATGGAGGAGATTGTGAAGCTTTTGGATATGGGGCATGTTGATATTTCTAGAGTTAAATGTTTTAGAAGTCATGGTTCTAGCACAAAAAGGACTATTGCTCGTTGTCATACTATTGGTAAGTTAATGCAGAAAGCTATTGGAGTTAATGCACATTATGCAATTGAATTTTTAGAGAGATTTGAGAAAATGACTAGGGCTGAACAGGATAAGGTGATAATTCATGAGTTAATGCATATTCCGAAAACTTTTGGAGGAGGATTTAGACAGCATGATTTTGTTTGTGAGCAAAACGTAGAGCTGATGCATAAACAATTTTTGTCATTAAAGGAAGGGAGTTCAGGACTGAGGCGTTTTTTTACTTAAAATTGTGTAAGAGAAATTTTTTAGAAATGCTTATAAAGCTTTGAATGTTTGGAGTTTTGAATCCTTTGTGGTTCTCTTACAAAAAGTGGTGCACAAAAAGTATACTAGCAGGGACGGAAAGAAGTATGGGCCGTATTTTTATTCTACTCAACGCAAGGGCGGAAAAATAATTACTAGTTATCTTGGTAAGGATGTTGTTGTTATGAAAAGGCCAGAGTGGAGATTTATGCTTGTTGTTGCGGGAATGGTTTTTGCTTTTCTTGTTTTGCTACTCTATCTTTCTTACGGCGATCTTTTGACAGGAAGGGTTTCTCTTGATATTGATAGTAGTTATGTTCCTGGAGAAGTCGTTGGAGGTTATTTACATTTAAATTTGAAACATGGTGAGCTTATTCCTGCAGATTCATTAGTCATTGCTAATCTTGGCGAGGCTTCAGGAGTTTATACTCTTGGACAAATTCTTGGATCTTCTAGTAGCTCTGGCGTTTTTTATTTAGAGGATCAGAACTTGCTTGGAGATGGATTGGGGTACGGGGTTCCTGGAACAGCAAGAGCATATCCTAATGTTAGCTTTATTTTAGAAGTTAGTTCTGAAGAATTTAAAGAGGTAGTTACTCCGGAAGTTGAAGTTGAAGATGAGAATGAAACTATTGGAGATGGAAATGAAACTTCTGAAGATGATGTTGAAGATGTTGCAGGAAATGAAACTCTTGAAGATTCAGAAGATAGTAGCGATTCAGCAGACTCTGGAGATTCTAGTGAAGACTCAGCAGAAGAAAGCTCTTCTGATAGTGAAGATAATGATTCTGTTAGCGAAGACAGCGAAGAGGATTCAGCTGACGAACCTTCATCTGGAGAATCTGGCGATGACGAGAGTTCTGATGGCTCTGGTGAAGAAAGTTCTTCTGACTCTGGAGATTCTAGTGATGATGAGAGTTCTGAGGATAGTGGCGATTCAGATTCTTCGGAAGGCTCTTCAGAAAGCTCAGGTGATTCAAGTTCAGATTCAGGTAGCGGAATAACTGGAGAGGCAATTTCAGAAGAGAGTTTTACTGTTGATGGTCTAGTTAGTAGAGATTCTGATTTTAGTTATGCTCTTGAATCCGGGCAGAGTGCAAGAATTGTGTCCGGAAGCGTTATGGTAAATGGAGAGAGCGTTCCTGATGCTGCTTTGGAGCTCGATATTTCATCAAATCTTGTTGTTATTTCTACAACTTATTCTATAGAAGTTGAGGGTTTTGGGGCGGAGTTTTTGGGAGATGAAATTGAGACATTCGATATTCCTCTTTCTGGCTTTGGACTTGTCGCGCTAACTGACTCGAATCTTGGAGTAAATATTGAGTATAATGGAGAAAGTCTTGTTTCAGCAGAGAGAGACATTTCAACTGTTGCGCCTCCCGAAACAAATATCACTTTAGAGAATGTTACTATTGAGATAGTTAATGAAAGCGTGGGTGCTAATATAAGCTTAGTTCAGCAGGGTGCGAGACTTGGAGTCCCAGTTAAATGGACTAAAACTGTCTCTTTGGATAATCCTTCGGAAATCATTATTGAGCTTCCTGCTGATGCGAGCAATGTTGGAGTTGTTTCTTTTGAATCTAGTGAAGAAGACTCGGGAGCTACAATAAGGGTTGATAATGAAGGTGAAGTTTCTGAAGAATTTTCTTTTGATGAAGAAACTCCGGAGGCGATTGATAATGAAACTAGCGAGGAAGTTGGGGAATCTTCAGAGGGTATTACAGAAGAAGATTTCACTCCTGAGCGTGAAACTACTTTAACAGGGAATGTTATTTCTGATCCTTCTATTAGCATTGTTGAATCTGCTTTAACTACTGAAGTGATTGTTGAGCAGCCAGTTTCAGAGGCAGTCATTGAATATGAGACTCCTGCGCCTTATTCGATTGAAAGAGAGATTGAGAATGGAAAGGAAATTCTTATTGTTGGGCATGATACTATTCATTATCTGAACGTTATTGCTTTTAGTACAATTCCTGAAGAATGGAATATTCGTTCGCAAGCTGGATTGAGCGTCTATTGGGTTGAATCTGGAATTATAGTTGCATCAAGTCTTGCTGATGGAGATGAAAATGGAATTTATGATTATATTGAATGGATTGCTCCAGAATTAAGCAATCAGACTTTTATTATTGAGATAACTAGAGCAACTCACTTGAATAATTCTAGAGAATTTATTTCCGATATTTATGATGAAGTTTATCAGTTAGATGGAAATTGGAGTGAGACTATTGGAGATGGGGAATATGTTAGGGTTACTTTCGAGCGTAATCTTACAAGTGTAAATGATATTACTATTTATCCGAGAATAGTTTCTGGCGAGCCAAGCGTAGAAGTTTATGATTATAATGGAAGCGAGATTTTAGCTAGTTTTAACCCTCTTGTGGAGAATGAATACAATAAAGTTTATCTTTTGAGTTTAGGAAATAGAACGCAAGATACTTTTGATTTGAAAATACTAAATGGGGCTTTGGAGTTTGATCATATAATTGATCCTTCACCATCAGTTACTAACATAAGTAGTTGTAGTTTTGCAATTGTTAATAATAATACAGATTATCAGATAACTAATAGTTTTAGCTATTCTGGAGTGGATTATTGCCTTAATGTCTCGGCGTCTAATGTAACTATCTTTGGAAACGGATATACTCTTACTGGTAATCCTAACTCTCTCGGAGGAATAGCATCAATAGGGTCTTATAATGTCACAATTAATAATTTAATTTTGGATGCATGGGATCTTGGCGTTTATCTTGAAAATACGAATAACTCTTATTTGAGTAATGTCACTATTAAAGGAGCAGGATCGGTAGGTTTTATTTTATCAAGTTCTTCTTTTAATAATATTAGTAATCTTGTAATATTTAATACTAGTAATGCGGGAGGTGATGCTGTTGACATTAGTGCTGGTTCGGCTTATAATAGATTTTTCAATATAAATCTTACTAACACAACTGACGTTGCAATACAGGTGGTTACTCCAAGTAATGTTTTTGAGAACGTTAATGTTCATCAATCTTCAACAGCAGTTTCTCTTGCTACAGGAGCACATAACACTAGTATTCTTGTAGGGAACTTCACAGATTCGTCTGTTAGTGGTTTTTCAATAGGTGTTGCCGCAAATGGAACTTTCTCAAATATTTATATGGCGAATCCATCTTTCATAGGCTCAAGAGGTATTTCTATTACAAGTAATGTAGCAAAGAATAATCAGTTCACTAATCTTACTATATTGAATTTCGCTTTGCAATACTTTAGAACTTCTCTTAATAGCGTTAACGGAACAGTTATTGATAATGCTTATATTCAGAATTATACTCTTACAGGCAATCCTGGAGCAATAACAACTTTTAGAAAACCATTATATGGCGAAGTTTATTTCTTCAGAGGAATAAATGGGACTGGGACAAATTTGAGCAATGATGTAAGGATAGGGAATAACTCAATTATAATTAACTCCACTAAAACTGATCTAGGGACTAATAAGACTTCGAACATAACTTTCTATAATCTCCCTACAACTTTTACCTCTCCAGTTATACTTAGAGATGGAGTTACTTGTACTATTTGTTATAATTTTACTTCATTAAATGCTGGAACTGTTATATTTAATACAACTAGCGGAGGTAATTATACTATTTATGGCACTCTTCCTTCAGATACTATTTTACCTTTAGTCTCAATAACTTATCCGACTAATACAACTTATGCTTCAGCAATTACGGCGTTGAACTATTCTACTTCAGATACTAACTTGCAAGCTTGTTGGTACTCGCTTGATTTGGGCGTTACTAATAATACAATAACTTGCGGAACTAACGTGACTGGGCTAACTGCTACACAGGGAAGCAATACTTGGAAAGTTTATGCAAATGATAGCAATGGAAATTTGAATACTTCTTCTGTGACTTTTGCTGTAACTCTTGATACAACTCCCCCTGATTTAATCACGGTTTATCCGACTAACATTAGCTACACAAGTTTGGTTACAGCATTTAACTACAGTGTTGGAAGTGATGCTCAAGCTTGCTGGTATTCTCTTGATTTAGGCGTAACCAACGCAACAATAACTTGCGGAACTAATGTTACTAATTTGAATTCTGGGCAGGGCTCAAGCACTTGGAAAGTTTATGCAAATGATAGCAATAATAATCTTAACAGTTCGAGCGTGACTTTTAGTGTTGATAGTATTATTCCTCTTGTTTCTATAGTTTATCCAACTAATACAACTTACACAAGCGTGACCGCTCTCAATTATAGCGTCTCAGATACTAACCTCCAAGCTTGTTGGTATTCCACTAATCTTGGCGTGACTAACACTACAATAATTTGCGGGACTAATGTTACTGGGCTTTCTTCAAGCGATGGAAGTAACACTTGGAAGGTATTTGCTAATGACTCTAGTGGGAATTTGAATAGTTCTAGCGTTACATTTAGCGTTGATTCGGGTTCGCCAAGTATAGACTTTGTTAGTCCGACTGAAACTAGCGGAATATTTTTGACAAGAGGAAATATTATGATTAATTTAACTGCTTCAGATAGTAGCTTAGCTAATATTACAATAGAGTTGTTTAATTCAACAAGTCTTGTGAATAGAACTACTACTCTCACAAGTCCAAATTATGTTAACATTTCTTCATTAACTAATGGAACTTATTACTTTAATGCAACAGCTACAGATACTAGCAATAATGCAAATTCTACTTCTACTAGGATTGTTTATATTGATACGCAAAGTCCAGTTGTTAGCTTAATTGCTCCCGCGAATAATACTTTGGCCACCAGTGCTGGACATTCATTCAACGCTACATTTACAGATAACATTCAGCTAGCTAACGTGACATTCAATCTTTGGAATTCTTCGGGAGCCTTGGTTAATTCTACTTTCAGAGCTCTGAGTGGAACTAGCGGAAATGTTAATTTGAGCGTTACTTTGCCCGCACAGGGAAGATTCTTTTGGAACTATCTTGCGGTTGATAATGCAAGCAATAAAGCATTTAATCATACTAACTTCACTATTTTATTTGATTCAGCAGTGCCTTTGATTACAGTTTCTTCCCCGACAAACACGACTTATTCTACTAATAGTATTTTAGTTTACTTTAACGCTTCTGATTCAAATGGAATTAGTTCTTATTGGTTTTATAATGGCAGTGCTAATGTAAGCTTTAGTTCTTCTAGTTCTGAAGCCAGACCGAGCGGAACTGTTGAGCTTAGAGCCCAGACTTGTGAGGCTTCCGATAGCGCGGCGATAAATACTTATTCAGGAAGTTGTGATGGGAGTTATCCTTCAATTGATAATGCAGATAGACTTGCAGGAAGTAATGGAGTTTATGAAACTCAAACTTTCCAAATTGTAGGTGCCTCTATCAAATATGGTGGCGTTAGTATAAGTGTTTACAACAATTCAATAGCGAATTGCGGAGCAATTCAGAGAGTTAATCTTTGTATGGAATGGTGGATGACTGGAGCCTTGGAGGATATGTCTGGCCCTGCTGTTGAAGTTGATGCGAATGGAGGTGCTAGTTTTACTGCTACTAGTCATGGTTCTCCAGGAGATACTGCTAATCCTGGAGTTGAGTGTATTGATGTTACTTCTCTTGAATCTTGGTCTTGTAATAGTTTCTTTGGTTCTAGCGGGACTAGAGCTCTGGCGAGGAATAAGATTTCTAGTTTTAACGAGATAGCTAGCGAAATTCATACTGACGCTTTGTTCTTCAATGTGACTTATTCTGCGGGAGTTAGCGCTAATGCGGCAGAAGGGAGCAATAGCTGGATATTTTATGCGAATGATACAGTAAATAATTTTAATTCTAGTTCTGTGACATTCAGCGTTAATACTGATTCTAGTCCTCCAATTGTAACTATAAATTCACCGACTGGAAATCTCTCTGTATCACAAGTGACTTTTAATGTCACAACAAATGAGGCGAGTGATAGTGCTCTGTTCAGCTTGAATGGCGGGATAACAAATGTAACGATGCAGAAGAATGGGAATAGCGATTTTAATTATACTAATTCAAGTATTGCCGATGGGAATTATATTGTGAGGTTTTATGTTAATGATACCACAGGTAATGTCAATAGGACTGCTTCAAGAGCTTTTACAATTGATACGACAAAGCCGTTAGTTTCAATTGTTTATCCGACTAATACAACTTATGCAAGTGTGACTGCTTTGAATTATAGCGTCTCAGATACTAACCTCCAAGCTTGTTGGTATTCCACTAATCTTGGCGTGACTAACACTACAATAATTTGCGGGACTAATGTTACTGGGCTTTCTTCAAGCGATGGAAGTAACACTTGGAAAGTTTATGCAAACGACACCACAAATAATTTGAATTCATCAAGTGTGACATTTAGCGTTGATTCTACTTATCCAACTTTCTCTAATTATCTTGAGAGTCCATCAAATAATTCTGCTTACTCTAGCGGGCAATTTTATGAGTTTAATGTGACTGTGACTGAAACGAATATTGGGACTGTGAGAATGGAATGGGACGGAACTAATTATTCCACTTATGGAAGTTATAGATTTAATAGGACGGATTTGGGAGTTGGAACTTATAGTTATAGGTGGTGGGCGAATGATACTCAAGGCAATCTGAATAGTTCAGGATTGAGATATTATACTGTTGCTCAAGCAACAGGAAATGTTACTCTTTACTTAAATCATAGTTTTGCTAATATTACAATAGCTCAAGGAACTTCAATTCGTCTTAATGCTACTTTAGTTGCTGGAACTGGAACTATTTCTCTTTATAATAATGGGACTTTGATAAATTCTGGGTCGAGTCCGATTTCTAACTTGACAACCTTCACTAACATTGGAATTTATAATATTACTGCGATTTATTCTGGAAATAATAATTTTACTTCTGATTTTGAAACTCTGTATGTTAATGTGGTCGATGGTGTCGCGCCTGTCGTTACAATTAATCTTCCGACTAATACTACCTATACAAATTCATCTTTGTTGTTTAATGTTAGCTTAAGCGAGAATGGTAGTGTTATTTATTCTTTGAATAATGGAATAACCAATTATACTCTGGCCGGAAATCAAGGATTATTTGGTACTAACTTTAATTCAAGCAATTCAAGTATTGCAGATGGAGCTTATACTTTTAGTGTTTATGCTAACGATACTTTCGGTAATAATAACAATACTATTCATGTTAATTTTAGCGTTGAGAATCTTAATCTTTTGGCTTGCGGAACCTTGGATAGAGCAAATACTGAATATACTCTGACACAAGGGATTACAACTAGTGGAACTTGCTTTAATATTGAAGCTGAAAATATAACCTTGAACGGCAGAGGTTATTCTATCTCTGGTGATGGCGGAGCTTCGGATTACGGAGTTTATTCAGAGAAATATAATACGAGTGTTAAGAATTTAGTTGTTAATAGTTTTGGAGCGGGAGGAGTCTATTATAATCATGCTCTTAATTCTAGCGTTGATAATGTGAATTTTAGCTCTAATCTTTATGGGCTTAGGCTGATTGGAAGTAACGGAACGATAGTTTCTAATTTATTGTTAAACTCCAGTACACAATATGGTTTGATTATTACATTTTCTAGATTGGTTTCTGTTAGTCATGTGAATGTGTATGAACCGAGTGCCGTTGCGGGAATTTATCTTGGCGGATCTCGTATTAACTTGATGGGAATAAATACAACTCTTGGTCAATCTGACAAAGTTATTTCAACGCAAACACTAATTAGTAATTTTGTTTTGAATGCCTCTAATATATATGGGGCAGGGATATCGGATGATTTGAATCTTGGACTTGATAGCAATGGTACTTTGATTATAAACACGCCAATAAAGGAATATTCATTTGATGATTCTGGTTCTGTATTGACGATATTGAATAGCACTTCAGGAGAGATTGCTTTCTTGTCTAGAGTAAATGGAAGCGGAGGTAATTTATATTCTGAAGTTTATACTCGATCGAATTTGGGTTTCATTAATGTTTCAAATTATGCTTTGAATAAATCAGCTAATATTACTCTCTATTCTATGCCTGCTAACTTTAGCGATCCTGTCGTTTTAAATAATGGGGCCCTTTGTAGTGTTTGTTATAACTTTACTTCTTTGAATGCTACTACGGTAATTTTCAATGTTTCATATGGGGGAAGCTATAGCGTTGGGGAAAGGCCTGATTCTATTGTTCCGAGTTTAGTCATTACGTATCCAACTAATACAACTTATACTAGTGTTATTACTGCTTTGAACTATTCTGCTTCAGATACTAATTTACAGGCTTGCTGGTATTCCACTAATCTTGGCGTGACTAACACTACAATAATTTGCGGGACTAACGTGACTGGACTGACTGCTAGCCAGGGAAGCAATACGTGGAAAGTTTATGCTAATGATAGCTTTGGACATTTAAACTCAAGTTCTATGACTTTCAACGTTGATAGTCTTGTTCCTTTGATTAGCTTTGGTCTTGGAACTGAAAATGATAGAGAATTCATGAGCAATTTGTCGCTTTATGTTAATATTTCCTTAACGGAGAGTAATCTTGCTAATGTGACTTTCTCTATTTATAATTCTTCAAGTGTTGTCAATAGAACTACATTTGATAGTGCTACCTATACATTCAACTTAACTAATGTTCCAGCTGGAATTTATACTTATGAGGCGAATGCGACTGATAGTTCAGGAAATGTTAATAGTACTGGCGTTTTGACTGCTAGACTTGTCAGTTCTTGTCTTGGACTTTGTTCAGAAGGGACAGGGTGTTCTATAACTGGAAATAGCTGTTACCTTTATTCTGATATTTGTACTGGTAACGTTTGCGATTTTACTAATTTGACTTTGCAGAATTCTACTATCTTTACATTGTATAATGGTAGTGGAGATGGTAATTCTCTAGTGCTGAATATAACCTCAAATTCTTCTAGCTCAATTAGTTTCATTAAGGCAACTGGAGGATATACTGGATTTGTATTTGGCGGGAAGAATGGGACTAATATTGGCTCTGGAAGTCGTGGAGGTCATGGGGGAGTTTTGAATATTACGACTTATGGGTTGTTTAATAGAACGCAGGCTAACTTTACCGGTCGTGGCGGTTATGCTACTTCTGGAGTGGGCGGAAATGGTAGCGTTCTTCAGATTAATTATCATGGACTTATCGGCGGAGCTTATACGGCAGCTACTTGGAGTGGTCGTGTGAACGTGACTGGCGGAAAGTCTGCTGGAGGTACTGCAGGGAGTAACGGGCCGAATCCGATAATAGTTAAGGATAGTGTTTGCCCGTTGGATGCTGATATAAGTAATGATGGTTTAGTCTCTCAGATAGATTGGCAAACAATAGACGAAGTTTATAACAACTTAACTGGAGATTCAACTTTCAGTTCAGCTTATGATATAAACTGCGATGGAAAACTGAATATTATTGATATTTCCAGAATCGGGTTTGTATACGAAAGGGGAAGCTAGTTTTCTATCTAGTTAGTAGTAACAGAAACATTTAAATATTCCAATTATCTATGGCAGATATGAAAAATATCTTTAGTTTAGGTTTTGTTTTCGCTTTTTTAGCTGTTGCTTTATTGTCAGTCTCTTTTGTTAGTGCTGGTGCTATTGAAACTCCAATAATTACTAAAACAACTCCTGAGATTACTTCTTGGATTGCTGATGGTCAGACATGGTACAGAGTTGATGTTCGTGCTGATGCAAGTATGTATAATTACCAAGTTAGCGGTTTTGATTGGAGAGTAAATTTCCCTTCATATTTACAACTTGTAAATTCGCAATGGCCATCTAGTGGTTTCTTTTATCAGGGTTTGCAATTGAATGCTATTTCGAACCCGGATAGAACGGTTACAAGCACCTCTGTACAGGGGAATGTTGGATTGGCTACGCCTTCGCAGGCCCCAATTGGTCAGAATGCAATAGTTGCTAGTTATTATTTTGTTGCTTCACCTTCAGCTCCAGTTGGACAAAACTCTTTTGATATACCCTTTGTTTCTATAGTTATAAGAGATGCTTCTCATGAAGTGTGCGGAGTTACAATATGTAGCGGTTTGCCTGGCGAAATAATCAACGACCCATTCATGATATTCCGAATGCCTGGAAATGGTCATGTTTCAAAGTTAACTTCTGTTAGAAATAGTTTTGCTCAGGCTTTTGAGTAATTAGATTAGTTTACAAAGATAGTTTTTTAAACAAAAGGTCTTTGTTATTGTTATGAACTATTTTTATTTTTTAGCGGGAGTTATTATTGCTGTTGCTCTTGTTTTTGGAATAGGAAATTATTATGCTGAAAAGGTATTGCTAAGTCCTGAAGAGAGTCTTGAGTTTTCTGGAGATTTGGAATTGAATGCGGTGACGTGTAGCTCTGCTGCTAATCCTTCTTATGAGAATCCTGATTTGCGTTCGAGATGTCTGAGATGTTCATTTGCGGCCTCTTCTGCTTGCACTCTTGCTTGTCTTGCTCAAGATGATTACTCTTATGATACTTGTTATAATGGCTTTTTTGGTGTAAATGGATGTCATGGGCGTTTGTTTAAGAGATGTATGAGTAATAGTTGATAATATTCAACTCTCGAGTTTGTTATTTTTTATTGTTGTATAGTGCGTTTCTTGATTCTATAAAAAATTCTCTTTGTTCTTCTGGAGATAGTTTTCCATCGTGGTTTTTATCATAACTCTTTAACATTTCTATACCAATTGTTTCTTTTTTATCTGGAGTGAAATCTTCAGTAAATTCCGGAATCGGGCCGTCTTTTTCAAGATATTTGTCATATTCGCTTGTGTTTAAGCATCCTGCTAACACTAAAGGTGTTGCTATGAGTAAATTTCTTAGGTTTTTCATATTTTTTTGAACTTTGGAGAGTATTTAATGGTTTGGACTATGCGGAGATTTATCGTATAAACGTTTATAAATAATCCTTGCTCTATTTTGTCGTTGAGAGATGATGAGGAAATTTATTTTTAGTGCGCTTGCTTTTGGAATTTTTAGTTTATTATTCTTACCTGGAGTTTTTGCTATTGGCGCGAGTTTAAGCGATAGTGGAACTTTTGCAGAGACTTCTGTTTCTTCTGCGAGTAATCTTTATGCTTATGAAATTAATTTTGATTATTCTGGGAGTTATAGCTCGCCGACTTTTGCTGGTTTTTTAGGTTCCGGAACTAGTACTGGTTCAAGTGCAAGAAGCGGAATATTAAGTGTTTATGAGTCTAAGTTGGATAGCACACAAGCAGGCGTTTCAGGCTCGGGGTTGCTATTTAATATGACTCATAGCGGAGATTTAGAATTGAGATATGCTTTGTTTGTTTATGCAAACGGAAATGAAGAATATGTTTATTACAATAATACTGGAGGAAGTAGCGGAAGTACGACTACCACAAGTGGCAGCGGTTCCAGCTCTACTAATGATGAAGTTATTGCGCCAAACACACTTGATGTTGAGCAGATTAGTTTGACTGCAGATACTGAAGAATTAAGTATAAACTCTATTGTTGGGCAAGAGAATGTGCGTTCTTTTAGAGTTCTTTTTGAAGGAGGCGAGGCGATAACATTGGAGATTAGTACCGAAGGACTTGAAGATTATATTACAATTCCAAGCGTAATGACTTTTCAGCCAGGTCAAGAGAGACTTGTTGCGTTTGAGATAGCTCCTGTTTTTAATGGATTGCTGACTGGAAAAATAATCTTTAGTTATAATGGTGAGTCTGTGCTTGAGGTGCCAGTTGTTTTAAATGTAAGAAGCGAGAATTTCCTTTTTGATACGACCATCGCTTTATCTGATTTTGATAGGCAAGTGACTGCAGGTCAGAGGTTGATTGCACAGGTTGACTTGAAAGAGGTTAGCCAGGGCGATAAAGTTGATATTATTGCAACTTATTACGTAAAAGATTATTCTGGAAATGTTTATTTTGAGGATAGCGAGACTTTTTTTGTCTTGGGAGAAAAGAGTTATACTAAGGAAATAATTACTGATAATCTTCCTCCTGGGAAATATATCTTTGGTCTTGAAATAGTTTATCCTGGAGCTTTTGCAACTTCAAGTGCTTATTTTGAAGTTAAAGAACCATTTAGTTTTATTAATAATCCCACTGCAGTAATTGTTCTTATTGTTGCAATTGGAGCGATTGCAGTATTAGTAGTACTATACTTTAGCATTTTGAGGACTCCTAAGAGATATAGGCGAAGGTAGTGCGAGAAAGATTTAAATGTCTCTTTTCACTCTTAGCTTGATGAAAAGGTTGATGCTGTTTTTGTTGTTGCCTTTATTTTTTTCTTTTGCAGGAGCAATAGATAGTTTTGCAGTAAATAGCGTTATAGTTAAAATCTCATTACATCAGGGAGAAAAGGTTGTGAAGACTCTTTCAGTTACTGCAATTGAACAGGGTTCTTTTGAAGTCGGAGTTAATGAGTTAAAAGGAATAGTTCTTTCTGGAGAGAGTTTTACGCTTTCTAGTGGTGAAAAGAAAGATATTATCATCAGCGCCGATAGTGCTACTTTGGAATCTGGAGTTTACGTTGGGAATATTGTTGTTAAAAACGCTAAGGAAGAGATTGAAATACCCGTTGTTTTAGAAATTGAATCTGAAGATGTTTTTTTTGATTTGAATCTTGATATTCCTCCGCAGTATAATGAGATATCTCCTGGCGGGAAATTCATTGCCCAAGTAAAAGTTTTTGACTTGACGGGCTTTAAGGTCGCTGGGTCTTTAGGGCCTAGTCCGGTTACTTTGAATTACGAGCTTAGGGGTGTGGATGGTAGTGTTATTTCCGTGGCCAGTGATAATGTCGTTGTAGATAAACAGACGCAAATTACAAAGACTTTTACAATTCCTTCAACTTTGAGGGAAGGAGATTATTTTTTTACTGCAACTGCAAGGCATAAGACTTCTTTCGGAAGTGCAAGCTATTTCTTTTCTGTGCGTTCGCAACTCATAAAATCAGGTTCAATATTTACTCCGGAATTTATTGCCTTGCTTGTTGTTTTCGGATTTTTCTTTTTACTTATTTTAGCGCTTATAGTATATCTTGTCAGAGATAGGAATAAGTTATTTGCGGAGCTTTATAGGCATAATAATTCTGAATTCAGAAGCCAAGAGTCTTTTCTTAGAGAACAGGCTCATGTTTTGGAAAAGAAAGGACTTGAAAAGAAAAAAATAGAGAAAGAAGTTAATTTTAGACTTGATAAACTAAAACAAAGTCAAGAAAAGCGTGTTTTGACTATGAAGAAACTTGGAGATAAGGGAAATGTTAAAGAAATGCAACGCAAATTATCTTTGTGGAAGAAACAAGGATATTCGACAACGGGATTGGAACATAAGATGCCTGGCCTTTCTGAAAGGGAAATGAAAGAAGTAATGAAATCTTGGAAGAAAAAATATAAAACCGAAGACTATAAAAATCGTTAATTCTTATAATGACTAATGAGTGAAAAGAGTGTGAAGGTTGAGTTTGAAGCTTTAGCTTCAAAGATTTCTCGTCTTGAGGCTTTAAGAGATGAGCTTGATGCTTTGAATACAGAGGGCTTTGAATCTGAAGCAAGACTTATTAGAGCGAGATTGAAAGATGTCAACGCCCTTGGGGAAATTGAAAGAGAGATGAATGAACTTAGAAGGAAGATAAAATCTTCTGAATCTAAGAAAGTTGAAGTTAAAGTGCATAAGGATCAGGCTCTAAAAGAGTCTGGGGTTTTGAAGAGAAAAATTTCTGAACTTGAGAAATTGATAGTCAAGAAGAAAGTTCTTTCCAATAAACATTCTTTAAATAAAGAGCAGATGAATTTTGTTAAGGATATTCCTCAATTAGAAAAAGAACTTAATTCTTTGAAGGGTGCTTTTCATTCGCATTTGGAATCTGCTAAGGTCAAGATTGATTCTGGCGTTGGAGTGGTTGTTGATACAAAGTTTGATGATTTTATCGCTCAATTGAAGGCAGATCTTACGCAGAGAGTTAAGGAGAAAGAGATGTCTGTTGAGCAGACTTTGAAGCATGATTTGGCCTTACATGAGCAAGTTTTCTCGGATAGGTATAAACAACTTGTTGATGAATTTCATGAGAAGTATAAAGAGAAAGTTGAACATGAACTTAAAAAAGAAGTTGCGGGCAAGCTTGATGAAGAGGTTAAGAGACATTTAGCTATTGAAAGGCAAAAACTTTTGATGGCTCTTGCAAAAGAAAATATGGCTCGCTTGGAGACGGAAAGAGTAAAACTCACTCAAAGACTGGAGAGTGTTTATGGTGTTAAAAATAAGCAACTACAAGATAGATTGAATGTAGTAAATGCTAAAGAAAGGAGAGTTAAAGGAGAGATGGAGAGATCTGCTAAGGAAATTGCAAAAGCTAAAGCTGAATTTGAAAAGATAAAGAGTGAACATGATAAAGAACTTGAGGGAAAGAAGAATTTGCTTAATTCTCAGCTTTCTTCTGTTGAATTGAGAGAAAGGAACGATAAGGCTAGATTGTCTGAAAGAATGAAGTCTTTGTCTGAAAAGATGCGGGTTTTGGGGAAAGAAAGAGATAATTTGCATTTAACTTTGGCTGGTTTGAATGAGATAAAAGAGAAAAAGAGCGAGGAATTTGATAAAGCTCATGAAAATATTGAAGCTATGAGAAAAAGACAGATTGAAAGGATTCGTAAATCTCAAGAGCATCTTCGTAAAATTCAGGAGATGCAGGATAAGGCTCTAAAGGGCAAAAGATCTTCTGAACTTGAGAAATTGCGTAAACTTCAGGAAAAGGCGCATAAGATGCAAGAAAAACAGCATAAGAAATTTGAGAGTAAAAGGCTAAGTCAGTTGGATAAGTTGAACAAGGCTGAAGAAGAATTGAGGAAGCTGAAAGAGAGACAGATTGTGCTTTTCGCAGAGAAGGAGAAAGCAGTTGAGTTTGCTAAAAAGCGCGAACTTGACGAATTTCATAAATCTTTAGAGGCTGAAAAGAATAGGGAAATTAGTATTAGAGAGCGCGGACTTGATGAATTTCATAAGTCTCTTGATGAAGAGAAGAGTAGAGAGATTAGTATAAGGGAGAGGGGGCTTGACGAATTTCATAAATCTCTTGAGGCTAAGAAGAGTAGAGAAATTGCTAAATTGAAAAAATCAAGAGATAAGCTGAAGATTCTAAGGGAAAAGGCGCAACGCGAATTTGAAATGATGAAGAAGAAGGAGAGTGATAAGTTACGTAGATTGCAGGAGAATTTGAGAAAGATGAAAGAAGCACAGACTAAAGAGTTGTCTGAGAAGTTTGCAGGTATTGAATCGAGAAAGAGAGAGGAATACGAGAAGAAACATAAAGAGCTGATATTGGGGATTCATGCTACACATAATGGTCAATTGAAAGTTGTTTCTGGTAAAATGGCTGAATTGAAGAAGAAATTTGATTCACTTAAGAGAGATGAGCATGTTCGTTTGGAAGAGTATGCCAAACATTCTAATGATTTGATGAAAAAATTTGAAGTTATGAAAGCAAAACAGAGAATGGGTATTTTGCGCAAGGAAAAGGTAATACACGAAAGACTTGCTAAAGCGAAGAAGGCTGAGCAAGGGCAGTTCGAGGCGCTAATGAAAGAGCGTAGAATGATTCATGATAAGTTGCAAAATGTTCAAAGATTTAAACAGGCTGAAAGCTTTAGACTTGCTAGTGAGGCCAAGGCGAAAGAATCAGCGCTGAAAACTAGACTTGAGAAAAGAATTGCTGGAATTGTAAAGGAAAGAGAGAATGGCTTAAGGAGAAGACTTGAACAGGAGTATTCAAGGAGATTGCATACAGAGCTTCAGAGAAGGACTGCTGAATTTGAGAAGAGAAAGACTGAACTTGAGGAGCATATAATTAATCAGGCAAAAAGATTCTTTAAGTAAAATGTTTTTTGATATTAAGAAGGGAAGAAGAAAAATTAGGGTCGATGCGAATAGAGTTGGCTTTCTTCGTAAAGGAATAGGACTGATGTTTCGTACCAGGAATACAAAAAGCTTGATTTTTGAATTTTCTCAAGGGAGTTTTATCCCATTTACCTCGCTTTTTGTTTTTTTTCCTTTTATTTTAGTTTGGATGGATAAATCTATGAATGTGATTTCCGTCGATAAAGTATTTCCTTTTAGATTGAATATTTTTCCCAAGAAGAGATATTATTATGTTCTAGAGGTTCCTATTAACGAGAAAAATAGGAAAATTGTTGATTTTTTCGTCGGAAAGAGAAAGGTTTAAATATCTCCGACGCTAAAAATAAGTTAGAGGATAAAAGGAGGTGACTTATGGGTAAAATAATTGCTAAGAATATTGTTAAGAGAAAGTCAGGATACCTTTATTATATTGACGGAAAAGGTAATGTCTGCGAAGCTATGATGGCTCGTGGCGGACGAAAGAAGAAAAAGAGATAATTTCTCTTGTTTTTCTTAATTTTTTATTTTTATTTTTAAGATTATTTTTTATTTACTATTTTTTCTAGCCTTTCAGCTTCTCTTTCTCTGACTTCTTTAGCATCTCTTGCGTATCTGTCTTCTCCTTTGTTTAGCCAATATGTTCCAATTTCTCCACTTCGAATTAATGGGATGATCGCTTTTGCGAAATCTCTTTCAAATTGTTCAAGAGAATATTTCTTTTTCATACTTTGAGGCATTTCTCTGTATACTGCTTCCACAACTCGTCGTTTGTCGTCGTAATTTGGATTTTGAGGTTCAGACATAGTTATTTGTTAGTTATTTTGTTTTTAAAGATTATTGTGATTTTGTTAAAATCTTTAATCAGAATGCGTCGTCGATAATTTTTTATTTTTTTCTTTTACCCGCAAGATTTAAATACTCCCTGATTTTATTTACGTGATGAGTTGGGGTGATACTATCAGGGGAAGGTCAGGATTGTTATTTTCTGTTGTAGTTTTGTCTGTTTTTGTTTTATCATTCTTCACCTTTGGATTTTTTGCTTCCGCGCTTCATTTAATTACTAATTCAGCTACAGGAAATAATCTTACTTTATCAATTCTTGAAAATAATCAAAGTAATACTAATTACTTCATATTTAATATAACTGTTAACAATACAGATCCAACTATTGCTGCAAATATATCTGGCGTTAACATAACAATTCCTAGTTCTTTTAATTTAGTCTCGTTTTCTAATACTACTGTTGCAGGTAACGCTACTGCTTTCGTAATTCAACATTCTTTTGTTAATACTACTGATTCAACTGCAGGAACTATTACATTGAGTTGGCTTAATTCTTCTGGACTTGTCTTTAATTTTTCTGGATTCCAAGTAGTTCCTACTAGATTTACTTTTAATGCAAGCGCAACTACTCCTGGATCTTATAATATTACAGTAACTACTTTGAACGTTACTGGAAGCTATTCTAGGAATTTGTCGGTTAATGTTAATGATACTACTACTCCTGCTGGAGTTGAATATGACTCTTTGACACATGTAGCGGGTGCTAATATTTCTAGATCAAATATAACTGTTAATATTTCTGTTACAGATAATGGAAATGTTGATAGAATTGCAGTATATCTTTATAATTCAACTGGACTTCTTAATACAACTTATTCTGATGTTGGGGCTAGAAGTTATTATGTTGCTTTCGTCAATCTTGGACAAGGAATTTATTCTTACAATGCAAGCGCTAACGATACTTTCTCCTTTGCTAATCAGACTAATGCTAATAGAACAGTAGTTGTTGATACAGCGGCTCCTAGTGGTACTTTATCCTGCACTCCTGAATCTGTTGACAGAAATGATGCAGTCACTTGCTCTTGTAGTTCATCTGATGTTACTTCTGGAGTTAATTCTACTTCATTCACTGCTAGCCCTTCTACTGTGAATACTGGTACTTTTACTTCAAGTTGTACTATTGTAGACTATGCTGGAAATGTAGGTATTGTTACTGATACTTATACTGTTAGTGGTAGTGGATCTAATGCTGCATCTTCTTCTGGCGGTGGATCTGGTAGTGCTGCTGTAAGTTGGACTAAGACTGTTCCACAGGCAAGTATAGAATTAAGTCAAACCACCCCGGTTGCTCAAAACCTTGGCTCTCGTGAAAGAGTTGCCCTTAAAGTAGGTGGGCAGACTCATCATGTTGGAGTTGTTTCTTTGACTACATCTAGCGTGATTGTTGAGGTTTCTAGTGATCCTCAAAGGGGTACCTTAAGTGTTGGCGAGGAAAAGATGTTTGATGTCGATGGCGATGGGTATTATGATTTAGTAGTTAAGCTTATTTCGATTGTTAGCGGAAAAGCTAATGTTGAAATCAATGCAGTTCATGTTATGGTTGAAGAATCTGCAACTAGTGATGATACTGAAGAATCCCAAGGAGTTGCTGGAGCTATATCTTCAGTTGCCTCAAACTCTATGACTTGGATTTGGGTTGCTCTTGTCGTCGTTGTAGTCGTGGTGATTGCAGTAGTAATGATGAGAAGAAAGAGATAATTTTTTCTTTTTAAGATTATTTTTTAGAATTCTTTTTATATTGTCTTTTCTTTATATTATATGATTGTTGGTATTGAATGTACGGCCCACACTTTTGGCATTGGTGTTGTAAATAGAGGAAAAATTTTAGCCAACGTTAAAGATATGTATCGGCCTCTTAAAGGAGGAATTATACCGGTTGATAGTGCAAATCATCATCGCTCTCTCGCCTTGAGAATTTGGAATGAAGCTCTTGAGAAAGCAGGGTGTTCGGATTCTGATATAAAGGCTATTGCATTATCTAACGCTCCCGGATTAGCGCCTTGCTTGCTTGCTGGGTTGGAGTTTGCTCGTGTTAAAGCTCGCGAGTTGGGCGTGAAAATTATTGAGGTTAATCATTGTATTGCTCACCTCGAGATAGGGCAACATGAGGGCGCTAGTGATCCAGTTTTGCTTTATGCTTCTGGTGCTAACACACAGATTATTTCTTTTGTAGCGGGTAAGTATCGCGTATTTGGCGAAACTCTTGACATGGGTATTGGTAATTTTATTGATAACTTTGCTCGTTCTCTTGGAATTCCTTTTCCTGGAGGGCCCATAATCGAGCAGAAGGCCAAACAGGGTAATTATATCGAGTTGCCTTATTCTATTAAGGGAATGGATGTGAGTTTTTCTGGAATGCTTACTAAGCTAAAACAGTTGCATTCTAAAGGGGCAAGAGAAGAGGATTTAGCATTTTCTTTACAAGAGAATGCATTTGCTATGCTTGTTGAGAGTGCCGAAAGAGCTTTAGCACATACTGGGAAGATTGAACTTGTTCTTGGCGGAGGAGTTGCTTGTAATGCTCGATTGCAGGAAATGGCGCGAATTATGTGCTTTGAAAGAGGGGCGAAGATGTTTTGTCCTGCTCGTGAGTTTCTTGTTGATAATGGAGCGATGATTGCTTTTACAGGAGAGTTAATGATGAAAAATAAGAAGTTGCTTCTTTCGGCGGGAGATGTGGATATTAAACCTAGGGAAAGAACGGATGATGTCAAAGTTAGTTGGCGTTAATTTAATAAAAATAAATTGCCTCATTATTGGTGAGGCGCGAAGCGCCGAACGCGCTCGGCATTGTCTGCAAAATTGAGTTTTATCGACGACAAAAGTACTGTTAATGGTAATTAGACGAATTAATTTTGTTCGTTATCTTATTAGAAAAATTTAAAAGTATCCGGAGGGGATAATTTTGTGGATGAAAAGGTCTTATATGCTTGGGAATTATTTGGGAAAGATGGGAAAGTTGAAAGAGTTCCTTGTTATCGTCCTGATGTTTTAGGAGATTTGTTAAGAACTCATGTAGTTGAAAAATCAACGGCTGAAGATTTAGAAGATTGCATCACAAAACTTGAGAAATTATTGCCCGATTTACCCCTCTTTACAAAAGAAGAAGGAGACTTTGCAAGAAACTTGCATGCTTTTGTTGTGATTAATGATCCTGAAAGATTAGTTTGGACACATAGTTATCATCCACAGAGTTCAGGTAGTGATGAAACAGGGAGAAGAGCATTTTATAGAACAAACTCACGAGAATCTTTTGTTGGCGATGAGTGGATAATAAATGGAGCCAGTTGTATAAAACAAATAATAACTCTTATAACTGGAGTTTCTTTAGAAAAATATGAATATTTAACTGAATATAAAAGAGTTTTAGAGGGTTATGTTCCTAAAGAATTTCTTCCTAAGGGTTTTTGTTAGAATTAATTTTTAAAGATTTTTGTTTGGAAGGTAATTTTTGAATTTAGAATATAACTTAAAGTTCCTACAAAAGGAGAGATAATAATTCTTGCTATAAATGGCTCGAGATTTGCTAATTCAACAAGGATAGCAAGAGATATTATTGTTAAAATTAGCCCAGTTAGATTTATTGCGAAAAAATAAAAGGCTCCTGTAGAAAATAATCTATGCTGATTTTTATAATTGAATATTCTATTAATTGTATAATGAAATAGAGTGGCTAAAGAGAATGCAATTGCTGCAAAGATAAGATATTGTGAGGAATTTATTAAAAGCAGAAACCATAGAATCGTGAAATCAATTAACGTTGCTAACGTTCCTATTATGGTGTATCTTATTAGTTGGGCTATTTTTAATCTTTTCATGCTAAATGAAATCAGAGATTTTATGCTTTATTTCTAGATAAGCTAACCAGATTATTAGCAATATGCCGTCGAGAGTTGCTGCTATGAGAACATGGTCAAATGGTAAAATGCTGAAGATATTAATTCCAAAGTCTTTAGTTGATAATGGATAAAAGAAGTAAGCTTGGTCTCCGGCAATAGAATCAAGAAATATATGAATTAGGCTGCCTAGAGAGATCATTAGGGCTATAAGATGAAGTCTTAAATTATGGCGTCCTATTGTACAGATTTTTGCTTTTTTATGGAATGGCTTTAGAATTAAGAATAGCATGAAGAAGATTAATGGGAAGAATAGAGAATGCGTGAAAGTTTTGTGAATCCACCAGCTTTGCTCGCCGACTAGCTTTAAAATCATAGAAAGCACTATATCTATGTCTGGAATTGTGCCTGCAATACCAGCTATTAATACATAATGTAATGGAAAGTGAGCTTTCTTGTTATTGGATAAAATATGATCACGTATAAATGAAAGGATGAGTATTGGAATGAGAATGTGGGCTACTGCTTGAGGCATGAAGTTCTATGTTTTAGGGATTTAAATTCTTATGTTTCCCAAAGTTATTTTTTCTATCATTGGTGCTAATTGTTCGTTTTCTTCGATTCCTAATTTGTTGGCGGCAATTAATATACCTAGATAAAAGGCATGTTGCATTGTTCCTAAAGTATTTGTTCTTTCTCTTCTATTCTCTTTTTGCATTTTTAAGCTTTTAAGCATATCATCATTGAGTCTTTCGGGGTCTCTTACATAGTTTGTATATGGTTCTCTAAGTTCTAGAGGAGTATAAGATAGGCCGATCTCTCGTAAGGAATGGCCATCACTAAATGCTACTTCAAATAACCCTTTCTTTGATGCATATTTTTCGTAAAATTCTTTAGCTCGTTTATTTGCTTCAGGGTATTTTCCAAAAGCTGCCCAAGAAGCTTCTGCATTCCAAGTTTCTACCCCGTCAAACCCTTCTATTAATCCAGGATTCTTTTCAAGATATTCTCTTGTTCCGCCTTTATGTGCAGGAGAAGTATTTATTGTAATTGCTTTGACTTCTTTGGCTCTATGAAGAGTTTCTTTTAGAGTTTGTCCATGACAAAGATGGTCTTTTGGTCTATTGCCTAAAACTAAAACATCAAATCCTTCAGCTGTTTGAACTTCTTGTCCATGCCAGACAAATATCTTTTTTTCTGGAACATAAACTCCATTTCCTATGTCTATTGTATCATAACAGACTCTTTTTCTGAAAAGTGACCAGCGTTTATCATGTTTTGTAGGGGAGGAATCATAGCCTATCAAACCAACTATTCCATCTTCACCTAATACTCTTTGTGCTTTTTCTACTCCTTCTTTAGCGGTTCTTGCAGAAATATTGCTACTAGTGACCCAATGATTGTGAGCGTCCATAGAAACTATTTTTGACATATAATCTTTTCTATAAGTCTATTTTTAAAACTTCTGATTAATTACTTTTAAATACCCTCTTTGCTCACAATATTTATGGATGATAAAAAGCATTCAACTTTAGGAAGTCATATGACTCCTGGAGGAGATTATGTTCCATCTAGCCAATTGCCAGCTACCCAGACAGCGAGTGCTGATATGGGCAAGCATTATGAATCATTAAAGAAGACAATTGTTAAAAAGTTTCCTTTTGTTGTTTCGCTTAGCGTTATACCTCCGCAGATGCAGAAATTATTTGAGGAAGATGAGGGATTGACTAAAGAGGAAATAGAGAGAAAGCCTGTGCATTTATTTATGGTTATCCCAGAAGAGGAATATGCAAATATTCCTAAGAAAATTAAGCCTGAGCTTTTGAAAATAATTCATGAAAGTAAAGAGAATGTTTGGGTTCATATCAAGACGCCAGTAGATGTTTGGAATTATGGGCTTGATAGCAAGTTTGACATGGTTGACGCTGTTGCGGCATCTTATCCTTTACATGATAAAGGTCTTCTTGGAGCTTTAAGAGTTGCAAATATTCATAAGACTCTTGTTTTGAGAAAATTTGAGAAATATGTTGCAAGTTACGTTGTTGGCGGTTCTTTAGTTAGAGGAACGGCAGATGCGGATAGCGATGTTGATACTTTTGTTATTATTGATGATACGGATGTTAAAAAAATGCCTCGCTTGCAATTGAAGGAAAAACTTAGAGGATTTATTCAAGATTATATTCGCGAGGCCAACGCTTACGCGGGCGTTAAAAATATTTTGAATGTTCAAGTTTATTTGTTGACGGAATTTTGGGAATCCGTTAAAGATGCAAATCCGGTAATATTTACTTTTATTAGAGATGGGGTGCCTATGTACGACAGAGGGACTTTCTTGCCTTGGAAGCTTCTTTTGAAAATGGGTAAAATAAAGCCAAGTCCTGAAGCGGTTGATATGTTCATGAAATATGGGGACCAAAATGAGTCTTTGGTTAAGAGAAGAATGATTGATGGGATGATTGATATTTATTGGGGAGTTGTTACTCCAACTCAAGCGTTAATGATGCTTGCAGGAGAGGCTCCGCCTGCGCCAAAGACTCTAGTTGCCGACGTTAAAAGATTGTTTGTTGATAAAGAAAAGATTATGGCTATGCGAGAATTGAAGATTTTAGAGAAGGTTGTCAAGTATTACAAAGATCATGAACATGGAAAGCTTGAGAGCATGAAAGGCGCGGAGCTTGATATTCTTTTGAAAGAAGCTGGAGAGTACGATAAGAAGCTAAAAGAGTTACGTAAGAAACTTGAAAAGAGAATTGTTGAGCATACTGCTGAGCGCATTTATGGAGAGGTTTTTGGAATTTTGAAAAATATGTTTGGAAATAAGAGCGATAATATTTTGATTAGTTCTTTTGAGAGAGAGCTAGTTAAATCTGGTAAGACGTCCGCTAGATTTATGCCGATTTTGAAAGCTCTTGCTAAACTCCCACAGAAAATTAAGAAGAGTGCTGTAACGCATAATGAGATTGAGCTTGTTAGACGTGAGGCGACTGAATTGTTGACTGCTATGATTGAATTTAATCAACGTAAGGAGCTGGCTAGCTTTAGTGGAACTATAATGAAGATTGAAGGAGAGCGAGAGAAGGCTGAACTTGTTTCTACTATCGATGGAATCTTTTTACTTGCACATAAAGATGTTATGCATTTTAATGATAAGTCTTTCACTCCAAGTACTAGAGAGAAATTTGAGGTTGCTATGGAAAAAACTAAACAGCCAGTCAAGTTGATAATAAGCTCGGCTTTGACACATGCTTTGCAACAGAGATTCGGGAAATATAATTTGAGCTTTTGAGTGCAACGATGAATAACAATAATAATTAAAAAGAGTTATTTATCAATTATTTTATGAGAATTGCGGTTTGTGGAAGTATGACTTTTTCTCCGGAAATGTTGAGTCTTGGTGTGAAATTAAAGGAGCTTGGGCATGAGGTTGTTCTTCCTGAATTTACAGAAGAGTATGCGAGATTAAATTCAAGAGATGAGATGCACAGCGAGTCTGCACATAATAAAGTTGAACATGATTTGATAAGAGGGTATTTTGAGACTATTAAGGAAGTAGACGCGGTATTGATTTATAATCCTTCTAAGAGGGGAATTGAAAATTATGTTGGAGGCAACACTTTCTTAGAAATGGGGTTTGCTCACATTTTGGAGAAGCCAATCTTTATGTGGAATCCTATTCCGGATTTAGGATATCGTGATGAGATGGAAGCAATGCGACCGCGTATTATTAATGGGGATTTAAGCAGACTTGTTTATAATTTTGTTGTAACTATTTAGTAATATAAAAGAAAGGTTTAAATACCTGCTTTTTGCTTTTAATTTATGAATAGAAATAAAAGGATAAAAACTTTAGAAGGGATTGCTATATTCAAAGTCGATCTTTTTGGAGATAGGGGGGAAGAAAAAGGTCTTTTCTTTGCTTATCATGTAATTGCTCAAGACTCTGAGAATGCTGTTGCTACTGCAAGAGAAATAGCAAAAAGAAATGGGTATTCTTTTAGGCGGTTAGTAATTGAACCACAAAAATTAGTTGAGGGCAATTTATATGTAGATACGGGCTATTTGGGAAGAGTACTCAAGAAGTAAAACTCTTTAGTTTGCTATAGAATAAAAATCTATCACAAGTCTTTAAGATATTATGTATCTTTAAAGCGTCGTCAGCTTTAAAAAGCCTTATTTCTAAGCAAGAAGATGAAAGGAATAATTATTCAATTCAGACGAAGCAGACATAGAATTCATGAGAGACATTACTTGTTGGATTTTAATCTTACTAGTAGAGAGGAAGCAAAGAAATATGCTGGAAAACATGTAGAATGGAAAAGTCCTTCTGGAAAAGTGATTAAGGGAGTTATTTCAGATGCTCATGGTAATAGTGGAGTTGTTAGAGCTATTTTTGAGAAAGGATTGCCTGGACAGGCCATATCTGGAGAGATAGAGATTCATGATGGGGGAAAGAAGTAAGATGAGGCGCGGTAGTGATAATGCTCGTGCTAAGGATAGAATTCGTTATTTAGGTCCGAAGGTAAGGCCGGAACCAGATTCTAATATTTGGTTTGCGAAGAATTTTGAAAGAGCATATAATGCAACTCCTGTAAATTCAAGATCTTTAGATGGAATATATTTTGCTAGAGTTTATAATATTAACGATGAGGGGAATTTAATTGCAAATAATCATGATAGATATGGTCCTGGAAAGTTAAAGGATTTGAAAGATTTTATTGGTAATCTTGGCGATTCGCAAGTGATGGTTTTAGTTGAAGCGAGATTATCTCGTAAGGTTCGTGGTAAAAAAATTCTTGATTACATGGAGAGAGAATAATGGCATTACGAAAAGCATTAGCATATTCAAAGAAATACGCTCGCCCATACACTCGTGTTTCGCGAAATAAAGCAAAAGCTTACATTAAAGTATCTCCGCAGAATAAAATTGCTAAATATAATTCTGGAGATTTTGCTTCTTTTAGAGATGGTAAGTTTCCATTTCAGCTTACTTTGATTAGTGTTGTTAGGGCTCAAATTAGAGATAACGCTTTAGAGGCGGCTCGTCAGTTTCTTGTTAAAATGCTTGATGAGAAAGCATTCGGGCAATATTATCTTGAGCTTAAGGTGCATCCGCATCATCTTTTAAGAAATAATAAAACTGCTGCTGGAGCTGGAGCAGATAGAATGTCATCTGGAATGAAGCATTCTTTTGGAATTATTGAAGGACGCGCAGCTATGGTTCCTCCTGGGAAATCAATTTATTTTATTGCTTGTGCAAATGATGCTTCAACTCGCGTTGCTCGCGAAGCACTTGGAATGATCAAGTCTAAAATTCCTGGTAAGACTGCGATAAGATTTGTGAAGGTTTAAAAGGTAAGAGTTTTCTGTTTTATTATGAGAACATATAACGAATCGGCAATTTTGCCTAAAGATGCGAAGAGATTAAAAGACGTATTTAGAGATTATAGCGGAAAATTGACAAAAGGACAGAAAAGAATACTTGACGATTTTGGTGTTTCTTATTCTTTAAATCAGCAAAATCATTTATGTTTTTTATATCAGGGAAGGCAGGTTCTTTGTTCTGGAACGTCTGGAGATTGGAGAAATGGGAGAAATATTGCTACAAAATTAGTTCAGCTTATTGAAGGGAAACCGATTTCAAGATAATTTTCTTAAAAGGTAAGATTTATTATCTCTGATTTAATGTATTTTCTATGTTACGCTCAATTGCGAGGATATTTGGTCTGGTATTTTTTGCTTTAGGATTTTACATTTTGCTTTCTTCATTTTCTTCGGTTACTGGTTTTGCAGTAATTAATGCAGAAGATATTCCTTATTCTTCTATTTGGGGAGTTGCATTTCTTATTGTTGGAGCTTTTTTGCTTTCTATTGCTTCGCGAATTTCTGATATTGGTGGAATTGAAAGAAGAGTTATGTCTGGAAGTCCGAGTGTTGTTTGGTCGGTACAAGCAAGAGAGAGGATGAGAAAAGATAATTTTGTTAGAGGAAATAAGAAAAAATATGTAAAGGAAGTAGAGATGATTGCACAATCTCCAAAACAAAGAGGTCAGGAGAGAATAGGACAATTTTCAGTTTCTCCAAGAGGACATAATAATATAAGAGTTGCTTGGCATTATGATTCAAAGACTAATACTATTTATGTAGACGACTTGCTTTATCATAAAAATGGTCGCACTTATGTAGATAATTGGAACAATAGAGCTACCGATGGAGAGATTACGAAGGGTTCATATTCAGGATATGGGTCTATTGATGCTGAAGATGATGAAGAAACGAGAGAAGCTGCTTAATTTTTCTTGAGATAATCTTTATTAACTCTGTTCTCTTTTATTTTTTATGGTGATGAAAAAAGAGGTAAAATTAGATAGTGGTTTTATCAAATGGTTTTCAGAATTGAGGAACAAAGATGTTGCTATTGCTGGCGGAAAAGGCGCTAGTTTGGCGGAGATGTATGCGAATGGTTTTCCAGTTCCTCCGGGATTTATTGTTACGGCCCAGGCTTATACATATTTCATAACTCAAGCGAATTTACAGGGAATGATACAAGGAATCTTGGAGCGTTTACAGACCGAAGATACTGCCGCCTTGAATAACGCTTCTAAAAAGATAAGGGCTTTGATTGAGGCTGCGCAATTGCCTCCTGAATTAGAGCAGGAACTTGTTGAGGCTTATGATATTCTTTCTGTTGATAAGCATGATGGCGGCGCGAGTGATTTATTGCGTGGAAAGAAAGAGGGAAGCTATGTAGCTGTTCGTTCTAGTGCGACTACTGAAGATTTAGCAGACGCTAGTTTTGCCGGGCAGCAGGATTCTTTTCTTGGTGTTAAGGGACATGAGCTTTTAATAAAGAAAGTTAAAGAGTGTTTTTCTTCTCTCTTTACAGCTAGGGCTATTTATTATCGAGTGAAGAAGGGATTTACTAGGGCCGATTCACAACTTGCGGTAGTTGTTCAAAGAATGATTAATTCTGAAAAATCTGGAGTTATGTTTTCGCGTAACCCTCTTGTTAACGATGATTCGGTTATTATCGAGGCTGTTTTTGGTTTGGGAGAGGGAATAGTTTCTGGGAGAATACTTCCGGATCATTATCTGATAAATCGTAATGAGGAAGTTATTGAGATGAAAGTTGCTGATAAGAAGATTGCGCTTGTTAGGGGGCAGAATGCTGAAGTTGATGAAGTCAAGTTAAAAGAGGAAGTTTCTAAGCAACAAGTTTTAACGGGCTATGAGCTAAAAAGACTTGCTCAATATGGAATGCAGTTAGAGGAGCATTATAAAAAACCGCAGGATATCGAATTTGCTATTGAGAATGGAGAGATATATATTGTTCAGAGCAGGCCGATAACGACTAAAGCTAAAGATACTGATAAAGAAATTCATGGAAATGTTTTGCTTTCTGGCCTTGGTGCAAGTCCGGGAATTTCTTCTGGAGTTGTTAGAATTGTTAGAAGTATGGATGATTTGGCTAAGGTAAAATCTGGAGAGGTGCTTGTTACTGTTATGACTAATCCGGATATGGTTGTTAGTATGCAGAAGGCAGCGGGAATTGTTACTGATGAAGGTGGAGTTACTTGTTTCGCTGAAGAGACAAAAGTTCTTACTTCAAGAGGTTTTGTTACTATTAAAGATGCAGTTGAACTTGTTGCATCTGGTCAGGAATTATGGCTTCTTTCTTATGATGCGCTAAATCTTAGACCAGCCTGGAAGCGTATCCTTTCTGGAGCGGGTAGAAAAAGGCATGCGATACGAGTTTCTGTATCTCAAAAAGGAACAATGGATGATAATATTCTTGATGTCACTTCAGATCATAAAATGATTTTCTTTGAGAATCGTGTTTTGATTAAAGAACAGCTCTCATCTGTACTGGAACAGGAAAAATGCATTTCTGTTATCGATTCTCTTCCTGCAACTATGGCTACAAATGATGAAAAGAAAGCTTATGTTCTTGGAGCTTTAGCATCAGATGGAAATATCAAAGTTGACTTGCATCATACAGGAAATCCACGTCGTGGAAGGATAACATTCACACAGAAGCAAACTGATGCTAAAGCTGCTTTTATCGAACGTGTTGGGTTGTATTTTACTGAATGTTTTGGTTCTTCTTTTAAGGAACCCAGATTAAAAGAAAGTTCAGGTTATTTAAGAGAAAGACTTGTTCAAGGATATGCTTCTGATTATATTTGCAATAATTTGGAAATTGCACTTAAACTTAAAAATATTATTCATAATCTTGACTCTTGGGTGCTAACTCTTGATGAGCCATCATGTCTTAATTTTTTAGCAGGTCTTATTGATGGGGATGGTTGTCTTTATGATAATCGCCTTCATATTTATGTTGGTAAGGAACATGTTTTACAAGGAGTAATTTTGGCTTGCCTTCGTCTTGGAATTTTTCCACAAATAACGCGTAATAGAACAATTCATCATGTGCAAATTTTGGAGCGGATTGATGATATTATTCAGCACACTTCTCGTGTTAAAGGAGAAATACGTTTTAAACAACAAGGTAATAAACTTTTTTCTGCAAGAGCTATTCTTTTAGATATTATCGATGAGGTTAATTATAAAGGGCATATCAAGCCTTATGTGCAGAATAATTGTCTAATTGATAGCAGAAAGATTGCTTCTTTTGTTCTTCCTATGACCCAAGCTAAGGAGCGACAACAACTTCTTTCTGTTCTTTCTTCAGGTTTAAGAATGCAACGTGTTAAGAAAATTGCAGATATAGGCGAGATTGACGTCTTTAACCTTGAGGTTGAGGCAGATAACGAGCTTGATCATAATTTTGTAGTTTTTACAAGCAAATATACTCCTATTTTAGTGTCTAATTCTCATGCCGCCATTGTTAGTAGGGAGATGGGAATCCCTGCAGTTGTTGGAACTAGAAATGCTACTCATAAATTGAAAGATGGAGATATAGTGACGGTAGATGGTAATACTGGGAGAGTTATAGAGGGGAAGGGTATTGAGAGAAAGGTTGAAGTTAATCCAATTGTGCCTACTAGGATAAAGATAAAAGTTATTGTTGATTTGCCTGATTATGCTCCTCGTGCGGCACTTTCTGGAGCGCAGAGTGTTGGTCTTGTCAGACTTGAGGGCATAATTGCTTCTCATGGGAAGCATCCTGTTTGGTATTTGAAAAATAATAAGATGAGAGATTACATTTCCGTTTTGTCTTCTGGTTTGAAGAAGATAGCTACGCCTTTCAAAGAGATTTGGGTGCGAACGAGTGATATAAGAAGTGACGAGTATGTTGGTCTTGAAGGAGCGCCACAAAAGAAAGAGGGCAATCCTATGCTCGGAAATCATGGTATAAGATTTAGCTTGATGAATGTTGATTTACTTGAAGCGGAACTTGAGGCAATAAAGGAGATTGCAGATGAATTTTCAGATAAGAAGTTTGGAGTTATTATGCCTCAAGTTATCTCTGTTGATGAAGTTATTAAAACTAAGAAAATAGCTAACGAAGTTAAAATGCCTAAAAATATTGTGATGGGTGTGATGATAGAGACACCTGCGGCTGTGCAGATTATTGAAGAGCTATGTAAGCAAGGAATAAAGTTTGCTTCTTTTGGAACGAATGATTTGACGCAATACACCCTCGCTTTAGATAGGAATAATGAAGATATGCAAGGTTTGTATAATGAAATGCATCCTGCTGTTTTGGCTTCTATAAAGCAAGTTATTGCAACTTGTAAGCGTTATGGAGTGGAGACTTCAATTTGTGGCCAGGCGGGAAGCAGAGAGGAGATGGTTAGATTTCTTTTGAAAGAGGGAATTGATAGTATTTCTGTTAATGCTGATGCGGCTCAAATGGTTTCTAAGTTGGTCGCTGGATTGGAGGCTAAGAATATGCGAGTTGAAAATAATGAAGAAGTGAAACATAGAAAAAGAGAAACTAGGGAAGAATATGAAATTAATAGTTCTAATGTTAATAAAGAGATTGTGACTATGGCGATGAATGAGCAGTTTAATCAGAAAGCGCTTGATGAACTTTTTGGAATTGATAAGAATGTTGCTCAAGCGATGCCTGTGATGAAAGAAGAGGATTTAATTTTAAAGGCATTAGATGATGATTATTCGCCTAATTTGAAAGGTAAGTCGGACATTCCTTCGCTTAATGATGCTATTCCTGTGAATTCTGAATTTTTTGATAAATAATAGTCTTTAACCGAGATCCTCGTTTCTAACTTGCATGCCTGATTTTATCTTTTGTGCATGTTTTTTTATCTTTTGAAATCTTGGTGAGAATTTTGATCTATAGGTTAAGCATCCCATTCCCGTAAATGCTAACCCAATTAAACCTATTCCTACGATATAAGGAGGACAATTAAATTCTTTTGCGATACTTGGAACTATAATCCAGCTACCAATTATGGATGCTCCTACAAGAGTTTCAAAAAGTGAGAGTAAATCTTCTCTACTAGTACGATTAAATAGATAGTCTTGTGCGATTAATTCAGGAATTTCTTCTCTGCCGATGTTTGAAAGTCTGCAGGCGTCGGAAATTACATTTTCTTTTTGTGCATATAATTCAGGGTTTGCAGAGCGATAGCTATCTAGCTTTCTTTGAAGCCTATTTTCTGGGTTGTATCTTTTAACTAATTCTGTTAAATCCATCTTCGTCTTTTTGATATTTCTTCTATATATCTTTAGTAGTTTTGTGTTCATTGACTAGACTCCACTTTTTCAATTAAACCTTGAGATTGTGAGGTTCTCTCTGCTTTTGTTTTTCTGTTCATTTCTGAATCAATAAGAAATCTTCCTTTCATTAAAACATAGTTGCTTATTTCTCTTAAGGTCATAGTTCCTGCGCAAAATCCCGCTAATACAGAGACGAGGTCACCTGCTGACTGGTAAAATGGAAATGTAGGAAATTTACTAGTAAAGTCGCGATAGATTATTGCTAAAGGAACGGCCACAACTACGGCTTTTGCATAATTTTTTCCTAAAATTTTTAAATTATCTATAGTTTCATTATCAATTCTATAAATTATTCTTGAGATTTCTTGTCTAGATATATCTGTGTCTTTTGCTTTTCCAATTAGTTCATTCACCTTTCCAGGATGTCTTCTGTATATCTTTAGTAGTTTTGTTTTCATATTTATTGTTTGAATATTCAATATTTAAATGTTACCACTATATAGTTTATATAACCGAAAGCTTTAAATACCTAATATTATGATAGGAAGTATGACAGAAACAAGAGAAGTGGCGAAAATTGATACTTTTAGAGACAAATATGCTTCAGCAAAAGAGATTGAAGAGCTTATGAGGGGAAGCGATACAAGAGCAGAGCCTGAGCCTGACAAAAGAAGGGCGAATTTACTTAGTCTTTTGAATGTTGGATACAATCATGGAATTAACGTTCCAGGTATGATTGATCCCGCGAGACATCCGAGGGTTTCTGATTTAGACTTATCAGACAATGATAATCCTCATGTTCAATTATACCGAGTGGCTGCTGATAGTAAAAGGAACACTTCAGATGAAGATGCAAGCAAATACTTTTTTGCTAACTCTGGAGAGCTAATTGGGCAGATGAATGATGAATCTACTGGGAAGATTGTAGATAATCCTGAAATGCGAAAAAGATTGTCTGGAGAATTACAAGCTTGGTATGCGGGTTATGAACAAGTAAATAAAAGCATTATGCAGGCGAAAGGGCTTGAAGCTACTGTTAAATCTGGAGGCAATGTTCCAAAGGAATTGCGTGAGCCATTTATAGCAAAAGTTGCAGATGAGAATGCAAGAAAAACTATTGAACATTATAAAAGTAAAGGATTTAGCGAAGAATTACAAGCTGAAGCTGGAAAGATTGCGAAGATTGCCGCGTCTATTGCAACATATACTCCTGAAGATTTTGTTCCTGCTGCCGAAGCATTAGTAAAGGATAGAGAGAATGCTCTTGAAGAATTTACTAGAGAAACTATGAGTCCTAGAAATTATGTAATTGCAGGGCTTAATGAATTGGCTGGAAGTGAAGATGGAGTTACTAGGGCATTAGCTAGAGATTTAGTTTATGCGGCAACTGATTAATACCAAGTTGTTAAGTAACAACGCATATTGAGAGGTGCTTGATTTTATTTTGATATTTATTCTTTCTTATTTCTGATAATTTTTATTGCAATAATTGTGTTAAAGAAGCCAATTGTAAGCCAAAGAGGTATGATTTTGGAGCATGGGCAAGATAATTATTCTGAATTCTATTATTTCTTAACAATTAAAGAATCTATAACTTCAGTCATTTTTTTCACAAAATTTTCAGCGCGTTCTTGCCACAAGTCTATTTCAGCGCCGTGTATCTTTGTAATTTTGCCGTGAATTATGTCTTTGTGCATGGCGAAGACTTGGCGATACCAGTTTACGTAGTCTAACTTAAGCATGCCTTTATCGACGAAATGTTCTTTCATAAGTTCTGAAACGTGTTCTGGTGAGGGCGGAAGAAGATTGGCCATTATTAGTGCGGCTTGAGCGGAATCAACCATTGCCCAATAAATCCCTTCAATAGAACCGAGTTGAGCCATTCTGCTTCTTGCTAAATGAGTTGGCGCTCTTTGTAATGCTTCGTAGACTGCTTCTGGAGTTGGATTTATTCTGCCTTGAACTAATAATGCTTTGAGGGGATTGAAGAATCCGTTATCAATTAGAGCTTCGCCATAACGAACTATATTTAGAACGACTGGATCGCCATGCATTAAATCTTGCCACCAAGTTGTTAGCTTTATTGTATTGACGTGTAAATCTCTTGAATAGCTTTTAGTGCTTACTAGTCTTCCTAGTTCTTCGCGATACCATGCCGTTAACTCGAGATCCCAATTTATTGAGGCATCATCGATTATTATTATCACATCAATGTCTGACGCTGACGTAGCGGTGTTTTTTGCTTGAGAGCCGAATAGGACTGTTGCTTTTACTATATTATCGAATCTTTTATGAACTGATGAGGCAAAGTCTAGGGCTATATCGCGTTCTGAAGTGAGCTTAGGCTGGGAAAGTGGTTTTTTAGTTATTTTTACCTTCGGCTTGCTATGTCTTATTGAGCTAGAAATCATTTATCACCTCGTATATTGATTGGCTTTTTTCTTTTTAAATGTTCGCTACTCTTTTTCTTTGGAATGTATGAAATCAACTATCGCTTCTAGGGTTTGTCTTTCTTCCGCGTTTATTTTGACTTCACATCTATCTTCTGACTTGATTTCATGAGTAATCTCAATCCCTGCGCCAGGATAGTTGTAAGTCACTATCATATCTGAGTCAACTTTCTTAACGCATGTATTTGTTCTTCTCATCTCTAGTAGTTTTCTTGGAATTTGGATTGTTGCAAAATCATCGAAGTTTCTTGCTTGATAAATTCCTCTCGGAGGACCATAGTAAAAAGGTTTTATTTCGGATCCTGTGCCCATTCCTCCGCCCATATAATTTTCTAATTTGACGGGTATTTAATGTTTTATATTGTCTATTTTATTCTGTTGGCGTGCCTGATACGCGACTTCTGCCTTGCATTTCTCCGCCTAGGGATGTTGGAAGTCCTGAGAAGCCAGCACCATAAGTTTGGAAGTGAACATCTGGTAATGTAGCGCCATAACCAGAAAAGTAGCCGTGCGTTGGAGGAGTTTTCCAATAGGATGACATTTGCATTGGATAAAGTGAAGAGTTGAACGCACTAAGAGTTTCACGGAATGGAGTCGTTTTGAAATCTGCGAACCATCCGCCAGTTTCTACTATTTGCTTTATTTTGTTTACTTTATCTCCAAATTGCTTTCTCAACACTTCTTCGTGTTCTTTTATTGGAACATTTCCCATTCCCATTGGTAATTCTGTATGTGCAAGGCCGAAATTATCGGATAAGTGAACGTGTTTGATATAAGGAGCGATAGTTTGTGTTTCTTTGACTATGTCTTTATCATCATATCCTGATTTGCGAATCATATTGATATGGCCAACGTCCCAAGTTACTCCGATTATCTCTTTTGCTTTTTTATCTGCTTCTTTTCTGGACATTCCGTCTTCTACTGCTTTATCTGAGAATTTTTTATGTGCTGCTTCAACTAGTTTCTTTATGTCTTCTGCTCTGCTTATTCCCATGCCCGCAGGGGGATTTTCAAGGCCTAATATTGGGGTTGATTTGCCGAACTCTTTATAGGCATCAAAAGCAGCGTTTGCGAAAGTTTCTGATGCCTTTTCGATTCCGAAATCTTCAAGAGCGCGATATTGTACAGGGACTCCCGCATGGTCTTTTATTGAATTAAGATTTCTTGTTGCTTTTGCTATTTCGTCTATGAAATCTTTTAGCTTTTCGGGATTTTTTTCATGTCCTTGAAGCTTTGGAACTATTTGTTCTCTAACTTCTTTCAAGGCAGTTTTTAATTTATTATTTCCTTGCTTTGTTGCGCTGTCATAGGCGTTATTGTAGATTTCTTGTAGAGTGAGATAAGCATCTTGGGCATATTGTTTAGCGAAGCCTAATTCACTGACGGTTTGCTTTGCTAGATCTCTTTCTGTGTTATTTGAAAATGTGTTTAGGAATTTTTCATATTCCTTTGGATCTTTTTCGGATAACTTGAAGAATTCGGGTATCTTTTCTGCAAATTCTGGATTTCTTTTTAGTCCTTCTTCATCGCGAAAACTTGTGCCTCTAACAAATGAAATTCTTGCTTGGTCAGCCAGTCTTGTTACTTGGCTTAAGGAATCAGTCCATTGTCTCTTGTTGAAATCATCTATCTGTGCTTTAGGATCAGTTATTTTATTTTGAAAATAATTTTCTTGTTGTCCCGGAATTGCGCTTAGTTTTCCCGTTTGTTCATTTATTACTAAAAATCTTGAGCTTATTTCTTTCATTTTTCCATTTTCGTCTTTTACTTTCACTTTTGTATTGGGCTCTGGTAGGCCATTGCTAGTGTGGAAAGTTATTACGATATTGCCATTAGGGTCTAGCTGATGGCCTCTTTGAATTGAGCTTAAAACTTCGCGTTCTACTTGTTTTCTTTGAGCTTCATTCCAACCGCCTTCGCTCCAACCTGTTGCTTCAACTAGTGGAGCGTGGAATGTTAGTTCTGCCCCTGATAATTTTTTTAGTCTTTCTATTTCTTTGAAGTGCTGTTTTGGAATGTAGTCAATTAAGCCCATCGGGCCTTCGCCTTTTGCTATGTTCACTCCGGATACTTCGATGACTTTTGCTCCAGTGTTTAGCTTTTTTGAAACTGCATCAATCTGGTTTGCAGTTCTTGGGTCTGAAGGAAATCCGAAAGAGCTTGCAGGTAAGGTATATCCAGTAAAGTTATCACCGTAACTGGAGATTTTTTTATCGTAAAAATTGTGTGAGTAATCAGCCATACTACTTCAGAGGGATGTATTTATTTAAACCTTCACCAGAGGGATTTTTTCTTCTTTCTTTCGTCAGCTAAACTTGGGGTGTAAGTTTCTTTTCTTTCTGTTGAAAATTCGTGTTCTCTTGCTTTTTCGGCTTGTCTTTCTTCTCGAGTTCCTTGGGCTATAGTCGGCGCTTTATTATCTTCTTGCTTTTTTGATTCATAAGTTAAGCCATCTTTTTTGCCTGTGGTTGGGCCATAGGTTGTTGCTCTTGCTCCATCATACGAATTTTTTCTTTCTTCTCTATCTTCTGATTTTTCTCTTCTTTCTTCGGAGAGTCTTGGAGTTTCTCTAGTAGTTACTTGCTCTAGATTTGAAGTTTTGCCTTCTTTTTTGACATTTATTTGCATTTGTTGTCTTTCTAGTGCGCCGGCTCGCATTCTTTTAATTATCTCAAGTTTTTGTTCTAGAGTTAATTCTTGTTCTTCTTCCTTTTCTGCTTCTTTCTCGATTATTTTAATTTTGCTTTGCTTTTCTCTAAGGATTATTTTATTTTCTTTTGTAAATTCTTTAGATTTATTTTGAATTTCTTTAATTATTCTTTTCATTTTATGGCCAAGCGGGCATCATATGTGCTTTTTTATAAGTGTCAAATAGAGTTCTACATTTTTCTGAAGAGTCAATCACGACTTGGGAGCGAATTATTTTTTCAAATGCGTCATCTTTCCTTATTCCTCTTGATAAATCTTCTTTCTCAGGCTCTACTTTTTCAGTTTTAAAGAAAGAACCGAATCCAGAAAATAAGGCTGAAAATGGATTGCTATCATCTGCCTTTTCTTCTTTCTCGTTTTTTGTTTTTTTGTCTGCAATAAACATTTCAATATCTTCTCTTATCTGTCCTATGCTTTCGTTTGTTGAACCTTCAATTAAACTTAGAATATCCCCAAAGTTACTTTTTTTAGATTCCTCTTTAAAGATTTCAATCTCTTGTTCGTTTAGAGCGTAAGAAGTGAATACGATTTCAGTTCTTCCTCCATATGAGTAACCTTGCCCGACTCTTTGAGGGATTCCTCTAAAGTTCAAGTCTATAGCAACAACAGAATAGTATTTTCTTGTTTTTACTTTTGAGAAACTTGAGGGGAGATTGCCTGCATCTACGTCATCATTTGGATCGTAGCCACTCTGACAAAGAAGAGATAATTCTAGAATGATTGTATTGAAAGTATTTACAAGTGCAGCAGATGGCTCTATATTTTGTTCAAGGCGATTTGCTGATTTTAGATAGGGAGTAATCCATCTTGAGTATAATTGAATGTTATTATACTGACTTTTGAGATATTGCCTTTCGATTTCATATCTTTTTCTCATTTCTGTTTCTGATTCTCTTAACCAGCGATTAAACTCCTCTATTCTTTGTTTTACAATTCTTTTTACTCGGTCATTAAGATCTATTTTATCTACCGAATTTGCATCTTCTGCGACCATAAAAGCGTCAATTATTGTGACATAGTCAAATTGGGCTACTAGGCCTTTGATACTTGTGTTCCCTCGCTTAATGTCTACGTTGTCCATCCAGATTTGTTTTAGAGAATAATAGGCGGCATCTTTTTTCCCCTTGTCTTTTGACTTTAGATCATCATAAAGCTCAAGTCTTATCTTGAATTCTTTTAAGTCGTATATTATATTTAGAATTGATTTTAGAACAGTGTTTACTGTTCCTAACATACTCATTGCTTTCTCTTGCATAGCCGTTGCTTTTTGACCCAGTTCGGAGAAATAGCTTGAACCTGGAGAGGCGACGAAGTTGTCATTTATTTTATCTACTTTTTTGAACATCTTGTTTGTAAAATCAAGAATCCAGAAATATAATGGCTCAAGACTTTCGGTCATTGAATCGTAGATTATTTTGTGCTTTTCAATTGGAGTTTTGAGGGCTTTAGCGTCCATAGGGCTCATCATTGTTTTGTCTAAGTCTATCATTTCCCCTTCTACTGGCTCGGCGATTTTCATCGCCTCTTGATAACCTTTCTCTTTTATAATTGCTTTAACTTGCTCTCTAACTTTTGGGCTACAATAGACATCAGGACTGATAGTAGCTATTAGTTTATGTATATCTGCCATCTTTTTGCTAGGAGGTAGAGGGTTTATTTAAACTATTCCTTGAGAATTATTATTGTAAAATTATTCTATATTGTTCTCTTGGTTGCGAGGTAAGGGTCAGCTCACATGCTCTGCCTAAATCTTCTAGAATGCTTTTGGCTAGTCTCGATTTTGGCTTTTCTGGCTCTTGATATCTTGCATCTTTGTTTCTTTCTGTAATGTTAATTGAAATTTCGCCATCCCTTGCTTTTAATTTGCCCCAATGAGCAGGAGGATAGCTAGATGCTTTGACGTGGCTTTCAAATTCCCTATATAATCTGGACATTACTTCTTCGGAGTTTGATAGGCCATGAAACATGTAGCCTTCAAATCTAGCTTTTAGATAAGGATGAAATTTCCCTTCTTTCCCAATGTTTAATTCTTCTACTTTTGCTTCTTTTGCATCCCTTGCGTAAGTAATAAGAGTTCTCCAAAAGTTTGTTGTAAAGTCTTCCTTTACTAGAGATATCCTTGTTCTCTTTTCTCTTTCTGATAATCTGTTGAATTTTGCTGAGTCTTCCTTAAATTGAGAACATAGACTTTGACTATAGAAAATCATAAACCTTGTTGTTGGTTTGAATTCAGGGAATGAGGCCATATTTTTCTTATTTAGATTAGATATTTAAAGATTCTTACAACGAACATTTTATATATTTCTCGCTCTTAGGGTTAATATGGGTTTTTTTAAAAGAGGCGAGGTAGTTGACTTGACTGAATGGAAGCGCCGAGGTTTGTTAGAGATGCCTCCGGAAGAGCCTTCTTTGGGGAAGATTGACAAGAATGGAATGATTGACCTTACCGCCATTGGAGCTAGCGAACCTGCTTCTAACCCAAGTGTTTCTCCAAGTGCCGAATCTAATGTTCCAAGTTTTGATTTTCTTGATAATCCTTCACAAACTCAATCTTCGCAACCGATTGTCCAGCAGTCGCCTTTGGAGTTAAATGAACTAAAATTAAAGCTGGATGATACAATGTTTAAGCTGGATTTGATGCTTGAAAAGATTAAGAATATTGAGAGCCGATTGGGGATAGGATGATTAAGCTTCTTTTATTGATTTTTGAGTCCTGTTATTAGTTTTTTTAGCTCGTCAATAGTTTGAGAGCCATCAGCCAATGTAATACTCTGCCCGTAGTAATTTAATGAGTTCCTTAAAATTCTTAATCTGTCAAATAATTGTGATAGTTCTTCATTTTTGACTATTTCTTTGAGGAAACAAGTATAGCATTCATGATTGTATATTTTGAAATTTTTGCTGATTGCTATGGCTTCTAGCAATTCTCTAGCGGAATCATAGTATAGTGAAATCTTAGAAGTTATGGTTGTTTCATTTAACGGCAATATATCTGCACTCAGTTTTTTATTTTCAGATGTTTGTCTTAACGAGTTGATAAGCTCTAAATCTATATTTGAAGGACGAGCTATTTTTTTAGCAAGGCATTCTTTCCAGTCCATTATTCAATTACCCATCCTTTTTCTATAATGGATATGAAATTTTTATTTTTTAACACGTTCTTGTAATGAATTTGAATCTTTCGGTTCAATTTCTTTTCAATCTTTTCAAAATTTATATTGCGTTTTTCAATATCTACAAATATGTCAAGGTCAGATTCTGCAGTGTTTTCAACTTTCGCTATAGAGCCAAAAAGAATAGGTTTTTTAAAAAGAAAATCTTTGCCGAATTCTTTTAGAAGATATTTTAGAGTTAGTCTCCAGTAAGCTCTTGCAAGGTCTTTAAAGAGAGAAGATTCTTTATTTGCACGATAATAAATATAGACTCTGTCTCTTCTAGATAATAATGACTCTTGTTTTTCAGCCTCTTTTAGGAAGGTTGATGCAGTAGGGGGGGACAACTTTGATATTCTTGCATATTCTCTTACAGAATACTCTCTATGCGTATCTTCAAAAAATGGTTTAAGTCTGTTAAATATTTCTAACATGTGTTAAAAATAACTAACACTTGTATTTAAATGTTATCTAATAAACAGATCAGACTTTCTCGAATAGATTATTTTTTATACTGCTCCTTATATGGTCTGATATGGCGGAACGCGTTAATCAGCTTATTGACTTTTTGAAAGAGATTGAGCAGTTCAAGAGTGTGCAACGAGTGAACGTTATTTCTAAAGAATTGAGACGGGAGAGCGACGCGGAACATACGTGGCATCTTGCTATGTTCTTTTTGTTGTTTGAGAAAGAGTTGCCTGTAGGAATTGATTTAGTGAAGGTGTTGAAATTATGTTTAATACACGATTTGCCTGAGATTTATGCAGGAGATACTTTTGCCTTTGATACTATTGCAGTTAAGACTAAGAAGGAGCGAGAAGACAAAGCTGCAAGTAAGCTATTTTCTAATTTGCCTGATGACTTACGAACAGATTTTATGGCTTTATGGAAAGAATATGAATCATGTGTAACTAAAGAAGCACAATTTGTTAAATCCTTTGATAAAATGCAGCCTATTTTACAACACCTTTGTACAGAGGGAAGGGTATGGAAGGAGCGCGGTATAAAATATGAACAAGTTGATGGTAATAAAAGAAATCATATGACTCACCATAGTCTAACAATGGATATTTATGAGCGATTGATGGAAGAGGCTAAAGAGCGAAGACTGCTCTAGTAGATTTAAATACTAATTCTCGCTTTAGTTTTTATGAATCTGGAAAAGTTCATTTGGGCTTATGCCTTACAGAATGCTATTGATTTTGGTAAAACTGATGCTTCCAAGATATTGCCTAAATTATTTCAACATGGGCTTGATAGAAAGGATATTGGGAAAATAATGCCTGAAATTCAGAAAGTTGTTGCGGAAGTGAATAAACTTTCTTCTGATAAAAAAGTTATTGATTTTAAGAATTATGAGAAATTTGTTAAAGTGCATGAGCATAAAGATGGAGGGTTGCCGGAGCTTGAACATACGGGAAAAGTTGTTACTAGATTGCCTCCAGAGCCTTCAAAGTATAATCATATCGGTCACGCTCTAATTTTTATTATTCAATATCTTTATGCTAAAAAGTATAATGGAAAATGTATTTTGAGAATTGAAGATACAAATCCAGAGAAATCAAGCAAGGAGTTTTATGATGCTATGAAGGAAGACTTGAGTTGGCTTGGTATAAAATGGGATGAGGAAGTTATTGCTTCTAACGATTTGGTAAAGATGTATGGTCTTTGCGAGAAACTTTTGAATAATGGCGATGCTTTTGTTTGTTCTTGTTCGCAAGATAAAATTAAAGAGCTTCGAGAGCAGATGATTGCTTGTAGTTGCCGTTCACGCGATTCAAAAGTTAATTTAGCTGAATGGAAAATGATGCTTGATAAGAAATTTAAAGATGGAGAGAGAATTGTTCGGCTGAAAGGCGATATGGGCTCGAATAATGGCGTTATGCGAGATCCTGTTATCTTTAGAATTTCTTATGCTTCTCATTTTTTGCAAAAGAAGAAATATTGTGTTTGGCCGACTTATGATTTTGAAAATCCAGTTGAGGATTCGCTAAATGGGGTTAGCCATGTTATTAGGACCAATGAGTTTGAGTTGCGTGACGAGTTGCATAAATTCATTCAGGCTAAGTTGGGCTTGAAGAGCCCTATTGTTCGTGAGATTGGGAGATATAGAATAGCTGGCGCGGAAACACAGGGACGTGTAATTCGAGAGATGATTGAGTCAGGTAAGATGATCGGATGGGATGATCCGCGTCTTGTGACTATTAGGGCGCTAAGAAGAAGGGGATTTTTGCCTGAAATGTTTTTTGAACTTGCGAAGGTTGTTGGATTATCAAAGTCAAGCGGACAGATTGATTTCGCTGTTTTAGAGTCTATTAATCGTAAGCTTGTTGATGCTAGCGCTAAAAGATATTTCTTTATTCAAAATCCTATTAAAATTTCGGTTGATGGCGCGCCTTCTTTAAAATGTAAAGCGCCCTTGCATCCGTCAGGAAATTTGGGATTTAGAGCCTTGAATACAAATGAGGATTTTTATATAACTAAGAAGGATTTTGATTCTTTGAATAAGAGCAAGAAGGGGAATGTAAGATTTATGCATCTACTTAATGCCTCTTTTTCTAAGGGGAAATTTGCTTTCCTTTCAGAGGAAGTTGATTCTAAATTGAAAGCGAGTTTTGTTCATTGGTTGCCTGCTTCTAAAGAGGAGAGTATTAAGACTAGGATAATGATGTCTAATGCTGAATTTATTGAGGGTTTTTTAGAGGCTGGAGCTAGTAAGCTGAAAATTGGGGAAATTGTGCAATTTGAGAGGTTTGGTTTTGTTAGGTTAGATAAGAAAAGCCATAAAGGTATGGAATTTTGGTTTACCTGTTCTTAAGGGATTTTGGTTTTTGCTGAAATAAGTGTAAAAATGGAATTAAGTGTTATCTGATAACTATTAGCTATGCTTTTTGTTTGACTTTAGGGATAAAATCGCAAAACTTCACGAACAAAGCGAATGCATCAGCACTCACTGACTAGAATTAATGTAACTTCATCTTTTTTGTGCAACTAATTGTGTATCCTAAATTTTTTCTTTAGCCGAATTATTATGTCTATTGATGTCGCAAAATCTTGCTTTATGGAGGTTTACTTAATATTTTAAAGTTTTTTTTAACAATTACCCTTTTGGATATTGACGATATTTAGCGAAATCTTTATAAACATCTTTTTCTAGTCTAAGAGATTACTAATAAGTAAAAGGAGGTTTATCATGATAAATACAAAAAGAGGTCTTAGTGACATTATAACAAACGTCTTGATTATCCTTCTAGTGCTAGTTGCTGTTGGAATTATCTGGGCTTTTGTACGTCCCGCAATTCAAGGCGGAGCACAACAAGTTGCTGGAGCAAGTGATTGCTTAGCCGTTAATGTTGTTCCTACTGCTTGCTCGAATACAGTTACAGGAGCAACTACCGGAGCAGATTTATGGAATGTTACTGTTAGCATGGGCACTGGTTCAACTGCGAATATAGAAGAGTTGAAGTTCATATTTAGAGATTCAACTGGAGCAGTTAGGACGAATACTACTACTATAATACCGGAGGAGTTTGAATCAAGGACTTTTGATGTTCTTGGGTTAACTGGTTTTTCAGAGGATACTGTTGATATCGCAGTAGTTGTTTCTGCTAGTGGACAGTTAAAGACTTGTGAGCCTTCTGGCACACCTGTTACTTGCACGTCTCCGGCTTAAGGAGATTTATTTTTTTCTTTTTCTTTATTTTTTTTAACTTGAGGGCGAGAGCTCTGTTAAAATGTAAGGAGTTTATGGGACTTATTGCTCAATAATCACTTTAGCTTTTGACAGAATTTCTTTTGTGATTTCAAGGAGTTCTTCTTCAAGGTTTTCTTCAATTGATAATTTTGTGCCGTATTGATAGTGTTCTCTTATTTGCATTGTTGTAAGTTCGTCTTTTGTACTATCCAGAAGGGCGACTTTTTCTATTAGCTCTTTGTTTAGAGGAATTTGTTTATTTTCAATCAGACTATTTATTAATGCAAAAGTGCATTCTTGATTTCTTGAGTCATATCCAAATTTTATCGCGATTGCTAATAAAGATTGATAAATAGAATAGAAAAAAGCGCTTGCTGACCAATCGGAATATTCTGTTTTTGCGAAGTGAATTGCGGCTTTTAGATTATGTTCTGCTTTTTTTATATGTTCTAATGCTTTTTGTTTATCAGGGGTTATTTTGATTAGTCCTCTGTGTTTCTTTCCTAAGGCTAGTTCTTTTTGTGCTTTTTCAAGACACCAAGCTAATCTTTTTTCAGTGTTGTTCATTGGTTTATTATTTCTATAAGGGCTTCTTCTCCAGAAACAAATATACCCTTTAAAGCGTTAAGGATAACCTTATTTTTTTCTTTTATCTGTTCTGTTAAGTCTTCTTTTGTTTGGAATAATGGGTGAATCTTTTTTTGATTTATTACGTTTATTGATTCAATTTCTTTTTTTATATTTTTTATATTATCTTTGTTGACTATTAGCAGAACATCAATATCATTGGCTTTTTCTTCATTTGTTAATATAGAACCAAATAATATTGAGGCAGTTGAATTTATTTTTTTTAGTTCTTTGAGCCACATTTTTATATAAGGGTTTGCTTGCTCTTTTTCTCTTTTAAGAAGAAAGATAACATAATCTTTTGAGTGTTCGTTTTTAAGATTTAAAGAGTATATATTGGCCATACCAATCTTTTTTTTATTTAAAATTCCTTTTTCTTCTAACCTTCTTGCTATTTTTAGAGCACCCATTACGCTTATTTTTAGTTCTTTTGAAAGAGTGGTTGCTGAATGTTCTTTTTCAGGAGATTTCAGAATAGCCAAGATTAGTTTCATTTCGTTTTCAATTGGGTTTTTCATTTTAAACTTATAGTTTAAATAACTAAACTTATAGTTTAAATAGCTTTCGGTTTAATAATAGTCTGTGGGCAATTAGTTTCTTGCAATTACTTAGATTTCTTTTTTACTGGCTTTGCTTTAGCTTCTTTTGCTTGTTGCTTTTGGATTTCTTCTTGTTCTTTCTTTAGAACTTCCTTTAGCTTGTCTAGTTGTTCAAGCTTTGCTTTTATAGCGTCGCTATCGGAGCTATTTCCTTGAATAACTTGAGGTTGGGCTTGAGTTTGTGCTGGAGAGCCTTGAGGTTGAAGTCCGGGCATTTTTTGAATATAGTCAAATAGTGATGATTTTTCTAGCTTTAGAACTGTTTGAGATTCATCTTCAATGTGTGCTTTAATTATGTCCATGCCGGATAGAATGCAACTCACACTCCAGACTTTCTTTCCTTTTACGTTTTGAATTACTGCAATCATTTTCTTGATATTTGAGGTGATATTGCGATTTCGCATTTCATCTTGTAAGATTCCATGTAGGGCCTCTAAGTCAATATTTATGCCGATATCTAAAGGTTCAGGAGTTTTCTTTTCAATCATATCAAATAATTGTAAGGCTACTTTTTTATCTAGAGTGAATGCTGCGAATTTCTTTTTAGAAGGTACGAAATAGTCTATTTGATGGACGTTATTGCCTGACTCAAAGTCTATCACGAAGAATCCTGCTGTTAAGAAAGCGTCTTTATTTTTCTGTTGGAAGTCTTTGTAGGCGTCGGAGCCTTGAAGCTTGTGAAGATATGGTTTGATTTTCATCTCTTTATAACTTCTTGAGTATTGGGATGTTTATAAAGATTTAGCTGTTGCTTGATATTTCAGCATCTATAAGCTCTTTTGTGGTAATTATCCTAATTTTGTTTTGTTTTCTGAAATCTTTATCATCTGTCCAAATAGGGCAGGAATTATGGGCAAGAGAGGTTGCAACTATTGGAACATCGTCTTTGTCAATATGGGCGATTATCTTTTCTGCTTCTTCAACAAATGGAAGAATCTTGCTGTTTTTTATTGTGATAATATGTTTTGACAAGATAAATAGGGTATTTTCTAAGTCGTCTTCAGATAGCTTTGATTTTTGTAATAACTCTTCTTTATGTTCTTCAATTTCTTTGTAGACTATTTCTGGTGAAATTAGAGTCTCATAGGTATGGGTTAGGAGTTTTCTTACCTCACTATCTTTTATTAATGCGGATATTATAATGTTAGTGTCCACGACTAGCATATAGTTTTTTAGTTGCAGAAGATTTTATACTTTTGCTTATTTTTTCAACATCCTCGTTAGTGAGTTTACTTTTTGAGGCAATTTCGTTAAGTATTTCAAGGTCGTTTACTCTCTGCTCAATTGCGCGCCGAGCTATTTCACTCCATTTTATTTCAGTGAACTTTTTCATTCTTATTGCTAGTTCTTCAGGAACAGAGAGGGTTATGTTTGTCATAAATAGTTATGCGTTAGCACATATTTAAGGCTTTCTATGCATTGGCAAGACATTTCTTAATTGGTTCTATCACGTTTTTTTTAAAATCTTGGTCTTCAGGAAGTCCAGGTTTATCAAGCGCACCAGCAAGGTCTTTTAATAAAGAGCCATTTCTTCCAAGAGAAGGTCTACATCCAACTGTCCCTACAATCATCATATCTTCTGGAGAATTTTTTTCACCAATGTATGCCCAAAGTTGATAATCTATAATTAAGCTACTTCTTACTCCAGAGCAATATTTTACACCCATTTCAAGATGAGCCTCACTTGGTCCTTCCAAATCTAAAAAGTATTTGTCTTCATCTCCAGGCTTTCGAGTAGTTTTGCCTTCCCATTTTGCTTTAACTGGAACTTTGTATTTCATACAATTAACTCTTCTTCAAGTTGCTTGATAAACTTATCTATCTTGATACCGAATTCTGGCTTTTTGCCTCTTGGTCTTACTGCTAGTGTTTTGGAATTTTCTTCTTTATCGCCTACTACTAAAATGTAATTTACTTTCATTAGTTCTGCGTCTCTAATTTTAGCTTGAACTGTGTCGCCTCTTGAGTCTGTATCTATTTTTAATTCTGGAATTGCTTTTTTTAGCTCTTGAGCTATTTTTTCCGTAGCTTTTATATTTCTATCTGTAAAGCTGATGATGCGGACTTGTCTAGGTGATAGCCAGAGTGGAAGATTTCCATTTAGATGTTCTAGTAATATTCCGATAAATCTTTCTAGTGAACCGAAAATTGCGCGATGTATTACTAAAGGAGTATGCTCTTTATTATCTGCGCCAGTGTAGTTTAGCTCGAATCTTAGAGGAATTTGCATGTCTAGCTGAATTGTGCCACATTGCCAGCTTCTATTTAGAGAGTCTTTGATATGTAAATCTATTTTTGGTCCGTAGAATGCTCCGTCGCCTTTGTTTATAGTATATTTTATTTTTGCTTTTTTTAGTTCTGCTTCAAGGGTTTTTTCTGCTTGGTTCCAGACTTCAATTTCTCCCATGAATTTTTCAGGACGTGTTGATAACGTTAACGAGTAATCGAAACCGAATGTTTTTTTGTAATAAAAGTCTATGAGTTTTAGCGCACTTGCTATTTCTGACCCTACTTGTTCGTTTGTACAGAATATATGTGCATCGTCTTGCATGAAGCGAATCACACGGAAAAGTCCGGAAAGAACACCTGAAAGTTCCATTCTATGTAAATAGCCGAAATCTGAAAGTCTTAATGGTAAGTCTTTGTAACTTCTTGTTTTTGACTTGAATAACAACATAGCTCCTGGGCAGTTCATTGGCTTCACTCCAAAATCTCGATCTTCATATTTTGTTAGGAACATATTGTCTTTGTAATGAGTCCAATGGCCGGATACTTTCCATAATGCATTGGAGAAGATTTGAGGAGTGGCTATCTCTTGATAGTTTTCTTTTTCTTGGGCGTTTCTTGCGAATTGCATTAGTTTATTGTAAATATGCAATCCCGAGGGATACCAGAAGGTGCTTCCGGGCGCGACTTCGTTGAAATTGAATAGCTCAAGTCTTTGACCGAGAATACGATGATCGTTATCTTTTAGCTTTGAAGTGTCTAGCTTGGAAGTTGACATTTCTTTTAATAGTCTTTTTAGTTCTTCCGAAGTTATTTCTTTTTCTACGCTCTTTACTTCATTTTCTTTTGAACTTGAGAATGTTTTGCTTAGTTCTGATAGTGGATGGCCTTTTGTTTTTAATTCGAAGGTCTTATAGTAGCCGAATGGAGCTCTTGTTGTGTTGAATTTCTTCTTTAGCTCATGTTCGGCTTGCTCTAACATTTCTAACGCTATTTTAGGCGGGGCGAGATTTGATGATAGATGGGCATAGGGATATAGAACTATATTTTTTGCTTTAACTTCCGAAGCATGTTTTTCAATTGAACTAAGTAATTGCTTTAATTCTTCTTGTGAATCGCCTTTTTCAACACTCGTGAGGACAACGAGACATTCTTTTACTTCTTGCTCTTTTTTTTCTTTATCATTAAGCTCGGGAGCGTCTTTTACAGCTTTTTTTTCAGCTTTGAATTTTATGTAATCGCAATGCAGGGATAGTGTTCGCATGATTAAATCATGAGATTAAGGTATAAAAGGTTTTTTCTTTTATTTAGGAGCATACTTTCCAAGATATTCGACTAGACACAAGTCTTTTGTATTTTCAGAAGTTTCTAGAATAGTTATAAATCTGGCTCTATCTCTAGCATCTTTTGGAATATACCATATTTCATTATCTTTAGAGTCTTCATCATCTTGGGCTTTATCATACCCAATTGAATTCATATAATTTGTAACATGGTCTTTGAGTAATCCAAGAATAAAACTATTATTGGCAGAGATAGTCATGTCTTCTTGAGTCATAAAAGAATCTCTTGGAGATTGAGGTAGACCTTCTCTTTTTTTTGCTTTGTTTACAACTCTTAATATGTCGAATTCATCAGATATGTCTTTTGCTTTTACTTTTAGTCCTTCAATAGTTGAAAGATAGTCTGCGAGTGTTTCTGTCATTATTTTTCCATTTCAAATAATTGAATTTTTAGAGCGTCCGCTTTTCCTGAATTAATCTGGAATAAGTATTCTACCCTTTTTCTTTCTTCTTGATCGTTAAAATATTCATCCCATCTGCAATTGGGGCTAATTTCGCCAGCTATAGTCTCAAAAGTTTGATATCCTTGTTCATTCATATAATCATCAACTAATTCTGATATTTTTTTTGAAGTTTTATATTCTTTAATTACAGGAATTTCAAATATTTCCAAGGTTCTGCGTTTTTGTTCTTCCGAACCTATAATTAATGTAAGATTGCCCAAGTGTTTTGCACCAAGATGATTTCCAGCTTCTGATTCATTCTTACACATTCTTGAAAGCAGTTCACTTATTTTAGTTTCTTCTGCATCATTTGTTTTTACTTCTAATCTTTGTTCTAGGTAGTTACGGAGAGTTTGTTCTGTCATTTTATTCGATCGTTACCTCAACCTTTGGATTTTTTGTAGCCATAACTTCAGTTAGAATTAATTTTGTTATTCTTCCGTCTCTTTCATAATTTATTTGTCTCCAGTTGCCTGTTGGGGAAACTTTTCGATCATTAAGTTCTGGACGAGTAGTGTATCCATTATGTGTGTAAAATTCATTTATATTGAGCAGTATTGTGTCGAGTCCGCCAAGATTTTGAACCATCGGTATTCCAAATCCAGATTTACGGGCGGAATTTTCTTTCTCCAAAGATTTTGCAATTTTTGTCATATCTCTCTCTTCATCTGAAGTTAGCAAATTAAAAGCATAAAGTGATGCACGATTAGCGTCGCGTTTTGCTAAGTTTGCTTGGTGTACAATTATTTCGTCATTCTCGTTTTTTCTTAGCAATTTACCAAGAGATCCTATTTGTTCTTGATTAATCGGACCGCAATAATCTAGACTATTAACATCAAAGCTAAAACTATCTTGTTCTTTGACGAAATTTTCAATTGATTTATTAACTATTCGAATTCCGAGCTTTTTGTCTTCTAGTGCTTGGGCTACTCTTGGGTCTCTTTCTATTCCTGTAATGTTTTCTCTTGGAATGCTTAATGGGTCGTAGACTTGGTGAATCTCTGCGGCATCAATTCCGGGAAAACATAAGACATATAGGTCGCTTGGCTTCTGAAAACGTAAGAGAGTGCGGTCAACCATGCCTCTAAGTAAGTCACGTGCTTTTGCTTTTGCAGGATCGTTTGCATAGTCTTTTTGGAGTTGAGTCATTGCCATATTGCTTTAAATTGCTATTTAAACCTTGCTATTGTGTTACTACTATCGAATAACATTAGAGGAAAGATTTATATAGGCCTTCACTCAAAAAAGGAGATGATAAACAAACGAGGAATTAACATAAGAGTAAAGAAGCAGAGCTTTTTGGAAAGCTTAGGAATTGGCTTGGATAGAGAGAGCCATTTTACAATTTCGCCTAGTGGAGAGTATATTGTTGGAGATAAACTCGGACACGGAGGAGATGTTGAAGTTGTATTCTATGATTCTCCTAGGTCTTTGAGCGCTTTAGATAAGCATATTGCTGAAACTCAAGCAACCTTGAGGGGTAGCGATTATTCTGGAGCAGTTAGAGTTTCTAGCGATAACGATTTGATTCAATCAAGATATCTCCCTGAACTTTTTTCAATTCAAAGCAGAGATGAAGAATATGCAAGACCTGAAGACTTTAAGGATGAAGTTGATAAGATCGTTGGTAATTCTCCTAGTAAATTATTTGTTAGAAAGGCTGCTTGAGAATGATCGAGACAACCATTTTAAAGGTTAGACATGAGGGTGAGGAATATAAAAAATTACTTCCTTTTATTCAGCGAGCGCATTGCTTTAGCTTTGAACAAGCTGCGAAAACTTATAATGAATGTGAAGATTTTGAAAGAAATTGGAAACTTGACTTGGGGAAATCGAGTCGCACTAAAGTTCTCGGCGCTTTAGAAGAAGGTTTTGCACAATTACCTGGCGATCAGAAAAAATATGCAATCGGAGCATTTGATTATTTATTTAGAAATAATGTTCCAGTATGGTTTTTAGAAAGGTTTAACGTAGATGAAAGCTTGAAGCTTAAGGAATTATTTGATAGACACCGTTCTGCTGGAAATTTTGCATTAGAAAGATTATTTAATCAGGATGTTGGCGCTTTTCTTAGCAATTATAAAAAATCTAGCGAGATTTTTGATGATATTATCGTTTTGCGGGATAGGCATATTGCTAAAAATTTGGATTGTGCTGAAAGAGATATCCGTGTAAGATATCCTGAAATTAAAGCGGATCCTTTAAATTTTTTTGTTCAAACTGGTGCATCGCATAACCCTGAACTTTACGCTCATGAGTCAGTTAAGGTTGTTGATTTAGTTTCGCAGAGTTCAGAGGGCCCAGAAGATTTATTCATTGAGGGTAGAAAACAAGGTAAATCTTATGATGAATTGCATAGAGAAATGCTTTTAGTTGGAATAAAAACTTTACTTCCGCAGAGATATGGTCCTTTACCAGAAGGATTTATTTCAATGAGTTATCAAGAGCTCGTTAATTGGGTTAAGAGATAAATTTACTTAATTGAACTTTAGAACGCTTTTGCTGATGATCTTTTAGAAATGAATTAATTTTTTCTATCGCGATTGCTTTTAATTCGCCAGATAACAACTTGCCGGAGCGATAATCTTTCTCTATTTTTGCTAATTTTTTATCATCTTGCTCAAAGAGCATTTTTAGATAGATGAATGAGATGTCTATGTCAGGATTTCCTCCGTATTTTCTATGCTCTTCTAGCGTATCTTTACCGCCAGAGAAGGCATATTTATTTATTTTTCTTTTGACTTCTTCTGCGCTATCAGTTAGGGCGATGAATGAAGTTGGATCAGAAGATGACATTTTCCCGCCGCTTAAACCTGGAACGAAGAAATGATAGGTGGAGCTGATTTGGCCAAGAGGAATGTCTTTAACTCTTTGAGTTATGTCTCTTGCTAGCCTTATATGGGGGTCTTGGTCTAGTCCTACTGGAATTATCACTGGGCAAAGACTTTCAAATTCTTCTAATTGAGGGTGAATCATGTCCGAAGCTTGTAGTAAGGAGGAAAGCATTTTTCCTGGAGTTATGTCCCCATAGACTGCTTTGAATTCCGCAAATGTAACATGTCTGGAAAGTAGATTTTGCAAGCGATAATAAGCGTTGGACTTTTCCGCATTTTTACTTCTGTTGCTTTGAAAATAAATGTCGCAATGCTCTGGCTTTAAACCTAGGGCAGCGTAATTTGTTATGTATTCATCTATTGCTATTTGTTTGCTTTCTTCTAGACTTTGTGAGCGGGCGTTATAGGCTTCAAGGTCGGCAACAGTTATGTATAACCTTGCGCCTAATTTTTGATAGAAAATCATTTGTTGTGCCACTAGCAGATGTCCAATATGTAGTTTTCCTGTTGGCATTAAGCCGGTCATCATTACAAATTTCTTCTTTTCTTTTATGGCATTTATTATTTTTCCAATGTCTCTATGTGCAAAAACTATTTTTCTTCTAAAAAGAATTTCTTTGTTGAATACTTCTGGCAACTGATCTATTTTAGATATGCCGAATTCTTTTGAAGTTTTTTCGTAATCAATATCTTTTGAAACTTTCCAAGGCGTAACTACACTCTTTTCTTTAGGCATATTTTTTTTAAGACTCACTGCTTTATAAAAGTGTTCCCACGACAATATTTATATAAGGAAAAAGCATCTAGTGAAGTGAAAAAGTTAGTCTTTATTTTGTTTGTTCTGGCATTTATAGCTCCAATAGTATCTGCGGAGATTTTATTCTCTCAACTTGGGCAGAGTTATTCTTTCGGAGATCAGGTAAATGCTAAGCTAACTTTAACTAGCGAGGTTGCACAGACTGACTATCTTGTGGTTAAATTGATGTGTGGAACTTCTTCTGTTGAATTTTATCGTGTGCCTGTTAGTTTTTCTGGAGCAGGAGAGAAAGAAATAGATTTGTCTTTTATGACAAGTACGGCTTTGTTTAGCGAGCTTTCGGGAAATTGTAATTTTGATGCTACATATTCCGGAGAGAATCGACAGAGCTCTAGTTTTCTTTTAACTAGGAGCTTGTTTATCGAGCCTGTTTTTGAAAAGAGAGTTTATCTTCCGGATGAGATCGTTAAAGTTAGTGGAACTGCTAAAACTCCAAATGGGAGGGCCATAGAGGGATATGCTACTGCTAGTTTTGCCGGAGTTACTCTTTCGGTGCCTGTGCGTGCGGGAAGTTTTGCTTTTGAATTTAAGCTACCGCATGATATCGCTCCTAGCGAGCAGGAATTTTCTTTAAGAGTTTATGAAAAAGATAGCGCTGGATACGTAAGTAACGAGGCTAGCTATACGACTAGTCTTACAATTTCGGAGATACTTGATAAGATTAGCATAGTTGTTAAAGAGGATCAGATAACTCCCGGGCTAAAAAGTAGTTTTAGCGTTTATGCTTTTGACCAAGTAGGTAATAAAATATTTAGAGATGCTATATTTAGGATTTATAGTCCTCAAGGGAAAGTTGTTTATTCTGAGGTTTTTGCTACTGATAGTGTTAAGGAATATTATTTTGAGCCAAACTCTAGCTCGGGCAATTGGAGATTTGAGGCAGAATCTGAATCAAAGAAGGATGTTTTGAACGTTTATGCTGTTGAGAACGAGCAAGCCTCATTTTTTGTTGAAGATGGGACTTTGGTTGTTAAGAATATAGGAAATGTTGATTATAACGAAGTTGTAAACATTTTATTTAATGATGTTTCTCTTGCTAGAGAATTGTCTGTACCAGTTGGAGAAACTAAGAAGCTAAAGCTTAGCGCCCCAGATTCAAATTATACAATAACTGTTTCTGACGGAAGAGAGCAATTTTTGGGAGTGAATGTTCCTTTGACGGGAAGAGCGATAGATGTTAGCGAGAGTTCTTTTTTATCTAGTGGCTATAGCTTTTTGCCTTTCATTATACTCCTTGTCTTAGTTGTTGGCGGAATTTTTGGAATTAGGTCTTATCGTGCAAATAGGAGCTATGGTATGATTTCAAATGAGCCTGCTTTTCAAAAGAATGTAGTTACTAGAACTGTTAATTTGACTAGTGCTAGCTTTAGCGATGGAGAAAAAGAGGATGCTGCAATTATGGCCTTATCTATTGGTAATATAGGTAGAAATGAGAGTGCTAGCTTGATTGGAGAAATTAAGGCGGAGATGCAGAAGGAGAAAGCGCATGTTATCGATGAGGGTTCTATGTTGATAGGGCTATTTACCAAGAGAATTGGAGGAGAGGACTTTAACCAGAGAGCTTTAAGGGCCGCTTATAATTCTTCTTTGAAATTGCAGGAGCATAGCAAGAGTGATAGGCTTAAGTTGAATGCAGGTATTGGAGTTAGCGATGGGCAATTGATAACCGGCTACGAGAAAGGAAAATTATCTTACGCATCTGTTCAGAATAGCATAGGAAGGGCTAAGAATATTGCTGCTAGTTCAGGCGGAAATTTAGTGGTTGGAGAAGGATATTACAGGAAGATAATGGGAGATGTTAATGCTGAAAGGGCTGAAAAAGGCTGGAAGATTAATAGGATGAAAGATCATGCTTCACATAAAGGATTTATTGATAAATTCACAGAGAGGAATAATTTTAGAAGACTTGGGGAATTCAAGCGTTAGGTTTTTCCGTATTGTTCTAGTCTATATCTTTCGCATCCAGCTTTAAACTCTTCTTCGCTTGGAAGTTCTGGTGTTTTTTCAGGAGTTATTCCAAGAATTCTTGCTAATTGTCCAAATATATCTGGGAAATACCAACATCTATCGTGACCTTGCTTATCTGCCCACTCTTGTAGTGTTGATTTTGTCATATTCAGAGTTATTCTAGATTCTAATTCTCCTTGTTGGCTATCACTTACTCTTGTGAATCTTGGGACTTTTTGTCCTTCTTTTTCTACTAACTCGGAGAACATTGTTTCTTCTCTAACGTAAACTTTTCCATCTTGAAGAGATTGATAGATTACTATTCGCTCTTCTGTATCGTGATGCGTTGCTAGCGCAAGAACTTCGTATTTTCCGCCTTTAAAATGCTCGTAAATTCCCTTTTCTATTGACATTACATTGCCTCTAAGCGACGGATGCGCTCGTTAATATCTGGATGTGTTGAGAAGATATTTTGAATTTTCTTTTTGAATGGGTCTGAAATAAATAGCGGAGCTATGGCGTGATTGAATCTTCTTTTTTCATTTAGCGGTAAATGTTCATGTTTTATTTTCTTTAATGCGTTGGCTAGACCTTGGGGATAACGAGTTAGCTTTGCGCCTGTTGCGTCTGCTAGAAACTCGCGTTTTCTTGAGATTGAGAGTTGGACAAGTTGGGCTGCTATTGGAGCGAGAATTGCAAATACTAATCCGATTATTAGCAGAATAGCTCCGCTTTTTCCTTTATCATTGTCAGAATTTGAAAGCCATAAGCTTCTTAAGAACATCTCTGAAATTATTGAAATCATTCCTATAAGAATGGCTGTCAGAGTCATAAAGCGGATGTCGTAGTTTGCTATATGGGACATTTCATGCGCGATAATTCCTTCAAGTTCTTGTTTGTTTAGTCTTTCTAGTGCGCCTGAAGTCATGCAGATTACTGCGTGTTTTGGATCGCGACCGGAAGCGAAGGCATTTATCTCGCTAGATTGCATAACATAGAGATGAGGCATTGGCAGGCCTGAAGCGAGAGCCATATTTTCTGCAGCTATAAAAAAAGCTCTATGGAGATTTTGAGAGGCAGGTTTAGCATTTACTGAAGCTAACGCTATCTTATCGGAATTATAATAACTTATTAGCGTATAACCGAGCGTGAAGATTATTGAGATTATCATTATAATGAAGAAGTAGCTTGGGTCAAAAAGCATAGATATGACGTAGCCGATTATTAAAAAGAAAACGGATATTATTCCAATTAAGAAGAATGATTTTATCTTGTTCTTTGTTATTTGATCTTCAAAAGAGATTCTTTCTGACATTTTTATGCTTAGACTAGGGAGTTTAAAAATTCTATGCAGGATTTGTTTTCATTAGCTTTTTATATTGCTTTTTTCATTAGTTTTCATGAATGACTTGAAGATATTATTGTTTTACAAATTTGTTCGAATTGAAAATCCTGAAGAGTTTAGATTGGATCATTTGGAATTCTGTAAGAAATTGGGAGTTTTGGGGAAAGTTCTTGTTGGAAAAGAAGGAATAAACGGCTCTATCTCTGGAACTAGAGAGCAGACTGAAGCTTATATGGCTTATTTGCACTCGGACCCAAGGTTTTCTAATGTTGTTTTTAAAATTGAAGATGGGCTGGAACATCCTTTTAGAAAGATGGTTGTTCGTGTGAAGAAGGAGATTATAAGGATGGATAAAGAAGTTGATATGAGTAATACTGGTGAGTATATTGAGGCAGATGACTTCTTGAAAGTTGTTGACGATAAGAATACAATTATAATTGATACTAGAAATGATTATGAATGGAGGGTTGGTAAGTTCAAGAATGCGCTTACTCTTGACATTAAGAATTTTCGTGAGTTTCCGGAAGCTATTGAGAAGCTCGAGCATTTGAAGGATAAGAAGATTGCGATTTATTGCACTGGAGGAATAAGATGTGAGAAGGCTTCTGCTTATATGAAGCAACAGGGCTTTTCCAACGTGAGCCAGTTACATGGAGGAATAATTAACTTTTGTCAGCAGAAGCCGAATAGCGCTTGGGAAGGTTCTTGTTTTGTTTTTGATAATCGGATGATTTCTCGCGTTGGAAATGAAGAGAATCCGATTACTTCTTGCTTGCGTTGTGGTGTTGATTGCGATTTGTATAGCAATTGTCGCAATGTGAAATGTAATGAACAAATTATTATTTGTCATGGGTGTCAGGATAAGCATCAGGGATGTTGCTCAAAAGAGTGTTTTGAAGAGTATAAGAAAAGCTGGCATAATTAGTTGTTAACTGATTCCAATAGTATCCCGATATTTCTTAGTTGATTTGCTTCTTGTTGAGTTAATATGCCTTCTTCTATATATTCTCTAGTTTTACCTTCAATGCCTTCATGGTTTATTATTCTAAAGTATTCGCAATTCATTTCCATTACTAGTGGTCCTCCCAAAGCAGAGTCTCTTAGAGTTATCTCCCAAGCAGGATGATAATGGTAATTTTCTAAATAACGCAAATCTCTTAATATTGGTTCTTTTCTTTTTGCTTTTAGAGTATTTTTCATGTCGTTTGCACGATATCTTTTTTCATTTCTAATACCTGATAAAATCCCCGATATTATTGCTCTTTCTCTTACTGATATTTCATAGTCTCTTGGCATAGTTTTCAATATTTTGTTTGTTTAAAATGATTATCGTGTTAGAAACTTACTTTCGGAACTGCTTTTTCTTCAGACGCAATCTCTAGAAATTCTTTTTCTTTATGGCTATATAGCTTAGCGAAGAAGCTTCCTGGGAAGGTTTCGACGCTATTGTTATAGGATAATATTGAATCGTTATAGTATTGTCTTGCATATGCAACTTTGTCTTCTATTGCTGATAGTTCTTGTTGCAATTGTAAGAAGTTTTCATTTGCTCTCAATTGAGGATAATTTTCAGCTATTGCGAATACTGAACGAAGCGCGTTTTGTAACTCATTTCCTGCTTTGACTTTATCCCCTATATTTTTTGCTGAGACTAAATGCTTTCTTGCATCTGTGACTTCTTTCATTATTTCTTTTTCATGTTTTGCGTAGCCTTTTACCGTGCTTATCAAGTTTGGAACTAAATCAGCTCGCTTCTTTAGCTGAACGTCAATTTGAGATAGAGAATTATCAATGCGATTTGCTAAAACTGCGAATTTATTATAGTAGTAGATAAATGCTAGAACTACTATTGCAACTATTGCTATAATTATCCAGAGGAATATGGCCATGCTTTCTTAAGTTTTGGGAGTTTTATAAACGTTGTGAATCTTCTGATAGTGGCTTTTAAATATCTTGATTCTCTTTATTATATATGGAATCAAGCACTCGTTTTATGATTACACTTGTAGCTCTTGTGGCGCTTATTGCTGGGCTATATCTCTTTAGCGATTGGTTTTCTAAAACTACTGGCTATGTTCTTGGAGAAGACCAGCAGATTCGTCTTGTACAATGTTTGAATGAGAAGAATTCTGTTTTTTATACAATGAGCGATTGTGTTGATTGTTTTAGGCAACAAGAGTTATTTGCTGATAGGGCTTTTGAGTTTCTTCAAGTTTTATCTTGCGATGATTTGTTGTGCGAGAATCTAGTCTCAATTCCTGCTTGGGAAATTGATGGGAAATTTTATTATGGAACTATGGATTTTAATCAGCTTTCTGATGTGAGTGGATGTGAGATTGAAAATGAAAAACCTGTATCTTGATTCAGCTTCTTCTACTAGCGTTGATTCTCGTGTGTTGAAAGCGATGGAAAGTTATTTTTCTGTTGAGTATGGAAATCCTAGTTCGCCTCACGCACTCGGCGAGAAGGCTAGCAAGGCGATAACTATTTCTAGGGAAATTATTGCTCGGAAGATTAATGCCAAGCCACATGAAATTGTTTTTACTTCAGGAACTTCGGAGTCTGACTCATGGGTTTTTCAAGGATTGGCGCGAACTAGTGGAAAGAAGAAAATTTTGATTAGCGCGCTGGAACATGCAGCAGTTATGGAGAGTTGTGAGTATATGAAATCTATGGGATATAAAATTGTTAAAATTCCTGTTGATACATTTGGAGTGGTTAATTTGTCTTTTATTGAGGGGCAATTGCGTAAATATGCTAAGGAAATTCTTGTTGTATCTGTGATGCATGTGAATAATGTTATTGGCGTTATTGAACCGATTTCTGAAATAGGCAAATTATGTAAAAGATATGGAGTTTTATTCCATACTGATGTCGCACAGAGTTTTGCTAAATTGAAGATAGACGTTAGGGGAATGAATATTGATTTGCTTTCTGCTTCAGCGCACAAGATAAATGGGCCAAAGGGGATTGGAATGCTTTACATTCGTGATGGCATCAAGATAGAACCTTTGATTTTTGGAGGAGGGCAAGAGCGCAATCTTAGAGGTGGGACGGAGAATGTTGCTGGAATAGTTGGATTTGCTCGCGCTGTGGAGTGTTTTGATTCTCGCGGATTTAGCAAAATTGGGAAAATTAAGAATTATTTGATTGGCGAACTAGAGGAATTGGGCGCAAAGATAAATAGCCCAAGGGAAGGAATTGCTAATATTGTTCATTGTTCTTTTTTAAATCTTGAGGGACGTTTGATTGTTACATATTTATCTGGAAAGGGAATTTATATTTCTAGCGGAAGTGCGTGTGATAGTAAGAGCGAGAAGGAAGATGAAAGTTTGAGGGCTATTGGGCTTTCAAATAAGATGATTGCGGGTTCTTTGAGAATAAGCCTTGATTCTAGTGCTAACTTGAGAGATATTGATAGACTGATTGGAGAGTTGAAGAAAGCGATAAAGATATTTAGAGTATAGAAATATTTATATTCTTTATATTCTATTGTTATTTATGGTTAGTTCTCCTCGTAAGAGCTATTCTTCTGAAAATAATTTTGCTGAGACTAAAAGGATACGTGAAAGTATCTTAAAAGTGTTATTTATACGCCTGAACAATTGGATTTGATTCGCGAAGCTAATAGTGAAGACGAAGCTGAAATTGCGCGTAGAAGGGCGTAACTTGGGCCAGATACAAGGGGAAAATATAACTGGAGAGATTAGATTTATTTTTTATTACAATAATGCTTTTATATCTATAAAATTGTCTTATTTTATGGTTTTTGGAATAAGTAGGGGGGATTTTGATTCGCGAATGAATGCTAAATCTCTTGCGAAATCCGCTTTTGATAATTATATGATTGAAAATCCTAAGTGGACTATTGAAAATAGGGGTAAATTTGTAGGGGTTGTATTTGATAATGAGGGTAAATTAATGTCTCCAGCCACTTGGGCAGAACATATTTATCCTACTAGGGAAAGTGCTTTTGTTGATCGTGTTAGGGCTCAGCTTAGCTCTGGCGAAAGGGGAAATACATATTTTGATAGGATTGGCTTTTTTGCTGGAGGAGAGGATATTACAGAGAAGTTTTTGAGTGACCTTGTTTTACCGAGGGTTATCGAGGGTATTGTTTAATCATTTATTTTTTCTAGACTTTCTTCGTCCATGACGACGTAGGCTAGTTCTTCGCCTTCATCGCTTTCAATTCTAATATGATAACGGCCATTTGGTAGAATTACATTTATTTTTCCAATTTGTCCTGATTTTATTGGTATTTTTTCATCTGAATAGTATTCAGTATATTCTGGATCTGGGTTTCTTAAAAGTTTTACTTTATCATGGCGCTTGAGAGTTTGATGCATTTCAATAAAGAGTTTATTTGTATTTATTTGTTGTGTTTTCTTGTGTTGTTGATTATAGAAATGTTTTTTAAGGCATAAACTAGAGATTTTTATGGTAAGTCGTATTGAAACTGGAAATTTGGTTTATTCTCGTCCAGATATAGGGATTGCTTTTTATCGGAATCCAGGAGCGGGAGATTCTGCTTATGATATTGTTATAAAAGGTAAAGATATACTTCCAATTCATGATCGGACTTTGAGGGATTTGACTAATTCGGGAGTCTCTTACTTGGATATGCTTAATGGATTGGACGCAATGTCAAACGGGTTGGCTGTTCCTATCTTAAGAGAGAATGAAATTAAGGCTTCTGATTTGCAAAAAACTTTAAGAGATTTGGGAAGGCTTGAAGATGCAAGAAGCTAGAAATTTATTTTATAGCGAACTTTTTTGTCGATTTTCCGTGAGATTTTTATAACTATTCCAAAGAGAATATAAATGTTTAAATAGTGTTTCTAATTTAGGAGTATGAAAACACAACAGATTGTGCTAATCCTTAGGGAAAAACACAAGGGGTTGTGGTCATCAAAAAGAGGTTACACGAATGCAATGCCCGTTTTGTTCACATCAGGATACGAAGGTTGTAGACAAAAGAGATGCGGACAGCGCCACTCGGCGAAGAAGAGAGTGTTTGAAGTGCGAGAAACGCTTTTCAACTCGAGAGGCAGTAGAATGGGGAGATTTCAAAGTAATCAAGAAGAATGGGACTCGAGAAGTTTTCGAAAGGGAGAAGGTAAAATCGGGGATTGTGAAGGCTTGCGAGAAGCGTCCTGTAAGCGAGGAGAGTGTTGAAAAAATGATAAATGTTATTGAAGAGCGTGTGAGGAAAAAAAGCGGAGAGATTCCAACTAGTGTTATAGGGGAACTTGTTTCTAAAGAGTTAAAGAAGATTGATAAGGTTGCTTATATCAGATTTGCTTCTGTTTATAGGGACTTTACGGATTTGAGTGATTTTAAGAAAGAGATAAAGGGGTTGCTTAAATGACTGAAAACTTGAAGAGTCCGAATGATGAAAGTTCTGGTATTGGTAGAATTGAGCAGAGACATGTTGGTTTGGATGGCGGATTGAAGTGCGATAGATTCTTTACGCGACATGGAGGTAATCCCTTTGAGTTAGATATTTATGGAAATCCTATAAAATGGATTTCTGAAGACGTCAAGGTAACTGATGATATGGGAAGAGCTATATTTACACAGCCTAATGTTAAGAGGCCTGATTTTTGGTCTCCTCTTGCGATAAAAGTTGTTTCTGGGCGTTATTTCTGGGGCGATCAAGCTAAAGGAGAGCGAGAGTCTTCAGCTGAACAGCTTGTTGGGAGAGTTAGCCGATGGATGGGCAAACAGTCTGTTCTTCAAGGATTTTTTGATGAGCAACGCGCTAGTATTTTTAGAGATGAGATTTCTTCTATATGTTTGAATCAGCTTGCGGTATTTAATTCGCCAGTTTGGTTTAATGTTGGAATTCAGGAGTATAATGCGCAAGCTGGAGGAGTTAGCGCTTATGTTTGGGATTCTGGAACTGGAGAGGTAATCCACTCTGTTAAGACTATGAATAGGCCTCAATGTTCTGCTTGTTTTATTCAAAGCGTTGATGACACGATGGAATCTATAATGGAAGTTCAAGTTGCAGAGGCGAATTTGTTTAAAGCTGGCTCTGGAACTGGAACTAATCGTTCTTCTTTGAGAAGCGCAAAAGAGAAGCTGACTGGAGGAGGTCGCGCTTCTGGGCCTGTTTCTTTTATGAGGGGTTATGATGCTTATGCAGGCGTTATTAAGTCTGGAGGTAAGACAAGAAGAGCGGCAAAGATGGAAATTTTAAATGTTGATCATCCCGATATTCTTGAATTCATTAATGCTAAATCTAGTGAGGAGAAAAAAGCTTGGGCGCTTATTGAACAGGGTTATGATGGGGGAATGAACGGAGAGGCTTATGCGAGTATTTCTTTCCAGAATTGTAATATGTCCGTTCGTGCAGGAGATGATTTTATGGAGTCTGTTAAGGCAGATGGAGAATGGAAGACTAAATATGTTAAGTCTGATGGATTTTGTGAGACTTTCAAGGCTAGAGATATTTTGAAGAAGATTGCGGAAGGGACGCATGTTTGCGGAGATCCTGGAATGCAGTTTGATAGTATAATAAATAAGTGGCATACTTCTAAAAATTCTGGAAGGATAAATGCTTCTAATCCTTGTAGTGAGTACCTATTTTTAGATGACTCTGCTTGTAATTTGGCTTCTATTAATTTGATGAAATTTAGAACTGATGATGGGAAGTTTGATGTTGAGAAATACAAGAGTGTTGTTAGAACTATGATTATTGCTATGGAACTTATTGTCGATGGGGCTAGTTATCCGACTGCTAAAATTACTAAGAATTCGCATGATTATCGGCCTTTGGGATTGGGCTATGCTAATCTTGGCGCTTTATTGATGAGTTACGGATTGCCTTATGATTCTGATGAAGGGCGAGCGGTTGCAGCTGCTTTGACTGCGATTATGGGCGGAGAGGCATATAGAACTTCTGCTGAAATTGCTAAAGTTGTTGGGCCTTTTCCAGGATATGCTAAAAATTCTGAACCTATGATTGAGGTAATGAAGATGCATCGTGATTCTGTTAAAAAGATTGAGGTGAATAAGATGCCCGCTGAGTTGCGATATTTGGCGAATGATGCTTGGGACTGCTGGTCGGAAGCCGTGAGTTTGGGCGAGCAATATGGATTTAGAAATGCACAGGCAACAGTACTTGCTCCGACTGGTACTATTGCGTTTATGATGGATTGTGATACAACTGGAATAGAGCCTGACATTGCTCTTGTGAAATATAAAGTGCTTTCTGGCGGGGGAATGCTCAAGATAGTGAATAGAAGCGTATCGCTTGCACTTAGAAATCTTGGTTATAGCGAAGCCGAGATTGGCGGAATCATTGAATTTATTGATAAGAATGATACTATTGAAGGCTCGCCTAATTTGCGAGATGAACATCTGGCTATATTTGATTGTGCATTCAAGGCAGCTAAAGGTAAAAGAGCGATACAACATAGAGGGCATATCAAGATGATGGCAGTATGTCAGCCTTTTATTTCAGGCGCAATAAGTAAGACTGTTAATATGCCGGAACACTCGACTGTTGAAGATATTGCCGATACATATATTTTTGCTTGGGAGCAAGGACTTAAGGCTGTTGCAATTTATCGCGAAAATAGCAAGAGAAGTCAGCCGTTGAATACTAAGAAGACTGAAGGAGAAATGGTTAAGAAGGAAGCTCTGAAGCTTCTTAGCGAGAGAGTTAAATTGCCGCAAACTCGCCGTTCCCTGACGCATAAGTTTGATATTGCAGGACATGAAGGTTATATTACAGTTGGACTTTATGATGATGGTAAGCCGGGAGAGGTATTCGTGACTATGCATAAGCAAGGTTCTACTATTCGTGGACTTCTAGATGCTTGGGCAACTTCTGTCTCTTTGAATTTGCAGTATGGAATTCCCGTCGACGTCTTATTTGGTAAATTTAGACATTCAAAGTTTGAGCCTTCAGGATTTGTTAAGAATGAGAATGCTGGCGAGTTGGATGCTAGAATTATCAAGATTCGCACCGCTAGTTCGATTGTTGATTATGTCTCGCAATTTATGGTTTCGCATTTTGCTTCAAGTGCCGGCAAGATAGCTTTTGAAATTGAAGCGCTTGAAGAGCCGAAAGATGAGCAGAAGTCGCTTGTTGACTTCGGAAATGAAGGGCTCGTCTGTCCTTTGTGTGGTGGGCCTGCTAAGAGAATTGGGAATTGTGCGACTTATTGTACGAGTTGTAAGCAGACATCACGTTCTGGGTGTGGGGAATAGAAGATGGAGATTAGGTTAGAATCGAAGCATTTATATAGAGATGTACCATAAAATTGGTACAATTAAACCAATA
>JBBSYE010000003.1:0-104363 GCA_038045385.1 Nanobdellota archaeon
TACCGCAATTCATTCATTGGCTTGAAAGCCAAGGATTTCTTGCGGAATGATTAAATCCTTTAGCACCATAAATATTAATGAAGAATAAAACAGCGGAAAAGCAAAAAGAACTTTTAATTGAAGGTTATAAAGAAATGGTTGAAGAAAATCTAAAAATTGAGAAGGAGTTTGAAAGAATTGAAGAAGATTTCGATTGGGAATGGAAGTAAAATAAGGCTAATTTGTGAATAACCAAATAGCTTTTAAACCATACCTTCTCCAAACCACATAAAATATAAATAGACCTTCCACATAGTAGGGGGTAGCATGACTGAGAAAAAACAACTTACAAGAGAAGCAGAATTAAGATTTGCAGCAGAGCTAACAAGAAAAGGATGGGTTATCTATTTCCCATACAACGATGAGACTCCAGTTGACTTACTTGCTTGGAAGGACGGGCAGTATCTAAGAATACAAGTCAAAGCAACAAGACAGAAAAATGGAGCGCTTGTATGCAGGTTAAAATCCTCAAATAATTGGCAAGTAAAAAAATACACAAAAAAAGAAATAGATTGCTTCGCCATCTATGACTATGAAGAGAAAAAAGGATATTTAATCCCGATTGAAAAAGTTGAAGGGCTGACCGAACCTTTGTTGAGATGTACTGAAGTAAAAAACAACCAAAAGAAAGGAATAAGGTATGCAAAAGATTTTCTATACTTCTAAGAAGGTTTTTTAAAGGAATAAAAATGAACTTATATACGCCTCTGTAGCTCAGTGGTTAGAGCATCAGTTTTGTATCAAAAAAAGCAAAAGAACTGAGGGCCGGGGGTTCAAATCCCTCCAGAGGCTTTGAACATAAAAATCCTATAACAAGTAAATAGATACTGCAAAAGATAAATCATTTTAAACCAACAACCTTTCGTTCCAAAATGCTTATCCAATTTCAAAAACCAAATAAACAATTAAAAGATACAATAAGCGAAATAAAAGAAAAAATTCAAGCCAGTATAGACAAGCCAGTCTTGCTCCACAGAACAATTCATTCTTGGGACACAATAAGCGGAGACTTTCATGATGGCAGTCAAGAGCATTATATCGGAGAAATGGGCTTAATTTCAAGAGGACTAAAACGAACAAGAAGACAGCTATCAAAACAAGAAATTGGACCTTATGGATTTTACCCAGACTGCGCTATTCCAGTACAGAATAAAATATGGATAACTCCTTCCCTTTATATAGATGGTCTCAAAAGAATGTTAGAAGGAGCAAAAAAAGGAGAAATATTTTTGAGCGCAACAGAATTTTACAAATCTCAAACAAGTTTCAGCCCGAAAAGTCGTGGCTCTTGCCTTGAATCAATCAGCCTCGCTACTGGAGAAGAGGATATCATGAAAGTATTGAATGAAGTTGACCAATATGACTCAAATTTTCTAGAATTTTTACAAAGCTCACTCACAACAAAAGTTTAATTTTCTTATCGGACTTATTCAGATAAAGAAACTCAAAATAAGATAACTAAAACATTAAATTCGTTCGTTGAAGACTAGTTATTCAGAATAATAAAGTAAATAAACTTTAAAATTATCTAACTATGGTAAGCTAGAAGTTCAATTTCCATTGAGTGTCTTAAAGAAGGTTTAAATATCAATTCCAGAACAACTTAATTATGTTATATCAAGGTATCTCTAGTGAAAAAGGATTAGACATAAAACATGAAGGAGAATATGTTGAATATAATCGGGATTGGGTTAAAGATGAAATTAAAAAAGATTCTAATTTGAGCCTTCCAAAACACGTTTTTGATACATTAAAAAATGGATGGTATTTTACACTTTCAACTAGATTTGACTTTTTTGATGCCAAGAAGTTCAAAGAGAGGCTAATTATTGCTTCGGTAATTCCAACTGGAGAAGCAGAGGGTTCTAATTGCTTTGGAAATTCACTCTATCTTGCAGGATTAACACCATCTGACATTTTAATAGATGGAAAAAACCACGTTAGAAAAGGATACCCTGGAATTGAAGATTATCTAGGACGACTTGACAAAATAAATTCTTTGGATGAAAATGCAATCATTGCTTATTACGATAAAGGAAAAATCTGTCATTTCGTTTATTGGGAAAAAGAAAGAAAAGAATTTTTTGACAGAACTGGACTTTGGAGACCTTTACGAGGCTACAAATCCTTACCAAAATCTAACACCCTAGATGTTGTGATTTTTGACGCTTCAAAACGCATTGATTTTAATGACTTATTTCCTTTATCTCTCGATGATGCACATGATTGTATTGCTAATAGCCATGCTTCTGATGAATAGCACAAGAAAAAGTTCAACGCATATTGAAGTATACTCTAACTCAACCCAAATCCTTCCGTAAATTCCGAAATAGCTTTATATTTATCCAAGAAAGCCATGCCTCTTTCAGTAACCGAGTAGCGTTTGCCCTCACTAGTTTTATGTTCAACAATAAAATTCTTCTGCTTCAACTCTCCAAGATACTCTTCCAGCATCTGATGCGACAAATTAGACTTATATAAAATATGAGTCGGCTTCATCTTACCCTGTTTAGACCTAATAACATCAAGTATGTCCTTCATTATTTCTAATCTCGAACGCTTCTTACTCATGCCCTCACCGTTTTAATGAACCCTATTAGAATAAACAAATAGCCAAGTAGTTGCAACATATGCCCTGCAACATAAGAGCCATTAAACAAAGTAGCAAAAGTAAACCCTACGGCGCCAATAAGCAAAAATATGAACCCTATTAAAACAAACAGAGTAGTTTGCCTCTTTCTAGAAGAATACTTAATCATATAATGCAAAGTGATATAAAACAAAAGCAAAGCCGAAACAAAATAAAATGAGAGCGCTGCATTTTTACTAAAGATTACCATTATTATAGGCAGACTAACAAACAAAGAATAAACCCTATAACTCCGAGTTTTAAAAGTAAGATAAGCAAGTGTTGCAAGTCCAGCAAGCATAAAGATTATATGACCATATAAAACAAAAAAGCCAAGAATATTAAGATTTTCAATCACAAGGACTCGATTAGAATTATCTAGGCTAGTAAGAAGAAAAAAGTTTAATATGCCCCAAGTGACGTAAGAAAGAGCTATCGATATGAAACCAAATCCTAGTAACTTACAATCTCTTTCAGCAGAAATTCTATACATATATAGTGCATATGCCGCAACAAAAAATGTGATAAAGGCAAAAAGCATCTCTAGCGCTATATCAAAACCGAAAAACCATCTAGGCACAAGGTAGAATTCCATCATTACAGACGGCAAAATACCCTTTTAAGCCTTGTGGATTTTCCCTCAAGATTTTTCCTTAATAACGCATTAATAAAGCAATTCCCTGACCATATTAACATCGTGGAGGTGACCATGACGACCCAACTGACGGGCCGAGCGCTTAGGCGCTCGGTCCTCCTATTCCTTTTCAATCCGAGTCAACAAAAACCGCTTTCTTATCCCCAACTAAAATATCAGCTACCTGTCCAGCAAGATTCACCAACTGCCCCTTCTCAAATGGACCAACACTTGAGCCATCCATAGAAACGAATTCACTAACAGGCTCACTTATTATTATCAATTTATGCTGAAAAGTCTTAGCCGTAGAACCGCTCATCAAATTTCCTAGTTCAGCATCAGCAGATTCAACTGCATGAATCAACTTCTCAAATAAATTCTGCTCGAAAGAAAACATAGTTCCAAAATCTCTCTTCATAATACCAGTCTCTGAAGCAACAAAGACCAAATTCAAAATCTTCTTCTTCCTCCTCAAAATGATCTCCTTAAATATTCCGACAGCATTCTCATACTGCTTCTTCAGTTTAAGCATCTCATCAGAAAACAAATCTTTTCCATCCCCAATCTGATTTCTCTTTTCCTTCAAGTAGTTAGAAACATCATCTACAAAATTTTTAGGCAAAACCTGTAACTGATCACTAAACTTCTCTTTCCTCAAATATTCATAAAGTTCATTATAATCCATACATTTCTCTTTAAGTCAAACTTTAAAAGATTAACTCTAGTGTAAAATAGTTCTCTCAAGCAGTTTTCGTCCCATTACCTTAGGCCCTTGTAGCCCAAACTCCTCACTAAACCTCTGCTCCTTCTCTTCCTTATTTCCCGAATAATACAACACAGGCACAGGCTTATCAGAATGTGCCTTCAACCTGCAAGCAGTCGTATGATCTGCAGTAACAACAAGTTTAGCAGAATGCTTTTTCACAAAAGGAATCAAAAAAGAAAATAGTCTCTTGTCTATTGTCTCTATCATAGCCTTCTTCTCATAAGGCTTATTATCATGCCCCGGAATATCGGTTTCTTTAATATGGATATAGAAATAATCATAAGACTTCCAATAATGAGAAAGCATCTTTATAGCATTACTTATAGCACTCTGAAGCATCTCGTGTAAGTGAGCATAAACATCAAACCCTTTCATCTCCTCATATTTAAAACGATAAACATGCATCTTAGCCGCTTCAGCAATTCCAATCTCAAGAGGATTGTAGCCGAGAGCCATCCACTTCCCTTTTAGCTTTTTAAAATTCACAGGGGCATTTCCAGGATCACGACATAAAATAACATTCGCAGAATAAAGCCCTTTTCTAACTCTCGCCACGTTCACGGGGTGCTTATCAAGAACTGCATGACTTTGCCTGATAAAATTATTCAACAATTCCGCAGAAACCTTCGAGTCTTGTTCATCATCAAGAGCGTGAGAGAAAATAAATTTAGATTCTGGATTCCGAACTGCTTGTCCCCCACTATAATAGGGGTCTGCATTAGAAATATTATCTGAAAATCCCCCTCTAAAAACAAGTACTGCGCGATGCTGTATAGTCGGAACAAAATCGAAATCAAACTTTAACTTGACGTGCTGTTTTATTGCCTTAGCCAATTGCCTGGCTTCTGCGGTCGTCAAAGTCCTGCCTGCACGAGAATCAATAATAGTATTTGAATTAAAATCTTCCAAAGTTGCAAAATTACATCTTAAACATAAATCCCCTCTCGTGATCTTGATTCCAGCCCCTCTAGCTTCCAGAGGTCCGCGAGGCACATCCGGGTCATATCCCAATAGAGAAACGACCGCACTTGAAGATTCTGGGATAACTCCCTCTTTTACAGGATAACAATGAAAAATCTCGCTCTCCCTAGCAAGATGATCTAAGTTAGCAGTATTTGCAACATCTAAAGGAGTTTTACCCTGAAATTGATGACAAGGCTCATCAGCAACCCCATCAAGAATAACAAAAACCCCCTTCATCTAATTTTCAGCGTCCTAAACCTTATAAATGTTCATACCATCCAAGAATATGTTCGACTTATTAAAGAAAAAACTCAAGTCTTTATTCCAAAAAGACGAGTCAGAAAAGAAGAAAAAATCCAAAAGTAGCAAAAAAGCAAAAAACAAGAAAGAGCCTAAATCTTCCAAGAAAGAAAAACCAATCAAATCCACGGAGCCAAAAAAAGCCCCAAAAGTAGAAATAATCGAAAAAAAAGAAAGTTTTTTCTCAAAACTAACAAGCAGATTTACTTCAAGTACAATCACAAAGCCTCAAATAGAAGAATTATTCAACGAACTTGAGCTAATTTTACTTGAAAATAACGTCTCCCTTGAAGTCGTAGATGCAATAAAAGAAGAACTAATAAAAAACCTAGAAGGCAAAGAAGCGAAAAAAGACCAAATTGAATCAAAAATCAAAGAAGCACTAAAAGACGCAATCTCCTCCGTTCTAAGGGAGCCAGAAGACTTAGTTTCAACAATAAAAAACCATCAAGGAATCTATAAAATAATATTTTTCGGCATTAACGGCTCAGGAAAGACGACTTCGCTAGCTAAACTTGCACATTATCTGAAAAAAAACAACATCTCTTGCGTTTTAGCTGCGGGAGACACTTTCCGAGCAGCATCAATAGAACAATTAGAACTTCATGCAAAAAAACTCCAAGTTCCAATAATAAAGCAAACTTACGGCTCCGATCCAGCCGCTGTCGCATTTGATGCAATTAAACATGCAGAAAAAAACAATATCAAATGTGTCCTTATAGATACCGCGGGTAGAATGTATACAAAAGAAAACCTTATTCGCGAAATGGAAAAAATAATTCGAGTCGTCAAGCCAGACCTCAAGATTTTTGTTGGCGAATCAATAACTGGCAACGACGCAACAGAACAAGCCAGAATATTTAGCGAAGCAATAGGCATAGACGGAATTATCCTAACAAAAGCAGATGTAGATGACAAAGGAGGCACAGCCCTATCAGTTTCTTACATAACGAAAAAGCCAATCTATTTCCTAGGTCTCGGCCAAAACTATCAAGATTTAAAGCCCTTCAAAAAATCATTAATCCTAGATAACTTGGGGCTAAATTAATCAAAACTTCTGATTTCTTATAACATCTCCAAAACCAATAAGATAAGAAAAAAACCTTAAATCACGAAAATCTTCTTTTACATAGGCTCTCGCCTCTCTAACTGCAATTCTAATTCCTCTAATATATGCACTATGTGCTAAAGTTCTTTGTCCAATGCTATCAACTTTAAAATGCCCTTGAAATTTGCTGATCTCCAAAGGGATATCACTGGAACTTATATCGCTTGCATAAAAAGTATGCAAGAATATCCTTCTTTCAACATCAAAAAAAGCATCCCTGCTTTCTAATTTGACTCTCTGCATTAAAGACAAAAGAAATCTATCTATATGTTCATCAGATAATACGTCCCGAGTTACTGCATAAAAAACTCTAGGCCTAATTAATTCATCCATATCAAACTCGTAAAAGGCAACTTTATTAACCTTACATAAACTATATTTTTGATGTTAGAGAAATTATCAAATACATTAAAGAAAACAACAGACAAGATAGCAAATGCTCTCTTTCTTGATAAAGATTTGGTAGAGAGCATTGTCAAAGACCTTCAAAGAGCATTAATAGAAGCGGACGTAAATGTAAAATTAGTTCTAGAGATAAGCCAAAGACTAAAAAAAATCGCTTACGACGAACGTCTTAAAGGTATAGAGAAAAAAGAACACCTTATCAAAGCACTGCATGATGAACTTCGTATAATTTTAGGAGAAAGTCGCGCTCTGAAAGTAGATAGCAAAACAAAACTTATGCTTCTAGGCCTGTATGGCGCAGGTAAAACAACCACCATCGGAAAACTAGCGCTATATTATAGCAAACGAGGTAAAAAAGTCTGTACAATCGGACTAGACGTTCATCGCCCTGCCGCAACAGACCAACTAAAACAACTTTCCGACAAATTGAACATTACTTGTTTTATTGATAAAGAAGAAAAGAACCCAGTAAAAATCTGGAAAAAATTTAAAGAACAAGCAGAAAAATACGATTTAATTTTGATAGACACGGCCGGTCGAGATGCTCTAGATAAAGCGTTAGTTGACGAGATAAAATCAATCGGTAAAGAAATCAAGCCTCAAGAAGTATTACTAGTAATGCCTGCGGACGTCGGCCAAACTGCCCTCAAGCAAGCCAAAACTTTCAAAGAAACAGTCAACATCACAGGAGTCATAATCACGCGTATGGACTCCACCGCGAAAGCAGGCGGAGCTCTAACTGCCTGCGCAGAAATAAAAGTTCCAGTAATTTTTATCGGAACAGGCGAAAAACCCCATGATCTAGAGCAGTTCGACCCAGAATCGTTCCTCTCCCGTCTTCTAGGCATGGGCGATCTCAAATCTTTACTAGAAAAAATAGAATCAGTTACAAATAAAAAAGATCTCGAAAGAACACAAAAAAATATCCAAGAAGGCAAGCTCACTCTAAGAGATGTCCAAGCTCAACTAGAATCTCTAGAATCAATGGGAAGCATGGATAAAATTATGAGTATGATTCCAGGCCTAGGCAAAGCAAAAATTCCAGAAAAAGAAATGAATGACCAACAAGCCCGTCTGAAAAAATGGAAACACGCAATAAATTCAATGACTCCAGAAGAGATAGAAAATCCTGAAGTTTTAGAAAAGCAAACCTCAAGATTACAAAGAATTGCACATGGCTCTGGAACTAGCACAACAGAAATTCGCTCTTTAATTAAACAATACAAAATGCTTAAAGAAATGGTCAAGTCATCAAGTGTGAGCGAAAAAGGCATAGATCAAAAGACAATGCTCAAGTTAGCTAAGAAGTTCGGTAAACGGATGAAATTCTAAGAAGAAAAATACTCTCTAATTTTTGCGCTAACATTTCTAAAACACTCATCATAATTATCAAATCTAACAACTCCAAAAATATGAGGATATGCCTTTAATTCAGCATTTAACTCATCATGAAACAAAAAAGCATGTGGCGAATTAAGCACCTCCGAATTTTGCTCTCTATCCATCGAAGTCCCGATAACTTTTGAACGCACCCCTCTAACACTTTCAAGAACATTTTTGCGTTCATGGGATAAAATAACATTCTTCCGTGAAAGATAAGCTCTTCCTAAAATCATCCCAACAGACGTTGAATTATGCCCAATATCTGCAATAAATAAGTCGCAACCTCCAACTGCTTCTAAAATATAATAAGTAAATGCCGCATCATCTTTCAAACGATGTGCGACTAAAGGGGCAACTACAACTTTCTTCCCTAAGCCTTCAGCAAAATCTCCAATCCTATCAAGAATAGGGCTTCTTTCGTTCATAATTTGTTGAGAATCAATATCACTTGCAATAAATATATCTGGCTTATACCATAAATCCCTTTGTATCATAAAAAATCTTGCATAAGTGTCTTTATAAAGATAATCTCTTTCAAAATAAAATGACACAAACAATCGTTGTCGCCAGTGGATATTTTGACCCCGCGCACATCGGCCACATTGAATATCTTGAATTAGCAAAAAAACTCGGAGACAAACTTATAGTAATAGTAAATAATGACCATCAAGCAAGTCTAAAAAAAGGAAAAGCATTCATGCCTCAAGAAGAACGTTTAGCAATAGTCAAAGCCCTGCGTTGTGTAGATGAAGTTTTCCTCTCAATTGACACAGACGCAAGCGTATGCAAATCTCTAGAATCAATAAAACCACATATATTTGCTAAAGGTGGAGACCGATTCGCAACAGAAATACCGGAGTCTTCAGTCTGTAAAAAACATGGAATAAAAATTATCGATGGATTAGGTGCTAAAATTCAATCATCCTCTGATTTGGTCGCCAAAAGCAAAGCAAAAGCTTAAATATTGTTTAAACAATGTTTAAACATGATAGAAAAACAAATCAAGGAAGTACGCCCATGGGGGAACAGCGCAGGAGTTCTCCTTCCAAAAGAATGGATTGGAAAACAAATAAGCATAACACTAATAGATAGAACCCTTGAAATAAAAAAAGAAGTCCTAAAAATACTTGAAAATTACCTAGAAGACATAATAGGAATCTATCTAGTAGGAAGCTATGCGAGAAACGAACAAAAAGAAAAATCAGATATAGATATTTTAGCAATTTCAGAAAATACGCAAAAGCACATATCTTCCGGAAAATACGAAATTGAAATAATCCCTCTATCTATGATAAAAGAAATATTGGAAAAAAACCCAATACTTGTTTATCCAAAAATAGTTGATGCAAAAATTATATTAAATCCTTCGTTGCTGGAAGACTTGCGCCAAATAAAATTTACAAAAGAATCTCTTTCCCAATATTTAAAAAGCACAAGAGAGGTTATAAAACTGGATGAAAGGCTAATTGAAAAGGAATCCAAAAATACACTTAGCTCCCCTTCAGTAATTTATTCCTCTTTACTTCGTCTAAAGACATTAAAGATAGCCAGCTCGATAATAAACAATAAAAAATACACGAATGTAGAGTTTAACATTTACCTCGCAAGCAAACTAAATCTAGACGAATCTGAAATAAAGAAGTTATATTCAGTTTATCATTCAGTATATAAATCCAAACGCACAAAAGATAAAATTCCTCTAACGACCGCCAAAGCCCTGATTAATTTATTAAAAGAAGAGGTTAAAAAATATGACTAATAGGAAAAGACGCATAAAAAAGGGGATTAAATCAATGGAAAAAAAGATAATTTTACACGAAGAAAAAAAGAAGATTGCAGAAGAGGAAGGCAAAGAACATTTAGTTGAATATTATGAAAAGGAAATTGAAGCAAAAAAGAAAGATTTAGAAAAGAAGAAACTTAAACTATAAAATGGAAAAAATCTTAGCCCGCGGAGCAGAAGCAGTCATAATAAAAAAGCAAGATGTAATTATTAAAAATCGCATTCCAAAAGGCTATCGCTATCCAGAACTAGATGAAAAATTACGCAAATTGAGAACAAGAGCAGAAGCCAAATTGCTGGAAAAATCCAATTCAATAATTCCAACTCCAAAACTAATAAAAATGAATGAACAAGCAAAAACACTTGAGTTGGAATTTATATCTGGGAAAAAATTATCTCAATCTCTCGATAAATTGCAAAACAAAAATTCAATCGCAAAGCAAATCGGCCACTCGTTAGCTAAGCTCCACGATCACGACTTAATACATGGAGACTTGACAACGAGCAATCTAATACTCAAAAAAGATAAAGTCTATTTTATCGATTTTGGCTTAGGCTTCCACAGCTCAAAAGCCGAAGATAAAGCCACAGACCTCCATGTTCTAAAAGAAGCCCTTGAAGCTAAACATCCCGCTTCATCAGAAGAACTCTGGAATAATATCCTTCAAGGTTATAAGAAAAGCAAAAATGCAAAAGCCACTATTGGCAGATTAGAAAAAGTTGAATTAAGAGGAAGATATAAAGAACAATACTAAATAACAAATTTCAAATCTAAAATCTCTCGTGTAACTCTATTACCTTTCTCAATAGCTCTCAAATCTATTTCAAGGCTTTCGATACCAGATTCCAACTTCCCCCTAATGTAACCAAGGCTAAATCTCCCAAATTCTCCCAAATCAATAATTCTCTCATCTCCAGCAACATAACCTTCAAATTGATAACTTCCCATAAAATCAGCTAATTCTAAACTTTAAATTCTTTATTACAAACCCTTATAAATCTCCCAAAATCTCTCTAGACATAGCCCCGTAGTATAGTGGTCAAGTATGATGGCCTTTGGCGCCGTAGACCCAGGTTCGAATCCTGGCGGGGCTATAAAACCTTTGGTTAGAGTAGGCTATATTTTTATAGTTCTTTTTGTTGTTGGTATTATGACTAAAGAGACAAAAGATTGGTGGGAAAGTGCTTCTGCAGATTATCAGAGAGACTCTAACATTCCAATAGATATTCATTATGGTCCTGGAAGTCCAAATGAAAAGAGTCTTAATTTAATTGGAAACGTCAAAAATAAGAATGTTCTTGAGATTGGATGTGGTGGTGCTCAATGTTCAATTGCCTTTGCAAAGAAGGGTGCTAAAGTTACAGGCATAGATATTTCTGAAGAACAGCTAAAATTTGCTAATGAACTAGCCAAAAAGAATAAAGTTAATATTAAGTTTTATCAAGGCGACATAAAGAAATTACCACAGATAAAATCAAAAAGTCAAGATATTGTATTTTCTGCATTTGCCTTGCATTATGTTGATGATTTACTATCTTGCTTTAAGGAAGTTAATAGGGTTCTAAAGAATAGAGGAGTTTTTGTTTTTAGTTTTGACCATCCAATGTATAGGATGGTAGATTCTAATACTTTAAAGTTAAAAGATAGTTATTTTAACACGGGAAAAGAGATTTTTACTTTCTCCGATCCGACAAAGAAATTTGTATGTTACAAGCATACAGTTAGTGATATATATGAAACATTGATTAAAGTAAAATTTTCTGTTGATAAAATAATAGAGCCAGATTCCAGAAAACATTACTCTTATGATCCATGGTATAACTTGTGGGATTACAAACCAGAATTGCTTAAAATGGTGCCTCCAACAATTATTTTTAAATGTACTAAAAAATAATTGGGGCAATAATGTCTTTTCAGCCCGTTTTAACCAAAAAAGCCTAAAAAATAACTTTTAGTAATAAAGCGTAAGGGGCTATTTCAGCGAACCGCAGCGAGTCTTCGAGCCTGTGAGAAGGGTCGAACAAGAGTGAGCTGAAACCAGTTAAGAGAGCAAGAGCGAATTGAGATAGTTAAGAATAATCCAAAATTTATAGAATTACAAAACAAAACCGCAACCTTCTTAAACCCCTAATAACAAAACTTATTCATGTCAGAACAAAAAACAAGCTCAAGCTCCAGCTGGGTAAATATAAAACCAGAAGAAGTTGAATCAAAAATTATAGCACTAGCAAAAGAAGGAACTTCCCCTGAAAGAATAGGACTAATATTAAGAGACGAACACGGCATACCAAAATCCAAGTTGTTAGGCGTAAGAGTCAAAAAAACGCTAGTAAAAGCAAAACTATGGAAAGATTCAGAAAAGATAAATCTTAAAGACAAAACAGATAAACTCCATCATCACATTTCCACTAATAAACACGATTATAGCGCTGCACGTTCACATACGAGACACAAACACACATTAGCTAAATTAGAAAAGAGGTAAATTAAATGCAAGAGGTGATAAAAAGGACGCTAGCTGAATTGGATATAGTTTCAAAAGAAAAACCGATAAAAGTAATAAGTCATTTTGATGCGGACGGAATAACTTCAGCAGCAATCTTCTCCAGAGCATTACAAAGAATGCACAAACCATTTACCCTACAAATTGTAAAAACTCTTGATGAAGAAACTATCAAAAAATTACCTGAAGATCAGACGCTAGTTTTCTTAGACCTTGCATCTGCCAGTCTCGATTATCTTGCAAAAAAGAAAACTCAAGCCTTCATATTTGATCATCACGAAATAACTCAAAATATCCCGCCAAATGTGCGAATGGTTAATCCAACAATTCAAAACCACGAAATATGCTCTGGTGCAGCAGTAGCTTACCTTGCTGCAAAATCCATGTCAGAAGAAAATAAAGACCTCGCTAATCTCGCAGTAATAGGAATGGTCGGAGACCAATTTACAGAAAATATAGGCAAAGTTTACGATCAGATACTCAAAGATGCCTCAATAACAGTCCGTAAAGGTCTTCTTCTTTATCCTTCAACAAGACCGCTAGACAAAGCACTAGAATACTCAACAAGCTTCTACATTCCAGGCGTAACCGGCTCTTTCAAAGGAGTTCTAGAGCTACTTCGCGATGCTAAGATAGAACGCGGAAATACAGGCTACAAAAGCCTTGCAGAACTTACAGATGAAGAAATGTCTCGCTTAATTACTGCAATAATGCTAAGAAGCATAGGCGAAAGCCAAAGTTCAAGTCTTATAGGAAATTTATTCATAACAAAATTCTTCAATCGCCTTGAAGATATAAGAGAAATTTCCGCTTTAATAAACGCCTGTAGTAGAATGGGGCATCCTGAAGCGGCCTTAGGTTTCTGTTTAGGCAATAAGCAATCAAAACAACAAGCAGAAGGCATATACATAGAATATAAACAAAGCATTTCAAATGCACTAAGATTCATAGAAGAAAATAACAATACAATACACGGCAAAAACTATAAAATAATAAATGCACAAGATAAAATAAAAGACACAATCATCGGAACAGCCGCCTCCATAATGTCTTATTCTCCATTATACCCTCAAGGCACAATTATAATCGCCATGGCCTATGATCAAGATCGAATAAAAGTCTCCGCGCGCCTAGTGGGCAAGAAAGGCCGTAACGTTCGCGAGCTATTAAGCTCCGTAATAGTCCCATTATCCGGAGAAGTAGGCGGCCACCCCGAAGCCGCTGGCGGTTTAATCTCAAGAGATAAAGAACAAGAATTACTAACTCAACTCAAAAGTACCTTAGAAATAGAGGTTGTAAAAGTTTAAAATACCCATATCCACATAGTTTCATGATGAAAGGCAAGTTCATAAAAATAGTCTGTCCAAGATGCAAGAAAAACCAAATAATCTTTGGAAAAGCGTCAACAAATGTAAAATGCAAATCCTGCAATACCCTTCTAGTCCGCACAACAGGTGGTAAGGCAAAAATACGCGCGGCAATCAAGGAAGTGCTACCATGATTAAAGAAAATGATATAGTTCTCTGTACAGTAAAGAGAATTGAAGGCACAACAGTATTCTTAGACATCGGAAACGAAGCAGAAGGCAGCATGACCTTCTCTGAAGTCGCTCCAGGTAGAATCAGAAATATAAGAGAATATATCGTAATAAATAAAAAAGTAGTCTGCAAGGTTTTGCGCATCAATAATAACCATATCGAGCTAAGCCTTCGCCGTGTAACTGGCGGAGAACGCGAAAGCTTGATGAAAAGCTTCAAGAAAAAGCTAACTCTTGAATCAATGTTAAAACAAGTTCTCAAAGAAAAAACCCCTCGTGTTTTAGCAGAAATAGATGAAAAATTCGGAATACCTGAATTTCTAGATTTAGCAAAAGAAAAGCCTTCTCTAATCAGCGAATTTGTATCAAAAGAAGAATCAGAAAAACTAGAAAAACTATTTGCAGAAAAGAAAGACAAAAAAAAGGAAATCAAGCAAAAAATAACTATCAAATCCTCCTCCCCAAATGGCCTTGAAGAAATAAAATTAGTTCTAAAAAGTGATGCTAAAATATACTATTTAGGCTCATCAACTTTCCAAATAATTACAGATGACTTTGACATAAAGAAAGCAAATACTAAAATGCAGAAGATACTTGCGGAAATGAAAGATAAATCCAAGTCTTTAAAGATAGACTTTGATGTAAAATGACAAAACTCAAATACTATCTAGAAAAAGCCAAACGCATCTACACTCTAAAAGAAAAACACAAAAATCAATCAACATTAGATGCACATTACAAATATATTAAGATTAAATCAGTAAAAGAAAAAAATTACCTGGCGATAATAAAATAAAGGCCATTCCCTAATCCATAACGCCTCTCTTTCTCAATATTCAATTCTGCTTTTCTAACAATTTCAGAAGGATTTCTCGTCAAATGACAACCCATCTTTTCATAATGGGGCTCCTCTCTCCAATTTTGCCATTTTCTTATAAGAGGATTATCACTTATACCATGCTCTAACAATAAAATCTTTCCATCTTTCTTGCAGACTCTTCTCATCTCTCTTAATGCTTTTATCGGATCTAAATAAGTGCATAGGGCCAGAGTTTCAACAACACAATCAAAACTATTATCATCAAATTTTAGCATCTCTGCACTACCTGTCTGCAAATGAATAATTTTCCCTAATTTCTCACTTTTCTTAGCAGCTTTCTTCAGCATCTCTTTACTTAAATCAACAGCAGTTATTCTGCAATCTTTAGGATAATATTCAAAATTTCTTCCGGTGCCTGCTGCAACTTCCAAAACATCGCCATATGCCTCATTAGCTAATTTTCTCCTCAATCTCCCAAAACCCGTTACAAATTCCAACGGAGAAGATACAAAATCCCAATACTTAGCAAGCTCGCCATAAACTTTAGCTATATCTGAGTAAGAAAGTTCTTTTTGCATAATTTTCTTAAGCTGAATGGTTTTTAAAACATACGTAAGGATAAAATTGAAAATAAAATAATAATATATACCTTAACTTGTTTTTAATCTATCAATAATCTCTTTAGGCACGAAAACCACGCTCTCTCCAGCCTCAACTCTGCCTTCAAGACCAGCTACTGCAATATCCTCCAGAGACATAGTCCGTCCAACTACAAAATATCCATCTGGACGGCTTTTAGTCAAAGCTTCGTAAACCGAATTATGGTCCCCAGCAACCCAACGTGTCATCTGAGTAACGGTTTCTCCGACGATCACTATCATCCTGTTCGCGTTCAGCTTGTGGGCGATAATCCCAATTGCTGCTGGAGGAATTATTACGTTGCTCCTTATAATTGTGTTTGTATTGTCTTATTTGTCTTATCTCCTCTCTAAGGCATCTTACTTGTTTTCTTAATTTTTCTACTTTATTATTACCTTTAGAATTTCCACTAAGTTTACTTTTCACAGTTTTACATCCATTGTATTTGTTTTCCATAATTAGCACAATATAAAGCAATATCTATATTTTATCTTCAAAAAGTATCAATTTATTAAAATATATATAGAAAGATTTTAATATATAGAAAATATCCCTTATTATGGTAGTTACATTAAAACCAACAGACAAAAAGCTCCTCGCCCATATCTATCACAATTCCCGAGAGCCGGCAACAAAGATAGCAAGGGCCATTCATCTTTCAAGGGAGCAAGTCGCATATAGAATAAAAAAATTTGAAAAAGAAGGACTAATAAAAGGATATATCCCTCTTGTAAGTTACAGCCGACTCGGTTACCACTCTCTAACTCTGCTCTTCCTAAAATTCAACAAGCAAAACCAAATCCAAGAATTCAAAAACACAATAAGAAAAAGCTCTTTCCGCATCAACACTGCAACAATAATGGCAAAATACGATTTGGGGGTAATGTTTGTATTTAAAAACGAAAAAGAAAGAAACGAACAGCTCACTCAAATTCTCCAAAACTACAATTCAGAAATTTCAGACTACTTTATTTTTGAGCCAAATTTTTCAGAATTCTTTCCATTGAAATTCCTAAACGCAAAAGAGATGCCTGTCCAAAAAATGCATGAATATAAACAGGAAGAATATGTTCTTGATGAAAAAGAGAAAAAAATTCTATCTGTATTGAACGAAAACGCAAACCTTCCCCTAATTGAAATATCCAAAAAAACCTCAATTTCAGCAGAACTCCTAGTTTACAAAATAAAAAAGCTGAAAGAAGAAAAAGTCTTGCTTTCAACAAGAGCCTACTTTAACATGGAAAAAATTGGACACTTTTACAGCATTCTTCTTATAACTCTGCATAGCATATCCGAAAACTCTCTAAACAAGTTAAAGCAATTTGCAAGACAAAACGAATTCATAGATTCTTTAATGACCTCATTCGGAAAGCCAAACGTCTACATTCAAATATTCCACAAAAATTTAGAAGATCTGCACAAAACAATCTCAGACTTAAATGCCCAATTTCAAAACGAGCAAATAGCCATAGAAATACTTCCTCTAAAAAACGAAGGCGAAGATATAAACGCCTTGCCTTTCCTTTAAAATAGTAAAACTTAAATACTGGTATTACAGTAATACCTTATGGAAAATGAAGTAAAGACAATAAAGGGCATCGATGCAGAAACTTGGCTAAAATTCAAACTTCTAGCTATAAAAAGGAGAACTACGATGGGTGAGCTATTTGAAACCATGCTAAAAGAATACGAAAAAAATGCAAGTTATTTCTGGAAAGATATTCTCAAAGGGGAAAGGATAATCTCTGATAAAGAAGCCGAAGAAATGCATAAAATTTCAAGAAAGATAAGAAAAGAATGGGGATTCAGAAATGTACCTCGTTCTTGATACTTCTATTCTCATAGACATAGAAAGGGCATATATTGGAACAATAGAAAAAATAAGGGAACTAAAGAAAACATATCCTGCCCCAGCAAAGATAAGTTTCATTTCTTACTTTGAATTTATAGTTGGCTTAAAGGAAAAATCTGAAAAAAATAAAGAAAAATCATCAGCCTTTATTGAAAAATTTGACATGATGCAAACAAATAAATCAACTGCTAACTACCTCGCTCATCTAAAAAACGCCTATGAGCTTCCGCTTGCTGATTTATTTATAGCTGCCCAGACCATAGAAAATAACGCAATACTCGTCACAAAAGATAAAGATTTTGAACAAATAACAGAATTAAATAAAATCATTCTCTAAGATATAATCAGAAAGGAATATCATTCTCTGGAACAGGAGAAATATCAAACAAACGATTTTTATCATCTTCTCTAATCTTGCTTTTAAGCAGTTTTACCAATCCAGAAGAACAATAATAAACATGTAATTTATGCAAGCCAGCTTCAGAAATAATAATGTCTGGATTTCTTTGCGAATCAAAAAATATCTCTTGAGCAAACATCCCAACTAAATTATCATCAAGAGATTCAAAAGAAATATTTACCGGTTTCTCTGATTTTTCTCTCAAGACTGCCTCCAAGTCTGCCAAAGCCATTTCAGAATTTCTCCCAGTTCCAACAAAACCTAGCTCCCAACAATAGCAAACAGCAAGAGCAGTTTTCGGACAAAGATAACTCAAAACATTAAATACAGCCATAAAAACCCATATTTAATGGCTTTAAATCAATTTCCTCTGTCCAATCTCTTTCTTAACAATCTCCATATCTCCTCCCCATAAAGGCAAAAGCTTTTGATTGTAAATAATCGCCGCCGGATGAAACAACGGAATCAACTTAAATTTCAAACCCTCAAATTCAATCTCTCTCGTCTTTCCATGCACGCTCGTTATCCCGAGCTGTTTCTCCATCAATTCAGGATTAAGCCCAGCAAGAAAGAACTTAGTCGCATAATTTCCCAGCGAACAAACTACATCAGGCCGAATAATCTTTATCTGTCTAATAAGATAAGGAGTATGTGATTTTATCTGCTCTTTAGAAGGAGGTGCATTCTCAGGAGGACGATATTTCAGAATATTCGCAATAAAAACATCCTCAAGGCTCAATCCAGTTCTCGCAAGTAGCTTATCAAGATTTTTCCCAGCAACACCAACAAAAGGCAATCCCTGCAAGTCTTCGTTTGCTCCAGGAGCCTCGCCTACAAACATTATTTTTGCACAAGGATTTCCCTTTCCAAAAACCAAGTTCTTAGCACTAGAAGCAAGAGGCAAATCTTTATCACGCAATATCTCAAGCTTCAAAAGTTCAAGCTCTTCAGCAATATCCATAAAAATCAATAGAAAAGAGCTTTTTAATAATTTAGCAAAGTTATTTATAACATTAGAAAGAGTGAATATTATAGCTGAAGAAAGAAAAAAAGAATATCGCGAAAGAATGCTAAGACTTTACACTCTCCATAGTAAGATAATGAGCCAATATTTTGATGAACAAAGCCACATAATTCCAGGTAGAAGCGAAAAACTACTTAATGACTATCTTGAACAATATATGGGACAACAATGAAATTATGTGTCTAATAGAATGGCATCAATTACGACACTTCCCAGAATGCTCAAGATGTGAAAATAACTGGGATGCACAATTTTCAAAATTAGAAGATCAATTTCTAATAGAAATAGATAACGAAGAAGAAAGATAACTGTAACATAACAATATTTAAAACGACATTTTTCCTCAAGGTAAAATGGTCATAGAAAAAACATTAGTTCTAATCAAGCCTGATGGCGTTTCAAGATCATTAATCGGCGAAATAATCTCTAGATTTGAAAAAATAGGCTTAAAAATAATCGGATTAAAGATGGCCTGGGCTAACGAAGAACTAGCAAAGAAACATTATTTTCTTGATGAGCAATGGGCAAGAAATGTTTACGACAAAACTAAAAAGACGAAAGAATCTCTTGGAGAAAACTTTCCCTACAAAGATCACATTCAATATGGAAGCATGATCCAAGGTTGGAACGCCCAATTTTTAAAAGAAGGCCCAGTGATCTCATTAGTCTTAGAAGGGCCTCATGCGATAGAGATAGTGAGAAAAATAGTCGGACCCACAGAGCCACGCCAAGCCTCTCCAGGAACAATCCGTGGAGACTATGCAATGATAGAGTCATATACTCTAGCAAACGATAAATCTAGAGTTTTAAGAAATTTGATACACGCGTCAGATAGTGTAGAATCAGCAGAACGTGAAATAGCTTTATGGTTTACTTCAAAAGAACTCCATAGCTACAAAAAAGATTTAGACAAACATTTCTAATGATATCACATAGAGAACATATGCAAGATGATGTTAGAATATGGACCAATTGTATAGAAACAATTTTGCAAATTGAACTCAAATCAGAAAAATTATCTGCAAGAATTAAAGAAATAAAATCATATGTTGAATCTGGGAAAGAAAAGAAAACTCCAGAAATTATTGTTCCAGACATACCAATTGATGATTCTTATTTATACAATTCAATAAGAACTCTTGCTAAAGCAATCGGAGTTGATGAAGGAGTTAACGCAGATTCGGGCATGCAAATGGGTCACAAAAATGACCTAGAACTAACAAAAGAATACCAAACACTTCATACTTTAATGAGCACAATAAGAATGTATGCACAATATTACGCACTTAACAAAGAAGCAACAGAACGCGAAAAGCGAAGCCCATTAAGACTTCCTCATGATTAAACCCAACTCTTAAAAACCCTCAATCTCTCTTTTTTCTAAGCCCCTATAGTTTATCGGATAGAATAACTCCTTGCGGAGGAGTTGAGCGAGGTTCAATTCCTCGTAGGGGCATTAACTTTATTATGCAAGAGATCTCAACTGAATATCTCTTATTCGACTATCGCCTTCAACAGCTCTCAAAAGTTGCGATAAAGCAGGACCACCAAGAACCTCCGGATTATCTCTCCAAAAATCAAAAGTTCCCGCAACAAAATTATCCCCTAATACATCAGAATAAGTTCTTTTCTTTCCTTCACCTAAATCGGCAATTATTGCTTTACTATCAGGATTGCGAGATATTTCAATATGGTCGATATTAGTTGCTTCTGGCCAGATAATTCCTTCTTTGATTAAAGCGCCAAAAGTAGCTGACTTTTCAACATGATAATGAACCACTCCCTTAAATCCATTCTCTTGAAATAATCCTTCAAGATCTAGCTTATCTTCAAGACCATAGAGCCGATTTTTAGCAAAAATTTTCAACTTAAATCTCGGCCTCTCGACATTCAGATAACCCATAACTTCCATTCTAAAGTCGCCACAACCATGAAGAGTATAAGGCCTACACCTTCTCCATCCGCCAGAAGGAGCACCATAATGATCCAAAGAAGTTAATTGATTAACTGCACCTATAACAACAGGCTCAGCCAGCTCATTTTCAATCTGACAAAATGTATGAGGAGATAGCAGTAAAAGAAAATTTAATTTTTTTTCAAATTTTTTATAAAGAAGATCAACTTCCCTAACAAAATTCCTTGCGCGTTTTGAAAGATTAACCCTCATTTTTCCCCTTTCATCACTAGTTTGATATTCTTTAACACGTTTCAAATCAATAGGGCTGCAATCAAGCCTCTCAGCCATTGCCCTAGTCTCTACTTTCAATGAAGCAGAATCTCTTCCTGCCTGAAGAACAAGACTCTCTAAAAAAATAGGCATAGCTGGAGAAGAATAGGATCCCCTAGAAACAAACTTACCTTCAGAATTAACAAGAACAGAAAACTTATCAAAATAAATTTCTTCTACGCCTTCCTGATTAGATAAATTTTCCCTAGCTTCAACTATCCAATCATTCATAGAAATTTCCCTAAAAACAAGCTTAAAGAGTTTTCTATATCAAAAATTAATCTTTATCTTCACTTTCATCTCTAACGCCGGCAATAGTAACATAAAATTGAGCCTCGTTTTCAGGCAAGTTGGGTGCATCAATCATCTTTGCAACTCTAGAACCCTGTTTTCCACGACGAAGATAAATTCTATATTTCGCAGCGTGCCCAACAATATGCCCTCCGACATGAGTCGTCGGATCTCCAAACATCATAGCAGGATTTGACATAACCTGATTAGTAACAAGCACCGCAAGATTATATTGTTCAGCCATTCTCGTGAGTTGGTGCAAATACTTATTCAGCTTCTGTTGTCTATCTGCAAGTTGTCCTCTCCCAGAGAATTCAGCACGAAAATGGGCAGTCAAAGAATCAATTATGACAAGCCTTATCGGCTCTCCATTTTTAATCATCTCTCCAATTTTTTCTAAAAGCAAAATCTGATGATCTGAATTGAAAGCCCTCGCAATAAGAATATTTTTTAAAACATTATCTGGATCGGCCCCAATTCCCAAAGCAATCTGTTTTATTCTATCTGGAACGAAAGTCCCTTCAGTATCAATTATCACTGCTTTTCCTTCAGCACCACCTTTATCCTTTGGCATCTGAACATTCACCGCAAGACTTAACGCACATTGAGTCTTTCCACTTCCAAAACCTCCATAAATTTCAGTCATCGCTCTAGACTCAATTCCTCGACCTCCAAGAAGATTATCTAAATTTTTTGATCCTGTAGTTATATAATGAACATCTTTCCTTCTTCTCTCAAATTCAGAACCATCAATAAATCCAAGATTCATCAAAGTTCTTGCCGCTAAAATTGCCTTCCTTGCAACTCCTTCTCCAACGCCAGCAAGATCCGCAAGAGAACTAGGACTCAAAACAGCAAGACTCATCAAATCGTGAACTCCAGCAGATTCAAGCTTAGCCGCAATTCCGGGCCCAATACCTGGCAAATCAGTTAGTTTCGCTTCCTCTTTTACTTCCTCTCCAATGCCGTCGCTTTTCGCCATATCAAATTTCACGCTTCACTCTTTATAAAGATTATAGCAAGACCAACTATATGAAAAAAGACAACAAAAATATAAGATCTATCACTACGAAGGACATAAAGATAGCTTCCTCAACAGCCCCTCCAACGGGCAACTTCCCTTGTGAAGTTTTCTTCAATGGCCAAAAAGGCCTTATCCCTTCTTTAGTAACGCTATCTAAAAGCAAATGAGTAGCATATCCTAAAAATAAAGGAAGAGCAAACGTAGGAAGATAAAAAACTAGAAGCAAAGTTAAAGCAAAGCAAAAAGTAAAACTATGCAGCAATCCTCGGTGCTTAGTAAAAATCTGTACCGCTCTACCAACATAATTATTTCCCGCTTTTGAAAAAGCAGAATATATATCTGGAAGGATAGTCGCAATCAAAACCATCGGTATAAAGAGAAACTTATGAACTACATTAGGCAAAAAGAATAAAGCCACGAAAAAACCAATCACTAAGTGCGTCTTAAAAAGCATGAAAAAAGAAAGATTGTAAGTATAAAAGATTATACCTTTTGCTCAAGTTCTTTTACTAAAGAATCTACATCTATTCCTTCTATTGATTTAACAGAGAACTCCACTTTATTGAAGTAACTATTCATTCTCAAAACTCCCCCAAAAAACCTCTCTTCACCAAGAAAGTTTCCTTTGATAGAATTATACTTCTCCAAAGAAAATAGTTCTTCCTCACTTATTCCTAATTGCATTATTTGCTCCGGTCCAAGAACTGCCCTAATAGTTTCAAAGCCGTCATCCAAAACTGCATTCACCAAAGCACGCTTCTCTCCATCCTTCCCATCGAAATATTTTGGATCAAACAACTGAACTATTACCGCTCTAGCCTTCATACTTGCCCCGGCCTTTGGCTCTTTGAAACTACCCTGAACAAATGTAACATTCTCCTTAACCTCTCCAATACTCTCCTCGCTTTTCTTTACCTCTGAAAAAGCAGATAGATGTAACTCTCCGTTTCTAACTGCCGCATTTGAAATTTCAACAACATCTCCCTCTTTCAAAGTCCCATTATCAACCAAATCAATATGGCTATTATCCCATAAAACAATTCTAACATTTGAACTTTCATCTCCCAAAGAGAAACTCCCTATCTTACCAGAACGCCCATTCTTTTCATAAGATTTCACAGGAAAAACCTTAGTTATCTTTCCTAAAACTCTCGCACGTCTCATCCCCTCACTTAACTCTCCCAATTTCATCCTTTGATTATCAAAACTCACCCCAAGCTCAGCAGCAACAATCTGTGCAGCCCCTTCCTTCGAGATAAGCCCAGATAGCTTAGCCCGTTTAGCCTCAATTTTCCTATCAATCTCCTCAGATGAAACTCCAGTAGAACTCGCAATCCTCTCAACTAGTTGCTCATACTTATCCATTCCAAATTCTACATGTTCAGCTTTAAAAGTATTGTTATGCAGAGAATATAGCAAGCAACAAGACTTAAAAACCATCATAAACAAAAGAAATAATGGTTGGAATAGCAGCGGTAATTGTAAGATTAATGCCCACAGGTCTAGAAACAGACTTTGAAAAAGTAAAACATGAAGCAATAAAACGTCTTGAAAAACACAAAGCCCTTAATATCTCATTCACAATAGAACCAATTGCCTTCGGCCTAAAAGCCATGAATATCAAGTTTGCATGGCCAGAACAACAAGATACTGATGTTATTGAACATGAGCTAAGCGCAATAGAAGGAATATCCTCTGCAAAGATAGAAGATTATAGAAGAGCTTTTGGCTAAATGACTACACAAAAAACACTATTCATAACTGGAGCAAGCCGAGGAATAGGCAAAGCATTAGCAAAAAAATTCCTTGAAGAAAATTATAGCGTTATCGGAACTTCAACATCCGGAACAATTCCTTTTGCTCATAAAAATCTGACTATGCTAAAACTCGACCTTTCTTCTGAAAAAAGTATTGAAAAATGTGTTAGTGACTTCTTGAAGTTAAATAAGAAAATTTATATTTTAATCAATAATGCAGGTATCTGGGGCGGTTTTGAAGATGATATAATTCGTATAGACGTTCTAAGAAAGGTTTTAGAGGTAAATCTCTTTGGAACAATAAATTTAACAGAAAAATTAATTCCCTCAATGAATAGTTCCGGAAAAATAATTAATATATCTTCGAGAGCAGGCTCATTAAGTTACAAGGGAACCCATCATGCTAATCACCCAGACTATAATATTTCCAAAGCAGCCCTAAATATGTACACTATTTCTCTAGCATCAAAACTAAAAAACAAAAATATTCTTGTTGCATCTATTCATCCCGGATGGGTAAAAACAGATATGGGTGGAAAAGGAGCAGATATAACTCCCGAACAAGCTGCCGAAGATATTTACAAAAGAATAATCACGCTAAAAGAAACGGGGCAATTCTGGTTTAAACAAGAAAAATTTCCTTGGTAATAGACTAAAGAAAAGCAAATTCAAAATCCAAGTATCGCGAGAGAAATATATTCAAAATATATTAGCATAAAAAGTAAAAATCCAAACAAAAATCCTGGTGTGAAAGGCACTCCATCCTTCACAATAACGCCCTTATTATGCTTTCTCAAAAAAGCAATCTCCTTTTCAGTAAGCCCATGAACACTCTTCTTTATCGTTCGCCCAGAAACAATAATATCGCCAACAAGCCAATCTCCCTCAATTAACTCACTTGGCTTTTTATTAACAATCAAATAATGCTTCTCAAAAGCCCGAACATAAACAAATAAAATTCCAGAAATAATTATTAACACTCCAAAAATCAAGCCAACTATAAATTCAAAATACCCCAGACCCATAAAGAACAATAAGCCCGTAATTGCAAACAGTAAAAGTATATTCTTTGACTTTTTCATCTCCTTAAGAAAATAGCTTCCAAAATTTCCCGGCTTTCTCGCAATGCGAATAAAAGTAAATACCACACTCCATATCGCTCCAAGTAAAAAGATGCAAACAATCATCAAGATTCCATAAAATAATAACTCACTATAAGACAGAGCAGGAATAACTGCTCCAAGTCCCATCAATAACTTTACATCTCCTCCTGCAAAAACATGCGCATAATAAAAGAGATAACCCAAAGCAGAAAACAAAGCAAATCCCGCTAATCCAAACCAAAAGAATTCTCCCGAACTAGTAAAAAATGCATAAACTGCCCTATAAGATAAACCAAAGCCAATAAGCGAGAAAGTCAACCAATCAGATATTTCAGTAGTTCTCAAATCCTGATACGTCGCAATAACTATCAAAGCAAAAGCCAATATAAAAAGAATCATCAACTCCATCGTTAAGAAAAGAAAAAAGAGTTATTAAATTATACTTTTACTTGGACTTAGCAGATTGAATGTTAGCCGAACGATATTTACCGCCAACCTTGTATCGACCCGCTCTAGCCTTAGCTTTTCTATCATTTTTATTTTTCCTTCTTTGAGGATTTGCGTAGTCCATGTTATCAAGAAGCAGAGCAAGTAGTTATCGTATCGCAACTCAATTGGTATGAAGGAACCGAAGCAATTTTATCGCAAGTAACTCCCTTAACTGTTCTTCCACTCTGTACAAGCGGAGCCTGAACTAAACCAGAATCCTTCGCTTCATCCTCACTAGTAAAGCTAACGTCTCTTCCCTTCGTACACCAATCATAATTACTATTAGTCTGACAAGCTACTTGACATCCTTGAATAACCGTCTGCACGTTAGACTTTCCTCCTCCAAGATTAGCGAAAAAATCTCCAATTCTGCTGAATCCGCCAGTCGAAGCCACGACTATCAAAACCAATACAATAACAGCAAGCACAATAAGCACAAGAGTAGAAATTGACAACTCTTGGCCCCTTTTACCATTCATAAAGAATTTACTTGACTATTATTTATAAATGTATTGCACTCTTCCACTAGGCAAAATTTCAGCAGAAAAAGAATATCTTCCAATGAATTTGCTTCCGTCTTGTAAGACTTCAATCTCAAATTCAGGCAAAGTTAAAACTCTAATTTCTCCATTAATAGAAAGAGAACAATCCCAATTTCTAACATTAACAAAAAATGTCCCAAATTCCAAGTCATTAGTGCTTCTCTCCTCAATATTTCCCTTAAATTCCTCACAAAATCCAACAAAACCTTTTTCTTCAGTCGCATCAACCGCCTCATTTAAGCTCCGCTCAAAAACACTTTTAACATATCTCTCCTTAAACTCCAGTTCAGCCTGTAAATTTAAAGTATCCACAAAATCCTTCCCCACTACGCTCTTAAAAGAAGCATGGCTAAATAGTACAGCAATAACTAGAACAACCGCAACAATGAAAGCCATAATGCTCGGAATATGCCCTTTTCTATTCAACATTTCAAATTCCCCTTTACAATTATAACAAAATCCCCATTCCTTTCCGCAAAGCTGCCATCCAGATAAACAAAATCAACATCTTGAGAAACAACAGAATGCAAGTCTTTAGATTCAGTAGTCAAAGGGAAAAAAGAATCAAAATTCCCCAAGTTAGCATTTATACCATTCAAGTCAGTTGAAGGATAATCCACGAGCAACATAACCGGAACTCCACTTTTATCATCATAAACTATCTCTCCAAGATTTCCAGTGCTCGCTTGATATCTCCCAATTAACAAAGTATTCTTGCCGCCACAACCATAAGCAGAAGAAAATTTATCCTGAATGATCTTAAAGTCTTCAAATTGCTCTTTCTTATTATTTGAGGTCATCAAATCAAGCCCAATCAAAAAATCTCTTATCTTGATATCTTCACCATTAAACTCAACACTATCGGAGAAAAACATTTCCCCCAAGACCCGCGATTCAATCTGACTCTCGCTAACAACATCAACATCAAGAGAATTAGAAGATTTACACTCTTTAACAATGCAAAAACCTGCACTTATAGCGACGAATAAAAACATTAACAATATAGTCAAAATAAAAACAGGTACAAAAGTAATAGTCTGTCCTATCTGCCCTCTTCTCATTCTAAAGTCCTCCTCGCATTCTGCTTACTTCCCACAATAATTTTATAACTTCCAAATTCATTTTCGATATCTTCATTCAAACAAACCGGCCCATCTTGCCTTTCTTTCAATCCTTCAAGTTCACATTCAACAATAAAATCATAATTCCCAAAATATTTTTCAATCCCATCATTTCTTTTAATGTAAATTAAATGCTCTCCCCTAAAAGCTCCTTCCAAAAGCCCACATTTCTCAAGTCTAAAATCATCAGCAAAAAAATCATTTTTTTCAGCACAAGCAAAAACTTTATCAAAAATTATCCTTGCCTCAAGAGCTCTAACATCATATCTATCACCATAAAAAAGCAGAACTCCGCTAACAACCCCAACTCCTATTATCACCAAAAGCATCATAAAACTGAAAAACATCACTGGCTCTCTCCCCCTTCTATTCATGTTTTAAAATGCAATTGATTAGTATCAACCCCTCCAGAAACAAGCAAAACTTCTTTATCCTTAACATCTATATTTGAAAAATAAGAAAACTTTGTCGCCGAGCCAGACTTCAAACTGACGATTACTTCTTTATTTATGCTATCAAAACTAAAAATATCATCCTTATTTTTTCCATTTTTCAGTCCAATTCCAACACCTTGAGTAACATCAATATAATATTCCCTTCCTTCGCTCGAGCCATCAAGCATCAAAGCAATCTGCTTAGCATAATAATCCTCCCAATAACTAACATTATCCTGCTGTGCCGAAACAAAATACCACATTCCCGCAAAAAATACAAGAGTCACAAGAATATAAGCTAAAGTCCATTCAACCTCTCCAATACCTTTTTTATTCATCACTTTAAAAGAGAAAAAGACAATTTAAAACTACCTAAAAGGTTCGTCATTTAAGCTAAAATCTTCTCCTTCTGAAACAACCTTACAAACTCTAGGCAAATTAGCCTCTTCAGTTTCCCCAGAAACAACTTCCAATTTAATAAAATCTTGAGATTTGATTAACAAAACATCATACAAGTTTTCCTTTAATTGAACGCATGCAATTCTAGGAGAAGGATAAAAAGTATTAGTCTGGCCCGCAGGATAATTCAACTCAGAATTCGGGTAATAACTCTCAACAAAAACGCCATTATCTTTATATTGATTACAAATTCCTAGATTTTGACAATCCTCTTTTGAAACCCCATTACAAATACATAAACAATTCCCAAATTCACACTTCTCCGGTCTTCCCCTATCTTCCTCGCTCCAAGCAACAATATACCAATTATCCGCATCAGAAAAACCCTGTAAAGTTAAGCTAGTTGTTTGACCATTATCAAGTCTTTCTAAAACAGAAACAATTTCATCAAGTGTCTTTTTAGCATTCTTCTCTGCTTTATTTGTAATAAAATTATTATAAACATAAAATCCCCCAGCAATAAGCAAAAAAACGCATACCACTGCAATTAGAGTACCAAATGTATTCTCAACAAGCAAATCTCCTCTTCTCATAAATCTCCCTCAATAACATTGCAAATTTTATTGACAGATTCAGCAGAATACGGCACAGCACGAACTAAAGAACATCCTTCTCTATCATCTTCCGCTTCAGCAGAAGAAGAAAACTTTCCGCAATAAAGCGCAGATGCCTGCTGATTTCCATATGCAATATGAGAAGAATAAACCGAAGCCCCTCCAACAACAAAAGCCTGGGCTATCAGAGCAACTGGAGAATTTAATCCTTTTTTAAGAATTGGTCCAACAAGAGGAATGCTTCCAGCTACACTATGTAATCCCACTATAGCAATTGTAGAGTCCCTCGCTCCAGAAGTCAATCCCCCAATAGCATCAAGAGGAGTTTTCTGTTGTGCAAAAACATAAGCAAGTTCGTTTTTATTCTGCGAGTCATCTCTAAGCTCGGCAAGCTTTTTATCTAACTCTTTATCTTCATTATCATTCAAACTATCTCTTAATTCCTGTTCAGATTCCGCAAAATCAATTCCCGTAAATGTCTGTGCTCCAGAACTATCTTGAATTACATCCCAATAACTTCTACTCTGCCCAGGCACATTATTCTTAACAAGATATCCATTCAAATCAACCAACCCCATAACGTCTTCATTATTAGAAAGCTCTTCAGATATAGCAACTCTTGAACAAATCACGCATCTTGATTTAGCTTCAGTTTCATCACTAAAGCTAAGCGGATGAGCGACTCCAAAGATATCCAATCTCCCTCGTCCCATCATATCCCAGCAATCATAAAGTGCATTCGCACTTATCTCTGCTATCTTATCCGCTCTTGCTTGATGGCTTCCAGAAAGCTTCACGACCTTAACATCATCATCCCAAGCAAGCCCCTTACAACTCTCTTTTCCTCCGCTTTCAGTTATACAAATCTTCTCTGTAGAACATTTCAAAGGAAGTCCAGACTGAAAAGAAGTTGAAGCTGTAGCCCTTGTATAAAGAGAAAGTTTGCACGCCTGCTTTTTTGCAAGTCCTGCATCATTGATAAGATAAACATATCCCAATAATATGAGAAGCCCTGCAAGCGATAAAATTAAACCAACAATAACCATAGAAAAACCTCTTCTTTTCATATTCTTATACTGAAACGCAGTTTATAACAATTACGATATTAATTACGTCGTTAATATCTTAATAAGATAAGACGCTGCGGCAATAGCAAGAATAAGAAAAATTAACCAATATATCCAGCCTGTAGTAGGCTCTCCGATAGATTCTCCAGCCATCCCTTTACGCAACATCACAAACCCCTTCAAAATTTTCAGAATTAAGTCTAACAATCAAATATGGCTTTCCATCTTTAGGCCTTTCAACGCACGCACTCTCACTCGTTTCCTCGCTCCCTTCCGCATAATGAATTTCAATTGGAACTTTGAAAATAGCATCTCTCCATTCTATTATTTTCTGAATAATTAAAAGCTCATTCTTTGTACTTGACTGCTTGAAATCCATAAAATTTTCAGAATAACTTCTTATAACTCTCTCATTGTCGCCATCACTAAAACCTACCTGCATATCAAGTTTAGTATCTCCATAATAAACAAATAATTTTCCCTCAAAGTCTCTAATTGAAAATGCCGTCTTTCTTCCAGCCTCATAAAAATAATTATCTCTTTTATCTAAATAAAGCCCATGTATTTCTAAAGCCCTTAGATAAGTTTGTACATCAAGCAATCTTGAAACAGCCTCTGGGTAAATTACAGCAACATCATTTAGGATATAGCCAGTTTTAATAAATTCATCTTGCGACTCTAAAAAGGAACCGCTCACAAAGAAATTATTTTCATCATTTAAATAAAACAAATTTCTTTCAAAATCACCAATCTCGCCAACACGAAAAATATTCCCAAACACTAAACCTTCTTCATCCATAGACTTATCAGGAGAAATCCTATAAAATTCTTCAATAACTGCTCTACCAAGTAAAAAATTATTTTGTTCATTTTTCTGTCCATCTGGAGGAGCAATAACAAAAGGCACCTCTCTTATCCCCAGTTCTTTAAACTCATCAGAATACTTTCCACTATTAGCAGTAGAAAAATAATAATCTTCAAAATCTTTAACTAATTGTTCACCATTCAAAACATTCCCATTCGCTCTTAATCCTCCTTCAGAATCAATCGCTTTCCACTCTACTCCAGTATAATATCCAACGCTACCATCAGCAAGCGAATATCTCACAATAATTTCTTTACTCTCCAAGTCAGAAGGCTCGCCAAACCCTGGAAGAATGGAATCAAATTTGTTTCTAAAATCATTATTCGAAAAAAACAAAGCTGTTGAAGCAATGACAAGCACAACTAAAACAACTTGCACTAACGGAAATCTTGTATCTGTATCTCCTCTTTTCATCCGAACCTCAAAAGATTTCTAAAAAATTCAATTGCGCCCTCGTATTTCCCAGAAAGAACCATATAAATCCCCATCACTATCACAAGCACCAAAACGCCAATAATTAACTTAGTAAAAAAATCCCACGCTTGTCCTCTTCCAACCATTAAACCTTTAGTATATAGAGAATTATAAACCTAACCTTTATAACAACCAACTCATAATAATAATTGAAAAGAGATGAGTTCAACAGACGACATTCTAAGAAAGTATAGCTCAAGGATAGAGTCCGAGATTTCTAGCAGTAGCGACTCAAGTGAGTATCTCCAATTCAAAGAGGACATGCTTCCAGAAATTTCACGTTATCGTAGGTGGACTCAAACTCTCGGCAACATAATAAAACTAAAAGTCTCCACAAAAGACGCCATAAGATTGCAACGCCAACTAGATATCGCTCATCTTGAAGTAACTCCAAGCCAAGCGTTAACTTTGGCAGTATTCTCTTTATTAGTAATTTTCTTCACAGTTATGCTTAGTTCTGTTGCAATATTCTTTATCACAGATGAAATTCCACTACTCTTTGCATTTCTCGGAATGCTAACAAGCGTCTTCGTATTCTACTACACATATTCCATGCCTAAAAGATTAGCGAGCGAATGGCGACTCAAAACAAGCTCGCAAATGGTTCCAGCAATATTATACATAGTAGTCTATATGAAACACACCTCAAATCTAGAGCGAGCAATAGAATTCGCTTCAAATCACCTTGAAGCTCCGCTCTCCTTAGATTTAAAAAAAGTTTTCTGGGACGTAGAAGTCGGCAGATTCTCAAGTCTAAAACAATCTCTAGATAGCTACTTAGAAACCTGGAGAGATTACGCTCCTGAATTCATTGAAGCATTTCATCTTATTGAATCAAGTCTTTTGGAACCATCAGACTCAAGAAGAGTTCAAACTCTAGAAAAAGCACTCCAAGTAATTTTAGACGGAGTTTATGAAAAAATGCTCAAGTATAGCCGAGAGATTCGGTCACCTCTGACAAATATCTACATGCTCGGCATAATATTACCAACTCTCGGTCTGGCCTTATTGCCTTTGGCATCAACACTTTTAGGCGGGGTCTTCCAATGGACTCACGTTTTCATAATTTTCAACATCTTAATCCCCTTCTTCGTATTTTACATGACCTCTGAAGTTCTGTTAAAAAGACCAGGAGGTTATGGCGAATCTTCCGTCCTAGAAAAAAATCCGCAATATTACACTTTCATCTCAAAAAAACCCTGGATAAAAGCTTCATTCGTCGCAATACCTCTAATTCTACTAGGATTATTGCCATTTATATTTCAAATTAACTTTCTCACCTCTACTCTCGGACTCGACTCAGACTATACTCTATCAGAAATAGGCCTAAACATTCTCGGCGAAGCATCATCAACAATAAAGATATTTGACTTTAAACAGCTTGATGGAGAAACAATAGGACCATTTGGCCCAATAGGAGTTCTATTAAGTTTATTCATACCAATCGGGTTAGCCCTATTCTTTTACATAGCCTATTCAGAAAAAACAAAATCACTAATAATAGCAAGAAATGAAACAAAAGAGTTAGAGAACGAATTCACAAATTCCCTCTTCCAGTTGGGAAACAGACTAGGTGATGGCTTACCTGCTGAAATAGCATTTGCCCGTGTAGCAAGCACAACACAAGGCCAAAGAACACAACAATTTTTCTCTTTAGTAAATCAAAATATTCAACAATTAGGAATGTCAGTAAATGACGCACTATTCCATCCAAGAAGAGGCGCAATAATATTTTTCCCTTCTGCATTAATCGCAACAAGCATGAAAATTCTAGTAGAATCTGCAAAAAAAGGATTAGAAGTTGCCGCACGCTCTCTAATGTCAATTTCAGAATACGTCAAGAACATACATAAAATTGAAGAACGCCTCCGAGATTTGCTAGCAGAAGTAGTCTCGGATATGAAATCAAATATGACCTTTCTCGCTCCTTTGCTAGCAGGCGTTGTCGTCGGACTTTCAGCAATGATAACTTCCATTCTCAATAGATTACAAATAATCGCAGACTTGAGCACTCAAGAAGAAAGCCTTGGAGGACTCGGCAGCTTAAGCGATATAATAAGCGTATTTGATGTAAAACAAATGATTCCTCCTTACTTCATTCAAGTCTCAATCGGCATTTACATAATAGAAATAATTTTTATTCTCACTTCCGCCCTAGTAACCGTGGATGCTGGCCGTGACCCTCTAAAAGAAAAAAGCGAATTAGCAAAGAATCTAAAACGCGGAATAACTCTATACATAATTACCGCAATAATATCAACAATCTCGCTAATGATTCTATCAATTGTAGCCCTAGGCGGAATCGCAACTTAACATCCAATCAAAATTAAAAGGCCCCATGCAATATAATAAAAACAAGTAATCTCCTATTTCTTCCTTTTCTTATTATTAAAAAGAATACAAATGAGAAGGTAAAATAATGCAAAATAAAATAGCCATAAAACAGGATATTTAAATCCAAATAGTACTGGAATAAAAAAAACCATTCCAATCTGTCCACAAGCTAAAGAAGTCCCATTAAAATCTAGATAGGTAGGTTGACAGACAAATCCTAAAGCTCCAAATAAAATAAGCAATATAATGGAAGTAGTTATCTTCCAGAAAGTAGGTTTAAAAAATTCTTTCCAATTAAAAAGAAAACTAGAATTCACTTACTAATCTCCTGCATCAACCATTGTTTCCATCTTGGAAAAACTTCCTGGCTCAAAGGCAACCCTTTCTCTCTAGTCACTTCATCGCAAATACTATGAAAAACATTATTTGAAAGAGAATTAAATTTCGCCTCAAGAAGCCATAGCTTTTTACTCTTAACGGCAACATCAACAATCTCCTGTTTTATCTTCCCTCTTAAAATAATATTATCATAAACCGCATCCCAATTTCCAGCCCATCCCTTAACTTGAGAAGCAACAGACTTTATCACTTCAGATTCACCATTAATCAAAGCATCAGTTGGCTCAAGCTCATCAGTTTCAACATTATATTTAAGCAAATCGACAAATCCATTCTCCTCCAGCGGGTCTTTTGACCAATGCTTTCTAACTTCCGAAATCTGAATAACTCTTTTCATCGAGTGAAGCCCGTCAGGCGTTTTTATCGGATTAGCGACGACAATAATATCAGTCGCTTTAAAGCTAGTAACCGGAACGCCAAGATCATTAACAAGTCTATCAAAAACTCCATAAGGCGAAGCTCCATGAATAGTTCCAGCAACTACATTCGCCAGCGCTCCAACCCTCATCGCTTCATAAAGAGATTTAGCCTCCGAACTTCTAACCTCTCCAACTATCAAAGCGCTATCTCCCAAACGCAAGCTAGCGCGAATTCCCTCTGAAGCTTCAACTTCCGTAGTCGTGTCAAGAAGCGCGCTTCTAACTTTCATACGTTGAATATTAAAAACAAGTTTTCTAAGCGAATCTACAGGCAATTCAAGCGTATCCTCAATTACAAGCACACGATATTTAGGCAAAATTTCAAGCATCAAACTACCCAAGAGAGAGGTTTTACCCGAGCTTCTCGTTCCAGCAATCAACATCGTTCTAGATCCATCAATTAAAAAACTCAAAAGCCCAGCTGCAAAAGAACTAATCATTTTATTATGTACAAACAAAGGCAATGTCCACGGCTCATCTCTGGGCCTTCTTATAGCATACGCAATTCCCTGCGGAGATAGTGGTCTTTGAATTGCTGCAACTCTCGCTCTAACTTTTCCGTAATACAAATCAGTATCCAAAATTGGATTTGCCTCATCTAGCGGTCTACCAGATTGCAATCTCAACTTTGCAGCCCAAGATTCAGCATCTTCATAACTTGGAATTATATTAGTAACGCACTCTCCATAAACTGCATGTCTTATAAAAACTGGATTTTGTGCAAGAGGCGCATTGAGAAAAACATCCTGCAAGTTTTCATCAAAAAGCAAAACCTCAATCAGTCCAAAACCAATAGTCTGTCTAACAAGAATCTTTGCCAAATTTTGCAATTCATTGTAACTTAAATTTATTTTCTTACTCTGCGCCAACTCGCTCAATAAATCTCTAGCGACATTAAAGAAAACCCCCCTAGTTCTCTCAGGGTCTGTAAATTCTTCTGCTTTTGGCTGATGCTCAATCAAAACCTGTCGCCCAAGATTCAAAAGTAAATGATGCTCCTCGCTTAAAGCATATTCAGGAGGCATAATATGATAAAAATAAGAAGTATCATTCTCCAACTTCAATATTGTAACAATTACCTCTTCCTCGTCCGCTTTCAAACTATACTGGTGAACTAGCTCGGCATTCTCAGGCAACTGTGCAACAAGTCTTGTAAAAGTAAAATTAGGCAATATATCTGGCCTAAATATTGAAGAATAAATCTCTCTAGTGGCGCCAGATTCCGTAACGAATCTCTTTATCAAATTTGTCTTTTCAAATAATTCTTTAATTCTCTCTAAAAATCTCAAGAGATTCAAATCTCCCCCCTCAAGCGAAGCGATTCTCCTTTTCAAGGCAAAATAAGAACCTAATGGATCTCTCCTTAGAAGATTAACATAATGAGAAATTTCCTCATAAGCCCCCTGCTGTAGCCCAAACATAGCCATCTTACTAGGCGAAAGCACATTCTCTTGTTTTATCAAATGCGTATAAAGTCCAGCAATTTCAGCCAACAACGCAACTTGCTCAAATGGATAATGATAATTTCTCTGTTGAACAAAAACTATTCTTGAAACATTCGGATTTTTAGTAAGAGTATCAATAGTTCTCTCCATCACATCTCCAGAATCAGATATAGACGGCACAAAACTAGCGCCAAGATAATTAACATAAAGAACACTCTCTCCCTCTTTCCTATCTATCTCAATGCCATAAAGCGGAGCGTTCTGTTTGAAAAGCATTAATCAATCCAACAGGGTAAAGTTAAATAGATTTCTATAGGACAAAACCATTATAAACATCACGTCCTTAAAATTAACATGCCTGAAGAATATCCTCAAGTTAGCCTTCAAAATGATTCCCAAATGCGTATTCGCGATATGGAAGAAAAACAAAGACTTCTTAAAGAAAGAGTTATTCTTATTGGTCAGAATTTAGTCTCAACAAAAGAAGAAATTCTTGAAAACCTTATAATGCTAAAAAAGATGGCCTTTGAAACAAGAGAAGAACAAATTAAAATGAAAGAATTTCTCCAAAGGCTAGCGCAACAATCTGATGAGCTAGCAAGAAAAGAAGAGCTACTTATTTTGCAAAGACAACTAGACTTGATGCGTAATTCCAGAGGTAACGAATAATGGCACTAATCGAAGACGTCCAATCAATGCAATCTCAAGGAATGAGCGAAGACCAGATAATACAATTAATGCGTCAAAGAGGTATGAAATACAAAGACATAGCAGATGCATTATCTCAAACAAAAATAAAATCCGCTATCGAGCAGCCAGCACAAGATCCCTCTTATAACGTGAGAGAAGAATCTGACATGCAAGCATCAATAATGAATCAGCAAGCCCCTATGCCCGGACAAGAAGCACAAATGCAATATAGCCAACAACAAGCTCCAGTTCCAATGCCCGCTCAAGAATATGCTTATTCTCCTCAATACGAACAACAACAACAATATCCACAACAATATCAAGGTGTAAGCTCTGAAGTTATAACTGAAATCTCCGAGCAAGTAGTTACAGAAAAATTATCAGAAATAAGAAAATATCTTGAAAAAGTTATTGACATAAGGTCTATGCTTGAAGCTAAAATCGAATCAATGGACGAGCGATTAAAGAGAATTGAAAAAACAATAGATATCCTTCAAAGCTCAATTCTTCGCAAAGTTGGAGATTATGTGACAAACGTTCAAGATATAAAAAATGAACTTATTGAAACACAGAAAACATTCTCTAAACTCCTACCAAGAAACGCAAAGCACGAGCCAGAGCATCAAAAGTCTCATTAAATTATATTTTCAAAATATTCTATTTAGCCTTCATAACGACCCAACTTACAAGTCCTGCAACCACAAGCAATAGCACGGCACCAACAACCCTCGGTGAAAACAACAAGTCAGAAGTATCATTTCCAATATAAGAATCGCTAAAAGGAACATATTCAGAGATAACAGAAGAATAAACAACAAATCCAGATATAAGAAATATCAATGCGGCAATTATAACCGCCCCCACTCCAACACGCGAAACAAACTTGCTATCCTCTTTCATTCCCAAAAATCCAGTCAGCATCAAAATAAAAAATAAAGATATAACCAAAGCGGCAATCCAAGGCGTTATAGTAAGAACATAATCAACCACTCCTCCTGCAGCAATGAATAATGTAGCCATCGCAAGCCCAACAAAAACAGCTAGCCACTTATAATCTCCAAGTAGTTTAGTCTTTACAAGAACTGCAACAATCACAATAAATACAAGCAAGTAAGCAAGAATCGGCGCAAAATAAGGGACAAAAGATAAATCTACCATTTTTAATATTATTTAGTGCCCCTTTTGTGCAGGAAACTCGTCATTCCTCAAAAATCCAACGGGAAGAGTTATTCTCCTTTCGGCATCCGTTTTTTTACTAGGGTCACTTAAGAAGAATCCTAATAGCAACACAAGCACAACAACCCAAAGAATAGAAGTCCAGTTCTCCTGCCACCAGAAAGAGCCATACCAATTATTATTATTCAAAACTATAATTGCAACAACAACTCCAATTCCAAGACCTGCCCACATCATGGTATTATAAAAGGCAGTAGCATTCTTATCAGCAATAAACAATCCAGCGAGTATTACCACTGCGAGTATTACCGCGAGCCCAATCGCAAAATTAGGAAATAGTTCAGTGAAAAACTGCGAAACAATCGGCGTTCTTATAGCCAAAAGCGAAATAGACAAAGCGATAAGCATATTTATTCCTCTGTTAGCACCCATAATTCTCGTAGTACTTAGCACTCCAAAAATTACAGCAAAAATTAACAAAGCAGGAAGAAGAAACTCAAAAATTCCAGCAGCTTCCCATTGAAAATACAAATCTTGTAAAGAAAGTATAGCCATAAATTCCCCAAGTATCATCACATAAATAACAAAAGTCTATTTAAATATGTTTCCAAAAATTACTCATTCCTTCTTATCCTTTCCGCCCCATACGGCCATCCCGACAGCCACAGCTATAACAACAATAAAAATTGCATTAACTAAAATCGAAGATGTCCCATCCGCATCATAAAAGAAATTATCTCTCAAATATATCCATCCCCCAGTAGCAGAAAGCAGAACAACTATCACGCCAAGCGCAACAAGCCCTCCAATAACGGCCATCACATACTTATGAACCTCAAACTTCTTATCTCCATGGAAAGTCATACCATATAAAATCATAAACACTAATATAACAATCGCAGATACTGCCAAGAAAGGCACAAGAGTGATTATAATTCCAGTAGCATATCCAAATGAAATAACAATCAAACCAACTGCAAGCGCAACAAGCGCATCAATCTGTTTCTTTCCATCTCCAAGAATTTTAGTCTTTTGAAGTATAGCAAAAATCACAACAAACACAAGTAAAAAAGGCAGAATAACTTCTTGAACAAACGGTGTATTTATTATTGTCTCAGCCATCACAAGCAATAGAACGATTTGTATTTAAAGATTTGGGCTAATCATCCAGTTATTCTAAATGGATAATGATCTAACTTTAGACAATCATCAAAAACATTCAAAATCTCAATATCTTTAATTAAATGGCCAAATCTGCTACGGATCTCCGCAATCGCAGCTTGTAAAAGTTTTGCATTTTCAATTTCATAAATTAGCTCTAAATTCCAAGAACCCAATACCTTTATTGCAAAGATAATATTCAAGTGGTCCTTACAATAAGAAAAGAAAGAGGCCATTTCATCAGAAGTAGAACTAGAAGTAGAAATATTGATTTGGAAAGACTCTAGCCCTAGCAAGGAAACATCGGGAACAATAGTAGACCCCGCTATAATCTCGTTCTTAACAAGTTTCCTTATAGTATAAAGAACGGTAGAAAGAGGTGAATTAATAGAATCAGCTATATCTGCGGCTGTAACTCGAGAATTTTTAGTTAAACTTTGCAAAACTTTCTTTTCAATAAGCGACGGAGTATAAGCCCCTAAGATGGCTGGAACAACTTCATCATCAGCAGGCGGTTGTAGCTTTATAAGATATTTTCGATTATACTTATGAGGCTCAAGTTTAATGATAAAAGTAATATCGGCTAAAAAAGAATGATACTTATTAATAATATTTTTCAGAACTCTATCAAAATCTAATGGATCTTTAGCAAAAAGAGAAAAGGCAAGATCAAATCTTCCGCCTAATTCCGAAATCCAATAAACAGATTCATGATTCTGCAAATAACGCTTCAACTCCTCCTTCCTTAAGTCAGTTATAGAATTATATTTACAATAAACAGAATATCCTAGATAACCCAAGCGAGTAAAATTCAAGTAAGTAGCAAATTTCCTGATAACCTTATTTTCTACAAGGCGATTAACTCTATAACGAGTTGCTTCCTTGCCCAATCCAACTTTTCTTCCTAATTGCGAGAATGTTAAACGAGAATCCTTATCCAATTCGTAAAGTATCTTAAGATCTTTTTTATCAAGCATTTATGTCAAAAAGCAATAAAGTATATAATTATTTGCTTTAAAGCTTAAAAATAGATAAAAAGGATTAATTATACCCAATAAACATGAGAAAATATGGAATTAAAGCTAGAAAGCGAAGTAATTGTTGTAAATCAGAGAAATCTCGGAAAGTACTTGAAGACAGCAGAGCGACTAACCAGAATAAGTAGAGAGAAAGAATCGGGTCATAATAGAGAACCCTACCGAATGATTCTGCCTTTGATAAAAGAAGGGTGGATAGAATTCGGATATCACTCTACCCATTTATATGATTCATATCGTTCAGAGGAAAAAACAATTGATTATAATCTTGGGTACTCCACAGCTGCAAAAATAATGGATAATCATCTTGCCCTTTATCAAAATAAGGGAAATGGATTTAATATCATAGGCATAGAAGACTTGGAAAATAAAACAAGGGCCTATGAAAGACTAAAAAAAATATGTATTGAACAGGCAAAAGAAGATCTTGATCAACGTCAAAGAGTCTCTTGGAAGAAAAAATATATTTTCGATATGACTTCAATAAATCTAAAAAATATAACAGACAAAGGCATGCTTTTCAGAACATGGAAGGGAAGGATAATAGAATTTTAAAGCTTAACTTCATCACCAGAAGCCATATCCATTACAGCTTCATCTCTTTTCGGTAGAGAACCTCTTGTAATAACGAATACATCTCCAATAGCCTTAACAAACTGATGTGGAATAATAACTCCTCTTGCTCCGCCAAGTGAACCCATAAATCCGCTACCCACTCTGATGCGCCAACCATCAATCTTATTATCAATCAAGTTTACCTCTTCGACCTGCCCAAAGTAATCACCTTCAGAGGTATAAACCTGCTTTCCTAACATTTTTGTTAGCTTTTCAATTCTCAACATACATCATCAGAATTTTCCCGCTTTAAATAGTTTTTGTTGCTTAATAATACCTATAGAAAAGATACATTTATAAAAAATAGACAAATCTATGTGCATGGATAAAAAAGAGTTTGGGGCAATCCTTCTCGCCATCTTCACATTTACAATAATTATTGCATTAAAAGATATGCTTTCGGGTAGTTTAAACACAATTGGCCTTGCATTAATTTCAGCAACAATAATTATTGCGGTAAATATCTATTCAAAAGTTTTAACAGCACATGAATATAATGCAAGCGTAGAACACGAGTTATGGCTGTTCAGCAGATTCGGCTTTAAGCCACATCAAAAAACGAACAAACCAATTCCCTTAGGAATTATCCTTTCATTATTAGTAAGTTTACTAAGCGCTGGCTGGATAATGTTCTCAACTCTTCTAACATTTGAAACTTCAGCACATAAAGGAAGCAAAAGAAAACTTTCAGGTTACGTGTTTACAGAAATGACTGACTGGCACACCGCACTAATTGGCTCAATAGGAATTATCTCTGTTCTCGTTTTATCATTCATAGCTTATTTCTTTCCCCCAATTCATCTAATAGCAAAAGCAGCCGCATTTTACGCCTTCTTCAATATGATCCCATTCTCAAAGTTAGACGGCGCGCAAATCTTCTATGGCTCTCAAGCCATTTGGACAGCCCTAGCAATAATAAGCGCACTCTTTACATTCGTGGCAATAATTCTTTAAAGAGAAGTTTAAATAAACTTCAAGCAACAGATAAAAATGATAAATCTAGAAGCAAGAGATTACCAAAAAGATATTTTTAACACTGCAATAGATAACAACACCCTAGTAGTCTTACCAACAGGCTTAGGCAAAACACTAATCGCAATGATGCTCTCAATTGAAAGACTAAAAAGATTTCCAGCATCTAAATCTCTAATACTTGCCCCAACAAAACCTCTTGTTGAACAACATCTAGTTTCCTTCAAAAAACAACTTCCAGAACTATTTGGCGAGCTAACTTTATTTACAGGCGAAGTCCCCGCAAAAAAAAGACAGGAATATTGGGAAAACTCAGACATAATATTTTCAACACCCCAATGTATAGCGAACGATATAAAAAAAGGACTTTACAATCTCAAGGAGGTGTCGCTAATTGTAATTGACGAAGCTCATCGCTGCTTAAAAAATTATGATTATACTAATGTCGTAAATTACTACAAACAACAAGCAGAAAATCCTCGTATTCTAGGTTTGACGGCAAGTCCAGGATCAGAGCAAGAAAAAGTCCGCCAAATCTGCAAGAACCTAGACATTTCAGAAGTAGAAATTCGCTCTCGAGACTCCCCAGACGTCAAACAATATCTCCAAGAGCTAGACTTCAAGAAAATAGAAGTTCCATTCCCTCAAGAATTTATAGAAATCCGCATTCTTCTAAATAGAATATATGAATCAAAAGTTTTCGAGTTAAAGTCACGAAGATTGCTATTCGGCCCAGTAAACAAAATAACATTGCTACAATTGCAAAATAAATTAGCAATGCATACTCAACAAGGCGATGGAAATTCAATGTACGGGATGTCCCTATGTGCTCAAGCAATAAAAATCTCTCATGCAGTAGAGTTGTTAGAAACACAAACCCTCTCAGGTCTAAACACTTATCTAAACGGCCTAATTCAACAATCTAACGAGAAAAAAAGCCGTGGAGTTCAAACACTAGTAAAAAGTCCAGAATTTAATGCCGCACGCATATCGTTACAACAACTACTCACAAAATCTCAAGAACACCCAAAAATCGAGAAAATACATGAGCTAGTAGAAAATGAATTCAAATCAAGTAGTTCAAGCAAAATCCTTATTTTTACTCAATTCCGCGAAACAGCAAGTACAATAATAAAAAATTTAGAAACAATTCCCCAAGTCAAAGCATCAATATTCATCGGCCAGTCTTCTAACAAAACAAAAGGTCTAAGCCAAAAAGAACAAAAAGAGATAATAGAAAAATTCCGCGAGAATGAGCTAAATGTTCTATGCGCAACATCAATAGGCGAAGAAGGACTAGATATTCCTGAAGTCAGCGCAGTCTTATTCTATGAGCCAATACCTTCGGCAATAAGAAAAATTCAACGCGCCGGTCGTACAGCCAGGCACGCCCCAGGAAAGCTATTCATTCTCGTAACAAAAGATACTCGCGATGAAGCAAATCACTACGCAGCTCATGCCCGCGAAAAGAAAATGTATAGGACAATAGAAAGCATTAAAAAAGAAATCAAGCTAGTAAAGAAAAAAGAAAATCTTAATGGCTTTTTATAACATCTTCAAAAAAACGCGAGAATCAAAGAAAAATAAAGAGCAAGAAAAATCAAAAATAACTATTGACAATCGCGAAAAGAACTCACTAGTCCCATCCTATCTAGCAGAAAAAGGCTATCAAATAGAATGGCAACAACTTCCAATTGGAGATTATATCGCAAACAACACGGCAATTGAACGTAAAACAATCTCTGATCTGAAAAGCTCAATAATAAACAAAAGAATAATGCACCAACTCTCCGAACTAAAACAATATCCTTCAAGTTTACTAATTATCGAAGGCCCTATAGAAGAACTCTACAACAATCAAAACATAAATAGCAACGCTATGCGTGGCTTTCTCCTATTTCTTGCAACAAAAGAGAAAATCCCATTTATATTCTCTTCAAGTGAGCAAGACACCTCCGATTTCATAGACTTAATTATGAGAAAGAAAACAAAGACAGATATCCCACTAAATCCAAAGAAAATTATCTTGGGCGAGAAAGAACGCATTCAATTTATCCTCGAAGGCTTTCCAGGCATCGGTCCCGCAAAAGCAAAGAAGTTATTAGAAAAATTCCATTCCCTTGAAAATATCTTTCTAGCCTCAGAAGAACAACTAGAAAAAATTATAGGACATCAAGCAAAAAGTTTCAAAAGTTTAATTTCTTTTATTTATCATAAATAATCTTAAACGCTCTTAAATACCTCCTGCCTTCAAAGCTATCCAACAATCCAATAACTTCTATCTTAGCACCAACATAATCTCTAAATTGACATTTACAACTAACCGTCAAGTCTTCAAGATGTAAGTACAACACGCCATTACTAGTCCTCTGACTCTCAACTACTCCTCTAAAACTAGCAACCTCTCCGTCTGCCAAATCTTCAGAGTATTCCTGTATTTGCAACATTATCAAGGAAAGCACAAAAATCCCAATCAGCGCGCAACACAAAGCTATTTTATACACAATCCAATAAGAAAGTTTAAATTAAAGGTTTTTCTATTGATAATATGGATACTGAAGAAAGATTGGCTTTGATAACAAGAAACCTGCAAGAAGTAATAGGTAAATCGGAATTAGAAGCAAAAATAAAATCAAAAAAGAAATTTTCTGTATACTGGGGGACAATGCCTACTGGAAGTATATCTATAGCTTATTTTTTTCCTATGTTAAAAATTGCGGATTTTTTAAAAGCAGGTTTAGATGTTAAAATACTACTTGCCGACTTACACGCTGCGCTTGATTCAGTTCCCTGGTTTATACTGGAAAAAAGACAGAATTACTATAAAGAAGCAATAAAAAATATAATAAAGTCTATTGGAGTTGAACCTAAAAAAATAACCTTCGTTGAGGGTTCTGATATTCAGCTAAGTAAGGAATATTTTGAGGACTTGCTTAAATTATCAACATTCGCTTCTGTAAACGAATCAAAAAAAGCAGCATCTGAAGTTGTAAAAAAAATTGAAGAAAATCCCCGACTTTCTGGCCTGATTTATCCCTTAATGCAAGCACTAGATGAAGAATATTTACAAGTGGACGCTCAACTAGGCGGTATGGACCAAAGAAAGATTATGGTTTTCGCAAGAGAATTTTTACCAAAAATAGGATACTCTCCTAGGATAGAACTCATAAATCCCATTATTAGAGGACTTGTTGGAGAAAAAATGTCTTCAAGCATAGAATCAACAAAGATCGATTTGCTTGAAACCGAGGAAAATGTAATCTATAAAATAAAGAACGCTGAATTTATAGAAGGCTCTGCAGACAACGGAGTAATGGCTCTACTCAAATATTTCATATTCGTCCTAAAAAATGATTCAAAAGAAAAACTGGTAATTGATCGTCTTGAAAAATTCGGAGGGAAACTTGTATATCAAAATTATGAAAAGCTTGAAAGAGACGTTATAGAGAAAAAAGTCCATCCTCTTGACGTGAAAAACGCTACTTCAAAAGAAATAAACATTATATTAAAAGAGGTTCAAACAAAAAAGCTTATAGATCTACACAAAGAAGCCTATCCTATCGCGTCTTAAACTCAACAACATCTTTATCCTTCAAAATATGCTTCATGCCAACGCGCTGATTAACAAATGCTGCACTAGGTCCAGTAACTCTTGCCTCGCTAACAGTCCCTGCAAATCCTTTCCGAATAGATTCAGCAACATCAAACACACTACTTCCAATAGCTAAAACAACAGGGACTCTTGAAGGTTGTTTTCCCGGCTCTTTAGTATATATCCTAATAGAACCCATAGCCAAAAATATCCTTTTCTTTACCTCTTCAATTCCTTCTCCCTTAAAAGAGCAAAAAACCACACTTATTCTCTTAGACTTACATTTCTCCTCTAACTTTCTCCTCTCTCCACTATCAAGCAAATCAACTTTAGTATAAACAATAATTTTTTTCCCATATACTCTAGAAAACATCGACTCAATCTTAGAAATATCCTCAAATTTATCCACAACCTCAAGTATACAATCTGCTGTATTAACAAGCCCTATATCAAAACTTGCACTACCAATGCTAGGAATGTCAACTATCTGCGCTTTTACTCCATCATAGTCCATAGTGCCAACAACTGGTGCATAAGTTGTAAATGGATGCTCATTAACAAAAGATTTAGCGTTAGTCAAAACATTCAACAAAGCTGACTTACCACTATTGGGCATTCCAACAAGAACAACCTGAAAACCCTCTTTTTTTAGCCCCGCCTTACCCTTTCCAGTCTTCTTTACCTTCTCCTGTTTCTCTTTAAACTTCTTCAATCGCAACTTCAGCCCAGCAAGTAAATTCTCGCTCCCTTTATGTTTAGGAGCAGTGCGAATCATATCCTCTAAAGCAGTTATCCTTTGTTCAGGAGTCTGCGCCGCAAGATAGGTCTTCTCTGCATTCAAATATTCATAACCTGCATTAATGGGCATAAAAGTCAAAAGAATAGGAGTTTATAAATTTCAATAATTTATAAGCAGTCAAAATGGGCAAAGAAGGATCATTCTATCTCTCAAAGAGCGCATTCTATTTACCAAATTAGTACATCTGTCTCCTGTTTGAGGACGAATATTCCACGCTGCTTGAGTACAATGAAGGCTATACTCCTCAGATGTACGAAGAATCTCATTAACTGTATCACAACACTCGTCTCCTACATTAGGCCCGCAACCAGCATTCACACCAAAATCCGTAACAATTTGACTTTCAGGAGAATAAAATACACTTTTATCTGTAAAATAAGAATAAATCAAAAGAGCGAAAGCCAAAGCAATAAGAGCGACAATAAGCCTCTTTTCCCACGTCTTCATGCCTTATTTAAAATTTTCATATTTATATATCTTCTCAATACCAAACCTTTAAAATTCCTCTTCACTTAAAAGAGTGTGAAGTTCATAAAAAAGAAATTGAAAAACGGAATTACTCTAATAGTAGAACAGCGAGAAATACCAGTAGTTTCGCTAAGCATCACAAATAGATTCGGCGCATCACATGAGACCTCAAATATTAAAGGAATAGCCCACGTCATTGAACACTTAGTTTTTACAGGCACAAAAACAAGAACTCACGAACAAATTTCAAAAGAGATAGAGCGTCATGGTGGAGTCTTGAACGCATTCACAACAAACGACCTAACAAGCTTCTTCTTTAAACTTCCAAGTCAGCATTTCTTTATCGGACTTGATATAATAACAGACATAATGAATAATCCTTCCTTTAACGAACAAAAATTTGAAAAAGAAAAAAAAGTTATAATTGAAGAAATAAAAATGTATCACGACACTCCAACAAGATACGTCTACGATCAGATTCTGAAAAATCTTTATTCTTCTCCTCTAGGCGAAGGAATAATCGGCTCTGAAAAAACTATAAATTCTCTAAAAAGAGATTTCGTAATTGACTATTTCAAGAAAAAATATAATCCCTCAAATTACATCGTTACAGCAGTAGGCAAAGTTGATGTTAAAAAACTAATCAATTACCTAGAAAAGAATTTCAAAGCTAATAAAAACTCAAGTTCGCCACAAAAAATAAAAAAGATAAACAAAGAAACTACCGAAAAAAGAAAAGATATCGATCAATCGCACTTTATCTTCGCATTTCACGCTCCAGAGGCAAATGAAAAAGAACGTTATGCTCTTGAAGTTCTAGACGCACATTTAACGAGCGGAATGTCTTCAAAACTTTTCCTAAAAATCCGAGAAGAACTCGGGCTAGCCTATTCAATTCGCGGCGGTTTAACAACCGAAAAAACACATTCATACTATTCAATATATGTGGGAACAAGAAAAGAAGCAATTCCCAAAGTAAAAAAAATAATTCTTGAAGAATTCGAGAAAATAAAAGACATCACTCCTTCTGAAGTAGAACAAGCAAAGGAAAAGCTCATAGGATTGCATACAATATCAAAAGAAGAAAGCTCCGAAGTTATGAGCGAGCTATTATTTGCCGAACTTACCGGAAAAGCAGAAGATTATTATAAACGAGAAAAAAATATCTCGCAAGTTAAAATCAGCGATGTTAAGAAATTAGCAAAAATAAGAAATTTCAGCACAGCTTCTATTGTGCCTGAATAAATCGTGATTCTCGAGATATCTCTTGCAACCCTTCTTGGAATTATCATAGGAGTAATTACGGGCCTATCTCCAGGACTACACATCAATCTAGTTTCAACAATAGTTGCCTCATCAGCATTATCAATCAATCCAGTAGCCCTTGCTTGCTTTATAGCAAGTCTAGCAATAACCCATACAACAATAGATTTCATCCCCTCAATCTTTCTCGGCGCTCCAGAAGAAGACACTTTTCTTGCAGTTCTCCCTGGTCATAAAATGCTTCAACAGGGAGAAGGCTTCGAAGCCACAACTATTGCAATGTTTGGCGTATTTATAGGCACATTGCTATCCATATTAACCACACCAATATTGCTCTTTCTAGCTAAAATAGCAGAAAGTAAAATCACTGAACTAATCCCCTGGATTCTAATTGCAATCTGTCTTTATTTAATTTTAAGAGAGTCAAGTCCTCTTAAGGCCCTAGTATTTTTCACACTAGCAGGCTTCCTCGGCTTCACCACAACAAATCTCCCCCTTAGCGAACCTCTCTTACCCCTTTTATCAGGCCTATTCGGCGCTTCCTCATTAATAATAAGCATAAAAAACAAATTCTCAATTCCTCCCCAAAAAATACCAAAAATTAAGGAATTAAAAATAAATAAAAAAGAATTTCTGAAAACTCTAACAAGCGCAATAATAGTCTCTCCTATATTTTCATTTCTCCCAGCCCTAGGCTCTAGCTACGGTTCTTTTATGGCCTCAGAGCTATCATCTCTAACAAAGAAATCTTTCCTATTTCTAAATGGGCTAATGAACTCTATAATTATGGTCTCGAGTATCTCGCTAGTTGCAAAGATAGGAAAGGCAAGAACGGGAGCAGCAGCACAAATAAGCATTCTTCTTCAAGAAAGTCTTCTAGAAAAACTCCCAATTATATTCTTCTGCATCATAATCTCCGCAATTATCTCTTTGTTAATAGGAATATTTCTTGCAAAGAAAGCCTCAATGATATTATCAAAAATAAATTACACTTTCCTATCTATTTTAGTAATTGCTCTCATGATAGCGCTAATCTTAAAATTTTCAGGCCTTCTAGGAATCTTAGTCTTTGCAACTGCAACATCAATCGGAATTTGCACAATTCTATCAGGCATAAAACGCACAAATCTTATGGGTTCTTTATTAATTCCAACAATAATATTTTATCTCGCATAAAAAAATTTACTTCTTAACTTGCACCATTTCTTCACCATTCTCATTTTTAACAACTTCAATATTTCCCGCCATAACACACTCATCAATTAATTCTTTTGTAGACTCCTCTATAGTTTTGACTCTAAAATCAATACCTTCCCAGTGTTTAGTTAATTTGCAAAAGGCAGCCCGTCAAGAGTATCGGTACCAGAAAAGCGACCGATATAGACTCCAAGCTTATCTCTTTTTAAAGAATATTTAATAACGTCATTACGGCCATCATATATCTTTTCAAAATCAAGTTGCTCTCCATGTAAAGTTCCGCTTAGGGAAGATGGACCATAATCATCTATAAGTTTTCCCCTAAGAGTGTTATCTTGCTCAACAACAATAAATCCTCCAAAGAAAGAATCTCCCATAAACCCCTGACGGAGAATACCCGTAATTGCATAATGCTCTTTCATAAAAAAATTACTAACAAGACCTTTTTAATTATTTCTATTTAGCTTGAGGTGCAAACCAACCTTGCAAAGACATCTGTTTTTCTTTCTCTTTTCCAAAAATCCCTTGAATATCTTTCTCCGTAATTTCTAAACATTCTAATAAATAAGGACTAACATTATACTTCCGAGCCAAATCCAAAGCACTAGCAAGATATTTTATTATGCTCCCCTCTGTAATTGTGAAAATAACCTTCCCCGAACATTTCATACACTTGCCAGATAAAGGCACACGCCTAAATGATTCATTACAATCAACGCATCTAAATGCTTGCATTGAAAACTTCCTTAAATTACCTCTGATATCTCTCATAAAATGTCTCTCTATAACCAATCTAGCAACATCGCTCACATCTACTGCACGTATCTTCGTGCATAAATTCATCATCGAACTAACTTTCTCCTGCATAGTCGGCAAAATCTTATAAGAAGAACTTATAACTCCTCTATTGAAATCATTTGTATCGTGCGTAAACTTATTACCTGTAAACGGATCAAGCCCACTCTTTAATCTAGATTTAACATTCTCAATTTTTACTTCTGAAGAATGCTTACCCTGTTCAGCCAGTTCATACAGCTCAAGAGGATATTTACCAAGCTCTAAATCCAAAATCTGATCATCCACTTCCCCTGCGCTAATTTTCGTATTTAAAACCAAAGGAGCATCTTGTGTCCCTCCTCTATGCGCTGGCAAAAAACTCCTAGAAAAATTAAGAAGCATATCCATCAACAACATAACTGCCGCCTCATCCCCATCGCAATCTCTCCTCATTGCCGCATGCATGTATGGCGATGCAAGCATGGCCTGTGTTTTTGAAAATCCTATAAGCCTACCAACTGTAGCAGTGCAAATATGCGGCGCAATACAAACAAACAAAGAACCAACCAAGTCCCGCTTAATTACAGCATTATAATATCTATCCAGGCCATAAATCTTCTCTAACTCATCATCAATAAATTTGGAAACTCTCAAAAAGACATCATCCGCTTTCTCATCCATAGATATCGGACAAGCAGGCAAAATTATATCATGAGGAAAAATCTCAAGTACCTGTTCGTCACGCTCTAAAATTAATCCATCTATATCTTTATCATACCCTAATTTTCTCAAATCTTCAACAGATGTTCCAATTTCTGCCGGCTTAAAAAAACCAACTGGCATTTCAGTCATATCATATCTTATAGTTCCGTCTTTATTCACATGTAGATCATACTTCGCTCGTAAAAATCCCTTTGCAAGATGCTCACATGAATGATCCTTGCTAGAACTTCCTCTTATGCCCTTTATCGCAACGGGCAATTCCTCAAGTCTAACTCCCGCAATCTGTTTTGCTGAAGAAAAATATCTACCTATATCTATAACTCTTTTAGAAAATCTATCTCCCTTATTATGTTCCGTACAAATCTCCTCTTTACTCAATCCGCAATCGCGACAATAATATCTCTTTACACAGACACTCAAGCACCGATCACATCTAGGATAGATAGTTTCATCTTTACATTTCTCACACCAAAATATAGGAAATTCCGAAGTAACTCCTTCTGCTTCAACCGCTGCTTGAAAGCTTCTAAGTCTTCCTCCCTCAACTCCAACAGGAAAGAGAGCATGGGGGCTTCCAGTAAGTTTTCGTAATTTGGCCTTTTCCGGCCTACCCATTCTTGCACCAATAAAAGTGCCAGCCTTATCTTTTATAATAAAATTAGAAATTAAATTAATAATCTCTAAAACATTACCCTCTTTAGGAATCTTCTCGAGTACTTTCTCAAAAGAATCTTTAAATTCTCCTTTAATCCCAAGATTCTCCAGAAAAGCCCTTGCGTCATCCCCAAAAATAACTACATGTTCAAAACTAACCTTATGCGGACAACCTATTATCTCCAAAGCGCGCTTCCCTCTAAAAAATCTCTCTCTTTCGGTAGAATTAAACGGTAAAACAATTCTACCCTCGATAAATTCTCCATGAGAAGCCCAGTCAAGAAGCGCGAGAAAATCCTGATATTCTATTTGACTCCAATAATAGATAAAAGATGGATGTAGCGGAACCTTGAACTCGACGGATAATCTCAGAGCCTCTTCAAAAGACACATTCCAACAATCCTCAACCTTTCCGCCATTCTTAGCCAAATTCAAATTCCACCATTCTTCAACATACCCTGGTTTCAAAAGATCATAATTTCTATTAGCCACATCTCCAAAGCTAACCAGAATATCTCCAAGGTAAATTATTTCCTCAACTTCAGGGTAGAGCTTTTTAGCACTCTCATGATCTTTAACTCTAACTACCGATCCATCATATAACTTAACAATTGGTCCATCGATTTTATCGCAAGAAGAAACAGCACAACCCTTTGTCGGCTTTTCAATCTTCAACTGTGTTCCAAAAGAAATAAAGTCATCAGAAATCCCCATTGTTGCCGGACTTACAGAGGTAGCAGAAAAACCATTAGTCCTACTAAGCCCATATCTAAATCTAAACCCTCCGCTCCTTGAAGGATGACTAAAAACAGGCCTTCCCGCGACAAGATCTTTTATGTAAGTCGGTGAAGTATCTGAAGTTCCCTTCTCTCTTTTTTTATGCAGAGAAATGTACTGATCAAGAAAATTCCAACCAGTAGCAACAAAACCTCTTTCCTGTGCCCTCTTCAAAAGCCTAAGTCCTTTTTGCGCTTTTTGTGCAAGCCCTTCAGAAAAAATTAAACACATACCTCCTCTGATAAAATTAGTTTCTATTCTCGGCAAGTCTTTATAATTCGAGACTTCGCGGTTCTCTGTAGGCTCTCCCGCAATTTGAAAAGGCAAGTTTCTAGCGAGAAAATCAATTTCCTCTTCGGTAGGCAAATACTGCAAATTGGTAACACGTTCATGATAATCATAATTTTCAACAACATAGCGTCGCACTTCATCTTCATCAGGATCATATTTTGCATATCCAAAAGCTTCTCGTAAATAATCAATTATCATTAAAACAACACAACCTGCAGTCGTGCCTGCGCTCCTTATTGGCCCTGAAAAATAAGCTATAAAATAATCTTCTCCTTTTTTTGTCTTCCCCAATTTCAAAGAAGTAAACCCTTCTATTGGTGAGCTAACCACTCCTAGTGTAGTATAAGCAAAAGCTACCCTTATGCCTGCCTCTATTGCCTCTAAAACATTTTCAAATTTACAAAATTTCTCTCTAGCAATTTCTTCAGCAATTTTCAAAGATACCGCCATCTCAAGTGGTCCAAACTCTTTTTCTAATTCAATTATTCTTTCAACAATTCCTACTCCAATTATCTGCGGATAGACTACAGATATCAATCCAACAGATTTTTCAGCAAGAGAAGTCGCAACTGGTACTTCCACTCTTGAAACAGGATCCAATCCTTTTGCTCTTGCAAGTTCAGCAACGTCATATCCCTCTTTAGATTTACTTTCAATATGAGCAAAATGTTCTTTCATGTTCATAGGCTAAAGTCCAAAAGTTTTAATTCTCTAGTTTTCAAGTTAAAAACTGGCACCTTACAAGGATCAGGAACATTACCAACCTTCTCTTCAAATTCAGTCTGTGCCTGCCAGCAACTTCCAGTTATTATCAAAGTACCATTATAAGTTTCAATGTCTGGTCTATGAACTTCGCCAGTACAAAGAATATCTGGAACTTCGGAAATAACCAATGGATCTTTGTTAACGTTCGGAACATAAACTATACTTGGACTAACTCCGTGGCTCGGCGCAAGATGTCTTCTTTTAAGCATATGTTTTACAGCCTTAGCAGGAGATTTGTGTGCCTTCATCAATCTTAGCTCTTGAATCTCGCTAATGAAAGCATGGATACTAGCTCCATGATACATTAACACCTTAAACTCCTTATCTTTCTCTATTAGTTTAATAAGCGAAGGGTTAGATACTAAAATTAAATTCTCAATCTCCCTTAGTGGCTTGCCATAAAAATCATCTATTATCGGTTGAGGTTCAGCAACACGAACAGAATCGTGCTGCCCAGGACACATAAAAATAGTTATATCTTTAGGAATTTTTTTTAAATAGCTCGCAAGTAATTCATATTGCTCCCTTAAACTCTTCAAATTCAGCAATCGCTCTTGCCCTGGAAAAACGCCAACTCCATCAACATTATCTCCGACAAAAAAGATAAACTTAATTTTCTTAGCCATTTCGTCTTCGCTATTAATCCATTCTAAAAATCTTTCAAACTCCTTACCCAAGTGCTTTAAGCTACCTGCATGCACATCAGAAACAAAAGCGACGCAAGTGTCGCCGTCGAACCTCACTTTCTCTTTAAAAGAATCTGGAAAAATAATTTCATAAGCATACATAAAATCCCTACTTCCCGCACCTCTAATAAAGACCACATCATCTAACTGTATTTCGGCAGCATTACTATAACACTCGCTATCGAGCTTCACAAGAACCTTTATACTTCCTGTGAGATCTTCAAAAGTCATCATTAAATTCTTATTACTTGTAATTCTTTTCTCGGTTAAAATACCAATTATTGAAATATTCTGTCTCACTCCGCTAAGCTTATTAATTGAAATTAAATTTTGCGCATCTGCTCTTTGAAGCAATATTCTCTGAATCTGCTGATATCTTGATCTAAAATGTCCAACAAAATCGGCCACTTCAACTTTCTTATTATTTTTCGTATCTGAATAAAAAACCTGATAACCCAAACCCGATGTATTTTTTACTTCTGTATGTTTTTCTATTGAAAGGGAAATCCCCAAGGTCACAAATGTTTTTTCTACCAAAGACCTCATCTCTCCAGGAACAGTGTTTATTATCTGTTGAGCGTACTCCATATTTTTAACAAGATTAGCACTAGTAATTATCTTCTGCCCAGACATAGTTGTTAGTCTATCTAAAAATGATTTTGCTGCGGTTATATCCTTAAAGTTATTCAAGAGTTCAAATAACTCCTTTTCTAAAAGAACTCCTTTCTCATTGACAATTCTTACAATTTCCGGATTCATAAACTTAAAGAAGAGTTAAGAATTTCCCTAGCTTTAGGCAAAAGTTGCTGTGGAATCATGAGTTTTATCTCTCTAGTCCTCCCTTGTCTTCCTTTACTTATGACCTGTGCATTTATTAGCCCAAGCATATCAAATTCAGCTAGAATATCTGAAACCCTCCTTTGAGTAAGCGCTTCATTCTTAGTTCTGCTACAAATATCTTGATAATTAGAATAAATCTCTCCTGTAAAGATGCTCGCATTCTTGTATTTCTCGCTTAGATTCATAATAGAAAACAAAACAAGTTGAAATTGCTTAGGTTCATTTTCAATTATGTCTAACATTTTATCTCTCTCTATTTTTCTGTTCGCTTCATCAAGGTGGATTAGCCCAACCTTTTTGCTAGAATTTCTTTCAGCAAGTTCTCCAGCCACACGAAGCAAGTCTAAAGCTCTTCTTGCATCTCCATGCTCTCTAGCAGCATAACCTGCGCATTTAGCAATCACTCCCTCCTCTAAAACGCCCTCTTGAAAAGCCATTTTGGAACGCTCCTTCAAAATATCCTGTAATTGAAGCGCATTATATGGTGCAAATACGAGTTCCTCTTCCCCTAGTGAACTTCTAACTCTTGGGTCAAGCTCATCCATGAAAGTAAGACTATTACTTATCCCAACAAGACTAATATGTGATTTTTTCAACTCGACATTTAAACGAGTAAGAGAATAAAGAAACCCGTCAGATATCTTCCTTACTGCTTGATCTATTTCATCAAGAATTATCAGTATTCCTTGTTGCTCTCTTTCGATAATCTCAACAAATTTATTATAAACTGCGTCTGTAGGCAAACCTGTCGACGGCACACTTCCCCCAAGCTGATTCACAAGTTCTGCCAATATTCTATATTCAGTATCCGCAATCTTCTTAAGCTTACAATTGACATAAACGACTCTAAGCTTATTATCAGAAGAATCCGCTCTTTTTAGCAACTCATTTGCAACATACTGCACAGAAAGCGTCTTGCCCGTTCCGGTCTTTCCATAAACAAATAAATTGCTAACTCTCTCCCCTCTAAGCGCCGGTGCCAATATAGAAGCAACAGATTCTACTTGCTCATCCCTATGAGGAATAGTTTCGGGAGTATAATTAGTCTGCAAGATGGATTTATCTTTGAATATGTTCTTTTCCGAGAAAGAATCAAAAATCGAGTCAAGTTTTGCCATATTTTCACCTCAAACAAACAAGCACAATTGAAGATTATAAACATATCTGTTTTCTAACCTATATTTCAACTCCAAAAGCACAAAAAACCATAATTAGCCGTCGTAAACAATAAAAATTTAAAGATTAGTATCCAACACCCTCACACCATCATTTCTCATGCAGAATTAATTATCCACAATATAATTAGCTCATATTAAAGCGAACTAATCTAAAATGCACAATGATTAGATATAATTATATAATATCATATATAAATAATAGATATAATATAATAAAGAATAACAACAGGCTAATAAATTAATTTAAACTTAATTTAATTAGTATATTAAATAACATTATATAATAATATCATAAAGAAAATTGATAGATAAAGATAACACACTAATAATAAAATAAGTTATATATCTATATATTATATTATTATATCTTATAATTATATATGTATACTCTTCTTCTAGTCCGTCTTATTTCTTTCTTTATATCTCATTCTTCTTATCTTTATTTTCTTTAACTATCTATTATTCTCAAATCTTCAAATTTCCTCTTTAATACTGCCTCTTCAAATCTCCTCCTCCATACATATCCCCCAATTCCCATTCTCCACAAGAAACCATAGGGTGAGAGAGTCGAAGGAATAATCAGTAAAGAACAGAAATCACCCATATTCGCCATCACAATTCACAAACCACAACAAACTTTATAAACTACTCAAATCTCAAGGATAGATGACATTAGAAAAGAAGGCATTAAATCAAATATTAAGCAAGCTAGTTGTCACAAAAGAAGGCCGCAGACTAGGCTTTGTCAAGGATTTAACATTCGAAACAAGAACTGGCGAACTTTTACAAATAATACTAAAAGACGCAACTCCCTATACAAAGAACTTAAACTTAGAAATGTCTCAAGAAAAAGAGCCAATCGTGCCCCATAATTCAATAATAGCAATAGGTGATTTTGTTGTAGTGTCAGAAGAAGATCTAGCATAACAATATTTAAAAACAATCTATTTTCAATAAAACAATGAGAGTACTAGGATTTAATTTTACAAAGATTCACGCTTCCCGTAAAGATAAATGGGAAAAGAACGAAAAGATAAACACAAATATAGAACTTAGCGACATAGAAAAAGACTCTATAGACATATTAAAACAAAATGAAATAATTAAAGTGAAATTTAGCTATAAAATCTTATACGAACCAAATAACGCCGAAGTAATATTTGAAGGCAATATAATCTTAGATCTAGATGAAACGCTCTCTAAAGAAATGATAAAAGATTGGAAAAAGAAAGAGATACCAGAGAAGATAAAGATACCATTGTTAAATTTAGTAATGACTAAATGTAATATAAAAGCTCTCGAATTAGAAGAACAACTGAGTATGCCTTTCCATCTTAAACTTCCTAGGGCAACAGGAATAGCACAACAATCTAGCTAATGCTTTTCAGCTTACCAAAATCCAAAACTTCAAGTTTTTCTCCAACAATTTTAACCTTAAACTGATTAAAGTTAAAATTCCAAGGCATTCCAATTCCTAAATCTCTTGGATCACTACCCTCTGTAAAAGGAAAAAAACTAGGCATGATAACAATCTCTTTGCCTTTATATTTCCCAGTCAAAAAACATTTGTAATTTTCAGTTTTTATACCATCACTCAGATTAACCGCGGGATGAGCGTGCCCCATCACCCAAGTCATAATCTTTTTATCATAAATCTCATCAAAATCTCTATCCCCATGAATAAAAGCATATCTCTCCCAAATATAAAAACTTACAAGCTTTGTAGAATAATCTCTCAAGATAGGCTCAAGAAGAGCATCATGATTTCCTTTGATAACTATAATCTCGCTACATCTTCCGGAGAGTAGTTCAAAAAGTCTAGCAAAATGATTTCTTTCTTGTTCCAATATGTTTCCAATAGCATGTTTTACATCACCAAGCAGAATAATCTTATCCACTTTTCCAATTCGTACAAAAATCTCAAGCAAATCTTTCTCAATTGCAGAATAAAGATTACCAGGAAGATAAATTCCCGATCTTCTCAGTGACTCTCCATAACCCAAATGTAAATCTCCAATTACAAGCAATTTCTTATCTATAAGCAGACACTTCCCTATGAAATCTATCATTCCCATTACGTTAATCTTTTAGTCCAAACCTGCACATTTAAATATTACCCCCTAGTCAAACAAATAGGATGAAATCAAAAACACTAGCGGCTTTGCTCATGTGCCATGTCTTAAACACCCCAACAAGCGGAGAAAATCCTCAGAACAAAATACCCCAAGACCTCATACCACCAAGAGTCGATTTACACCAATCAGATAGAGATTTAAGTATAAATCTTTATGATTTGCTCCAAACATGCCCAGATAAAAGATTAACAGTTCAAATTCCAAACCAAAAAGGAATGTTCTATCGTGTTCGCCCCTTTGAAACCCCCGAGGGAACACCATATCTCTCAATATGTATTATGCAAGAACCAACAATAAGACATTATGATTTCTACGATGGGCTTGAAATTGAAGCGATGGCCGAACAAGGCAAAAGGGCGAATCTAGACGGTATACCCGACACAATTTACATATGGGATTTGCACGCAGAACCACTCGCTAGACCCCAAAGGCTAGAATTAACAGAAGAACTAAAAAGAGACTATTCCTTAATTCTAAAATATGTTTCAAGAGAAACAAGACCAAATAACTTCTAAACAAAAAAATTTAACTAAGCGTTATAACATCCACCGACGTCAATCCCATAAGTTCGGTAACAAGAACACCTTTTCATTATCCCCTGTTCAAAACAACTAGCCGCGTGATAAGGACCATATTCATCCATACAAGCGAAATATACAGTATTGCTCGCAGCAAAACAAACTAAATGTGGTGAAGGAATAATTATTGGAACCTGAGCAACCTCAATATCCGCCCCGTCATCAAATAATAAGGTATTCGAATTATCGCCAAAATTTAAAACTTTGCCTTCCGAAGCGCTAACAAAAAAAGTAACTCCTACTAACAGTCCCAAAACAAAAAAACCCATCAAAATTTTTTTCAACTTATTCATCTTCCTAGACAATTTCCCCTATTTAAATATTTTTTGCTTCTACACTAGATACTTATTACTCGTCTCTTCCCTCAATAATTCCCATCTGCAACTCATGCATTCTCTTCAAGAATTTAACTCTCTCTTCAACATTAATAAAATCCCCATGGCTCTGCGTCGCAAGAGTCAATCCAAAGGGCGAAACAATTGGAGTATTAATTTTTTTTACCTTTAATTCTCCATTCTCAATTCTTTTAACAACAGCTCTTGCCTTCTCTATATCCATCAAATCCTCCAAGATTTCTCTCCTAGCCTCACGTAATATAGGAAATTCCCCACTTAGCTTTTTAACAGTGGCCAAAAGAAAGCCAGAATGCACTTGTTGCTTACCCACGCTCTTACTTCTTCCTCTATAACTTCGCAGTATCATCAAACTCCTAGCTGCACAATGTCTAAATCTCCTCTTTAGAATATCACTTTTCTCAATAGCCTCCGAAATAATAGAATCAATATTCTTCGAGTTCAATCCAGCAAGTATTTTATTTTCATCAAGTTTCTCCCCAGCAATAAAGAAACCATTATCATTTATCCCAATTTCAACATCTCTATGCTTCAACTGAGCAGCAATAAATCCGTAAGCTCTAGAAAGAGCGTCATTAACTCTTCTTCCATAAAGCGTATGAAATATCAAATACTCCTTCTCTCCTCTAAATTTCTCAATAAGCAATGTCTTCTCTCCAGGAAGTTCAGAAAATCTATCCTGTTCTTTACAATAATCATAAATCATCTCGCTAGCCTTTTCATCACAATACAAATAGCCTTTCAAAAATTCGCAACACTCTTTCTTATTTCCTATTCTATCTTTTATCAATCCTCTAAGCTTAACTATTGCGATAGCAACATCATAACTCAAAGGAAGCTGCTCAGAAAACCAACTCGGCACAGTCGGCGACTTTGAAACTTCAGATCTGACATAAGCTTTCATTCCTCTAGAAAATAAAAATTGATACTTCATTCCGCCGAGAACAAACACATCTCCTCTATGAAGCCTCTCAAGAAAGCCCTCATCAATACTACCGATACTTTCCTTTCCAAGAACAACATCAATATACCCCTCTTCCGCGATAGTCCCAATGTTAGTCATATAAATTATTCTAGCAAGTTTTCCTCTCTTCCCAACCTCTCCAGTTTTAGCATCATACCATATTTTTGCATAAACGTTTCTCTCTTCTAAAGCATAATCTCCCGCAAGGTAACTTATAACCGAATAAAAATCTTCTTTACTCAAATTTCTATAACAATAACTCTTTCTCACAAGCTTTAAAATCTGATCGATATTCCAAACTCTACTTATGGCCATTCCAAAAATCTGCTGAGCCAATACATCTAAGGCATTTACAGGAATATGTGCTCTATCTATCTTCTTTTCAATCATATGTTTCATCAATATACTACATTCAACTAAGTCATCTCGATCCATAACTACAAAGCGACCTTTAGGCTCCGAGTGAAGCTTATGTCCTGCTCTCCCAATTCTCTGAAGAGCTCTAGCAACCCCCTTGGGACTCCTAAGCAGCACAACAAGATCTATACTTCCAATATCAATCCCTAGTTCGAGGCTAGTACTAGTCACAACAACTTTCAATTCACCGCTTCTCAACCTCTCTTCAATATTCAATCTAGTTGCTTTGCTCATTGAACCATGATGCGCCCCAATAAGCCCAGTATATTTTCCAGGAAAATGCAAATCAAGATAATGAATTATCCTTTCAGTAGCATTTCTTGTATTAGTAAATATCAAAGTTGTCTTGTGTTCCTGAATAAGTTCATCCAAAAGATGATACAATCTCTTCGCTTGAGCAGGAGATTCGGCTTCAAGCAAGTCAGTAGTAGGATAAAGCAAAGAAAGATCCATACCCCTTATCATCTTTACATCCGCAATAACACAATCTCTCCCACCACCAACAAGAAATCCAGCAATCTCCTCCAAAGGAGAGATAGTCGCGCTCAATCCAACCCTAACTGGCTCAATCAAACTAACCTCCGAAAGTCTTTCTAGAGTAATTGACAAGTGAACGCCTCTTTTATTGGCCATAGCATGTATCTCATCAACAATAACAAACTCCAAAGCCCCAAGATTAGCGCCAAATTTAGGAGCGACAAGGATAATAGCCAAGCTTTCAGGGGTAGTGACAAGTATATGTGGAATCTTTCGAGCCATCTTAGCTCTTGCAGAGGCAGTAGTGTCTCCAGTTCTAAGCCCAACTCTAATCTCCTGCAATTTTATTCCTTTCTTTTCAGCAATCTCATAAATTTCCGCAAGTGGTCGTTCCAAGTTAACAAATATATCATTCGAAAGCGCTTTCAAAGGAGAAACATAAACGGCATAAATCTTATTTTCAAGTTCTTTCCTTTCAGCCAAACTAACAAGATAATTCAAAATAGCCAAAAAAGCAGTTAAAGTTTTTGTGCCTCCGGTGGGCGCACTGATAAGTATATTCTTTCTAGAATGTATAGACAAAACACCATAAAGCTGAGTCAGACTAAATGCCTTAAACTTCGAGAAAAACCATTCCTTCACAAGCGGGTGAAGAACATTCACTAGTTCAGCCTCGCTACAAGGTTCAATATATTCATAATTCTTCATCTTATCCATTTCAGCCATTCGCACCCTCCGTTTGATTAGTATAAAAGAGTTATGATAGATGAACTGTTCTAAGCAACTTTCTTTCTTTTGATTATTTCTAAACGCCTCGCAAAATTAGGATCCCAGGTTAAAATCAAACTTTCAATATCTTTTTCAGCAACTTCACTATATTCAGCTTCATTCATCTGTCTAAAAATCATCTTTTCCCTTAAAGAAGCAGCCCTCCTCATTATTTCAAGAGAAGGTTTGTATTGAACCCCATCAACCTCCACACCATAGAACGGCCTACGTGAAGAGACCTTAGCTAATCCAATCTTCATAGCCCTTTCAAAATTTCCAACAAATTCCGAATTAGGGTAATTTGCACCACTTCCATGGATAAGTAGTCCTAACTTAATAAAAACAGAGTCTTCTTGACAATCAGGACGATGGGAATTTAGACGATTATCCAAAGGACTCAGATTTTTTACTCCACATAAGTTGCAGGCTATTCCTTCAGCTTTAGTAATTTTCAATCTAGATTCAGATATACTTCTATAATTCTTGTCTATTGCTTCTACATCTCCACCACGAAGATTCCTAATTTCTTCCCTAGTTCTTTCTATATCTAGTTTTTTCCTAGCAATATATTCACTGATTTTATCCATAAAAATACCAAGGAACTTGCCTTTTAAACATTACTAAGATATAAAAAATCAACTTCCCCATTTTATAGATGCCACAAGTTTCAGCAGTAAAAAAAGATAAAATCTCCGAGCACATAATAAGTTATTTATTCTCCATCGCTCCAGAATCCGCACATACCTCAGACATCGCTCGAGAAGAAGCCCGCGACGAAGAATTCATAAAAACAATTCTTCACGAATTGGAATCAAAGAAACTCATAGTTAAGATAGCAAAGAATGCAAGAGGCGTAGAATACATCAGACGTTCTCGTTGGCGCCTATCAAACCGAGCTTTCGAAGCCTATCAAAAAGCCCAAAGATAATTATTTATAAATAAATTCTAAAGGTGCGTGGATCTTCTCGCGTCTTGGCACTTCTTCACCAGGTTTAGCTGGTTCCCCATCAATCTCTTGAGTTAAAAGAGTAGTATAATTTTTTCCAATAGGGATTGAGCTATTATTATAAAACGAAGAGCTTCTCACTATATCTCCACGCACATCAAACTCACAGAATCTTCTCAAACTTGCAGGACAAGGAGAGTCACAAATAACCCCTAATGGGCAAGATAGAGCACACTTATACTCTCCTCTAACCACAGATTCCTTTTTTTCAAGCATGATATTATTCGGATAAGGGTCTATTATATACGTCCCATCATCAAGTTTAACTTCTCTTCCACTACATTTCAAATACCACATCATAACTCCACAAAAATAACCTATTTAAACATTATTAGACAAGAATAACAACAATCTTTATAATCTCAATAGGAGATAAAAAACAATGGATCCAATAAAAGAAGCTTTTTCTAAAGTAAAACAAGACATGGATTATCTAAAATTTGAACTTGAGGATCTAAAACAACAAATATCAGACTTAAAAGACTCAATATTAAACAATCAATCAAACCAACCAACAGAAGTTCCAACACAACACCCTTCAAATCAATCAAACCAACACATAACTCCAACACATAATTTAACCGAACTTTCTAAACAAGCTCAATACGGCTTAATAAGCCCAAATTCAAGCTTTTCCACTGGAAATGAAGGGGTTCCAACAAACCAACCAACAAACCAACAAACCAACCAACACATCGGAAATAGGGGGGTCTCCACAAGAATAGACAATCTACAAAGAGCCAGTGAAATTCTAAACTCATTAGACGATCTAAAGAAAGAAGTTCGTATTAAATTCAAGAAACTAACAGATCAAGAAATGGTTATATTTAGCGCAATTTACACATTTGACGAATTAAAGCAAAATCCAGACTATTCTCTACTTGCAAAACACCTAAATTTAACCGAAATTTCAATCCGCGACTATGTTCGGAAAATAATATCCAAGGGAATTCCCCTCGATAAAACAAAAGAAAACAACAAAAAGATCACTCTCTCAATCCCCTCCGAATTAAAGCGAATTGCAACCCTTCAAACCATCCTTCAATTGCGCGAAATCTAATAAAATATAACTTACCGACCCACACCGAATAACTATTATACGTTCCACTAAGTTCTCGCCATCCTCTTCCGCTTAGAGAAAAAGATTAAAGCGAACTTATTAACACACTTTTTTCCACAACTTCAGAATTGCCATTTTTTACCAAGGCGAATCCCTCATTTTTTCCAGTTGAAAATAACCTTTTCCCTCTTGAACTCTCAAAAAATAAGCTCACTTTTCTAGATAAAATCATTCTTCCTCGAAATACTCTCACAAATCTACAAACATGACACTTTTTCATTCGTCAAATCCCTCACTTTTCTCTATCTCTTGCTGCTTTTTCTTGTTTTTCTTCTTTTTTCCTGTACTCGCAACTCTCACTTTTGCGTATTTCTGTAGTTTAACACGAACTTCTTCACTTACATATACCCTTTTCTTCCCATTAGGTTCGGTTAACTCTAATATCAAGCCCTCACTTTTCTGTTTTATTGCATTAATTTGCCCTCTAATCGTAGATCTCTCTTTTCCTAATAGCCTCGCTAAATCCTCATAACTCAACTTCATATCCTCTCCAGCATTCATCAACGTAATTACTAGCAATCTTTCATTTGAACTCAAATTATGCAAAATATCATATAAATTGCCTGTTTGAACAGCTGTTTGAACAGAATTTTGAACAGCATAAACAGCCCCCTGTTTAGCTAAAACACCCGTTTTTTTAAACACCTGTTTATTTTTTGCCTCAAAATCAACCAAAGCAACAGCCTCTTTCAATCCTTCAACTTCATCTCTAATCGACGACAAATCAATTTTAAGCCCGTTTAACATATCAAACAGCTGTTTATCCTGCTCATCAAGGTGTTTAACCCACGTTCCAACCTTCTCAATATCCCCTTTAACACTCTCAAAACTCTTCCTAGTCTTATTTTCCAGCTGTTCAAACCCCTCAGAATCCTTCTTTTTGAATAACCATCCAAACATAATATCTATATTACGTCGCTATATTTAAACCTTTCCACACAAGTAACAAAAACCCAACACATAAAATAAACAAAAACAAACACCCTCTAAACACCCCTACACCAACAAAAAACACCTGTTTAAACAGCTAAAAACACCTGTTTAAACATCAAAGTTTACCATTTCATCTCTCACCGACGATAAAACACGCCCAAGAAAGATATAAAAACACCTGCCTCCTATTTCTAAAATCTGATAAAGGGTGAAAGGAGGTACAAAAATGGCAAAATTAACTGCTTGGTTGATGACTTTAATAGGTATTTTGTGGCTTCTTCCTCTAATGGGGATGACACAATTCGGCACACTTACAAACGGCCCAATTTCATGGCTTGTAGGCCTTGCTTTCCTAGTAATTGGCATCAGCAAACTGATGAGAAATTACTCTTCCCAAAGAAGAAGATAAACCTCTAAAACCCTTTATTTTTATTTATTTTACAATTTTTCCAATCAAAACACCCCATGAAACTCTTTAAGCACAAAAAATCATACCGACGTGAGTTCCGCCGTCAAATACGTCTGGCCATAGTCGCCGCAATCGGCTTTACAGTCGCTTTTGCTTGGCGTAACGCAGTTTACGATTCTTTATACGAATTCGTGGCCCGTTTTGCACAATCAACCCAAACCTTACTAACAGATTTCTACACAGCCTTATTTATCACCGCATTAGGAGTCGCAGTCATCTATATCACATCCCGTTTATTGAAAGATTAAACACAATTTTACCGACGATAAACGCTGTTTAAACACCCGTTTAAGATTTCAAACACCTAAAAGAATACTTGCCTCATTAATAGTGAGGCGCGAAGCGCCGAACGCGCTCGGGTGAAAGATATAAAAACCCAGAGACAATCCCGATTTAATGGAAAGACCTCAAAAAAGAACCCCCTTGGACAGAATATTATGGGTCTTAGGAGGAGAACCTCTTCAAACAACCTCAAGGCAAACCACCGGCCATACTCGTCAAGGAGATTATTCAAATTTATTATGCTCTTACGATAGTTTCATCCCATTAAATCTTTTAAGCCTGCCTGTCCAGTTACATGATATTGGAACCCCAATAAAAGACAATCATTCCAATATGCCACATCCTATCGAAGTTTCCTTTTCATATACTACTCCTGATGAAGAAAACGAAGGCGGAATTTCCGAAACCGATTCTCATGACTCGGGAGATTCAGATGGCGGAAGTGACGGCGGAGACTAATCCTTTTTAATAAAAAGCTAAAGCTTTCTCCCTTCGCTTAAATCTTTCAGCATACAAAACAAGTTCGCTTTAACATAAATTTTAATACTCCCCATGGGCTGATAAAACGATGTTAAACGATGCAATAGGACACCCAATCCGTTATAATTCTTTTTATGGTCAAGAAATAGAAGATAAAATAAGAGTTTGTTTCATTGAGTCTAAACAATACGAACTTAAAACACAAAGAGGACATACAGAATGGGGGGTTGATTTTTGGAGAATTAGCGGATTTGGTCAAAAAGCACCAACGATAGAATGGTCCGATGGAACAAAATTACAACATCCAGCGATTAAAGACTTAATAGACTCCCTCACACATCTTAGTGAACGAGCCATCCTCTCAGGATTAGCAAGAAACGAATTACTTTTAGGTCACAAAAAGGAAGGCATAGGTTCAGAAGAAGCTTGGCTTTATCATCGAGCCCTAAGAATCGGCTATGTCTCTTTAGCATCAAAACTAATTGAACGTCGCCATAAAATGGGGTTAAAGACTTTGCCCCCAAGACACTAATCTTTTACTCTTCGCCTAAAACTTCCACCACACCAAATAATTATTTATACAAAGGAAAACTATATAAAATTCATTACCCTACACCCTTCATGAAAATAACCTATGATAAAGATGCAGATGCTATGTATGTAAGTCTTACTGATAACAAATTTAGCAGTTGCAAGGAAATAGATGAAAACACCATCCTAGATTTAGACGAAGATGGCAAGGTAATAGGCATAGAGATATTATTCGTGTCAGAACGATTTCAGAATAAGATTCCGTCCACAATTAATATTGAATCGCTCGCATAATTTAAGCTAAATCTTTTAAGCATCTCTATAAACTTTTACCATAAGTCATAAGTTCGTTTTAATTAATATAATTAAAAAACAATGCCTCAATAAATAGTGAGGCGCGAAGCGCCGAACGCACTCGACCGAAAAGGTTAAAAGGGGAAATACTCTCAATAAAACATGAAAACAAACCTAGATAGCTTTCTTAGGGCAGGATTAGTAACTTCCGCTGTTGCATTTTTTGGATGGCCAGGTGTTCAATTTTTTAAGCACAATTACGACAATGAAGCAGGTTTAAGGGCAGAGGTTCGTGGAGTTGTCGATTCAAATCGCGATGGGTTAGTGTCCATAGATGAAAAACAAGCATTTTATAAAGAATTAGGACTTCCCTTTAATGATTGCTTTAATTTCACCTTTGAACAAGGCAAAAAGTTTTTAGACGATCGCGGCATTAAAACCCCCTACAGTATTCATTCCGCCACCTTCTAACTATTAAAATAGTTCGCACAACCTTTATTAACCGTAGTTTTGAGGAGTCTAAAGGGCTAGAAAACGGATTAAAACGAACTTATTTCTCTAAAGTGATCAATTTGTATGAAAGAGGACCTTCTAAGGACGTTATTTTGTAAGTTTTACCTACCTGAGCACCTCTTAATTGAGTGTTCGGTAAGAACTTCCAAGAAGGGATGTCGCAAACATCTGCGAGGGTAGCAACCCGACCGTCTTCATAAGCAAATTTACCCCAACCTATAGAACCACCATTCTCCATCGGCCAGCTTCCTCTATCGATCAGTCTTGCAGTCCCTTGCCTTTCTTGAGCACCAACTACTCGTTCAAGCCCATTATAGGCAGCGATAATTGGGAGGGCTACTGCATTTAAGGCAAGCGTTGCTCCAAGGTAAAGCGCACCCAGAGATAAGAAAGCACTTGCTCCGTCTTTGACTCTTTGCAATTCCTTGTCCAAAGTATCTTCGAATTCTTTCATAAATAAAATAAGTTTTGCCGATATTTAAATCTTTCTTAAGTTCGTTTAAATCATGCAGCATCTTTTAAGAAAAAGCGAAAAGATTAAGCTTAAAGAGAAGTTCGGGTTAATCATCCAAATCTTGTGACCCATGAAGATTTATATCTAAAGGCAACAAATAAATTTCCAAGCATTTAGGCTGAAGATTTGAAGATCTTTTATCACCTTCGTGATATTGATGGTTGCAATTTCTCACATTCATAACTCTATAAATCCCTTCAAAATCACTTTCTCCCGCAATACCGGGGTTCAATATAATTTCCAATTCTTCGCCTATTCTAGGGAAATGTGAGCCATCTTCGGCTTTGAAATAATTTAAAGGAGGTTTATAGGGAGAATCATTCACTTTCTTTCCATCTTTATCTACAATCCATAACCAGGCATGAACTCCTGGTTCTCTAGACTTTTCCTTTTTAGTTTCCAGTTGTACAGGCGATCTATTATTAGACTCGATAGGTTTTGCATCTCTTCTGCCTAATAAACTCATCAAATTAAACATAGAAAAAAGCTGTTCAATATCTTTTTAACCCTTTCGATTAATTTTTTCAACCACTAGGATTTGAATCTATAAATTCTTGTATGTCTCCCCGTTTTGCAGGGCAAATAACTCTATACAAGCCTTCAGCAATTTCTCCGCCAAAGTAGCCAAAAACCCAGTCTCCTTCCCAAATAAGACAATTAGATGTTCGCCCAAGCTTTAGCGTCTAAATTCCCAAAGTTTATATATTTCGTAAACCTTAATTCTTTATGAGAGAAAAGAGGTTAGATTTTTGGTCTCGTAATCTTTAAATACGTTCAAAATCCATAATTTTATGGCCACCAACTATGAAGTCTTCATGAACTCAGATGTAAGCGAATATAGTGGTAAATGGATTGCAATCACCGACGGAGGTATTGTTGCTTCTGGAGATAACGTAAGAGAAGTTTTAAAGCACGCCCAGGCACTTCATCCAAATAAAAAAATAACGCTCGCCAAGGTTCCTGAAGAAGAAACAATGATTTTCTAAAATGGCTCTTTCTTTTAAATACAAATCGATACAACGTCCGAACGGCATTGGTGTTAAGTCACCAGTAATTCCAGTTGTTTTATCTGGCAACGGTTCAATAAAGCAAGAATTCGTAGCGTTGATTGATTCTGGAGCAGATCTTTCAGTTATCCCTGAGGATGTTGCAGAATTATTAAATCTAAATCTGAAAAAAACAATTGAGAAATCTAGAGGTATTGGAGGGGAAGTAGATGTTAAAAATACCGAAATGAATCTTTCTATAAAGAAAGGGCATGAAAGTTATACGTTTAGCATTCCTGTTCAAGTTGTCTTAGGAGATAGCAAGATTCCCCCACTTCTAGGCAGAAGAGGTTTTTTCGACAAATTCAGAATAACCTTTGATCAAGCTAACTTTTCAATTTCCCTCAAAAGAAATACAGAGAGATAATTGATTAAACTATTGAGATTTTTTATTTATCAAAATTTTTGTATAATCACACTTAACGGAATGTTTAAATAAGAAAACCAAATCAACTTTCAATGGAAGTTAATTCAGAAAGCGCACTAACAGTCTTAAGAGACACAGTAGTTTACGCTCTCGGAGGAAACCAATTCGGAAGCCCGTTTGCTACAGTTTTTAGCTATCTTTCTATGGCGGAGGACGATGTCGATGCTGAAACGGTGAAAAAGCTAAGGGGAGAGTTTGCAGAATTGGAAAAAGTTCTTTCAACAACCACACCCATACTAAGAGATGGAGATCGCAACGTCCGCGTTGAATCAATAGGAAAGCCGATAGTTCTCTCCGACCCAGTAGCCTCCCTTGTTTTAAGATCGGGCACACTAGAAGAATCTTATAGCCCAGGGAAAAGACTACAAGAGATTGTCACATTAGGCACCTCACAATGTGATTTAGCAATCTCGCGTAATTGTGGATTTAGCAAATATACTCGCGGACATAAGACAAGTACCTAATGTTCTCAAAAATAAAAAGACTAATAAATTATTTCTCAAACAATCTCGTCTTCGCAAAAACAATCCACGATGTCACAAGTAGAACAACGAAGTGCATAATAGTATTGTAAGTGTGCCAATCTGCATCATAGTTCCCCGAAATAAGATAACGCACTTCAAGCAAAATAATTACAGGGAGAGCAAGAATCAGAGCTCTAACAAAAGGACTCTTTCCCTTTCGCACAAAGAAGAATAGTAACGAGCCAATTATTAAAGTTCCAACGAATTTACCGACGGCATACCAAAATAATGGACTTGAAGAAATAAAAAGAAAAGTGGAAGGAATAGGATAAGAATAAACTTCAAGTGCTTCAACATTATAATGAACAATTGTATCAATAGTAGTAAAGATAGCAGTTATAAGAAGAAGCCATAAAAAATATCTAAGAAAGGTAGTCTTCTCCATAATAAAACATGGTCGGCTTGTTTATAAGTTTTTTGAAATTGACATATCTTTAAAAACTTTCAAGCCCTAATTTGATTATGTTGAGCGTCCTAAAAGAATTCCGCGAATTTCTTAAAGAATACAAAGTCATAGGTTTAACAATTGGGGTAGTCATGGGATTAGCAGCAAATAATCTCGTCAAGTCGTTAGTTGACAATATCGTCATGCCGATAATTACTCCATTAATACCGGGCGGAGAATGGGAAACCGCCGTTTGGAATATCGGCCCAATTGCCATAGGCTGGGGACAATTTTTAAGTGCGTTAATCTATTTCCTAATTCTCGCTTGGGTAGTCTTTCTTGTAGCTAAATTCATAATCAGAGAAGAAAAAGTAACAAAGAAATAGAATAATAAAATAGAATAATATATAAGCAATCAATTACTGGATAAAATATGGCTGAAATATCATTAACAATAACGGCTGTGTTAGCAATAATCATGGGAATAATAGTGCTAATCTTTCCAGGTTTACTTCGTTGGGCAATAGGACTATTTTTATTAGCATTCGGAGCATTACAATTAGTTAATCAATATTTCTAAAAAATTAATAGGGTTTCAACTAGTTAGGCAAACCGAGCTTTCTATATTAATCCCCGGCACAAGCCAACCAATGCTCATACGCTGCTTGATAACATTGTCTCAATTCATAATCATTAGAGGCATAAGTATTCCTACAACGAACCTGTTCTTTCTCCTTCTGGACCCCACAAGGACTTAAATTAAGATCATACCATGGACTATAATAAACTTCTTTATCAGTAAAATAAGAATAAATCAAAAGAGCAAAAGCCAACGCAATCAAAGCGACAATCAATCTCTTTTCCCATGTCTTCATACTCTATTTAAAATTTTCATATATATATCTTTCGTAGAATAATCTGCTCTTTGAGATAATACAAGAATCAAACGCCCATAAAAAGAAAGTGTATAAAACAAAGCTTTTTAAGGCACATTTCCACATTAATTTTGAATGAAAAATAAATTTACAAAAAATAATAACAAAAATAAAGATAACAGAAGACCTTCTTTAGACATTCAAGCCGAACTTGAAATTGTTCAAATTTCAGACGTAGCGGGCAGTAGCTCGGGAAGAGTTGTAACTCTAATGGGTTCAGTAGAGAGAATAGTTCAAACAGGCGGACCGACTGTATTCTATATTGCAGACGGAACTGGAACGCTAGCATTAAAGGGCTTTGAAGGAGCAGGCACAAGAGCTTATCCAGAAATAGAAGAAGGCGATGTAATAAAAGCAACAGTTGAATTAGGAGAATACAAAGACGAACTCGAAGGCGAGATTCTAAAAGCAAAAAAGATAGTTGGACAAGAACATGACGAATATTTAGTAATGCTTTCCGAATTAGAAAGAAAACGCGCTCAAGTTACACCGCCACAATTTCTAATAAAAAGCCACATTCTAGATAAACTAAAAGACAGATTCATAAAAGCTGCAACAGAAATAAGACTTGCGATAATTCAAAATCGTCCGATTATCGTGCGCCATCATAACGATACAGATGGCTATTCATCTGGCTACGCTTTAGAACGTGCAATATTGCCATTAATAAAAAAGCAACACACTTCAGAAAAAGCAGCATGGGAATTTTACACTCGAGCACCATGTGCCGCGCCATTTTACGACATTGAAGATTCAATTCGCGATACCTCTCATTCATTATCTAATGCTGCAAAATTCTCAAATAAAATGCCCTTAGTAATAATTGCAGATAACGGCGGAGGCCAAGAAGATCTGATGGGAATTAAACAAGGTAAAGTCCATGGCTTAGATTTCATAGTAGTAGATCATCATTACTTTGATGCGGACGTTATTTCAAGCGAAGTTTTAGTCAATATTAATCCATTTTTAGTTGGAGAAGATGGCTCGCATTATTCAGCAGGGATGTTATGTGCTGAGTTAGGCCGTTTCATTAATTTAGTAGATGGCATGGAACCTATTGCCGCAATGGCTGGCTTGGCAGATAGAATCGCAAATCCTTCAGCAATAGAAGCTTATCTTAAGTTAGCACATGAAAAAGGCTATACAAAACAATTACTAAATGATATTGCAACTGTAATAGATTTCATTTCCTCAAAGCTAAGATTCATGGAAGCTCGTGAGTATATTGAAGTTCTTTTCGGCGAGCCAAGAGAACAGCAAAAGAAATTAGTTGCACTAATGACTCCATACATAAGAAATCTTGAAGCAAAAGGTCTGGCTTTAGCGAAATCTTCAGCAGTTATTGAAACTCACAACAAGGTGACACTACAATGGCTAGTAATTGACGAAGCGTTCCCACGAGGATTTTATCCAAAGCCAGGAAAGTGTACGGGAATATTACATGATAATCTGAAAGAGTCAGGCACTCAAAGGATAGTCACAATAGGATTGATGAATGATGCAATAACAATCAGAGCTACCGATGAAGCAAACTTCTCAGTCCATAAGTTATTAGAATTTTTATCAAAAGAACTCCCAGAATCTTTCGTTGAAGGTGGCGGTCATAAAAATGCAGGAGCAATAAAATTCGTTCCTAAAAAGAAAGAGGAAATAAAAGATTTAGTAAGAAAATTCATCAAGAAGATTTAGTTATTTATTTGTTAAAATTTCAAATATATTTCCCATATTATTTAGCAAAAGCGGTTTTTACATCAAGCTATACACTTACGAAAGTTCTCCCAAACAAGATTACGACAATCTTCATCATCAAATTCACACGTAAACATCTCGGATTCTCGTGTCTCTCTGCAAGAATCCAATTTATTTCTCTCGATTTCAATATTTCCATCAACTCCTAAATAATTTCCAGAATAATCTGAAGGAGAATAAAAAACTTCTCTATCGGTGAAATAAGAATAAATCAAAAGAGCAAAAGCCAAAGCAATCAAAGCAATAACAAGCCTCTTTTCCCACGTCTTCATAACGATTTATAGTTTTAATATATATATATCTTTCGCCAGTATTTTATTTATAAAATAATAGAAAAATCCCTCAAATTCACCGAGATTTTTTTCTTTTAACAAGAATAAACACGCTCAAAATCAAAACCACAATAGCAAGTCCAAATAATAGCCCATTATCGTCATAAACTACAATCCCCAAGGTTGTAAGATGAAATATAATTGCAGGAATTATAATTAACGAAGCTAGAATTGCACCATAAAAACTCAAACTCGGAATTAAGATTAAAACCGAAGCAAACAACTCTCCAACACCAACTAAATATCTTCCCCAAGGCTCAATTCCAATTTGACTAAATATATACACAGCCTCATCAGCTCCAGTAAATTTAAAGAACAAACTTTGTAAAAATATTAACGCAACAATTATCTTTGCACCCCACAATATTTTATTTCTCATCATTTTCAACTGAAATCAAAAGTTATAAACCTTTTCAAAGTTTTATCACAGAAGCCAGCCATACAATCCATATAATAAAATAGATAAAAATTATAAATCCCCCAATTGCAGAAAATATCCAAAGCGATTGAAATGCCAATCCAAGGGCCAAGAATACCAATGCAATGAGAAATGGCCAACTTGTAATGCTAAATCTCTTTCTAAAAAACAAAGCAAAATCTTTTAATTTCCCAGCCCTGAGCTTTTCACTTGCCATAATAAAATCCACATACTAATGCTTATATATCCTGCCTTATTCCTGTAAAGATGTCAGGTGAGATTGAAAAACTTCAAACAGAACTTAAACTTCGAGGTTTTTCTCCGTTAACCGTCCGTAATTACTCTTTTTTCGTTGATAAATTTTTAAAAAAACAAAGCAAAATGCCCAGTGAATTGAGCGAAGATGATGTAAAACTATATCTTGGCGATTTAATGGAAAATAAAGCAAAAAATACAACGATGTTAGCTCTTGCAGCATTAAAATTTTTCTTCAGTGAAGTTCTAAAAAATCCAATTACATCAATAAAGGTTCCAAAGAAAGATAAGAAACTTCCAGAGGTTCTAACTAAAGATGAAATGAGAAGACTAATAGATTCTTGTGAGACAAAAAAATCAAGATTGATAATTTCATTATTGTACGCTTCAGGCTTAAGAGTTTCAGAGCTTGTGCATGTCAAACCAGGAGATATAGACTTACAAGAAAAAACAGGATGGGTAAGAAAAGGAAAAGGGTCGAAAGATAGAATGTTCATTATTTCAGAATCAATAGCAAGAGATTTAGAAAATCATTTGAAAAACAATCCTTCTAATTATCTCTTTTCAAAAGAAAAGCCATTAACAACAAGAAATATACAAAAAATTGTTAAACTGACAAAAATAAAAGCAGGAATCCAAAAGAAAGTAACACCCCATACAATAAGGCATAGTTTTGCAACACATCTTCTGGAAAACGGCACAGATATAAGATTAATACAAACGCTTTTAGGACACGCATCTCTAAGCACAACGCAATTGTACACACACATCTCAACAGATCAGATAAAAAAGGTAAAAAATCCTTTAGACGAGCTTAATTCTCAACTAAATAAAACTAACAACACCCTTAGCTAAAAGGAGAAATGCACAAAACCACAAGATTATTGTAGGTAACGCAAAAAAGACAGAGAGGAATAACGCAAGAGCAGAAACTAAGTCAATCACACTAAGAATATCCCCAAGAAAAATAAACATACCCTTCAATAAAAGTAGTCCAGCGCAAACAAGTAAACAAGGCGTAAAAACTTCAAATCCAAACACCATAAATAGAAAAGCCATCGCACTAGCAATATCAATTCCGCCAAGTATTCTCAATATCATAAAATATATTTCTAGACAGGGTATTTAAGAGTTGCTTAACGATAAGATTTCTGCCTTTTAGCCCTAGCTTTAGAATCTCCAGGCTTGTAAGCTTCTTTTCTTCTTGTATCTGCAACAAGCAAGTTTCTATCATAAAGCTGATATGCCTTTTTCAATTCAGCAGACTTTGAATGTTTAAACAACGCTTTAGCAATTGCAAGTCTAGCTGCCTGTATTTGCCCTTCAGAACCGCCTCCAGAAGTCTTTATAATCAAATCAACAGGCATTTTACCCATAACATGCTCAAACACTTCTATTGGCTCTCTAATTGACAAATTATGAAAGAAATAAAGATTCTGATAAGGCACTCCATTGAATGTCACTTTACCATTTCCAGCAATAACTCTAACTTTAGCTATAGCACTCTTTCTCTTTCCCGATATCATAAATGACTCTTTCATATTTCTTTACAAATCTCCCCCAAGGTCATAGTTTTAGCTCTTGTATCATTATGCATAGTAATCATCTTCCCTTTAACTCCATTTTTAGGCAAAGAATCATAGCATTTTACTTCCTTTAGCGCCTTCAATCCTCTCCCTTGTCTGTAAGGCAACATTCCTCTTACCGTTCTCTTCATTATTCTCGAAGGATTAGATGGGAAGTTTGGTCCGTTCATAGCAGATCCTCCGCGTTGTCTTTGTGTCAAATATTTTCCTAATATATTGGCTTTATTTCCTGTAACCACAGCCCCAGTGCAGTTTACAATTTTAACGTTATTCCCTTTTAGAGCTTGCTTAGCAGCATAACTTGCAAGTCTTCCCAAGATAGCATTATGGGCATCAATAACTATTTCTTCCATGATAAGACTTTAACTCCCTCCGCTTTCGAATTTGATTTTATCTCTTCTGATATTTTTATTGCTGGACATTTAGCCTTATGCAACTTAGCAATTGCAGAAGCTGAAAAGCCCATAGCACATATCTTTCCTTTTTTACTCAAGTCACCATTACCAATTACTTTACCGGGAACAACAATAATATCTCCTTCCTTCATAACTAAGTCTATTTCTTTTAAATTAATAGAAGGCATCTTTCTAGTAGAGCTTGAAAGAACAAGACCAATCAAATTATTCCAATGAGAATTAACCTTTAGCAATTCAAGAGTTTCAACTAATTCAAAATTAGTTTTTCTTTTTATTCGTTGTTTTAGTTTTGTTTTGCTTATCATTTTACCAGTAGAAATTTATTTCAAAGCCTCTTCAAACTCTGCAAGATTCTCTCCCAGTGCATGAATTGAATTTACTAATATTTCACTAGCGCTCATTACGCCATAAGATTCTATAACAAATATTATCTCGTCAGTTTCATTAATTGCTTCTTTATCTATTCTTGAAATTTCTTCAACTACGCCCTCAGGCAAATCACATAGAAATCCTTCTTTATTTTTCTCAGCTTTCAAATATCCCTTAGCACTATGAACGAGACTCTCGATTTTAGCATCTTTGGAACTAATCTGAACTAAATGTCTATAGTATCCAAGTCCTGGAATATATTTTGCATGGTCTATTCCTTTTCCAAGACGCGCAGTCGCAACAAGCTCAATTTCTTGCTCATTCTCCAAAAGAACTAGAGGAATATTTTTATGAACCACGTCCGCAGAACCTTTCAAATCTCCAGAATATACAATTCCAGGCCCTTTCTTAACAAGTTTTAATTCTACTTCGGTTTTTGCATTCATCTTTTTTTCAGTCACCAAAGGAACAAGACCAATACGAAGAGCAAGCATTTCATCGTAAAGAGCCGAATCATTTTTGAAAAACTCAACCTCATCAACAGCAAGCGTGTTAATTTCATGAATGCTTCGTCTCAATGCGTTAAATAAGGGCTCGTTTGCAAGAACTCTTATTACTATCTTTTCAGGAGTGTTAATTATTAATTGCATATTAAAAAGTGAAAAAGAGTGCTTTTAAACTCTTCTCCCTCGCTTTCCTCCTTTCTTCTTCGGTCCACCACGAGGAACTTTTGTCGTGTCAATGATACTTATCAATTTAAATCCTTCTTTTCCAAGAGTTTTTACTGCGGCATGAGCCCCAGGACCTATTCCTTGACTATTCGTTTTTGCACGCATTCTAATATATAACGAGTTTAATCCTGCATCTCTTGCAAGTTCAGCGGCTCTTTTAGCGACGAACATCGCAGTAGTAGGATTCGCTTTCAATCTGCTTTGTTTAGTAACCATCCCGCCAGTTATTCTCACAATAGTATTTCCAGCCATATCAGTAATATGGACCATAGTATTGTTGTTAGTACTATAAATATAAGCAATTCCAGGTTTTTCACTTTCGTCCTTGAATTTCTCTTTACTCTCTTGCATTTCTACTTCAATAATTTTTTCACTCATTTGATTCTCCTTTCTCCTTGACAGCATTCTTTTTTATTATTATAGAACTTTCTTCAGATACTGGTACGAAATATCCTGGAGAGCTCACAACATGCCCATCAATGAAAACTCTCTTATGGGTTATCATTTGTCTAGCTTGCTTTGGCGTACTGACAAAACCTTTACTAGCAATAAAGCTTGATAGTCTTCTCTTAAGCAAGTCTTCTTTATTCAATGCTAAAACGTCTGCTATAGAATTAACATCAAGACCAATTGCCCTCAATTTTCCAAACAAAGATTCTTGTTCTTTTGCTCCAGAAGTAATAAGTTGTTTAGCTCTAGTTCTAAAGTATCTTACCTTTGCTTCAGTTTTCCAAATTTCTCTTTTATTCTTTAACCCGTAAGCTTCAACAAGAGCATTCTCATCAGCAATTCTCTGTGATTCATACATTTTTCTAGGTCTCAAATACTTTTTATGCTTTCTTATCATTCTTTCTTCTTACTCCCGTTTTCGCTTTAGCTCTAAAGTGACTTCTTGTTCTCTGTCCTCTAACTGGAAGACCAAGAGAATGACGAATACCTTTGTAGCTCTTTATTTGTTTCAATCTTTTAATATCAAATTCTTTCTTAATATCAAGATTTGTAGTGAAAAGATGCAAGTCATCTCCAGTGTCTCTATCTGATCTTCTATTCTTCATGTAAGCAGGTATAGGCAAACTTCTCAAACCATCTTCAATCTTTTTTATCATGGGCTTATCAAGTTCAGCAATTTTAATAGAATGTTTCAAACCAAGAGTGAGACAAAGAGCATTAGAAATTGCCCAAGATACACCTTTAATTCTAGTAAGTCCAACATAAACAGATTTACTTCCGCCAATGTCTTGACCCATTATACGAACTAAAGTCTCAACTGATTCTTCCTTTTCAAAAGGTTTTTTCTTTACTTCTTTTGTTGTTTCTTGCATTTTACGTTACAAAGAGTCTTTGACGAGGGTTCTCCATTATTTCTTCCCAAAGCCTTTTCTCTATAGCTTTTTTCGGATCTGGAGCACTCGGAACTCTCTGCTTGATGTCTTCAAATGAACTGAATGGATTCTCGTCTCTAGCGCTGAGCAAAGCATCTGTATGCTTTCTTCCAAATCCAGGAATTAGCTCAAGCACGTGCAATCTAGTATTTATCGCACTGGCTTTATTGAAGAATTCTACGAACCTTGATTCGTGCTCCCCAACAAATCTAGCAATAAAATGTTGCAGTTGGATCTTTGCCTGTTCAGTCATTTTATCGGCGGGGGTTTTCCCGATGATATAGTAGACCTTATCTCTCTTTTCTGGACCTATATAAACCTTCTCTTGAACTTCAAAACTAGCGCCTCTTATCGGAGCAAGCTCAAGAAGGCCTAAATGGTCTTCTCCAATAGCTTGAACCATAGGAGATTTCTTATTTTCAAGAGGATATCCATACGGAAGATAATCTAATACAATTGCATAATCGTCTTTCTTTCCCATGGTCAGTATTTCTTGACGACATCAAGAATTGCATTTGCCTCCTGTTCATTCAGAGAAACGTCGTTAACGACTTTATGCACATCCTCCAAGTCTCTTGGTAAAAAATCAGCAACCTTCACAAAATGCACAGCCCTTAGCTTTACATTTCCAATTCCTTCAAGTTCTTCAATTAGTTCTTTAGCTTTCTCTTCAGAAAGCTTAGTGAATTTTTTAAAATAATCTACAACCATTTTAGTTTCCTCTCGGTCACTAACAAGCTTTCTTGCTTCAGCCATGCTCACAGGGTTCAATTCGATATTCATGTGTTCTTTATCCTTTTCAGATGAATAGGATGTACAATAAACTTTTTAGCCATATTTAAATCATTAACTTCAACAACATAAGAACGACCTCTCTTATCAATAACCTTTCCAGTTCTTCCTTGCATTCTATCTGGAACATTAGAATTCACACTAAGCTCTTTCACCAAAGCGACAGAATCTCCCTTGTTAAAGGAAGTAAAGAATCTGCTCAATGGAATCTTTCCTCGTGAACGTATACTTTTGTGTTTTAACATAGAACTACCTTATAATAGCAGTTTAAAAAGCTTTCCCGCGCGAGCTAACCGGAAACTGAACCCTGAAAAAGATCTCCTTTTTCTTTTGCCCCTTCCATGTTTTCTCTTATTGCTTTAAACATTTTCGGACCCCAGATACCAAATCCGCATTTGTCACAAACTTCAAATGCTCTTTCATCTCCAGTGTCTGCCTTGCAAAAACCACATCTCTTTCCCATTCTCGCATCAAGCATTAATGTATTTAAAAGGTTTTGTATACAAAATGACAATCCCAACAAGAACCATTATAAACGATAAAGCTCTAAAAAAATAATGCCAGATAGCGTAATTCAACTCAAAAACGTACAGAAATATTATTACATGGGCGATTCGATTGTGAAAGCAGTTGATGGAGTTTCAATAAAAATCGAAAAGGGAGATTTCGTTGCAATAATGGGGCCATCAGGCTCGGGAAAAAGCACCTTAATGAATCTCGTCGGTAGTTTAGATTTAGCTACGAAAGGAGAGATTTTCTTAGATAAAACAAATATAGAACATATATCCGAATCAACACTCGCACAGATAAGAGGAAGAAGGATAGGTTTTATTTTTCAGAGCTTTAATCTTATTCCAAATTTAACTGCAAAAGAAAATATAATGCTCCCAATGACTTTTCAAGGAATTTCTAAAGATAATAGGGAGAAAAGAGCAGAAGAACTTCTCAAAATAGTGGAGTTAGAAGATCGCGGCGGACACTATCCAAATCAACTTTCTGGAGGCCAACAACAGCGAGTAGCAATTGCTCGTTCGTTAGCAAACGATCCAGAGATAATTCTTGCAGACGAGCCCACAGGGAACCTCGATACAAAAACAGGAGAACATGTAGTTAACTTTTTGAAAGAGCTAAATAGAAAAGGAAAAACGATAATAATGGTTACCCATGATCCTGAAAAAGCAAGAAAACATGCAAAGACAATTTATTGGGTTAAGGATGGAAAAGTCGAGAGTGTAACTAGGAAAATAAGTGGAGTATGGAAGGCAGTTCACCACCTTCATAAATAAATGTTAAAGGATTATTTAGATTTAGCGACTAAGAATGTAAGAAAAAGAGGAATTCGCTCCTGGCTTACAATGCTTGGAATTTTCATTGGAATAGCCGCAGTAGTCTCTCTAATTTCCCTAGGTAGCGGTCTACAGAATGCAATAACTGGACAATTTTCAACTTTAGATCCTGATAAATTAGTAATAACAAATGCGGAAACCGGTTTTGGCCCTCCAGGAGCGACAGCCATAAAGAAACTTTCACAGCACGATCTAGATATAATAAACAGAGTAAATGGGATTGATGTAGTAGTTCAAAGATTAATAAGAGTAGCAAGTTTTGAATACAATGAAATAACGGGCTATGAATATATCGTGAATATTCCTGAAGACTCTAAGCAAATAAAAGTGATTTATGATACTCTAAATGTGGGATTAGAAAGCGGAAGATTACTGAGTTCTAACGATAGAAATAAAGTCGTCTTAGGGAGCGATTTTACAAATGACGATTACGGCAAAGCAATATCAGTAGGAAAGAGAGTCACAATTCAAGGAAGACAATTTCAAGTAGTTGGAATATTAAAAAAAGCAAGTTCTTTTCAAATAAACAATGTAATACTGATGTCTGATGAAGATATGAGAAATCTTCTTGATATCGGAGACGAGTTTGACATCTTAGTTGTGCAAGTAAAAGACAGAAGCGAACTTAGCAAAATAAAAAACGAAGTAGAAAGAGCATTAAGAAGAGATAGGAACTTAAAAATAGGTGAAGAAGATTTTTCTGTTCAAACTCCAGAACAAAGTATTCAAACAATAAATACTATCTTGGGAGCAATTAATCTTGTAATCGGCGGAATCGCCGCAATCTCTCTTCTAGTAGGTGGAATAGGAATAACAAATACAATGTACACGTCTGTTTTAGAACGCACACGAGAAATTGGCGTTATGAAAGCAATCGGCGCTAAAAACAAAGACATCTTGGCAATTTTCGTTACTGAATCCTCAATCTTAGGTTTTGTAGGCGGAGTTATCGGCATTATAATAGGACTTTTTCTAGCCTTTGCTGTGTCTTACGCAATGAAATTATTTATTCCAGGAATACCTTTCGATGTTACTATATCTTTTCCACTAGTTTTATTTTCATTAGTATTTTCATTAGTCATCGGCGGAATCGCCGGAATATTCCCTGCAATTCAAGCTTCAAATTTAAGGCCAGTGGAGGCACTTAGAGCATGATACCAGATCTTTTGATAATTTCCGCAAGAAATCTGGCAAGAAGAAAAATCAGATCATGGCTAACAATGGTAGGAATATTTATTTCAATAGCAGTCATCTTTACTCTTATCAGTATCTCTTTAGGGTTAGAGTCTGCCGTGCAAGAGCAATTTCGCCAGTTAGGCACAGATAAATTCTTTATTGAGCCAAAAGGCCAACTTGCAGGGCCAGGCACTGGAGGAGCAGTAAAATTAACGATAGAAGACGTCCGAACTATGGAAAAAGTTCCAGGAGTCAAGAAAGTAAGCTACTGGGCTATAGGTTCAGCAAAAATTAGTGTTGGAAAAGAGAATAGATATGCAAATGTAATAGGGATAGATTTAGATTCGGCAGATGTATTTTTTGAGACTGGATTTATAACTCCCCAAGAAGGAAGAGTAATTGATAAAGAAGGAGCGGGCAGAATAATGATAGGCTCCAGATACAAAGAACCGGGGTTTTTTCTAAGAGGAATAGAAGTAGGAAACAAATTAAATATTCAAGATAAAGAATTTTCAGTAAAAGCAATATTAAAACCAGTAGGAAACCCCCAAGATGATAAAGTAATTTATATGTCTCTTGAAGATTTTAGAGAAGTCTTTCCAGATATCCCTGATAGAATAGATTCAATGGCCATTCAGATAGATAAGGAAGGGGATCTAAAATCTATCGCAGAACGAGCAGAAAAAAGACTTAGAACTGCAAGAGGTGTTGATGAAGATTCCCAAGATTTCATCGTTAGAACTCCAGAAGAATTACTCGCAACTTTCGGCACGATATTAAATATTCTAACTGGCTTTTTAATAGGAATCGCTGCAATCTCTCTTCTAGTAGGTGGAATAGGAATAACAAATACAATGTACACGTCTGTTTTAGAACGCACACGAGAAATTGGCGTCATGAAAGCGGTAGGTGCGACAAACAAAACAATAATGACTCTATTCACACTAGAATCTGGAATTCTAGGATTGATAGGAGGAGTAGCAGGAATAATACTAGGCTTCGCAATAGGAAAAATAATTGAGTATATCTCAAACGTCCAGCTAGGCATCTCTTATCTCCAAGCTGTAACTCCTGCCTATCTTATTATAGGCTGTCTAGCTTTCTCATTTATCATCGGCGCAATATCTGGTGCTTGGCCTTCTTGGAGAGCTACAAAAATTAAACCAGTAGAAGCTTTAAGATACGAATAAATTAAACTTTATGATGATGAATTTTTTTCTTGAAAAACTTGCGTTTAATCCAGAACCCAATAAATACTAGAATTATTAGAATAAGAATATAGACATACCATGCAACTCCGCTTGTTTCAGAAGCTCTTCCTTCAAAATAAGCCGGGTCAAATGTGACACTCTTACTAACACTTCTTCTTATGTTAATCTCATCAGTATAATAAATCGTTAATCGAATCTCTCCCTCTTTAGGAGTTCCCTCAAAAGTAAAGCTTGTATCTTCATTAACGTCAAGACTTCCAATAATATTTCTATTAGAGCCCTTAACACCAAGACTTTCTTGTTTCGGAATTTCAATAGTTACTGCCTCAACGTCATGTTCTCCAACATTAAGAATATCAAATGTAATTATATTCGTAGTCGCATCATAATCTCTGACAGAAACTTCAAAATCTGCTCTTAAATCTTGTATCTCGACATCAAAATCTTTAGAGAAGAACAAATCTCCGATAGAATTGCCTCTATATCTAACCTCAATGCTATTATTTCCATCAATCGCATCTCCATCAACACGCACGTCATAAGAAATTATAACGTTGCTAGAAAAATCATCTGTAGATCCAGCACCAAAAACGCTAACTGTCGCGTTTTCCCCAGGATCAAGAGAGAAAGGGTATTTCGGTCTAAGTTCAAAATCAACCTTAGTACACTCTCTTTTTTCCAAACCGCTAAGCTGGAATACAAGCTTAACATAACTTCCTGGAACTGCAGGATAAGGGTCCTGATTAAGTAAAGAAGCTTCAAGATTACAGGCCGCACTAGCTACCTGACTGAAAACAACTACAAATGCTAAAGCAAACGCGAATAAGTAAAATCCTTTGCTCATTTTAGAAAGCATCGTCGTAAGTTTTTAAACATTATCTTTTATTTAGACTCAGTCCATAAACTAACTAGCCGTCCATAAAGTGTCTATTAAGTTAAAGAACACAAATTTTTAAAAACAACTTTTTTTTGAAGAAATGATGTATTGGCAATCTCTACAAGACCCTGCCTGGATAACTGCAATCTCAACTATCCTTGCAGTCATTACTTCTCTAGCAATTGCCTTATTTAGAGATAATTATATTGCTTGGAAAAATAGACCGATAATTAGGCTTGGATTAAAAAACAAAGAACCTCATGTCCTTACACTTTATTCTGCATCTGAAGCAACAATAACTTATCTTTTTCGGATTAAAGTGATAAACGATGGTAAGACCATAGCTAAGAATTGTAAAGTTAAAATTTTATCTGTTTCTCCAGCTCCTGAGGAAAGATATTTTGAACCAGATATATTAAAATGGTCAAGCGCTCCTCGCGAGATGCAACATAGAATTGATATACCTCATATCGAAAGGGTCGATATTTCTCAATTGATCCCGATTCATAAAGAGAATAAAGATATTTCTCCTTATTCAGGATCAGAGTTTTGCGATCTATTTTCTATTACGAGCCGTGGAAATATGATTTCCTTCATTTCTAGTGGAAAAAGAGAATTCTTAGCCAGGGAAAAAGATTATATGGTGACAATAGAAATTTGTGGAGATAATCTTGAACCTAAAAGGGCAAGTTTTAGGATATCCCTTCTTCCAGACTTCCCCCTTGCAAAAGTTGATTGGGTCTATAATCCGTCCAACTCAGACTAATTTTCTCTTAACAATCTTAACAAGCATATTTTTAAAGTCAATAGATATGGTCTTTTTGGTTTATTCAAGATAGACCTCAAAAAAAGAGGCAAGAATGATAAAATTGTGTAAGTACGTATTTGAAATAGAGAGTGAAATTCCTAAAGCGAAAGCTAAGGCAGTAAAAAATATAGAAAGAACTCTTTCAGTGGAACTGAATTCATATGGCTCTTTCCCTTTTTATAGCTTTGGTTCAAATCTAGGAAACCTAAAGCTGAAAGGAGGTGAAATTATATGAGTCCAGAATTTTTTGGAAATATAATGGTGTTCCTAGTCATGATGCTTTGCATTGTGACGGTCATTGCCGCAATTTGGAACAAAATTAAAAGTCACTTTTAGATAAAAGGTGACCTTGATTTTTTATTTTTTTATTTTTTTTTAAAATCAGAAAAATATTTATAGTCTTTCTTATTGAATATTGTATTTGGAGGGCGTTGGGTGTGCGTTTCCATAGACTTGAATAAACCACTTGTCTAATCCTTTCACACCCCATTTTTACTATCTTATTCTGAAAGTATTTTATTAATACCCCTAAGATTTACAAGTAGCTTCTTACCTTTTTCTGTAAGTCCATAATCGACATCCATGTGCCCTTTATCTTGCTTAGAGATTAATGAGTGATCACGCAGTTCGGCTAATACTCTCTGCAATGTTGTATGAGAAACTTTTGTTAATCTGAAAAGATCATTATATTTTGTTTTACCTTTCTCCAGGGCCTGTAAAACTCCAATAACACATTTCGCCTCTTGAGTATCAAGAATCATAAAAATAGACCTTAATGTTTATATATAATCAAAACATCGCTAAAACGATGTTAAGGCTTAAGATGTTTATACTCTTATTCTTGTTAGTTATCCAATTTACTCAAGCTTTTGAAGTAGGAATTGAATATAATCCTGGAAGAGCAGAATGCACTCCTTCAGATAATCAGTGTTCTCCTGATCTTAATTCAGTAGCTATTTGTGAGAATGGTAAATTTAACATCACAGATTGTCAATATGGTTGTAATAATCGAGCAGTTATTCCACAATGTAATACTTCTTCTCAAGAAGATAAAACTGGAATAGTCTTGGTCTTATTGGCGATTATTGTTTTCATCTTAGGATATCTTTCTCTAAGAAAGAAACATACTAAATGATTATCTATATTTTTGAAGCTGATCGCCATAATTTTTTGGTTTTATCTTATCCCAAGTCTTAAATTGAGATGGTAGTCTTTCTAGCTCATTATTTAGGGCAACTTCAACAAATCGATAAAGTTTGATTTGATTAACCAAACAGAACATTTTTACTTTTTTGAAGATTTCTTCTTCTAGTTGCAAAGATGTAGTCTTTCTAGCCATAAAAGCGAGCAAATCTATCAATATTTAAATGTGTCTATAAACTAGTATTTCTATAATTAATAAGAACACTAATAAAATAGAAATTTCCAAATTTTTCATGCAAAAACAAGAAGTGATAAACAACTTCCTTGAATATGAAAAGGAAAAAGTGTTCCAAGTTGCTAAGCAACTGCTTGATTCTATTGACTTTGAGAAAGAAAATAACTGGTCAGAGGGAAGACCTTCAGCACCAACTCGTGATATCCTCAAATCGCTTATCGTAATGTCCTATAACGGCATGTCCTACCGAAGAAGTCAATCGGATTTACGCAAACTTTACTCTGAGGGATACATTAGATTTTTCCCTAAGAAAAGCACCCTCAATAAATATATGTTTGATAGTTCCATAAGAAAAATAGTTGAAGAGCTTATTACGGTCTGCGCTTTTTCTTTTGTTGATGTTATCAACACAATTATTGTAGACTCAACGTGGTTCTGCCGTTATATTAAAATGACTGGAGCAACGCATCATCGAAAAAGTGCAAATGTGTCCTTGCCTTCTTTGAAAAAATGTGTAAAAGTACATAGTATGTGCTGTAAAGATACACAAGTCGTCCTATGTGCAAGGGCAACGCTAGGCACTGTAAGCGATATCACTCAGTTCATTCCAATGTTTGAATTTATTTTAAAACGTGGTTTCAAAATAGCAAACGTGTTGGGAGATAAAGGCTACTCAAGTAGAGAAAATTACAGATGGTTGCAAGAGCAAAGAATAAAGGGATCTTACTTAATGTTTAAAGATCATGAAGATACCGCAAGGAGTAGATCAATGTTTAGAAAGGAACGATTACTAATGCTGAGAAATCGTCCAGATGAATGGAATGAGATGTATAGATTCAGATCATTGATAGAAAGTATGCATAGTGCTTGGAAGCGCAAAGGAAATAACTATATCCGCAGTAAAAAGCTAGAAGCTGCCGAACTAGAGGTACTTCTACGTGTTTTGTGGCACAATTTAGCTATCGTTGCCAAAAACATGACCTGACTTTGTGGACAGTTAATAGCTAAATCGTCATTTTATGGACTAAGTCCTTTTATTTAGAAACGTTTAAAAACCGCTTAATCGGGTTGATAATATGATAATTCCAGTAAGATGTTTTAGCTGTGGAAAACCAATTGGCCAGTTATGGGAAGAATATGCAAGAAGAACACAAGCAGGCGAGGATGCCGGCAAAGTGTTAGATGATTTAGGCGCAGAAAGATATTGCTGCCGTGCAGCTCTTCTAGGACATGCAGATATGTTGCCTCAAATTGCTAAATTCAAGAAATCTTAATTTTATTTAGATAATTACATTTTTTACAACTAATAGTTTTATGATTTTTAGAAACTCTAATTTTACTATCCTTCAAGTCTACGCAACATCTCTTACAAAACCTCGCACGTAATCTATCAAGCTTAATATTGAACTTCATAGCAAGTCTCTTTATCTTTTTAACTTCATCAGCATCAAGCTCTTCCTGTTCAAAAAATTCCCTAATTTTCTCCCTCGCTTCAGATTTTGACAATTCCTTTTTCATCAACAAAGAAGCAGTAATTCAAATATAAATCCAACGTTAGAGAAAATGACGAAGACAGCATCGGTAGTTTGCCTCTGTTGGGAGACTATTTCTCGACGTAGCATGCTTGACTTCCAGGTTCGGAAAGGAGACTGGGTATTTCCACACTACTATGGCCGTCTTCATATTTCTCTCTTTAGGGTTGTTTTTAAACCTTTCGCGAACCCCTAATATCTTTCAAGATTTGATTCATAATCTTGTGTGTAGTAATTTTAGATGAATCAAATATTCGAGCTTCTTTATATCTAAATGCCATAAATTCTGAATGATTCTGCTTTATTTTCTTTAATGTTAGGGGATTCTTGACACCTCTTAACTTATATCTATTCTTTATTCTTTTAATTCTAATTTCTAGAGGAGCATCTATCTGATAAACAAAAAGCCTCTTCTTTCTAAAAGTCACAGCGTTTAAGAATTGAACAAGAAACTCTTCTTTAGTAAATGCTTTCTCAACAATAACACTTACACCCCTTCTAAGATATTCTTGGCTAATAATAGCCCCAATATCAGAGGCAAGTCTCAAATATTTTGAATCTCCCATTTCAACATCGGAAATAATATGTTTTATGGAGTCAAGAGAAATTAATGCGCTTCCTTTGATTTTTTTATGAAGCATTTTCGCCACAGTGCTTTTACCCGCACCCATGGGCCCATCAATTATGATAAGAAAAGGAATATCTTTCACGGAATTAAACTATAATTACATTAATAAATTAAACCTTTTCTTTCACAAAATCGCCTTCTTCAGCACCAACAAAATTAAACGCTCTCCGCAAATAAGAAGCTTTCACAACTGCACTATTTGTTCTAAGCCCAATATTGAAAACACTCTCTCTATTTTCAAAGATTTTTCCATCAAATAAAATTCTCAACTTATCTTTATGTCCAAATGGCGGAACCGCGCCTATTTCACAACCAGTAACTTCAAGAACTTCATCAGGACTAGCCATTCTGATATTCTTCTTTTCCCATCCCACAAAATTCGCAAGTTTTTTCACGTCAACCTTCTCATCAGCTGGAACGTCCACAATAACATACTCTTTATCATTGGTAAATAGCAAGGCTTTCACCCCTTGCTTAAGCTCAAAGCCTCTAGTTTTAGAAGCATCTTCACTAGTGATGACAGCAACATGCTCCAAATATTTCACCTCTAGCTCTAATCTAGTGAAAACTTCTTTTATTCTTCTTAACTTTTGAATTCCCATTTAATCTGCAGAAAATATATCTTTAAATATCTCTCCAAGAGTTTATTTTTATGAATTATCAATCCATAGCAATCGCAGGTCTTCCAGGCTCTGGAAAAACTACTCTAGGAAAAAAATTATCTGAAGCAACAGGATGGGATTATTTTCCAATAGGCCAACTCTTTCGCAGAAGACACGAGTTAATCTTCAAAAATGGAGATACAAAGAAGCCATTTGAAGACTGGTGGGCTCAAGAAGTGACTAACGCAGATATTATCGCAATAAATAGAGAAGCACATGAACGTCTAGCTTACGGAGAAAAAATACTAGATTCTCGCTATGCCGTTGAAAACGCCCGGCACGTAAGTCATACATTACTAGTTTTCGTAAAAGCTCCTTTAATAGTAAGGGCACAAAGAGCTTTCGATTCAGGTGAATACAAAGAAAGAGGAATTACAACACTAGAGAAGACTATAGAATTTTTAGACCAAAGAGAAAAAGATGAAGCTAGACGCGGACAGGAAATATTCAAATATGATTATAGGAATGAAAAATTATACGACTTAATATTAGATACTAACATGCTTAGTCTGGAAGACGAAGTTGAGCTAATAACTGATTTTATTACATCATAATAAAATCTAAAAGCTAGGCTGATATTAAGCGATATGACCGTTATCGCAATTTCAGGACAACCTGGTGCAGGCAGTACAACAACATCAAGAGTTCTCGCTAAAAATTTAGGCTTTAATCATTTCTCACCCGGGAGAGTATTCAAAGATATTTCTCTCGGGATAGTTAAGGGCAAATTTTATTATCCGCTCTTGCAAGAAAAATGCATGGAACATAATTTAATTCTTCCAGATTATTCTTCATCAAGCGCCACTCAAGGAGTAATAGATTTATGGAAAACCGAATTCGGCAAAAGTCCAGAATTCCATAAAATAATAGACGAAATCCAGAAAGAACTAACGAAAAAAGGAAATATAGTAATTGACGGAAAACTATCATTGCGAATGTTACCTAATGCAAAATTAAAAATCTGGCTTAAAGCAGATTCAAAAGTCCGTGCAAAAAGAACCGCTAGTAGGGAGAGTCTAAATTTACAAAATTCGCAATCCCTGTTAGAAAAAAGAGAAGCTCTAGAAAGAAAAGAATGGAACAATATATACGGATTTGATTACTGGGAACAAGAAAAGGAAGCAAATCTAGTAATTGACACTTCAAGCTTAGAAACGTCAGAAGTTGTCAAAATAATAACTTCAAAAATAAATTGATAAAATTATTTTTTATACTTCAATCCCAAGGACTTCCAGTAAAGGAAACCAAGTGCAACGCTAAGCAAAGTTAGTGCAACCAAACTTAAAACTAAGATAAAAGCATTCCCTTCAAAATAAGCATCGGACAAAGCAGGAATCCCGAAGATAGCTCCGATAGTTCCAGGAACTGAAACAACAATACTAATTATGGTCAAAAATGTGACAATCACAGTCAAGCGATGCATAGTATCATTCAATTCTCTATTTGATCTCATCTCAAATTTCGTTCTTAGAGAAGAAATGCGATAAACATGACTTCTACACCTTTCAAGTAAATATCTTGCTTCAGTATTAAGTAGCTCATAATCAAAAGATATTAAAGTCGGATCAAATTCATTTATTTCATATTCTTTCAAGTCAATTATTAGTCTAACAAGCTCCTCACATCTATCTGTCAATTTTCTTAGAGCCCTGCCGGAATCTTCAATATCTTCAAGAACAGGCTCAATATCTAATTGATTCATGACCTCTCTAAGTCTAATTAATTCCCTTGCATAATCCTTAAGAATACTTTTCAAAACAAATACGGCCGTCACAGTACTCTCGCCAAATTGCTCTTTCATAATATCTCCATATCTCTTTTTATCAATCAGAGGCATTGAAGGAGCACAAACATAAACTTCCTTCTTACTAAGCAACATCGCAACTCTTTTCATTTCATTACTATAAAGCGGAACGCTAATCAAAGTAAATTTAGGATGCTTTTCGAAAAAAGGAAAATCAATTGCAAACATCTGCTTCAAGTCATCCTCTTCAACTATCTTTTTAACTTCTTTTTCAAAATCTTCAATAGAGCTAGAAAATTTCATGACTCTCTCCAGTGTAGATTCTTTTTAAGTCTTTCAATCAAAACCTTTAAAACACACTTCTTGTTCCTCTTTATATGTGGGCGTACCGAAGCGGTCTAACGGGACAGCCTCAAGAGCTGTTGGCTTAGTGCCTTCAGAGGTTCGAATCCTCTCGCCCACATCTCGACGAATCGCAGCGAGCTTTCGAGCCCGTGAGAAGAACGAGCAAGAATGAGTCGAGACAGTTTGCAAGAGCGAATTGAAAGTTAGCAATTTATAGCCATGCCCTCGTGGCGCAACCCGGATAGCGCAGTGGGATCCTAACCCAAAGGTTGCAGGTTCAAATCCTGCCGAGGGCGTTATAAAAATGTTTAAATAGCTTCATTTTGCAGACCTAATATGAACGTACAAGACAAAATCCGCATATACTCTCTGAAAGGTCATTCAGATAATCGTAGGGACATCTCGGATGTTATTGAGGCAGAACCTGGAGAGCGAATCTCAATAGTGGGGGCTATCATCATCAAGGAAAATATGTTTCCGCTTGCTAATCACTATCACACGCGTAAAGATGAAAAATTTGCTATGGTTTTAGGAAAAACCAAGGTAATCGTAGGAGAGCCACGTGAAGGCGGAGATAGATACGAGTTTGAATTAGATGATAAACATGGATTATACGTGCCTCGTGGGTTGGCGCATGCATTTATTGCCGAACCGGGTTCTATTCTTATACATTGTGCAATTAATGTAGATCCAGGATTTGATCCCCAAGCAACAGAGGACAACATTCGGTACAATCTTCTATAATTTTAGAATCTAACAGTTGAAAACATAACCTTTAAAACGCCCGATAAAATAGTTTATCTAAGCGCGGTTAGTTTAATGGAAGAACTATTGGTTTCCAAAGTTATATCTTGGAGATACTTGAAATAACCAGTTGGCACGGGTTCGATTCCCGTACCGCGCATAGTGCTCAAGGCAGGAATCGAAGTTTGACTTCTTACTCTAAAGTGGTGACTAATAGTAAGGTTTAAATAGCAATTCATTTTTCAAGTGTAATGAAAGTATCAACAAAACAAAAGATCATCAATTATACTTCTATAGCTGTAGGAGTTTTATGCGTGGCATACACATTAGGTCGTGAAACTGATAGAGTAGTTGCAACTGCTAAAATAGAAGCAATTTATCAAAAAGATATCAATGGGGACGAGAGAAAGGATATAGTTATGAAATTCCGGGCAGGTAATTATTCTGTCTTGCTCCAAAATGAAAAAGGAAATTTTATCCGCGACACTTCCATTTCTAGTAAGGATATAGCTTCAAAATTAGAGTAAAACTAACTTCTAAAACATTCGTTTCTCTGTAGATACCCGTATCGCGCATTTCTTAGTAACTTTTAAGTGACTAATAAAGATAGATTTAAAAGGCAAATCGTGTCAGATTTTATATGATTCAATGGAGAACTTTGGAAGAAGGACGCAAAGAGATTTGTGATTTGATAGTTGCAACTCAGAAAAAAGTAAAACCCGCAGTAGTTGCGCTCATGGGTTGGCCGAACTCTGGTAAGACCTATTTAGGTTATCAGATAGAGCGTAGCTTTCCTCAACTAACTATCTTTCATACTGAAAGTGATTTAGTAGTTTCAGCAGATTGCCTTTTTTTAGGTTTAAGTCCTGAACGTGTAGCCGAACAAGATGTAATGCTTCATACTACTCTTCCTGAAAGGGCTTACCCTGAATTAATAGCTCGTCGTTTTGGTATAAGTGGAATGGTCTCAGATCATTTTAAAGAAGCATTCGGACGAGAGCCGGACATACGAGCCTATATTACCAGAAATCAAGAAATATGTCTCGCAGATAAAGAATCAATTGAGAGGGGACATTATAATTTAGTAATTTATAATCCGGATGCTAAAATAAAATAACTTCCGAGATAACTATTACAACAGGCAAACTGATAAGAATTACAAATTTCCCGTATCTCGCATTCCAAATAAGTTTAAAAGCCTCTATTCGTCACTAGAAATATGGCTGAATCACAATCTCCAATAACTCATAATAAAAATTGGTATGATAAGAGTTACAAAATACTTCTTATTCCCCCAATAGCCTTACTTCTAATTTCCCTTATTTATCTAGGAATTTTCTATCAAAAAAATAACGACTTATTCTATACTGACGTATCAATAAAAGGCGGAACAACTATAACTTTATTTTCGCAAATTAATTCAGAAGAAATTAGAAACTTGTTAATTGAAGAATTTCCAGACATTTCTGTAAGAACGATTTCTGATTTAAGAACGGGCGAGCAACACGGAATAATTGTAGAAAGCACGGCCAATGTAGAGCTACTAAGACCAGCATTAGAAGAAGCGATAGGTTTCACTTTAACGGAAGAAAATTCTTCAGTCGAGTTTACCGGCTCAGCCCTATCATCAAGCTTTTACAAGCAATTACGCTCATCACTTCTAATTGCTTTCTTATGTATGGCTTTAGTAGTTTTCATTATTTTCAGAACATTTATTCCAAGCGCAGCAGTTATCCTTGCAGCTTTCGCAGACATAATAATGACCATAGCCGTAATTGACCTTTTGGGAATTAATCTTTCTCTTGCAGGAATTGTTGCAATCCTGATGTTAATAGGATATTCAGTTGATACAGACATATTGCTCACAACCAGAGTTCTAAAAAATCGTGAGGAAAGCATCAATACAAGGATATATGGAGCATTCAAAACCGGAATGATGATGACTTTAACAGCGATGGCTGCAGTAGCCGTTAGCTTGTTCTTCGTATATTCAATATCTGAAGTATTAAGACAGATATTCACAATTTTACTAATAGGACTATTTTTTGATATCTTAAACACATGGCTAACAAATGCCTCAATAATAAAATGGTACGCTGAGGTTAAAAAACTATGAAGATAACCTGGAGAATATGGTTTTTGTTGATCTGTATAATTCTGTCAATCTTAGCAATAAATCCAAGCTTCCAGTCAGGGGTAATTGTAAAATCAGTTGAGAAAAATTCTGAAATTTACGCTCAAGGTCTAAGAGCAGGGGAAAAAATAGAACTGATAAATACCGATGAAATAAAGACACTAGAAGATTATAATTCAGTAATAGGCTCAATTTTCACAGATTCCGAGCAAAAAAGAATTTCAATTACAACAGATAAAAACACATATATATTTCTCACAAATCAAACTCCCGAAATAGATGTATCAAACATTCCAAAAACAAGGCTAAAAACAGGCCTAGACATTCAAGGTGGCGCAAGAGCGCTAGTAAAGCCTACAGAGAAGATAACAGATGCACAACTTCAAGATTTAATAGCGATAAGCAACAACCGCTTCAACGTTTTCGGTATATCGGACGTGAAGATTAGAGCAGTTCAAGACTTATCGGGAGATAAGTTCATGCTCGTAGAAATAGCAGGAGCCACTCCATCAGATCTAGAAGAACTTGTTGCAAAACAAGGCAAATTTGAAGCAAAAATAGGAAACAGAACAGCTTTCGTTGGCGGAGAAGAAGATATAACTTCTGTTTGCAGAAATGATGCGACTTGCGCTGGAGTAACCGGCTGTTTCAATAACGGAGGTTCTTACTCGTGTAATTTCGCTTTCACAATCTATCTAAGCGAAGCAGCAGCAGAAAGACATGCTCAAATAACTTCAGAGATTCCAATTGATACCGCAACAGGCGGAAGATACCTAAAGGAAAATCTAACTCTTGTTGTTGATGATGTTGTAGTAGACGAGCTACTCATAAGCAGAGATTTGCGCGGACAAAAAACAACTCAAATTTCAATCCAAGGCTCTGGCTCAGGAGCAACAGAAGAACTAGCATTAAATGAAGCAAGAACTTCAATGCATAAGTTACAGACCATATTGATAACCGGAAGCATACCCTACAAACTAGAGATAGTAAAGTTAGATACAATCTCTCCAGCCCTAGGTAGCCGTTTTATCTATAATATCTTGCTAGCAGGATTTGCCTCAATATTAGCAGTCAGCATAATAATTTTTGCAAGATATAGAAAAATAGCTTTATCTTTAGCACTTCTAATTACCTCATTTTCAGAAATAATCATCATACTAGGCGTTGCCGCTTTAATTGGCTGGAATCTCGACCTTGCGTCAATAGCAGGGATTCTAGCAACAATAGGAACAGGCGTAGACCAGCAACTAGTAATTTTAGATGAATCTAGAAGAGGCAAAGACCGCTCAATGAAAGAACGTATGAAACGCGCACTTTTCATCATATTCTCTGCATATGTAACTGTACTTGCTTCATTATTGCCGTTGTACTGGGCAGGTGCAGGATTATTCAAGGGCTTCGCAATAACCTCCATTATTGGAATTACTGCAGGAGTTTTCATAACTCGCCCAGCCTTCGCAGATATAATCAAAAACATAGAAGACAAAGCCAGATAAATTTTAAGAAGATTATTTAATAACCCATTGTAAACATTTATAACACCATTCCTAATTGAAACTTTATGGATATATCTAAAGATAAGAAAAACAAAAATAAAAAAATTATTTTGATTACAGGAGCAAGCGGATTTATAGGAAATGCTCTAGTTAATTATCTCTTATCAAAAGGTTTTTTCGTAAGAGCTTTAGTCAGAAAAAACAGGCTCCAAGAACAGAAAAATTTAGAAATTCTTGAAGGAGACCTGAAAAATTATAATTCTCTATTAGAATCAACAAAAAATGTAGATATTGTAGTCCACCTTGCAGCCATGAAATCAGACGAAAAAGATAGTTATGAAGTCAATGTAAATGGGGCAAAAAATTTGGTTCAAGCTTGTAAGGATAACAAAGTAAAACTAATAATTAACATTAGTACTGCTTCAACAAAAATAAAAGTCAAAGGGACATATGCAAAAACTAAGGCCCTAGCAGACGAAATAATAATGAAAAGTTCAATAAGCGCTATAACTCTAAGACCAAGCGTAGTATATGGGGACCTGAAAAATGGAGTATTTGGCTCTTTAGTCAAATACGCCTCACTACCCCTAACTCCAATATTCGGGGATGGCAAATGCAGTTTTAGACCAATTTACTTAGAAGATCTATTAAAAACAATAGAAATAGCTATAAAAAATAAGAAACTATATGGTAAGACCTACGATATTGGAGGACCAGATCAAGTTTCTCTAAATCTTTTAATAAAAGAAATAGCAAAAAATCTTAATTCTAAAGATAAAGTTAGGATTGCCCACATTCCAAAAAGTGTAGGCTTTGCAATCGCAAAATTACTTTCTCTATTGCTAAAAAAAAGCCCAATAACCGAGAGCAATATATTAGGTTCAACTCAAGACGTAAACTTAGATGTCGCCAAATGTTATAGTGATTTTAACTTTAAACCACTTAGTTTGCGAGAGGGGATAAACTTAATTAAAAAGAAGGAAGAATTTAAAGAAGCAGAAGTAGTTTTGTCATATATTTTCCCAAAATATAAAAAATTTTCTAAATTTGATAAATACCTAGAAGAAGTATATTTTAAGGCACTCTCGAGCAACAATATTGAAAATAAAATAAGTATTTTACTAATAAGAAAGAATAATCTAATTGGACCATTAGATGCAATCTCAAAAGCATTGTATCCAAATTGTACATTACAAAAAAGACTTAAGATTGCCTCTGCGGTCATTGAATGTTCGCCATATAGCGCACAATGGCTCTTACCAAGAGATAGGAAAGTAACTGAAATTTTTTCGCAATCTACAATTATAATCTCCAAGAGCATAATAAAAATTATCTTAGGCGCATTATTGTTGCTGATACCCGGATTTGTGAGGAAAAATGTCAAATAATAAATTCGATGTCATAATAGTGGGAGGGGGCATGGCTGGAGCCAACGCAGCTTATCCTCTAGTAATGGCCGGACTTAAGGTAGCTATCCTCGATGGAGGAATTTCTTCTCAGCATAACTTAGAGCAAGATTTTCAAGGTAGCTTTGAAGAAATAAGACGTAGTAGAAAAGACCAGCACAATCTATTTTTAGGGTATAATCTCCAAGGGTTAGCTACAGAAAAAAAAGATGAAAGCCACTCTCTCTCAATAGCAGGAGGTAATCGAAGTTACGTTGTAGAATCAACCGATAAGTTTCTTCCTATAATCTCAAATAATATACAAATTTTACAAAGTTTGGCCAAAGGAGGTTTAAGTGAAACCTGGGGAGCTGCTTGTGATATTTTAGATGGAGAAGAATTAGAATCTATTGGAATACCCAAAGATAAGATGAATGAGAATTACCAAGAGGTTATTACAAGGATAGGCATTTCTGGAGAATCTAAGGAGTTCAAAACTCAACCCTCGGCAAATTTAGATAAAAACGCAAGAGAGCTATTAAACGCATATGAGAAAAAACAATCCCTAGATAACTCTAATTTCAAAATAAAAAAACCATTACTTGCATTAGTCACGAAAAAATTCAAAGGACGAAAGCCAGTTTCCTATAGAGATTTAGAATACTCAATAAATGCAGGAAATTCAATCTATAGGGCAAGATTCACTGTAGAAGAATTAGAAAAGAAGAAAAACTTCTCTTATCTCTCTGGGAAAGTTGTTAGAAAAATATCGAAGAAAAGAAAAAATAACCTTATTTCAGCAGAGACCTTTGAAGGAAATTTAGAAAAGTATTACTCGAGGTATGTAATAATGGCCGCCGGATCAATAAATACAGTAAGAATACTCTTAGAAAGTTTGAATTTATATCAAGTAAAAGTTCCATTCATAACCAAGCCACATTTTATCATACCCTGCTTAAATTTACGAACATTAGGACATAAAGGCGATAAAGAAAGGCATAGTCTTTGTCAGTTAGTTATAGATGATAAATTAAAGATAAGAGGGTTAGGCAGGTCCTATTCCCAAATTTATAGCTATAAATCTTTAATGCTCTATAAACTAGCCGGCTATTCTCCATTACCAATGCCTGAAACGCTTTCCCTGCTGTCAATTTTTGCTCCCTCTTTAGTTCTGATAGACTCAAGATTTCCCTCTTTCCAAAACACACAAAATGGGGCTTTTCTAGTAAAGGATAAGGGTCGGAATGTATTAAGAGTAGAAAATATGCCAAGCCATCTCAAAAATCAAGAAGAAAAAACTTTGAAAAAAATAAAGAAATTGCTACTTTCTTTAGGGGTAATCCCACTAAAAGTTGTTGCAACCCCTCTAGGCTCAAGCGCCCATTATGCCGGAGGAGTCCCAAATACCAAAAATGAATCTTTCCCACTTAGAGTAAATGACCTAGGCGAGCTAGCTCAAATTGATAATGTCTACATAGCAGATGCATCTACTTGGAAAGCGTTGCCTGCAAAACCCCCAGCATTAACTATTATGGCGAATGCAAATAGAATCGGAAAGGAAGTTTTAAAAGACTTAAAGAAATCTGGATAGCATGGCTTTAAACGAAATAAAAGAAGATAACATATTCGGCAGGTTCTTCTATTCACAAACTTACATCACACTAAAGAATTTTCTTTTCAATTATTTATTGAGAAAGAGAATGGTTGAAAAATACAGCAGACCTTATTATAAAAAAGCGATAAAGAGTCAAGATTATTTGATTATAGACATAGGTTCGGGAATATCTCCAATAACTCCAGTTCCAGAGAAAACGTTATTTATTGATATAGAAAAAGAAGCAATAGAATTCTTAAGAAAAAATAACTTCTCTGCCCAAGAAGGAGACATAAATTCCCTGAAAATTAAAAACAACTCTACCGATCTAATTTTCTGCTCAGAAGTTTTAGAACATTTACCAGACTATAATTCTGCATTGAAAGAACTTTCAAGAATACTCAAGCCAAAAGGCCATCTCATAATAACTGTTCCAACACACGATTATTACTGGAAAGATGACGATGAATTTGTTGGCCATTTTCGTAGATTTAATCCAAATGATTTAAAAAAAGATATTCAGAAATCAGGACTAGAACTCTTACAGATTAAGCCAATAGGCAATTGGCTTGAAAGAAACTTAAGCTGGCTAGCAATTCGTATAGCCAAACCAAATATTTCAGCAATGAGCAATAATAAAGAATTAGGAATAATAAAAAAGACTAGTTTTAGGATAGTGAACTTAATTCTATTTTATCTGGTTCTATCCACTTATTTTCTAAATAGCGTAAACAGGGCAAGCGTAATTTTATTTGTGGCAACTAAAAATTAACTTAGGTAGCTTTTAAATCAATAACCAATATGTACCAAATTATTATTCCTGTTGCAAGCGCCAAAGCTAGAAGAATATAAAGAACGATATAAGCAAGTATATTTAGCAAATTGTCAAATAATCCATTAACTTCATAATAATCAAAAGAGGCTTCCGGCCTTAAATTTCTTCTAACTGGATAGAAGAAGAATTCGTGAGTCTGTTCAGCAATCGCAGTTACGCTAGGATTAAGCAATAATTCCGTAGAATATACATTGAAAACCAGCTCACCCTTCTTCTCGTTGCCCTTTATGCCTCTTGAACTCCCTCCACCATATATAGATTTCTTTTCGTGAGATATATTTCTAAATAAACTAACCATTTCCTCACTGCTCGAGTTAAGCGAGGGATTTAGGTAAACGTTCCCCCAACCACAATCATCAAGAACACATTCAACAAAAGTAACTGGGAATTTAACTCTCTCACCAGGTTGCTGTTCGGAAACTGCTATTAATTCACTCAAAAGACTTGACTCTATATAATGCCTATCGTTAAAAGTCCAAGCAGTAACTCCCCTATAAATCCGAGAATCCACTATAACTAGATCTCCTTTATCAATAGAGTCAATAGTGTGTTGTCGTAATTTTTCATAACCACTTTGAGAGCTTATTGATCCCCACATATGCGCTATGTTGAAAATAAGTAAAATCAAGCAAATTCCAATTATAACTTGCTTCCCAATTAATGGTTTTTTCAACCAAGAAGAGGCATTAACAAGAAACAACGCCCCAAGGATGGCCAAGAAAGGCAATATATTTGTGTAATGATTTGGAAGTTCAACTGAAAGACAAATAAAAAGAGCAGAAAAGACAAACATAATTGTACAAAACCCGACCTCAAATTTTTTCTTCTTATATTCTTTCCAGAGGAAGAACAAACCTAATAGTGCTAAGAAAGACATTATTGGGTCAAATTTCCAAAAAGCCCCAAAGAGCATAGTTTTAATGCTGTGCCACATATAGCCAGGATTAAAACCTGTTTCATGTGCTAAACCCTGACCTTGATAATATTCGCGATTAATCCCAAAGTAAAGTGCGAAAGGCAAGTCAACAATTCCTTTATTTTTATAAATAAAATAATTATAAACAAGAGGGGGTAAGAAGCACACGAACAATATTAGCCCGAAAAAGAAAGCCCTCTTTAGATTAGATTTAAATCTTTTTTTATCAGATTTATAATCTCGATAAAGAATACCAAGTATGAATATCCCAAAAATAACGATAAAAACTGCTGCAATTATCTTAACTAACAAAGCTACTCCAAGAAACAACGCGCTCCAGAGAGAGATAGTTTTTTTATCTTTATATTCTTTAACAAACAAATACATCGCTAACAAAATAAAAAACATCATTCCCTCATCCATATAAGCCGCAGCCCAAACAATGTGATATGAAGAAACTGCAAGGATAAAGGCCGCTAAGATTCCTACTTTTCTATTAAACATAACTGACCCAAGTAAAAAAACAGCAATAATGCTAAGGGATCCAAAGAAGAAAGATAGAAATCTTGCAGAAAACCAGTTTATACCAAAAATAATATATGCAATATCTGTAATATAAAACCACAATGGCGATTGAGATAAGGTACTAAGCGGATTTAGAGCAACCGTGCCAATTGCATGCATAGCGTGCACAGGTTCATCTGCAACCAAACCAACATTAGTAACAACAATAAACCTTAATATGGCTCCAAACAAGAATATCCCGATAAGCAGAATAAAATAATAATTTGAGAATAAAAAATCTATCGAACGATCTATCGGCTTTTTGTTTTCAGACTCTTCCACAAAAACAAATACTAATCAGCTTTTTAAATTTAGTCAATTGATAATCTTTTTTTGAATAAAGCTTTCAGATTACCATATCCGTCTTTTAATTTCATAAGTTTAGTTTGGCCAAACCTTTCCCGATATGCCCCATTTATCTCTTTCGATCTAAGTTTCTTGAAGCATTCAATTTTTAACTCTTGACTGAAAGGCATTCCGTCTGATTGAACATTTATCTTAGACAAGTGTCCTCTCTTCAAAATCCACATACCACTTTGAGAATCCCTCAATCTCAAACCAAAAAGAAAATTTGTCGCTAGAGTTAGTCCTAAATTACCAATTTTATTTGTCAAGTGCATAGCTCCCGGATCCATATTCGCAAAACGATTAACAGTAATGAAATCTAAGTCTTCCATTTCCATATGCTTCAAATAGTCCAAAACTCTATCGAAAGGATAAGTCCCATCAGAGTCTCCGGTTACTATTATGTCTCCCAAGGCCTGTTTAAATCCAGCCTTATATTGTTTACCATAGCCCTTTGGAGAAACAATTACTCTATCTGCTCCGGCCTCCAAGGCAAGCTCCCTTGTATTATCGATGCTACCCCCATCTATAACCACAATTTCAACTCCATATCCCTTTTCAATCAATTCCTTTTTCGGAATAGATTTTATAGTCGCACCAATACCTTGCCTTTCATTCAGCGCAGGCATAACAAAAGAGATTAATTTAGCCATTTTCAAAACCTGTTAAGTGTATTTATAACTATTTCTCTTTTGTAGAAGTCTATTGCTAAATCTCAAAAAGCAGAGATAGACATAACAAATAAAAGCACCCTCTCTTTTAATAAAAATGCATAAAGACTTGGGAGATAAGAATTTTAGTGGTTTGCTAACATTAGTTGCAAAATCATCTATTTTTGCACTCTTTGGCATAACATTTGCAAAAGGTGTAAACTATCTATTCCGTATAGGCATCGCCAGATATTTTGGTCCAGAATCCTATGGTCTATTTTCTTTAGGAATGGCTATTGCAGGGTGGTTTATGGCTCTAGCCACTTTAGGGCTCAATGAAGGCCTTTCAAGGTACATCCCGTTATATCGGGGAAATAAAGAAGAGGAAAAGATAAAATATCTGGTAAGATTTAGCCTCACTTTCTTGACAATTACAGGCATACTTTCGGCAGCAATATTATTTTTTTCAGCAGAGCTAATTGCGCAAGAATTTTTTCACAATCAAGAACTAACAATTTTCATCAGGCTATTTAGCATTGCAATACCTCTAGTAGTAATTGCACATCCTTTTCTATCCATAATAAGGTCTTATGAAAAAATAGGATGGTATTCTTTTATAGTAAACATATTACAAAGTTTAGTAAAAATAGGATTCTTAGCTATTTTCATATTAGCTGGCGCAAGTCATAGCTCTACCGCAACGGCCCATCTTATAGCTTTGGCCTCAATTTTAATATTTTCTTATCTAGTTTGCAAACATTATTTCTCCCATCTCTTAGTAAAAAGTCTACTTAACAAGAAAGATAAAAAAGCCCTTAGAAAAGAAGTCTGGACATATTCCTCTCCTTTACTATTTCTTTCCCTAATATCAACAATACTTTACTGGGTAGACTCTATCTTTCTAGGGTATTATAAGGGAATTGCAGAAGTTGGACTTTACAATGCAGCATTGCCTATCGCCGCCTTATTAAGTGTGGTTCCAGAAATTTTCATGCTTATTTTCTTTCCATTAATAACAAAAGAATATGGTGCAGGAAGAAAAAAAGTAATTTTTGAGTTAAGCAAGCAAGTCAGTAAATGGATATTCCTTCTTAATCTCCCCCTTTTCTTACTGATAGTTCTTTTCCCAGGGGCTGCTATCAATCTCCTATTCGGAGCAAAATATCTTCCTGCAGAAACTTCATTGCAATTTCTATCGGCAGGTATGTTCCTTTCTTCAGTCCTTGTTATAAGCACATATCTTATCACGATGTTGGGAAAGTCAAAATTAAATCTTATGAATGTAGTCTTGGCTTCTGTCATGAATGTAGTCTTGAACATTATTTTAATTCCAATTCCGAATATTTGGTTTATTGACAATTCAACAGGCTTGCCAGGAGCATCTATAGCTACCTTAATTTCTATTATATTTCTCAATGGACTTTTCCTATTCCAAGTCTACAAAAATTTGCATTTTATACCATTCAGAAGGAAAAATCTTTTAGTCATTTTATCGGCAGTTCTTCCAACTCTATTCGTATTAATATTTAGAAGCTTTATTCAGGAAGTTACATTTGTCCTCTTACTACTATTAGTAATCGGTTTTTTCCTATTATACTTCATATCTCTCTATCTTTTTGGAAGTCTGGATAAAAATGACATTTTCATTCTTTATAGATTCAGAAAAAAGCTCTTAAGAAGATAATTATTAGAATTTATTGGAAATCCACACTAATTCAAACCTAAAATTCGCATGTTTCTTGAAACAAAATCGCTTTAAAAATTTTCTATACCTTATTTCTCATCACAAGCACGGCAAGCACATTTGCAGATATACCCTTAGCATAATTTGCACCATGGCACTGGTTAAATTCTAACTGCCTCCACTTTCCAAACAATACTCTTTTTAAAAAATACATCTCATCAAAAAGATTTCCATCTTCAATAAGTTTATCCAGAAATGGATTATATCCCAAAGGCACGGTAAATATTATCTTCCCATCTTTAGAAAGATGTTTTTTTAAGTGAGCTATTGCCCGAGGGATTTTACCAGCGTCACGTATATTTTCGTCCCATCCAACATGTTCCATAGTAGATATACTTACAATTAAATCATATTTTTTTTCAATTTTAAAATCAACAACATCCTGATTAATTATTCCTTTTCCACTTTCATACTTGTCTACAACATCATGTTCTAGCGAATGATAATGTTTCAGAACGTTCCCTATTTCAAGCATATTTCCTTTGACATTGTTAATATATTCCTTAATTATTGGGATTTCAACAGCACGTTCATTTACCCATGTATGGTTATAGGGGTGATAAAAATATTTATAGATTTTACTATTAAATATGAATTTATCTTTTTTTATAAAAGTAAATAGGTAGTCTATTATAATGCACCATAATAATAAGATATAAAGAAATTTATCTTTTCTCAAACCTTGCAAGACTTTTTTTAGAATATAATTCTTGCCTTTATTACTATCAACTATTGTCAATGCCCAAGGCCTCCAATAATCCTGATAAATATTTTTCCTTTGAAAATAATTTGCTCTTCTTTTCACATGCATTTTTCATTTTGTCTGCCCTGTCGCTATCCAGAAATTTCACAGCCTTGACTACCTCATTCGGTTGCGAGTTTGGCATCAACATACCAGTTTCTGCAATAACAGCCTTTTTAATTGTTCGGTCAAGATTTACGGAAATAGTCGGCTTTCCAGAAGCTAAACTTTCCATTAAGTTCATACTAAAATCTTCCCCTTCCGAAGCAGAAATCATGGCAATACTTTCCCCTATTAGCTTTCTTAATTCACCCTCACTTCTAAAACCTAATATCTTAATATTTTTATAGCCTCTAGCAAGTTTGGCTATCGAGTCATCACCTTGCCCAATCTGATATAGCTCTTTGTCAGGCATCATTTTGAATGCTTCAACAATTCTTTCAACATGCTTATCTGGCACATGTCTTGCAACATTAACATAATACCCTCCTTTTTTCAGATATTTATATTGAGAAATGTCTATTGGCGCATATAGTATCCCAATATCCTTATTCGGATAAGCAGCACGAAGCGCATTTTCAGCCAGAATCCCGACCGTTCTTATTTTATCGACATTCCTAATTTGAATTTGATCGATTATTCTAAGAAGGCGCATATAAATTCCGACAGCAATTTTTCTAAAAGTCCCTTTTCCATAGAGATATCTAGTGTTTTCATCAGGACCTTCTCCATCCCAGCCATACAAGTAAGCAAGCGGGCGAGTTGACCATAATACATTTGGATGGTGCTTTCTAGCAGCCGCAATTGAGTGCGAACCAAAAATTACATAACCATCATATCCCTCAAGTCTTAACCTTGAAAATTTATATCTTAAA
>JBBSYE010000004.1:0-21058 GCA_038045385.1 Nanobdellota archaeon
TCAAGATGAGCATCATTCAAGAAGCCCCGCACTTTAGTGCGGGGAGAACGTCACTATATTTTTCTTAAACTTGATTATTATCTCTTTCTAGCATATTCGGTTTGCATGTAAATTATTGAATTTCTAAAGAGAATGCCCGTTATCACATATCCTGTTGGTCGTGTTATATCTATCCCAATCACTTTAAAAAATGGGCCCCATCTTCTCTCTTTAACGATCCGGGCATTATTTGAAAGGTCAATGAAGTAATCAAAAGGAGCTCTTTTTATTTTTAATAATCTTGCCTCTTCTTCTCCAAATGTTCTTGCAATTAAATCGGGATTCATTCGCTTTCTTGCTTTTTTTTAGCGGCTCTTTTTTCTTCGGCTATTTCTGTTTGAGATTGTAAACTAGGTTGGGAGATTATTTCTGCAACTCTAATTTCACATAGGGAAAGAGGGTAGATTTTCTTTAACTTTAGGAATAATTCTTTTTGTATCTTATTTGTCATTATCTCTGAGAATATTTCTTCTGCTGTGCGAATTGTCATAAAGCTTTCCAGATTTTTTTTAGTTGCTATCCTTAATTCGTTGCGGATTGAACGAGAGACTTTCTTTCTTGTTAACATAAATGGCTTTATTCTTAGTGTTGCGTCTTTGCATCTTAGAATGAATGAATCTTCGACATAATCGCTACCTTTTCGCATCATTCTGCGGATATATGATGGAATAAGCTCAAGACTTATCGGTTCGCCGTACAAACCTGAGGAGTCTTGCTTTACTTTTGCGCGAAGTTCAAGGCTTTTTCCTTTGAGATTTTTAGTTAGGTCTATTTTTACAACGTTATCAATGAATTGTTCTGCGGATACTCCGTATAGCATTACTTTCGCGGATGTCAATGGAGCGCGAACTTCAAAGAATTTCTTTTTTATTGTTTTTGGGCCTGCCATTTTACTTTGCTACTTTTTCTCCTATTTCTATTCTTGATGCTCTTATTCCCTTTTTAATACCTTTTGATTTCTTGCAAACTGAACAGGTATACATTACAGCGAGCTTCTTAGTTGCTTTTGTTTTTCTCTTCCAGCTCTTTATTGCTGGTTTGGAGTATTTTCCCTTGTTACCATATCCTACACGTTGTCCTCTTAATCTTAGGCGAACGTCAGAACTACGAGAAAGGGGATGTGTTGCAGAACGACCTCTTTGCTTAGCTACGCTTATTAGCTGAGGTGTCTTTTTTTTACACGTTGGGCAGTATCTATTTGTTTTTGGTGGTAACTTCATTTGAGTAAGGCAATATATGCTCGCCGTATAGCGCCTAAGCTACTCGGGTCTTAACTTTAACAGGCGGAAGGGGTGGTTTTTAAAGTTGTTGGTTTTCATTTTCAAAGAGAAAGATTATATAGTTCTGATTTTTAGTTTTGCTATGGTGAGCAGAAAGCAGATAATTATAGGAGTCATAGCGCTTGTCTTTGCTCTTTTGTTTTATTCTTATTTTACTACTCCTGAGATTTTTTATTCTCCAAGATCTACTTCAGGATTAAGCGCTAATAGCGGTTCGGCTTTGGTTTCTTGCGATAAGCCTGGTAAGTGTGTAAGTGCTGTATCTACTTTGGAATTGGCTGATGAGTTAGATTCTGTTGCACGGGCCGGAGATTTTGATTTTCCTTGGGATAATCCATTACATTGGACTGCTAAATGTTTAAGGGATCTTGATAGTGATTTGGCTTTTTGCGATGAAATTTTTGAACAGTTTCATAATTCTGGAAGCCAAGACTTTTGCGTCACCGGGGCAAAAAATGCATTTAGCCACTGTATCAGGCTTATTATTTCTTAGTTAGAATTGCAATTTTTTATACTCTCGCTTTGTATTTTGCATTTATTTGAGGTTATAGTCAGCGTTTTAGGGTCATCTAAGTTTTCATTCGCAAGATAGTAAGTTTTTCTTTCACCTGCAGATAAGAGTGTGCAAGTTCCACAGGCATTAGAACAGGAGAACTTTTCATTTTCTTGGCTGTTTGAGATTATTATTCCTATTTCGGAAATACTTGAATCAATTTTTCTCTCTAAAACTAGAATTGTCTCTTGAGCTTCTTGATCGTAGCATGCAGATTGAATTATTATTTCTGGATTTAGCTCGGCGGTAAGGCAAGAATTTTGAGGGGATAATAATGTTGGTTTTATTGATGTCCAGATTATTGTTATCGCGACTATTGAAATTAGGATTATGAGAATTCCAATTATTATGGGGGCCAGACCTCTTTTTAGATTGGACATGGGGTTGCTCCTACTCTATCAAGATTTCTTGATGTAATTATTTCTTGATTTTCGTTTTGTATTGTTATACTATTGTCTTCTGATGTTGCTGGAATTGTTAGATAAATTGGCTGGTCACTTGTGAATGTTTCGCCTTCAAGCTCGAGATTTTCTTTTGGAGCATCTGTGTAGATTTCTCTTGAGAAAGAACCTTGAGAGATTATTTCGCCTGATGAGGTTTCTGTTTGATAAGAGTAGTCTCCGTTTTGATTTGATATACAACCCTCTGTTAAGGTTATTGAGGAGATAGTCAAAGAATCTTCTGAAGGAGTCAGTTCTACTAAATACATTGGATGATTGCATGATCTTGCATTTGATATTGCGCTACCTGTGATAATTGATTTTCTTTGTGCGATAAGATTTATTATTAAGTTTTTATTGAATTCTCCGTAGTCGTTTGAGGAAAGTGTGCGCATTACTCCATTTTCAATTGATCTTTTATAATCTGATTTTGAACAGCCCTCGAAACAATTATCTTGAAATTGCTCACATGAATTCTTGCAATTTGGAGAGCTTAAGGGGAGAGTAGATGGGACGTATTCTTCGGCTAAACTAGCGAATGAATGTCCGAATTCATGGATCAAGACAGGCATTTCATGCAGGGTGTTTATGCTTATGACTCGATCATAGCTTGAGCTTCTTATTGACTCTGGCTCTTCTTTAGGAACTATGATGTAATCATTTGGACATTTTGATGATTCTCTTATTAGATCGCGAGAATAGCAGAGCAGAGCTATGCCTTTGTATATCTCACATTCTGGATTATAGTTCTCTAGAACATAAACGTTAAATGCGTTTTTATTTTCGCTAAATGGAGAATTTGAAAAAAAGTAATTTGAATATTTTTCTGCTGTTTCTTTATCTGAAATATATAGAATATTTATTGCGTTTTCATCATTGTAGTCTAGTTCTGTGCAAGTTGAACTTGAATTTGGAGAGAGAGTTAAATTTCTTTGGTTGACCGCGATTATTGTTATAATAAGGATTGTTATTGCTATTGATAAGAATAGATATGATTTTTTCATTAAACTACAAGATTATTGATGACTTAAATATTTTGTATTTCTATTGTTTGAGAATAATAATTGTTAAATAGTTATTTTCTACTTTATTTTATGCATAATCGGGAAGTTATTGTTAGAGATGTGGCGAGAGAATATGTAGAGTTATCTAGAAGGAGTTTAAGATATTTAGTTGAGAGGAGCAAGGTTGAGAAAGGATCTATTGTATATAGTGAATTGACTAGGCGTTATGATGAGAATCAAGCAAGAATTGATGAGCTCTTTAAAGAAGGACTAGTGGCTTTAAGAGGGCTTGTGAGAAGAGGCAATTTTGGTTAATTTTATTTAAGTTTGAAATTTAATGCGTCTTGCATCGATGTTGGAATTATGCTGAATCCATTTGCATAACGAAGACCGAAATAGATTATTGCTAGAAGAATTAGGAATATTACAACATTTCTGAAACTTATTCCTTTCTTTTTATGACGTGCTTGAAAAGAATATCCGCATTTTATGCAATATCCATCTGTTATTTTTAATTGTGTTCCACAGACTGGGCAGAATTTGTGTTGTTGTGTTGTTTTGAATAATCCCATGCTTACTAGAGGAATAATATGTTTAAAAATATTGGCTATAGTAAATATTTTGAGTAATCCTATTTGTTCTAAAGGTTTTTATAGGGGATATTGTGTGCTTTATGATTGGCCTTGTAGTATAATGGTAGAACGATCCCTTGACGTGGGATAGGCCGCGGTCCGATTCCGCGCAGGGCCATTTTGTCATTTGAATTTAGGAAAGGGGATTTATTACATTCAAAAAAGGAATTTTAAAATCTTTTTCATTTTCAGTGTATATGTTTGTAATATTGTTTTCTATCATTGTCGCAGCAATGAGTGCATCCCAGAAGGACATAGTGTATTTTTTTGTGAGGTCTATTGCCGAAATAACGGTCTTTTCAGAATATTTTATTTTTTTAAAACCTGAAAACTGAGATATGTCGCTGATAATTTCTTTAATTTTGCTAGCTTCTAGTTTTAGTTTTTTCAGCGATACGACCGAAAATTCTGCAAGATTTTGATTTGATATAGCGAGAGTGATTTCATTATTGTAGCACTTTTCCAGTATTTTTATCGCATTATTTTTTCTTTCTGATTCTGTTGCCTCATAGGCGTATACTAAAATGTTTGTATCTACCAAAGCAATTTTAACTTCTTTCATATATTTCATCTCTGTTAAATTTATAATTTTTCTGGGACCAGAGACCATCTCTCATTATTTTTATCTGTCTTTCTGATAGGCTCTTCTGTCTTTGCTCAGCTATCCATTTTTTTATCGCGTCTTCTATTGCTTTTCCCAGTTTTCCTTTTCCTTCCCCAAATTTCATTTTTACGATATTTCTGAATTCATCATTTATTTCTGTTTTTACATTTATCGTGATTGTTGCCATTATTAATTTTGATTAACGTAATATTTAAATGTTTCTATTATGTAAATCATTATTGAGATGTTCTAATAGTCTTTACTAGTATCCCTATATAGAAGTGGATGGGGCCGCGGTCCGATTCCGCGCAGGGCCATTTATAATATTAAAGAGCGACCTTCGATATATTCGTATTCAATGTCTTTAACGCTTTTGTTACTTTCATATAAACTTCAGCTTCTTGAGGATAACTTCATCGATATCAACAAAGCCAGAGGTTAATGTTTTTTTGTATTCTGTTTTGGAGCGTTCTCCGGGTAGTCGAATTTCAGTAACTCCTTTCTTTTTACGGGAGTTTTTTATTTTTTTAATGAGGTCCGAGCAACTTGATTTGAATTTTTCAGCATCAACTAGCAAGTTTGGATTCAATGCAATAAATAAACTGCCCCATTCTTCTTTGAATGTCTTATTGTCGATATATGCCGAGGAAACTAATGGTCCTGCTAAAACTTCAACAAGCGCCCCGATAGTAGAACCCTTATAACTTTTATCAAAAGATAGTAGGGATCCCTCCATTGCTTTTGCAGGATCTGTGGTAATTGCCCCATTTACATCAATTGCCACGTTTTTTGGTATTTTCTCACCACGTGCCTTTGCTAATATCAAGCCGTACCATGTTATAGCAGAAGTCGCCATGTCGAACACAAGTGGCTCTTCTTGCGTTGGAAATGCAACTCCAAACGGATTCGTGCCAAATAAAGGGTCAATACTGCCAAAGGCACTTGTGGCTGCAGGTGAGCGGCTACACATAAATCCTATTAATCCCATTTTTGCTATTTTTTCAACATAATATGCTTGAGAACCATTACTTGAAAAGGTGTTATGAACTCCGACAATTCCAAAACCATATTGCTTAGATTTTGTTATAACTGTATCTGTTGCTATAGATGAAACAAGTGGGGCGGGAGCTCCTCCCGCATTGATGAGCTGCGACAGCTTAGTATCTCGTTCGATTTTAATTGCATGCTTTGGTTCAATGTCTTGTAATGGTTCCGCACCAATGAGCTTTATCATGCCTTGCGTTTTTATTCCAGACATTTCGGCCCATATAAGATATTCAGTTATTATTTCTGCTTCTTTTGCGGTGAATTTCTCTTGGAAGACGGATAGCATTTTTTCCTTTAGTTTAGTAATCTTTATTTTCATATTACCATTAAATTCATTGGCTTAATAAACTTTATAAAATCTTTATGATTATGCATTATCTTACTAAGTAAGTTAGTAACTTATAAAGTTAGTAAGTAAACTTTATATATTGGGCTCTCTAATCGAGAGAAGGTGATTGATGAAGAAGTATTTGCTTTTGATAGAGGATGAGAGGTTATGGGAGAGATTTAAGGAGACTATACAGAGAGATATCAATAGTGAAATTATTGAGCTTGTTCGCGATAAAGTTAAGCGAGGGGTGAAGCATGAATAAAGGACAAGTGAGCATTTTTGTTATCATAGCGATTGTGATTGTTGGAGCGGTTGTGGTATTTTTTGCTTTAACTGGAAGAATAAATCTTGGAGCTAATGCTGGAGAATTCCAGCCTATTTTTGATAGACAAAAGGAATGCATTGAGCAGTCTACTAAAGGGGCTTTGGAACTTGCGGGATTGCAAGGCGGAAGAGTGAATTCTTTGGACTACTTGGGAGGTAGTGATTATGCTCCTTTCTCAAGCCATTTGAATTTCTTTGGTACTCCCGTGAAGTATTGGTATTATTTAAGTGCGAATGGAGTTTTCAAGGAAGATATTCCTACTAAATTGGAAATACAAGGGGAGATTGCGGATTATATTGAGAAAGATATTGAGAATTGTGATTTTTCTGATTTTTATGAACAGGGTTATTTGATTGAACAGTCTTCTGCAAGAGTAAGTGTTAATATTTTGGATGCTAAAGTGCGTGTTGCTGTTTCTGAAGAGATGAGCGCTTCTAAAGATGGAAATTCTGCTTCTTTGACAAAGCAGAATGTGGAGATTGATAGTGGCTTTGGAAAGTTCTTGGGAATTGCAAGAGGAATTTATGATGAGCAGAAAACTAGTGCTTTCTTGGAAAAATATGCTGTTGATGTTTTGAGAAATTATGCGCCTGTCGATGGAGTGATTTTGAGTTGTGCGCCACAAACATGGAAGACACAAGAGGTTGTTGGAGATATTCGCGCTGGATTGGCTGCTAATTTTGGGGCTATAAAATTCAAAGGGAATTATTATGCTCTTGATAGTGAAGAAGATAACTACTTTGTTGTTGATCAGCAAACTAGCGTTCCTGTTAGAGTTATTTATGATCGCAGTTGGCCTAGCGCAATTGAGATAACACCTGCGGATGAAGCATTGATGATAGCGAAGCCAGTGGGTAATGATCCGGCTTTGGGAGTAATGGGCTTTTGTTATATTCCTTACCACTTTGTTTATGACGTTCGTGTTCCTGTGTTATTTCAAATATATGATGGGGAGGATGTATTTCAGTTTCCGGTAGTTGTTGTTGTGGATAATAACTTGCCGAGGGTTGCAAGTTCGTTTGGAATTGCTCCTGAATTAGAGAATGATATTTGTGCGTTTAGTAATTCTGCTATTGCGGTGAAGACTTTTAATGCACAACTTGAGGGAGTTGAGGCTCAAATAGATTATCAGTGTTTTGACTCACTCTGTAGTGTTGGAACGAGCAAGATAGGGGATGATGGAGCAGTTTTGGATGGGCTAGTTCCAGGATGTGTAAATGGTATTTTACATGCTCAAGCTGAAGGATATGCTGAAAAGGAAATATTGTTTTCTTCAAATTCTGAAAGTGAAGCTGAAATAATTTTAGATAGGCTCTATGGAGTTGAAATTGAGGTTTTAGTTGATGGTAGAGCTTTAAGTGGACAGGCGCTGGTTCAGTTTGTTTCGCCCGATCTGAGTGCTAGCGTTTCTTATCCAGATTCTAATGTTGTGAATCTTGCAGAAGGATTGTATAATATTAGCGTATACATTTATGGGAATTCTAGTATAGTTATTCCTGCTTCAAGTAGAAAAGAATGTCAGCAAGTAACTAGGCCGGGAATTGCGGGAATATTTGGCGGGACTAAAGAGCAGTGCTTTGATATTAATCTTCCGGAGACAAGAATAGATTATGCGCTTCTTGGTGGTGGAAACGTGCAGGAATATTTACTTGAATCACAACTTCAAAATGAGAGATTGATTTTGGATGTTCCGAGTGTGCCTACGCCGACAAACTTAGAACAGGTCCAATATTCTTTCCAAGCAGTGCAAAATGCAAGAGTGGAGGTGAGAACATGAAGCTAATAGGTTCTTTCATTTTGCTTTTGTTTTGTCTTAACTTGGTTTTTGCTTATACTTCTTTCACAGGAGTATCTAGTAGTTATGATTCTGTTGTTAGACCCGACATTCATAGTTATTATTCTGGTGCGGACATAGAGAGTTATTGGCCTGTTTTGAATAATCCAGAACAGTGTTTGGGAAGGCAAGATATTTTGATTCAAGTTTCACCAGCTGGCTGTCAGCCGGCAGTCGTTAGGAGCGATTTACTTGCTGAGCAAAACGTGCCCGTATTTTGTCAACTTGATGCTTTAACGCTAAATCCTTTGCTTGATGTAAAGTCTATAGATACTATTACTTTTACTGGCGATTATCCGGAGGGAATTATCGGTACTGGATTTCATCCTGCCCGTGCTGCTTTGAGAAGTTATGATAGGCTTTTGGGAGATCCGATAATAAATAACATTGGTTATCTTGTTGTTGTTTTAAAGAAGCAGAGTGATGAGTCTAAACTTCCTGGAGAACTGAATGCGACTTTACAGGCTAGAATAAGATACAAAGCAGATAATGTTCTTGGAGTTGGAAGAACTGAATTTTTGTTGAAAGAGCAGAATGATCAGCAGTGGAGCGAAGAGAAGAATAAAAATAGCTTCTGGAAAGGAAGATTTTTTGTGAGACTTGAAAGTGCAGATGCCAATAGCGCAACATTGAGCTTTTATCAAGGAGATAAAAGAATTAGTAGCGTTAAGGCGGATAAAGGGGCTAACTCGGGGGAATTTTATCTTCCTGGAAGTTATTGTCAGATGGGATTGAGTGTCGCTTATGATGGGTTTGTGCCTGCAGAGCGTTCTGCGAGAGTGCAAGTCGATGATGAAGTTTTTGAAGTTACTAAGGGAATGAAAATACTTGGGAACTGCAGGATTAATGATATTTTGAATAATAGTCAAGAGGATAAATTAAGAATTAGTTGCTCGGGGAAAAATTACGAGCTAATTCTTAATAGAATGAGCTATCTAGAGGGAGATGTTGTTGAATATAAAGGATCTAATTGGACTATAACTAAAATTGATAGTGAAAGCAACGGAAAGATAAAATATTACTTAAATAAAACAATTTCCGGAGTTATTGGTAACGAACAAGAGAGCACAAATGAGGAATTAAAAACAGTTTCTTCTGATAGAGTTTTTGATAAAGAACTTGAGGGAGGGGTAAAGAAAAATTACGAGCAAAGTATGCTTTATTATATGGAAGTTGCAGAGTCTTATCCTAACGAAAAAGATAATTCTCTTGGGCAGAGTTATGGGGAGCAGGCACTTTCATCTGCTTTAGAATTGTCAATAAGAGTTGGAAAGGAAAAGACTGCTTCCGAAATTGCACAAAGACTCTTGAATGAATACCCAAACACAGATTCAAAGAGAGCTTACGAATTTGCGCTGGATTCAATTTATTCTGGAGATTCGGCTAAGTCTAGAGTGGTAGTTAATGTTAATGGGGAGAGTAAAGTTATTAGTTTAATTGATTTTAAAGAGCCTAGCAATAGTGAGAAATCAAGAGCTTACTTTAATTGGGGGGCGAGTTCAGATAGAATTGAGATAGTTAGTAAAGGAATTTATAATGATTCTGGAGTTGGCCAGATTGTTGTTGAGTCTTTGAGTGTTGATAATGTTAGAGTTAGTTTTAGGTGTGAAGAGGGAGCAATTAGTGGGAATGAAAGAAAGACAGGAACTGAAAGTTTCAAATTGGGAGATTCTGGGAAGAGTGTTTGTGGGCGGACACTAGTGTTGGATGATATTATCCTTGGAGAGCAAGTTAAAATTAGAATATTGCCGAAAGCTAAAAATCTTGAGGTTTTGACTAATGTTAGTGTTATTGTTGGAATTGAAAAAAGGGCTTTAAAATTAACGCCAGATAAAGCTAAAGAGAGAATTGAAGAGTTGAATAATACAATAAAGAAATGGGAAGGCATATCAAATAATCTTGGAAATACAGTTAAGGGTTTGAAGACCGCGTGTTTTGCTACAGCAGGGGTCTTGACTGTTAAAAACTTTTTGACGGGATTGAGCGGAGAGGGTATTGCTAGACAGAAAGTAATGAGAGATTACTGGAATGTTAAATGTGCAGAGCTTGTTAATGCGGGAGATTATAGTTCTGTAGGGGAATGTTATTATCATAAAACTAATGAAATAAATTCTGATGTTGCTGCAGTTCAGAGAGCGATTGAGGCAGAAAATGTAAAGATAAAATCTATCGAGTCTGATTTTGATGAAAGTGTTGAGGGAATTGGAGGAGTATTTGGGGAGAAGAATGTTGATACTGAAGAGGCAGCTAGTAAATTTGCTGAACAGGAAATTGTTGGTATTTACTCGGATGAGATTGTTAATGGGCAGAGAGTTGGCGATTTGATTGATGAGGAGAATGGATATAGAAATGGGGAATATACTTATGGTCAGTTGACAGAGATGAAGTTGAATTTAGATATTGCTAAAGATAATTCTGGAGCTTCTGATGGAATGAAGCAGGCAGCACGGGAAAGACTTGAGGTTATTGGAAAAGCGATTAAAGATCAGAAAGAATTGATTAGCGATTATAGTGTTGCGAAGTCAGAGGAGAATGGAGGCGTTCCTCTAAGTACTGGAGTGCTTGGAGGCAAAGGAGACAATAGAGGAGATAATTATGTCGTGGTTGTAGATAGAGAGGCAGTTAGTGATGGAAATATCAATAAGGTTGTTCCTGGAGAGGGTAGCGTGACTCACGTTGCAAAAGTTTTCGTTAAAAATAGTTTGGTTGTTAATCCAAATGGGGAAGAAAAAAATCTTGAAGCTGGGCAATATGTTCTTCTATTGAAAAAAGAGGGAAATAATTATGTTACTAAAGAAGTTTATAAGAAAAATGATGATGGGAGTTATACTAATATTGCAGAGAAGCAAGATTTATTCTTAGATCAATATAATCTTGGTAGTGTTAAGCCTATTGACGAGATAAGTTACAATAATGTTTATTTGAATCCAAAGTTGAGATATTATGAGACAGAGCCTTTCAAGGGAATGCCTGCAATTGTTCCTTTCAATAAACAACAGGGATGGTATGCGGCGACAAAGCAGACATTACCTGGATTTGGAGGTATTGGAGCATTTGATTCAAGTGGAAGAGTTGCTGTTCTCTGGGTTTGTAATGTTGGAGCTAATGGAATTGAGCAATTCTTTGAGGGAGTCGGGGATGATACTTGTGTTCAGGTTAATTTGAATACTGGACAGTCGCTTGACCAATTTCCTGGAATGAGCGAGGAGCAAGCTCGCAGAATAATATTGCAAGCTAGAGATGCAGTTCAAGAGGCATCGCAGAAATATAAGAAAGGATTGAGAGTTGTTCAAGTTAGAGGAGAGACATTTGAAGTTGGAAGTCCAGCTGCAAATATTCCATCTAGTCAGTGTCAGAATTATATGAGCCCCGAAGAATGTAGATTATTGTTTAACGTTTGCGATCCAGTTATTTGTCCTTCGAGCAGATGCGACTTTGGAGGAGCTTATCCTGTTCCTGATGTTATTCAAACTGGAATTGTAGGAAGCGCTTTACTTTGTTTGCCTAATTTCAATGAGGGGATTTATATTCCGGTTTGTTTGACAGGAATAAAAGCAGGAATTGATGGATACCTGTCGATATTGAAATCACATCAGCTTTGCTTGCAGGAAAATATTGAAAGTGGAAAATATGTTGGAATTTGTGACGAGATAAGTGCAGTTTATGCCTGCGAGTTTTTCTGGAGACAGGCAGCGCCTTTGGCTAATGTCGCATTGCCTAAACTTGTTGAGCTGGCTAGTGGGCAGATTGCGCCTCGAGGAGGGGGGGAGTATTTGACAACTCAAGCAGCTTGGCAAAATACACAAGAGTCAATTAATTATTTCACACAGACTTATGCAGTTAACTCACTTGAGGCTTTCAGGATTCGTTCTGTAGAAGAAGCAGGAAGCACTTTCTGTAAGGCTTTTATTTCTGCTAAAGGGCCGAAGACATTTGAAGCTTTGATTGAGCCGGATAGCCCTGCACAATTCCATGCTTGGTTTAGTTCGACGCCTTATACTAGTGCGACTGTTCCAGCTACTAGTCAGTATAAAGTGTTTTATCATATTTATTCTGGAAATGATATTGGTGTGAATTATGTTGTATACTTGAAAGATCCTCCTGAAACTTCTTATTATCAATCTACGCAAACTATAACGGTTGCTAGTGGATTTGCGCCTAAAGGGCAATTTGCTACGGAGACGAAGGACTTTACAGCTCCTGAAGGTTACAAACAGCTATGCGTTAGAATAAATAATAAGGAAGAATGTGGATTTAAGCAAGTATCTACTAGCTTTGCTGTTAATCAGCTTAGAGATGGATTTGCTCAAGATGAGCTGACTAGGGCAGATATTAAAACGGAAGCAAGTTGCATTTCAGGCGGAGCGCTTTCTGGAAGTGGAAATGTTGGCGCTTTGATACAGCCTAATGTTCAAGCTGGTGCGGAAGAGTTTGCATTCGGACAGACTTACGATAGAGGAATTGTAAGAATTTGTGCTACTGATAATCCTGGAAGTGATACAGACCCGACTAGATTTGTGAATGTTGGATATTGTGGTGATGTAAAGATAAGATGTTGGCTTGATAGCAAGAGTGCGGATAATGCAATAACTGATAATAATATTGGAGTTAGAAATGCGACCATTGTTGAGCTTGAGAAAATACAGGAAGATAGTTTTGCCGATAAAGGAATTATTGATAGACGCGATATTGTTGTTGATAATATTCTTAAGTTGCAGGCCAGAACTGAAAATCTTGAAGGTTTAGAAAAATCTGACGGCTCTTTGATCGTAGATATTGATTCGCAACTTGATAGAACTTTCTTTAATCATCAGAAAGCAAGACTGATTTTGTTAAAGGCTAAGGTTTATGATATTTTGGTTAAGAAGTTGCTTGCTAATAAGTCGCCTGTATCTACAACAGATGAATCTGCATTATTTGAAGGAGATGAAGTTATTGAAGAGCAGGAAACTCCTGAAGTTTTGACTATAAGTGATTTTCATTTTAGGGGAAATATTCTTTTCTTCAAAGAGAGTGCTGATGGACTTTATACAAGAGGAAGCGGAAGTTCTATTAGATTTTATTATGATATAAATGGGAATTCTGTTAATGTTGCTAAACTCACTAATGGGTTTATTGAGCTTGTTCCTTTAAGCTCGGATAATAGCGCATTGATATCGGCCGATGTTAAAGAGCATTTGGAATTTTTGAAAGGTAAAAGGTATTCAAATATAGAAAAACTTCCTGCTGGCGATGGAATACAAGCTGAATCTAGTTCTTAAAATTAATCAGTGCTTTCTGCTTGACCCGGATTGTGCGTAGGTTCAGCTAGCCCTTCACGAATTAGCATCGCCTCTTGATAATCAGTTATTTTTGTTTTTCTTGGTCTGAAAAATCCGTTAACATTTTTTAGGCTCATTTTGCCTGTTTCTTCGTTGATTATTTGTGTTGTTCCTTCATGAGGCATTATATAAAATGGTAACGCTTCAGGGTCTGCAGTTTTTGCTGATTCTACTGCCAGAACATAATACTCTTTGTCTTTGATTATTACAGTTCTTATATTGAATTTCGCATCTTCATTAGATTCTTTTATTACGCCTATAGGTTTGTTTCTTGGTAAGTCAAATTGTGTAAGATTTGCTCTTATTGCATATGGTCCTTCAGTAGAGAGATTTATTCTTGTTACATTTTGATTATGGTCATTTATTTCTTGAGTTGGGATATATACAAAATCTGAAACTATTTCTACAAGGCCGTTAGCGTTAATGTGTCTCTCTGATTCTTTTGGTCTTACAAGAACGAAATCTAGTTGATTATCTGTTTGTCCAATATTGTTTTCAGCATACATTCTCTCTCCGTATAATGCGATTTCTTCAAGATTGTATTGTATGTCTTTTTCATTTGCTTGACGTAGCTCGTGACCATAAACATGTCTTATCACTTCTGCATCAGTTGGAGTTCTCTGATGAGCTGTGTCAAATACAACATTAGATGATTCAGAACTTTTCTTTGTGCTTGTGCATCCTGCGATTAATGATGCAAGTCCAATAGCCATTACTTTTCTATTCATCTCTTTGTTGTATTATTTAGGTATTTAAATGTTTTGTATGTTGTCCTTATTTAAGGGTTACATTATCTTGGTATTAGGGTAATGGAGAAGAATAATTATTGAACTAAAGATTTAAAACCACTCCAACGTCATTTATCCAAGCGGGAATGCCGGAGCGGTCAAACGGGCTTGGCTTAGGACCAAGTAGCTTAGTGCTTACAGAGGTTCGAATCCTCTTTCCCGCATTTATTTTTCTTCGTAATACTTACTGTCTTTGAGCTCTTCTGGTAAGTGTTGCTGCGTGACTTTTGCATCCGGGAAATCGTGTGCGTATTTGTAGCCCTTGCCGTAATTTATGTCTTTCATTAATTTTGTTGGAGCGTTTCTTATATGTAACGGGACTGGGAGATTCCCTGTTCTTTCGATGTCTTCTTTTGTTTTTAGAACTGCTTTGTAAGATGCGTTTGATTTTGGAGCTTTTGCTAGATAGGTTGCTAGTTGGACTAGGGCAGTATTGCATTCAGGCATGCCTAAAAATTCGCAGGCGTGTTTTGCTGATATTGCTAAAGTTAAGGCTTGAGGGTCTGCGTTGCCTATATCTTCCGATGCGAATCTTATCATGCGTCTTGCTATGTATAATGGGTCTTCGCCTCCTTCAAGCATTCGCATTGTCCAGTAAGCTGCGGCGTGAGTGTCTGAATCTCGCATGGACTTATGGAGGGCTGAAATTATGTTGTAGTGCTCATCTTGATTTTTATCATACATCAGAACTTTTCTTTGTGAGGCATCTAAAATATTTTGTTTTGTTATTTCTTTGTCTTTAGACATTGAGCTTGAGATTTCAAGAATGTTTAATGCTGAACGGGCGTCGCCGTTTGCAAGATTGGCTATTAATTTTTTATTTTCTTCGCTTATACTTATTTGATTTTTTAGTCCTTTCTCACTTACTATGGCTTGATTTATTATTTTCAATATTTGCTCTTCAGTCAGCCTTTCAAGGACATAAACTCTTGAGCGTGATAGAAGGGCAGAGATAATTTCAAAAGAAGGATTTTCAGTTGTTGCACCAATGAGAGTTATTGTGCCGTTTTCAACATAAGGTAAAAGAAAATCTTGCTGGGCTTTATTGAATCTATGAATTTCATCTATAAATAATATGGTTTTTCTTTGGCTAAGTCTGGAAAGATTTATTGCTTTTTTCATGTCTTCTTTTCCTGCAGATACTGCTGAAAATTCCATGAATTCTGCATTTAGTGATTTAGCGAGTAATCTTGCTAGGGTGGTTTTTCCGCAGCCAGGAGGGCCCCAGAATATTAAAGAGGCTGGGAGATTGCCTGACTCTAGAGCTATCCTTAATGGTTTGTCTATACCGACTAGATGTTCTTGACCTGAAAATTCATCTAAGTTCTTGGGGCGCATTAAATGGGCTAAAGGTTTTTGCATAAGTTGCAATAGATGTGGATTATTTAATGATTTTTATTGTTATTGAGAGTATAAACTAAGGAGCATAAGCTCCTCGAATTACGGAAGCAGGTATATCTTTATGGTTGTAAGCAATATATCCTATTCCAGTTAGAGCGGCAGATAATAAAATTCCTGTGGCAATGTATACGAGAGTTCTATTTGCAGTTTTTTCAAATTCAAAATCCTCTTTTTCCTCTTCGGTGAGATTCTCTAATCTGAAGTTTTTTCTTTTGTGTCTTCTTCTTGAACCTATTTGCAAAATTGGGGAAATTATCATATTATTTTTATTTAGCTACTACAGGAGCTTTCTTCTGCTCGAATTCTTTCAACTTGTCTTCGATGCCAAGTCTGTCAATTAATTCTTTGTATCTGTTTCTTATTGTGACTTCTGTGATTCCTGCGACGTCGGCCACTTCGCGTTGAGTGCGTTTTTCGCCGTTAAGAAGGGCAGCGACGTAAAGTGCTGCTGCTGCGATTCCTGCTGGGCCTCGTCCGCTTGTTAGCTCCGAGATATCAGCTTTCTTCAAGATCTTGAGTGCTTCATTTTGCGCTTTTGGTGAGAGATGTAATATTGAACTGAATCTGGCGATGTAGTCTTTTGGTGAGCTTGGCTTAACTTTTATGCCTAATTTGCGAATCATGAAGCGGTAAGTTCGACCGATTTCTTTTCGCGGGACATCTGAAGTAGCTGCGATTTCATCTAGAGTTCTTGGAATGTTATATGAACGACAAGCAGCGTAGATACATGCGGCAATTACTGATTCCATGCTTCTTCCGCGAACTAAGCCTCTTTGAAGGACGAAGTTGTATACACGAGCGGCTTCATCACGTACGACGTTTGGTAGATTTAGATAGCTTGTTTCTCTTCTAAGTTCGGCCATCGCAAGTCGTAAATTGCGTTCTATTGATGTGGAAACTCGTTCTTGCCATTTTTTTAGACGTAAGAATTTACGGGTTTGTCCGTGTTCTAATTTATAGATATCTGAAATTTCTCCGACGTTAGTTGTTAGTCCTTTGTCGTATTTTTGAATTGATAATGGTGCGCCACCTCTGGTTTTTTTCTCGGATTTATCAAATTGTCCGCCAGTTTCTTGACCGGTATCAACCATTTTTTCTTCAATTAAAAGACCGCAATCGTTACAGATTATTTCACCTTTTTGGTCGTCGTAAGTTAGATTAACGCTTTGACATTCAGGGCATCTTTTAATGTGGCTCATAGGGGTATAAAAAAGTTTAAATAGCAACCACGATGTAGGTATTTAAATCTTTCTGTTAGTTATTCGGTTTGGCTCTCTATTGTCTACTTTTTGCTTGATTCTAAAAGAATTGCATTGATTACGCCTTCTCTTGAAGGACGATTTGTTATTCTTGCTTTGCCTAAAGAGGTTTCAATAATAACTCCCTTTGCTAATCTATTTTGGCGGGCTAAGAATTTATTTTGTGGTGTTTCTTGAACGTTGGTTATTTCTGCTCTTTTGCTCTTTCCAGAGATTTGAATATTTACTTTATTTTCTGATGCTAGTCCAGTTCTAATGAATCCGCTTCTTATTCTAAAAACTTTCTTTTTCTTTTCTCCTAGAGTTGGAGCCGTTATTCTGCCTAGTCGCTCATGCAATCTAGTTTTTCTACGAGAGTGATATTTTCCTCCGCTAATCTTTCTGCCTTGTTTCATAACGTCGTGAGCTTGGATGGCTTTAAATATGTTACGAAAATGTGAGCCTTGCACATAAATCAGGCAACTATTTCTTTCTTAATTTCCAGATGACAAATTTTGGAATTTTGCTCCATAAGAGATATTCTTTGGGAAATTTGTTTTTAGCAGATGGAATAGGTTTAATATCTATATAGTCAATTATCTCAAAATCACTATGAAGTATAGTCTTTATTGTTGATTGATAATTCTTATTATAAGCTCTAATTATTACATTTTTCCATTTGGCATCTTCCAATTCGCAGAATGCATTTCGTCATAAAAATAGTTTTTCAGACCCAATACTTTTATTTTATTGCCCTTGTATTTGATACTTTTAGATGTATCAATAACTGGATTGCCTGTTGAGAAAATAAATATTCCCCCTCTTTTTAGTACTCGTGATACTTCGCTAAATACTTTATTCCAATCCCTTAGATAGTGTAGTGCTAAAGAAGCGAATACTATATCAAATGTTTCTTTGAATGGAATTGCTAAACCTGACCCTACTCGTAAATCTAATTTTGGATTATCTTTATTAGCAATTTTTATCATTTCTTCGCTAATATCAAATCCTTTAACATCGCCCCCTTTTTATCAAGCATCTTTGCATATATTCCAGAACCACAACCCCAGTCTAAAATCTTTTTTCCTTTAACGTTTTCGAGTGCTTTTAGCATTGCAGGCATTTCTAAATATTCATTGAAGAACCAGCAGCCCTCAAACTTTGAAGTTCTATGTTCGTGATAGAATTTTGCCATAATATTATAAGTCTCTTTAGTTTGTCTTTCTTCTTTCATTTTAATTTACTAGTTAAGTAACTTACATTTCTAAATCTTTGCTCTTGAATTGTTGCTTGCATTACACATACTTTTAAATACCTCTAGGAATGAAAGCAGATATGGCAAACGGAATTGAACGACCGCTTGATTTGCTTAACGCGTCAAAGGGGAAGGAGGTTATCATACAGCTTAAGAGCGATAGACAGGTTGTCGGAACTTTGAAGGCTTTTGATATCCATATCAACGTAGTTGTTGATAACGCGAAAGAGATGATCAACGGTGCAGTGCATAAGAGTTTGGGACTCGTGTTCCTTAGAGGGGATACGATTATCTATATTTCTCCAGCACACGCTTAAATTTTTATTTTTTGTAAATCACTTGAGATTGAAGTGTTCTTAAATAGCTTGTGCGCTTCATTTTTTAGCGTCTCTAGGGTGTGTTCATAGCGTTGGGAGATGTGTGTTAAGATTAGCTTTTTTGCTTTGGCTTTCTTTGCGTATGTGGCTGCTTGTTCTGCTGTAAGATGTTTATGATCTTTTGCAATTTCGGCTTCTTTTGAGCTAAATGTTGCCTCACATATGAACAAATCTGCATTTTTGGCGATTTTTTCAATGTTGCTGTTTGGTAGCGTATCAAGGACAAATGAAACTTTTTTGCCTGGTTGGAGATAGGTTAGAGATTTTGCGTTTAATTTTTTGTTATCAATGATTATATTTTTTCCTTTCTGTAGCTCTCCAAGAAGCGGGCTGTTTTTTATTTTGAGTTTTTTTAGTTTTGCTTTGTCTATTCTTCTTTTCTCTTTTATTTCAAAGCTGTAAGCTAAAGTGGGTGTGCCGTGAGACATTGGTAGCGTTTGAATCTTGAAATCTTTTTCTTCTATCGTTCTGTTTTCATGTATTTCATGTTTTATCTTGAAGTTTCCATAAAGCTTTTCTAGCAACTCGAAGTGTTTTTTTGTGCCTGATGGGCCATATATCTTAAGAGTTTTTTGATATTCTGACATCTCAAGGGTCTTTATTAGCCCAGGAATTCCTAAGATATGATCGCCATGTAAATGTGTTAACAAAATTCTTGTTATCTTGCACGGATTTTCTTTTGCAATTCTTAGCTGTCTTTGAGTGCCTTCTCCGCAATCTATCAAAATATGTTCGGCATTGCAATCTAGCAATATTGATGGATGGTTTCTTTGAGCAGTAGGCATGGCATTGCCTGTGCCTAGAAAGGTTATTTGAATGTCCATCTATATAACTTAACTTTTTAGTTTATATAGATTTAGTTTTCTTTTATTTTTGTTATTTCTTTATACTTCTATGTATTTCTTATACAATATATAGAAATCTTTAAAACCTCCACTATTATTATCATAATGCATGGTTAAAAAGAAGGTGACTCTTAGCATAGAGAGTAAGATATATGAAGACTTTCAGAAGTTTTGTAATGAAAATGCAATTATGCTTTCAAAGAAAATTGAACTTTTCATGGGAGAGTCTGTAAAAGGCAAGAGGAAAATTTTAAGCGTCTTTTTTTTGAGCTCAATGCTAATTTTTATGACTTTATTCTTTGTTAGTTCGCTTGCTTTTCAAGATCTAATCCAAGGAGATTTTAACAATGGAACTTTTAGTAATGTGAGTTATAATGGTACTGGGGTTACACTTGTTGGAAATAATCTAACAGGAACCTTTACAAGTAGAATATTTGATGCTGGAGTGCCTGCCAGACTTACTCAATTTTCTTTTAGTGGTAATGCTCCTTTTGCGAATTATAGCCTTGCTGTTGACGCTGGAAGCGTAATTTATGTTTCTAAAGACTCGGGAGCAACATGGACTCAACAAAACGCTAGCTATGGCGGAGGGGGATCAAGCACTAATTATATGTATTCAGATGATGATTATTTGTATGTGATTTTCTCTTCTACTCAAAAGAGACTTTATCGCTCTGCTAATTTGGGAATTAGTTGGACTATTATCAATGAAGATTTTACTGGGGCGAGCCTTGAAGTTGGTAAATCTGATAATCTTGGTAATTCTTATATCTTAAGGGGTAATGGGGAAGTCTATGTGTCGATTAATAATGGTACTTCTTGGGCATTAGTTGGAGATATTAATCCGGATAGCTCATTGCCAAAGGGAGTTGCTATAAATTCTACCGGTGCGATTTTTGCCGTAGATGGATCTGGAAGAGTTGCAGTTTCTAAAGACTCGGGAGCAACATGGACTCAACAAAACGCTAGCTATGGCGGAGGATCAGGCACGGATGATATGACTATTGACGATTCTGGTAATTTGTACATTTTGTTCAATAAGGCTATTTACAAGTCTACAAATCAAGGAGTTTCTTGGGATATAGCAAATAACAGTTTTACTTCTTACTCTAATGATGGCTCAAAGATAATGTCTCATTCAGGAATTATCTTTGTTGCAGATGCCAATGGGAGAGTTTTCAAATCGCTTAATTTAGGAACTAGTTGGCTGGAAATAGGAGATATTAATGGGGCGAGTGGTAGTAACATAAAGGGTTTTACTTCTTTATCAATAGTTAGCAATTTAACTTTCCAGATTAGAAATTGTTCTTCTTCTTGTGATAGCGAGCCTTTCGTTGGGCCTGATGGAACTGCAAATAGCTATTTCACTAGCCCTGGCGATATAGCTAATCTTACTGGAAGGTATTTCCAATATAAAACTTATTTTACCGCTCCTGATAATTATACTCGTCCATTGTTAACAGGAGTTAATTTGGATTATCAATTATTAGATACCATTCCTCCAAATGTTGGAATATCTTATCCGCAAAATATTAGTTATGCAGTTATTGTTACCGAGTTAAATTATAGCGTTAGTGACCAGAACTTGGAGGCTTGTTTGTATTCTATAAATCTTGGCGTGACGAATACTACGGTCGCTTGCGGTTTTAATGTAACAGGGCTGGCCTCTACACAAGGGATTAATATTTGGAAAATTTACGCTAATGATAGTGTTGGGAATGCAAATTCAAGTTCAGTAACTTTC
>JBBSYE010000005.1:0-55833 GCA_038045385.1 Nanobdellota archaeon
ATCAAGATGAGCATCATTCAAGAAGCCCCGCACTTTAGTGCGGGGAGAACGTCACTTTAAAAGTAGTAATAAATAGAATCATTTAAATACCATTATTATTGATGGTTTTTATGGATAATAGTAACCAAAGAAGCATCATACAGAGTACTTTACCTGAATTACATTTAGGTGCGGGAGTTTTTGTTGATGAAAGTTTAAACTACGAGGAAAGAGCAAATGAACTTATTAGAAAATGTGTTAAATGTAAGGTTGGAAATAGAGAAGAGGGTTATACGGATGATAAATGCCTTGTAACTCTTGATGGAATGGAAGCTCTAATTGGTGCAGGGGCTCGGATAAGAAGTCTTAACAAACCAAGTGGAGATCTTACAAATGGTGGAAGTTATTATGAGTGTAATGTTCGGTATCGAGATAGAACCTTTATTTATATTTCACATTCACCTGAACCATTTACAATTAATCCTCAATTGACTCACTAATTTTTTGGGAGTTTTGAAATGCAATGATGGCCTTGTTTCTGTGCTTAAAAATAATTTATCTTCTTTTAGAAATCTTTTTCATTAAAAAGGATCTTATATTTTCTGCTTCTTTCATATCTACTGCGGGAATATATCCTTCTGCTTGATATCTTGCGGGCGCGGAATATCCTGCTGTTTGAACTATGACTGTTGAGAAGCCTAATATTCTTGCGATAATCCCTCGTTGGATATCGACGTTTTGTATTCTTTGATAAGGCACGTTGCTATATCTTTTCCAGATTATTCCGCTTTCTATTTTTAATTCGTCTTTAGCAAATTCATAGAACCATCTGTTGTAGGACATTTGTGTCCAGATTTCAGTTAATATAATAATCAAAATAAGATAAATTATAACTAAAGTTAAAATTATAGATATCGAAGGGAAAATTAAAAGACTAGCAAATCCTAGCCATATTCCTAGAAATAGAACTACAAAACCAAAGCCGAAATATCCGCCGATGCGGAATTGCCATTTTGCTCCAGGATGAAGTTGTTTCATATGATAATTGATTAAATTTGGTTTAAAAAGTTATGTTATTTTAAAAAATGCATAAGATTTATTAACTGCTCTTTTTTGTTTTGCTGATGAGTGTAAAAGAGATTGATTCAGATTCTTTTGATGGTTTTATTGCTAAAGGGAATGTTGTTGTTGATTTTCATGCGGAATGGTGTGGGCCTTGCAAGATGATGGCTCCGCATTTTAAGAAGGCTGCTGAAACTATTAATGATGTGAAGTTTGGAAAGATTGATGTTGATGGAAATCAAGAAATAGCCTCAAGATTTGATGTGATGTCTATTCCCACTACTATTTTCTTTAAAGATGGGGAGATGGTTGATCAACATACTGGGGCGATGGGATTTGAGGAGATTAAGAAGAAGATAAATGCTGCTTTCTAGTTTAATTCTTTAATTAGCTTATCCACATTGCGTTTTATCTTGTTAACAATTCCTTTTATTTCGCTAACTTTATCAGTTTTATTATCGGGTATCTTCCAGACTATTGTTTTTTTGCTATACTTTTTATTATCATTGAATAGCTCTACCTGGACGTCATTAGCGACAATAACTATGAGGTTTTGCCATTTCAATAATTTTGTGCTTATTCCTTGAGTTTTACCAGAAATATCAATTTTCATTTCTTTGCAGACTTTTTGTTCAAGTTTATCAATTGGGCTACCTTTGATTATTCCTGCGCTTTTTGCTTTTACTAAGGGATTTTTATTAATTTTATTGAAATAATCTTCTGCAATACGACTTCTAAATCTATTGTATTTACATAAGAATAGGATATTAGTTTTCATATACTCTTCTTTAAGAGAAATATCTATTCACTTCTACCGAGTAAAAGCATTTAAAAATCATCTAAAGCTGTTTTATTTATGGCCCCGTAGCTCAGCCCGGTTAGAGTACTGGACTTTTAATCCAGGTGCCGTGGGTTCAAATCCCATCGGGGTCATTTTTATTTAGGATTATGTTATTCCTTTTAAATTAATACAAATAGCAAGGTTAATATAGTCTTTTTGGGAGGAATTTTTATGTCTAGAAAAGGTAATTTTGTGTTAGTGTTGTTAGTTAGTTTAGCTTGCATAGTATGTCTATTTTCTTTGATATTTATTATTTACGCTAATGGATTGATTGGAGATGGAAAATATTCTGAAAAAGGCTCTTTGAGATTGATTGAGGAAGAATCTATCGATAAAAAGAAAATTGTGGAATTTGATAATGAGCAAGATGCATGTTCTGGCGTTGATTCATATTCCGATTGTTCTTATAGGCCTTATGACGATGGCGGTAAAAGGAAAAATTCAGGGAGTTCATTTTGCTCTGATGGTTTAGATAATGATTCTGATGGATTGACTGACTTGGTTGATCCTGGTTGTTCTGATGCAAATGATAATAGCGAGGAAGATAGCTTGCAAAGAGAGAGGCTATATGCTTATGGTTGGGATTCTAATGCCCGAGGTTACAATAATATTCTACCGATGGTCAATTTCTTTCCATTTAGCGTCGGAACGGGGAATCCTCCTTTATGGCCTCAAACAACTCCGGAATCTGCGAAAGCGATTCTTGATACATATCCTGAAGGTCATAGAGTTATGATTTTATTCCAGTTAGGACTATATCATGATTTGCTTAGCAACAACCCTGAAGATAAATGTTTAAATCAAAATAGAGAACTGACTAATTTTTCTTGTATTTGGTGGGACAATGGAGTTGCTAATGTTTCTGCAGAAGTTGATTCATTTTTTGCTAATTATTCTGCTATCGGAGGGGAAGTTGATAGTGTTATAATTGATTTTGAAAGAGGATTTGGTAATTTTCAAATTGGAAGCAATCTTTCTGATAGCGAAGTCGTTGAGAGATGGGACGCGATACAAAATGATCCGCGAACAAGAGAAGAGATAATTCCGCTGATAGGATTTGATGATTTAACTAGTGTTTCTAATTTTTTCAGCGGAGGAGATAATTATCATATTTGGAATGCGGTTCAGGTTGCTCGTTTGAATAAGTTTTTGAATGTAGCTTTTTATGAGCCTGTTAAAAGATATTATCCTAATGTAAATGCTTCAAATTATGAATCTTCTTTTAATGGGGCTGTTGAATGTCCGGTTCCTCTCAAGGATATAAATGGACATGGAGGGTATTGTCTTAATGTTCCAAATGCTAACCAAGCAGGACCGAGGATATTTGGAACCCATCAGGGAACGCAGGCTTATGGATGGCTCGGTCAGATTACACGGCCTGGAAGAGAGCCCGGAAACGGAACTTATGAGCTTACTCCATTTAATTCATTTAGATATAGCGTAAATCAAGTTCGGGCTGCTAAGTTGAATTCAGATGCAGGATTGATGCCTTGGATTGCTTTTAGAAGTTATACTGGCGATGGGCCTGACAGACCGATAGTCGCTATGGGAAATACTGATTATTATCAAGAATCTGTTATGCACATTATTTTGCTTGATCCAGATAATTTAATTTTCTTTAACCCAGGAGTTAGTAGAGAGGATAATGAATTGGTTTCGAATATAATTAGTGAGACAAATAATCTTGTTGGTTTTAGCGATAGGCGCTCGCTTGTGAGTGAGATGGCGGATTGGGATGCGGACTATGTTCTTTCTGGAATAGAATCTGGCGGAAGAAAAGTTTGGAGATTTACGCCTAAATCTGAATTTGAACTTGATGAAAGTTCTGATGATGTAATAATTCGGACTTCCAGAGTGAAAATTAGTTTTGATTCGGCTGTTATTTTTCCCTCTAATGTATCGCAAAAAGGGTTGTGGATTGTGCAAGATGTAAATACTGGCCTTCCAAGTATAGAAGGAAGATAATTAACTTGTTTAATTTCTAAAAATGGCTTTTCTATTTTTTAGAGAAAGGTTTAAAAAGCCATTTTTACACAACATCTTGTTCCATTTATCGCCGATAACCATGCACATCCTTCAGCCCAAACATTCCAAACTAAAACCAGAAGAGGTAAAAAACCTATTGCATAAATTTGATATCGCTGTTTCTCAATTACCGAAGATAAAAGTGACAGATCCTGCTTTATCTGAAGGGCTTGTTAGAGGGGATGTTGTTAAAATAGAGTCTGATTTTGAAGGAAGAAAAAGAACTTATTTCAGGGTGGTTTCATAATGACAGATAAACATCTTCTTGTTAAGAAATATTTACAGCAATATTCTGTTGTTGAATCTAATTTGAGAAGCTTTAACGATTTTATCACTAGACGAATGCAGCATATTATTCAGGAAGTTAATGAGGGTATTGAGCAGGATGATGTTGAAGTCAAACTAGGCAAGATAAGACTTGGAAAACCTGATGTTATTGAGGCGGATGGAAGCGTAAATATCCTTACTCCGACTGAAGCTAGATTGAGAAATTTGACTTATTCAGCTCCGATATTTGTTGAGCTTGCTGTTAAGTTTGGTTCACAAGCTGAAAGTGCTGAAGTTGAAATTGGGCGTATTCCGGTTATGGTTAAGAGCACAATTTGTAATACTCATGGAATGAGTAAGGATCAACTTGTGGAGCATTATATTGATCCGCTTGACCCTGGGGGATATTTCATAGTTAATGGAAATGAACGTATCATGGTAATGACTGAAGACTTGGCGTCAAATCAGCCTTTTATTGAGGACGGACGTAATGGGCTTATCTTGAGGGTTTTCTCACAGAGGGGGGCTTATAAGATTCCGACTACCGTTAGTGAAACTAATGAAGGAATATTAGATGTTTCTTTTAGCAGATTGAAGAATATTCCTTGTTTCATATTACTAAAAGCCTTGGGAATGGGCACAGAAGCAGATATAGCGAAGAATATTGGAAAGGAAGATGATTGTTTAATTGTTAATTTATATGAATATGCAAACATTCAAAATATTGATGATGCTTTATTGGCTATTGCTGAAAAGTCAGGCATTCAGGGAACTAAGAAAGAGATTTTGGATAGAACAAAGGAAAGAGTTGATAGATTCTTCTTACCTCATATCGGTGTTGATAAAAATGCAAGACACGAGAAAGCACTAACTCTATGTAGATTGATAAAACAATTTTTGAATGCTAAAGCAGACTCGAGCTTGAGAACTGACAAAGATCATTATGCAAATAAGAGAGTTAAACTTACTGGAGACTTACTTGCAGATCTTTTCAGAGTAAATTTGAATATTCTTGTTCGTGATATTCAGTATTCCCTTCAGAAGGTTGTAAAGAGAAAGAAATTCTATTCTGTTAAGACTATTGCTAAATCCACTATGTTCACGCAAAGAGTTGAGAGTGCGATTGCAACTGGTTCTTGGATTGGCGAGCGAACTGGCGTAACGCAGAATATGGATAAGACAAATTATCTTTCTATTCTTTCTCAATTGATGAGAGTCTCAAGTATGTTGCCTGATGATCAGGAGAATTTTATGGCGAGAACGTTACATCCGACGCACTATGGAAGATTTTGCCCTACTGAAACTCCTGAAGGAACTGAAATTGGTTTGAGAAAGAACTTGGCTATCTTGAGCAGAATATCGACGGCAATAACTGTTGATGATAATTCTTTGATTAAGAAGATGCTTTCCTATGGACTTTCTCAAGAAAAAGGAAGAGATGTCTTTTTGAATGGAAGATTTATTGGAATGGCGCTGAATCCTGGGACTTTTGTTAAAGAAGTGCGTGAGGCTAGAAGAAGAGGAGAGTTGCCTGTTGAATTGAGTATTAGAAGCCAGAATGAGGCAGATTCTGTTGTTATATCAACAGAGGTTGGAAGAGTTTTGAGACCTTTAATTGTTGTTGATAATGGAGTTAGTAGATTGAGAGATGAGCATTTGGTTCTTCTTGAAGGAAATTCTTTAGCTTGGAGTGATTTGGTATCGCAGGGAGTTATTGAATATATTGATGCAGCTGAAGAGGAAGATGCTTTCGTTGCGCGTGCAGGTACACATCTAGAGGCAAGACATACACATCAGGGAGTTGATAGTATTGACGTCTTTGGTTTGATAACCTCTCTTGTACCTTTTGGAAATCATGACCAGTCTGCTCGTCTTAATAGAGGTAGCAAGACATTCAAGCAGTCATTGGGAATTTATGCTGCTAATTATCTTACTAGACTAGATACTGATGTTTCTATTTTACACTATCCTCAGAAACCTTTAGTTAGAAGCTTCGTTTTCAATACTTTGAATGTTTATCCTGCTGGACAAAATCTTGTTGTTGCAGTTATGCCTTTTGAAGGTTATAATGTTGAAGACGCAGTTATCCTAAATAAGGGAAGTATTCAAAGAGGAATGGGAAGAAGCACTTACTTCAGACCTTATGATGCTACTGAGCTTCATTACACTGGCGGACTTAGAGATGAAATTTTAATTCCAGAAAAAGATGTTGCAGGTTACAGAACTGAAGCTTCATATAAATATTTGGAAGATGATGGAATTGTTTATCCTGAAGCTCAAATACAATCTGGAGATGTTATTATTGGAAAGGTTACTCCGCCTAAATTCTTATCTGAAGCTAAAGATATTAGTATTCAATCAAAGAAAGAGGCAAGTACTGCTATGAGGCAGGAAGAAGAGGGAATTATCGATGCTGTTTTCATTACTGCAGATAAAGATGGAAATAAGATTGCTCAAGTTAGAATAAGAGATTCGCGTCTTCCAGAGCCTGGCGATAAGTTCTCTACGCCTCACGGACAGAAAGGAGTTGTTGGAATGATTGCAGATCCAAGAGATATGCCTTTCACAAGTAGAGGAGTAACTCCAGATTTACTTTTCAATCCGCACGGTATCCCGAGCCGTATGACCGTCGGTTATTTAATTGAAATGCTTGCAGGAAAAACTGCAGCTACAAGCGGAAAGATTTTAGATGGAACGCCATTTACAGGACAGAGCGTTCCAGAGCTTGAAGATCAATTACAAGGAATGGGCTTTAGATATGATGGTAAGGAAACAATGTATGATGGAGTTACAGGAAAGAAGTTAGAGGCTAAAATTTACGTTGGTAATATGTATTATTTGAAATTGAGACATATGGTTAAGAATAAGATTCATGCTAGAGCTTCTGGAAAAGTTGCTTTGCTTACAAGACAGCCTACTGAAGGTCGTGCTAGAGGCGGAGCTTTGAGATTTGGAGAAATGGAGCAACAGGCTCTTGTTGGCCATGGCGCTTCTTTGCTTTTGAAAGAAAGATATGACTCTGATAAGACTACTTTATGGGTTGCGACACAATCAGGACATCTTGCAATAAGAGATAAAATAAGAAATAAAACTTATTGTCCGGTTACTGGAAGCACAGAAGTAGAACCTATTGAAGTTTCATATGCATTTAAATTGTTAATTGATGAGTTGTTAGCGATGCACATCATGACAACTTTTGAATTAAAAAATAAATACGAATAAACATGACAAATAATAAATCACCTCCAGAATTTGCAGAAGCAAGAAAATATGTAATTAGAAATGCTGGTGCGCTAAGAAGCCAATATGGCAATGATTTTATTGCAGTCTACGCTGGCGAGGGAGTTATTGCTAGAAGTACAGATAGGGCTAAACTTGCTAGTGATATTGCCAATAATACTAATTTGAGAAAAAATGTTTTAATAACTTCTATTGATGAAGTTGTTGACTCAGAATTTATTAAAGTTTTTGCTGAAATTATTTCAGGAGCAGGGGCTGTTATGACTTCTATTGATGTAAGTGAAGTTAGTCTGACGAGGTCTCGCAATGGGCGAATTTCCGCGATTGTAGGGAGGATAAGATAACATGGATGAATACATAAGAAAAAAAGTAAAGGCTCTGAAGTTCAGTTTGCTTAGTCCGGACTTGATTAAGAAATTGAGCGTGGCGAAGATTGTAACACCGGAACTTTATGACGTAGACGGATTTCCGGTCGATGGCGGATTAATGGATTTGAGACTTGGTGCGATTGATCCAGGAGTTAGATGTAGAACTGACGGAGCTACTATGAAAGATTGTCCGGGATATCCTGGAATGGTTGAATTTGCTAGACCTGTATTGCATATAAAATATATTCCATTAGTTGAATTATTCTTGAGAAGCTTCTGTCATCATTGTGGAAAGTTGCTTTTGTCGGATGAAAAGGCTGCAACATTCACTCCTGTTGAGCGCGCTAAAAAGGCGAGAGATAAAAAGAAATGTCCTCATTGTAATGAAGAGCAAGAGAGAGTTAGATTGGAGAAGCCAACTTCATTTATGCTCGGCAAGAGACGCATATTTCCGACGGAAATTCGCGAGCTTCTTCTTAAAGTAACGGATGCTGAAATTAAGAAAGTTGGAGTAAATGCAGCTACTTGTAGACCTGAATGGGGGATTCTTTCACAACTTCTTGTTCCAAGCGTAAATGTTAGACCTTCAATTACCTTAGAATCTGGAGAACGTTCTGAAGACGACTTGACACATAAACTTTCTGATATTATTAGAGCTAATCAGAGATTGTGGGAAAATCTTAATGCTGGGGCTCCGGAGGTTATTGTCGAAGACTTATGGGATTTGTTACAATATCATACTACTACTTATTTTGATAACTCTATAACTAGAATTCCACCAGCGAGACATAGATCTGGACAGCCTTTAAAGACTATTACTGAAAGAATAAAAGGAAAAGAAGGAAGAATAAGAAAGAATCTTGCAGGAAAGAGGGTTAACTTCTCTGGAAGAACTGTCGTTTCACCTGATCCATTTTTGGCGATTAATGAAGTTGGAGTTCCTGAAGATATTGCTAGAGTTATTACTGTTTCAGAGAGCGTTACTATTGCAAACTTGGAGAGTATGAGAGATTTGATAAGAAAGGGAGAGAATTATCCGGGAGCTAATTATGTTATAAGGCCAGATGGAAAGAAGAAGAGAATATCAAATGAGTTGATTGAAGATTTATGTGTTGAAATTCAGCCAGGTTATAAGATTGAGAGACATTTGAGAGATGGAGATATTGTTCTTTTCAACAGACATCCTTCATTGCATAAGCAGAGCTTGATGGCTCATTACGTTAAAGTTTTACCGGATAGAACATTTAGAATTCATCCTGCTGTTGCTTTCCCATATAACGCTGACTTCGACGGAGATGAGTGTAACATTCACTCTCCACAGACTGAAGAAGCACGTGCTGAAGCAATGGTTTTGCTTGATGTTAAGAATAATATAATTTCTTCTAAGAATAATACTAATCTTGTTGGATGTATTACTGATGGAATTACTGGAACTTATTTATTGAGTAAAGATACTTTAAGTAAGGCGGATGCTGAGCAATCGCTATTTGTTTCTGGAGTAACTGCAAATCTTAAGGGTAAAGAATTTGGAGGAAAGGAGGTATTTGAGCATCTTCTACCTAAGGGAGCAAATACTAAGATTACTACAGAGTTTATTGGAAGCTCGGCAATTGGAGTTGAAGAGGGCGAGTTGATAAAAGCTATTGATAAGCATGTTTCAAGGCAAGAAGTTCTTGAGTTCGTAAGAGGAGCTTTTGCGATTGGTTCATGGCATCTTTCAAGAAAGGGTTACACTTTGTCTTTGCAGGATTTGAACGTTTCATCAAAGATTAGAGAGATGACTGATAAAGTAATTAGCGATGCTGAACGCAAGACGGGCGAGATTATTCAAGATGCCTCTTCTGGAAAACTTTCTTTGTTGCCTGGAAAGACACTTGAGGAATCAAGAGAAGTGCGTATAGCTCAAGTTTTGAACGAAGTTCGTTCTGAAGCTGGAAAGATTGTTAAGACTAATTTCCCTTCTGATGGAAATGTTAGCAAGATGATTGCAGCAGGATCTGCAGGAAGCTTGTTGAATATCACGCAGATTGGATGTTGTGTAGGCCAGCAGATTCTTTGGGATCATAGAATTAATTTTGGTTACACAAATAGAACTTTATCATTCTTCGAGAGAGGAGATTTGGGCCCTGCTGCAAGAGGATTCATTAAATCTTCATTTATTGAAGGGCTAAAACCGACTGAATTCTTCTTTGGAGCAATAACTGGAAGAGACGCTCTGATGGATACTGCTTTGAGAACGCCCAAATCTGGTTACTTGTATAGAAGACTTGTAAGCGCTTTACAGGATTTGAAAGTTGAATACGATGAGACTGTTAGAGATGCCTCTGGAAATATTGTTCAGTTCTTGTATGGTGGCGACGGATTGGATGTTTCTGGTCTTCACTTGGGAATGAAAGTTCCTCCTGGAGAGTGTGTCGGAGTTGTTACAGCTCAATCATTCGGAGAAGCATCGACACAGATGGTTTTGAGAACATTCCACTCTGCTGGAGTCGCAGAAATGCAGGTTACTCTTGGGCTGCCTAGATTAATTGAAATATTTGATGCGCGTAAAAAACCTTCAACACCACAGATGAATATTCATCTTGATAAAGAATTCAATAATGAGAAGGATGCAAGAGTTGTTGCAGAAAAGATAAAAGAAGTTACTCTTGCTGAAGTTGCTAAAGAGATAAAAGTTGATTTTGGTGGAAAGAAAATTGAAGTTGAAATTGATAATGTTTCTTTGAAGACTGTTCACGTTGGCGTTTCGACTATTGCTGATCGTTTGAAAGAGAAAGGTTTTGATTGTAAAGCTCGAGAGAGCTCGATTGTTCTTTCTGTTCCTGATTTAGGATTTAAGGAAATCTATAAGTTGAAAGAGAAAGTTAAACTGGCTGTAATTTCTGGCGTTAAGGGAATAAAGCAAGTTGTTGTTTCTAATAGGGGGAAGGATTTTGTTATTATTACTTCTGGAAGTAACTTGAAAGATGTTTTGTTGATTAAAGGAGTTGATAAAGATCGTGTTAGCTCGAACGATATTCATGAAACTGCTGAAGTTTTGGGAATTGAAGCGGCTAGACAGACTATAATGAATGAAATTAAGAAAGTTCTTGAAGGACAGGGATTGGAGATTAATATTCGTCATTTAGACTTGATCGCTGATGCTATGACTTCATCTGGAGTTGTAAAGGGAGTTACTAGAATGGGTATTGTATCTGATAAGTCGAGTATTTTCGCTAGAGCTGCTTTCGAAACTCCTGATAAGCAATTCATTAATGCAACAATACAAGGAAGAAAAGATGAACTTGAATCTGTAATTGAAAATATAATGCTGAATCAACCTGTGCCTGTTGGAACAGGACTTCCGGGATTACTTGTTAAGGTTGTTGGCTCGCTCTCTGGAAAGAGTTCAGGGAAAAAGGCAGAATAAGATGGAGTGTTTTCTATAAATGGCTTTTATTGACATGCAGACCATGAGATATATTAATCTGCTGAGTCGTGTTGCGCATGTTAAGACTAGCAAATGTTTTGTTTATAATAATATGATTGTTTTTGCTGTTCCTCGTGATCAAGTTGGGAGAGCTGTTGGACCTAGGGGAGATAATATTCGCGAGATTCAAATGACTTTAGGAAAGAAAATAAAGATTGTTTCTGAGCCTGCTGGACTTGAAGATGCTCAACGCTTTGTTCAAGATGTTGTTGAGCCTGTTAGTTTTCGTTCTTTAGAAGTTAGAGATGGGCTTTTTGTTTTGAATGCTGGAAGCCAGAGTAAGGCTGCATTAATTGGAAGAAATAAAAAGAGGTTTGAAGAGCTGGATCAGATTCTTAAGGATAGTTTTGGAATTTCCTTAAAGATAGTTTAATCTGACAAAGTTTAAAAAGCATCTTTTCGCTAGACGAATATGGGATTAATGAGCGCAAGAAGAATGATTAAGCAATCCAGAAAGTTTAGATGGAGCCAGAAGTATTATAGAAAGAAAGATACTAAGAGTAAGTTCGATCCTGCTGAAGGAGCGCATCAAGCTAAAGGAATTGTTGTTTCTAAATTTCAAAAAGAAGCTAAACAGCCAAACTCTGCTATGAGAAAGTGTTGCAAGGTTCAGCTGATTAAGAATGGTATTTCTGTTGGAGCTTTCATTCCTGGAAATTTGGCGCAGAAATTTGTTGATGAGCATGATGAAGTTATAATTGAGAGAATTGGCGGAGCTTATGGCGGGACTAAAGGAGATATTCCTGGTATTAGATATCAAGTTATTAAAGTAAATGATCAGCCTTTGCGATTGCTCGTGAAGGGTAAGATAGAGAAGGGAAGAAGATAACATGGGAAATAAAACTCGTTTTTGGGATATGAGATATATTCTTTCTCAATGTGGTTTGTGTGAGACCGAGAATATTTTCAAGAAAGCTATTCTTAATAGAACGCGAGGGGAGAGTGGTGTTTTTACTAAAGGAAGTTCTAATGGTACAGAATATTCCTATCTTGATAAAGGACATGAAGTGACTATTGATCTTTCTTATGACGAGTTTTTAAAACCGAATTTAGCAAGAAGTAAACAACGTACTCCGTTGAGAATTACTCTGGATATTGAGTCTAAGATTTTTAGCGGACTTGAAGTTTGTGATTTGGATGTTGTTCAGTCCGCTCAGAAAATTATTTTTGATACTCTGTCTCGATTGACTAATGGGGAATTAGAAAGTAGGGTTGTTGCGGGGGTGAGTGCTTAAAATGGCTTTAGTTTGTACACAATTTAACGAGGGATTAACTGGTTTGATTGAAAGAGATTTATCTTCAATGGGACTTATTGATACTCTTATTTATCATGGTAAAGATATTGGAAAGGAGTTGCCTAAAATGCTAGATATAGGAGATGAATATGAACTTTTTGTTTGTTCACCTGTTCCGAGGGGGAATCAAATTACTGATTTAAAGTCTGAGTTAAATAAAGGTTTAAAGCCATATTCAAGAAATTATAGTTTTGTTGTTAAAAATGAAAATAATTCTATGCGTCTTGCTGTGCGGAGAGTTGCTTAAAATGGATTTTAAATTATTCGGAATTTATGATACTAAAGATGTTGTTGTTAGCGATATTGCGTTGAAGCCTTACTTGAATATCACTCCAAGATTATTGCTTAAATCGCATGGCAGAGCGATTGGAAAGTTTGGAAATGCTAAAGTGCACATAATTGAGAAGCTTGCTAATCATCTTGCAGTTCCTGGACACTCTGGAAAGAAGCAGAAGATAATTACTTCTTGGTCTTCTGGGAAATATAATAGAAATATGCAGACAATACTTGATGTATTGGAAACTATTCATAATAAAACAAAGCAGAATCCTTTGCAAGTTATTGTTAAAGCTATTGAGAATGCTTCGCCTCGTGACGAGACTACTACTATTGAGTATGGCGGAGCAAGATATCCTCAAGCAGTTGACGTTAGTCCATTGAGAAGAATTAACATAACTACTAGATGGTTTGTTCAGGGAGCTTATAATAAATGTTTCGGAAAGAAGACTAAGATGGTTGATGCTCTTGCAAGAGAAATAATGATGGCTGCCGAAGGCAATATGGAAAGTTTTGCTATGAGTAAGAAGAATGACGCTGAAAAACAAGCGGACGCTGCTAGATAGTTTTTTATAATCTCTTTTTTGCTTTTTATAATGGGTTATTTATCTGGATTGGAACTTGAACATGCTAGAGAATTTATTGAGCAAGCGAGAAAGGTCGCCTTAAATTCTAGTTGTGGGCGTTCACGTTGTGGTTCTGTGATTGTTTCTGCTAACGAGATAATTGGGAAGGGTTTTAATTCTCCTCCTGGAAATTTACATTCTCAAAGAAGATGTGCTTATGATAAAAAAAATTATGATGCGAAGGTTAGTGATAAGAGTTGCTGTGTTCATGCTGAAGAAAGAGCCATTATTGATGCGTTGAGAAACAACCCTTTAAAATTAAATGGCTCTAGATTGTATTTTGTTAGGCTTGCTGAAAAATCTGATTGTGTTCAATGTTCTGGAAATCCTTGGTGCACTATTTGTAGTAAGATGGCTTTGGATGTCGGAATTGGGCAATTTACGCTAGTGCATAAAGCAGGAGTTTGTGCTTATTCTACTGAAGAATATAATACTCTTTCTTTTAATTACGCTTCGGCAGTGAAAAGCTGAAGGGTGAAAATAGGAAAGCTTTTTAAGCTCAAATATCATCTGTAAGTATATTCAAAAGGAGGTCTTAAAAAAATATGGCTGGATGGCAAATGTGGGCTACTCTTGTTGGGGGAATCCTAGCAGTTGCTGGTCAATGGGTTACTGGTTATTGGTTACCTGTTATCGGCGGAGTTCTTGCAATTATAGGCTCCTTAGGCATGATGAGCAAGTAATTGTTCATTAGCTTTTTTTATTTTTTTTATTTTTGAGTTTTTTTCTTAGTTTTTTATCTTGGCGGACTTGAAGAATTGGTTGATTTTATCTTTTGGAGACAGGTTCGCCTTTGTATACAGAATTTCCTAGGTCTGTTGCTACTATATATTTTCCTGAGGAATAGTCGCTTGGTCTGATGCCCGTTTTGTTTTTTCCCTTTGGATGTAAGGCTTCAAGAGCATTAAGATATCCCCCGCGGTAACCGCACATTGTTCCATGAGGTTCTTTGCTAAAATCTGTCATTGGCATTCTTCCGGACATTACATGATTGAGTGCTATGTCGTAAGCTGCATCCCAATTTTTCATGTATCTTTCTAGACCTGCTTGGTCTAGTTCTGAATCTGCCATGTCGTTTGATATTTTTTATTTATTTAAGCTTATCTCGGCTGAAGTATACATTATTAAACCTCTGAATTTTTGAGTTTTATGACTGAATTTTGTAACTCTGATGAGCATCCTTCACATCCTAGTTTTAGAGAAACTTTAGAGGTTCTTGAAGGAAGGGTTGCTAATGCTCGCTTTGGAATTTTGAGTGATAGCGAGCTTGAGGGTTTGGAGATAGATGTCGTTGCGAATTATGTTGATACGGATGTTCCAGATCCTTATACTTTGAAATATTGGAATAAATCTTCTATTCAAAGAGTTTATAGTGCTTTTGGCGTTGGCGATGCGATCGGGCTGATGAATAGAGATTTGAAAATTGCTGTCCTTAGAGGAGAGGCTTGGGGAATTGCTCCAGTTTAGCGAGAAGATTTAAAAATAGAGTTTATATTAATTTTCATGGATAATTATGATTTAATTGTTTATTCTGAAACTCGTAATCCTTCAGGAATGCAGTCTTCTCCAGATAGCCATTATTTTTGTCGCATAAAACATTCTCTTTCACAAAAGCCAGTTTTATCTAATAATAGATTTAATCATCGTGAAATAAAAGGATTAGCAGGGAAAGTCGGCAAATTTTTTCACGACCATAATATTGAATTTAATCCTTTGGACGTCCCAGTGGGGGCTTTATCTAATAGAAATATTACGATAAGAACAATTACTCCTTCTGTTGAAGGTGGCTTGACTTGTTGGCCTGTGAACGTTGTTTACATGCACCAGTTTAGAGATTTTCTGGCTGAATTTGCTCGTCGTTAATTTAATATTCTAATTTGTCCAAAGTTTTAAAAAGCCTCTTTCGCACAAAGCTATACGATGGTGGAGAAAGAAACAGGACTTGAAAAGATTGACCGAATGACGAGCAATCAAAAAAATATTAGAAATATAGCTACTAGCGCGCATATACATCACGGAAAGACTGCTTTCACTGATAACTTGCTTGCGGCTGCAGGAATGATGGCTAATAAGAATGCAGGAGATTTGGAAGAGGGAATGGCTACTTGGCAACATTCCGATGAGCAAGAGAGATTGATGACTGTTGATGCTGCAAACGTTAGCATGCCGCACGAATTTGCTGGCGAAGAGTATTTGATTAATTTAATTGATACGCCTGGACACGTTGACTTTTCTGGTAATGTAACTCGAGCTATGAGGGCTATTGATGGAACTGTTGTTTTAGTTTGTGCTGTTGAAGGAATAATGCCGCAAACTGAAACTGTTATGAAGCAAGCATTGCGAGAGAGAGTAAAGCCAGTATTATTTATCAATAAAGTTGATAGACTGATTAAAGAGCTTAAAGTAACGCCAGAACAAATGCAAGAAAGATTTATGAAAATTATTAGCAAATTTAATATTTTATTACAGCAAATTGCAGAGCCTGAACTTGCGCAGAAGTGGCAAGTTAATGTTGCTGATGGAAGCGTTGCTTTCGGTTCGGCTAGAGAGAATTGGGCACTTTCTGTTCCTTTTATGAAGAAGAAAAATATTAGCTTCAAAGATATTTATAGAATTTATGAGATGGAAGAAGCTGAAAGACAGGAATGGGTTTGGAAGAATGCAGTTTTGAATGAAGTTATTTTAGATATGGTAGTTAAGCATTTGCCTAGTCCGCTAGACGCGCAAAAATATAGAATTCCTAAAATTTGGAAGGGAGATCTTGATTCTGCTTTAGGGCAAGACTTGATTACATGTAATAAAGATGGGAAGGTTGCTTTCGTTGTTACGAGAGTTATTATTGATCCGCGAGTTGGAAAGGAAGTTTATGCTGGGAGATTGTATTCTGGGACTATCACTAATGGAATGGAGCTATATTCAAGTATGCAGAAAAAGAAATACCGTGTGCAACAAGTTTTAGTATATGAAGGTATAAAACCTAAACAACTTGATTCTGTTCCCGCTGGAAATATTCTTGCAGTCGTTGGGCTAAATACAGAAGTTGGAGACACAATATTAACTCAAGAAGACCAGCCCTTTGAAGAAATTAAACATATTTTTCAGCCAGTCATTACTAAAACTATTGAAGTCGTTCGCTCGGCAGATTTGCCTAAACTTATTGATGTGCTTCGTAAGGTTGGTAAAGAAGACCCAAGTATTCATATTGAAATAAATGAGGAGACTGGAGAAAATTTAATGTCGGGTATGGGGGAATTGCATTTGGAAATTATTGAAGGACGTATAAAGAATGAGAAAGGACTTGAAGTTAAGATGGGGCAACCTATAGTTGTTTATCGCGAGACCGTTGGGAAACCAAGTGGGATGATTGATGCTAGAACGCCAAATGGACATAACATATTTTTTATGACTATTGAGCCTTTGGAAGATAATGTTTTTGAAGCTATTCAGAATAATCAGATTCCTGAAATTAGATTGAAGAAAAAAGCTGAAGAAGTTTGGAAGAAACTTGAAGAACTTGATGTTGATAATGACGAGGCGCGACAATATAAAGAAATTTATAAAGGCAATGTATTTTTGGATAAAACTAGGGGTATTGTTTTACTTAGTGAAATAATTGAATCTATTCTTGATGGATGGAAACTTGTTATTGATAGTGGGCCATTAGCGAGAGAGCAGTTAACTAAAACTAAAGTGACGTTGCACGATATTAAAATTCACGTTGACCATATGCATAGAGGGCCTGCACAAGTTTATCCTGCTGTAAGATTAGCGATGCATGATGGTATGAAGCAAGCAGCTGCTGGAATTCTTGAGCCGATTCAGACGCATTTAATTGAAGCACCTATTGATTTTATGGGAACGGTTACCAATCTTGTTGCAAGTAAGAGGGGAATACTTGTAGATGTTAATCAAGAAGCTGGGCAAGTTATGGTGAAAGCACAAATTCCTGTGGCTGAAATGATTGGATGGAGCAATGATTTACGCTCGGCTACCGAAGGGCGAGGAATGTCAAGTCTTGTTGACCAACACTTTAGAAAATTACCGAGTGAATTGCAGGCGAATGTTATCTATAAGATTAGGCAGAGAAAGGGTTTGAGCGAGAATCAGTAGTTTTTTAAATGCAAAATATAGCGTCTTTCTATGAGAATATTAAGAAATTTAGGACTTGCTTCGCTGTTGGGGGCTTCAGCTCTAATTGGATGTGGGAATAGTAATTCTGAATTAAATAGTGCAAATCGGACTGCACAAATAGAAAGTGAAAACAAAAAGACGTTAAATTTTTATGTTTCTGTAAATGAGGATTCTTACTTTTCTCCAGAGGCTTTTTCTCTTGCTGAAGATTTTCTTGAGGAAAATCTGTCTGGCGTGGATGTTAAGTTTAATTATGTTGAAAGAGATACTTTGAATAATATTGCTTTGAACCATACCGATAGTTTTGCTCTTGTTGAGGAAAGTGAAGAAGCGATGACTCAAAGGCTAAAAAGACGTTTGAATAATTATCTTAGCGAATTTGATAAATCCGTTTTAGAACTTGAACGTACTGCTGAAAAGTATAGAGGGTTAGGTTATATTGAAGGAGCGAAAAGGTGCGAAGAATCTATTCGAATGATTAAAGAAACTGCAAATCTTAATGAAAAATTAACTGAAAATTATTATTTGTCAATTGTTGGAGAAGCTGATCCTGAAAAAAGCACGGCTTATCTTGTAAATAGCCCTGTTATTGAACTTGCGAAGCAGAGTTATGAATTGTTTTTGACAGGATGCGAGATGGATAAAGGTCTTAAGGATATTTCTCTTAATCTTGCAGGTATTGAAAAAGACCCTGAAAAAAAAGCTAATCTTGAGGCTATGGCTATAGAAGCGGATGAGCGCATTAAAACAAATGAACGAGAATCTAAGGAAAATTATAATTTATTGGTGAAGAGTTCTGCAAATACCGTAGTTCATGAAATTGGACATTTATTTGGGCTTTGCCACACACATCAATATGCTAATGATTCTCTTGAAGAGTTTACAAGAGACGGATGCCCTAATATAATGAGTTATCAAGGAGTCGTTGAAGGAAAATATGGTTTTGCTTTTGAAAAAGAACAGATTGAACAAATTCAAGATTATTTGAATCAGGGAAGGACATTTTTAGATATGGAAGAGTTTGGTTTTAACTTACAGGACTATTTTGAAATTAGAGCTTTGGAAAATGAATTTATTGAGCTTGAAGATAATAAGTAATTTATTTCTATTTATTTTCAAGATGTTCTACTTTATGGTTATTTTGTGTTAGTAATTTTTCAATATCTTTCCGAGATGTTCCTAATATTTTGGAGACAGGAAGTAAGAAGGGATTATGGCTATCTAATTCTACTAAATCTTCTAGGGTTAGTGGATAATTTTGCAGACCTTTTCCGTGCCAAGTGTCTTCATGGGGGTAGCTATATCCATTCTCAGTTTTTTCGTAGTCTGATAATACTCGGTAGTCTGTTGTTTGTGAAGGTTTACAAGTCGCATCAGTGCATTTTATTTGACAGGAAGTTGTTACTTTGAAAGCGATTCCATCTTTATAATGAATTTTATAATCCATTTTTGGATGTTTTGTGTTGCTCATTATTTAGGTAAATATCTGGCTTTTAAATCATTTAGGCGTGCTTTGTAATGAGGATTATGGCAAATTAGGTTTATTCTTGTAGCATCAACTATTTTTTTAGAGTCGTGATAGTTTTCATTGATAAAATCTACTATTCCTTTTAAATTTGCTCTTGGGACTTTTCTATTTCCTGACATTTGGAAATCTTTTGATTTTCTTAAAATATGCGCAAGTAATAGCTCTCCATCTTCTATTCCATATCGGTTGACTTCTCTTTCAGGCTCTTTTTCAGTGACAACTCCTAGTCTTTCTTTTATTAAATCAATCGCTTTGGATTCTATCGTTTGAATTAGTTGATAGGAAACTCCAAATTCATTGCCTATTTGCTTTTGAGTCATACTTCTAAAATATCTTTTAAATATCACTTCTTTTTCTCTTTGAGGTAGGAGACTTATTGCGTCAGTTATCTCTTCAAAATTCTCGCTCGGGCTTTCTAATTTTGTAATTCTATCAAAAGTCTCTGGAGATTTTAATTCAATTAAAACTTCAAATTTGCTTTGTTTTTCTGGAGAGCCATATCTTCTTCCAGTAATTGCGTCTCTGGTCCTTACGTAATCTACCTGTGACTTGTATCCTCTTTGTTTTGCGCAATGGCCCGTATAATCGCCAGAAGAATCAAATCCGGCATTTTTCGCGACCATTTCGTGATACGAATTAAATCCTTTTCTTTTAGCATTGATACAATTTCTAATAGCATTTACATTTGCTTCGAGTTGAGAGGCTATTTTTCTTGAAGCATCTGCTAATTTTAATGTTTCATCTGTATCTAATTCTCTCGCTTTTTGTTCCAAACTTTGTTTTTTAGCCATAATTTATCACTTTAAAGTTACTATTTAAATGTAATTATTGATTTTTTGCATTTAGGAAAATTTATTAGCTTTCTTATTTCCTCTGTTTCATGCAAAACATTGAAGTTGAAGTAAGAAGTTTTATTTCAAAAGAGCAATATGAAAAGTTGCTTGAATTTTTTAATGCGGAAGCAGAGTTATTAAAGGAAGATTATCAGGAGACTTTTTATTTTAATTGTGAGCAGGACTTGAGAATACAGAGGAATAACTTTTTTTCAAAAATATGGATGAAAAAAGGTAATATTCATGATGCTCATAGGGAGGAGATAGAAATAAAGTTTGATAGGGCTGATTTTGACAAACTAGAAAGATTGTTTATTTCTATTGGCTTCGATATTGAGATAAAATGGTTTAGGAAAAGATTTGAATTCAAGTGGAAAGGGATAATTATTTGTTTGGATTATACAAAGGGATATGGTTATATTATTGAGCTTGAAAAAATGAGTTCAGATGAAAATAAGGAGAGTGAATATCTAAATCTTAAGGAGAAGATTACTTCTTTAGGAATTGAGATTACGCCTAAAGAAGAGTTTGATGCTAAATTCTGGTATTATAAAAAGAATTGGAAGACATTAATTGGGGAGTGATTTAAATGGTTAGCCCTTTAATTTTGTAAATTACTTTTACAGGGGATAAATCTTTTCTAAGAGATTGGACCATTCTCTTTTTGTCTAGGAAATAGACTAGACCTCGGTCTCCTCCTAAAATTCCAACGTCTTCATCTTGTCTTTTTCTAATCTCATAGACTGCTTGTTTTATTCCCATTGATTTTATGCCTTGAGACTGAAATAAGCCGTTTCTGCTAGATTGGAGAAATCCTGCTGTCGGTTCTAGATATCTATATATATTAGCTCGGCGACTTTTTGCACTATAAGGAGAATTTTTTTCTGCTTGATTTACTGCAAAAATTAGTTGCGGTGAGAGTGCATAAGGCTTTATTTTTAGAGCCTCAGCAACTATATTTACCACACTAATTCTTGCTTCTTTATTGCATAATCTTTCTAATTCTTGTTCTCTTTCTCTGGCTTCTAGGTCGTTTGATGATTTACAATATTCTTCTATTTTGTCATCTCTAGATGCTATTTGTTTCTTAACAATATCCATGAGTCTCTCGGGCACATCGTATTTTGTTGTTGTTTTTCTTGACATATATTATCGCGCCTTTTCTTGCTTTTTATATCTTTTGCTTAGAAATTAAATGTTCTTTTCAAGTCTTTGGCTTCTATTTTTGCCGATTCTAAAATAGATAACACTTGCTTTCTGTTGGCATTATCTGGAATTCCGAGAATTAACTCTTCCGCCCTTAAATCTCCATTGAGTCTGAAATTTTCAGCTTTGCCTAAAACTAAAGAAATGTCGTTTTTTAGAAATAGAGAATATATGTCGTCTTCTTCGCTAACTCTTAGACAATCTTCAGAATTATTTCTAATTCTTACTGCAGCGTTATAAGGATTTCTTCCTTGAATTTTATGTGCTTCGTATGTAGTTGGCATCTCCATCTCTGTCTTTTGGCTTTAAAATCATTGTTGTTTTATTTTGATATTGCTTTGAAAAGGTTTATTAACTTTATATAACATTATGTAATAAGATGGTGATAAAGACTTTTAATTTAGATAAGGAAATTTATGAAGAATATTCTAAACATTGTAAGAAAGAGGGTTTGAGTATGAGCAAAAGAGTAGAGAGATTTATTGGGGAAGATTTGGCTAAGTTAAAGGGGAGTTTGAATGTTGAGGCTAAGAAAGAGATTCCTGTTAATGAAGAGAATATTCAGAAAGTTGTTGGACATCATTCAATGAAAAGATATTGTGGATAGTTTATTAAACCATAATTTTATTTAATTTTATGGTAAATTTGGATATTGATGTGCTCGATTTCAATCTGAAGGTTCTTGAATTAATGGGTTTTCACGTGGATAGTCGTCTTGATCAAGGAGGATTTGGAGAAGTTTATCGTGGTAGCTCTGGAAGGAGTATGAGGGCATATAAACTACCTGCGGTTCCTAAAGCTAATCTCTCTATTAAAAAGAGAGTTGAGAAGTTTGCCTTAAATAATGCCCATTTGAAAAGAGAATTTGAGGCATATGTAAGGACATTTAATGTTCGAGGAGTTCCATCTTCTGCTTCTATTTTTGAAGCAACAGTAAGGCCTTTTGATTTGCCGTTATATATTATAGATCGGCCTTTTATCGTCGGGACTTCTCTTGATAGAGCTGATAATGGGAAGCCTAAAACTTTATCTCATGAAGAATTTCAGTATGTTCAAGAAATTATTGGTAATTGCCATCTTTCTGGAATCTGTTGTTTAGATATTGCTGCAAGGAATATAATCGTCTCTTCAAGACATAAACCTGTTTTGATAGATTTTGGAACTGCGGTTTTTAGAGAGGAATCTGGTATTAATTTTGAAGAAGATAGGGATTTGGATTTTAGGGCCTTGCGTTCTCTTTCTTATTCAAGATATTCTTCTGTTTGATTAGGCAAACTTTTCTATTGCAAAAGAAACATCTTTTTCTGTTAGTTCTTTAATTTTCCAAACTCTTTTTGAGCCGTTTTCTGCTCTCAAGACTAGGTGAGTGATTTCAAATTTTCCATTTGTGTCTGCAATTAGATTGTATGAACCTTGCTCAACGATCGTATCTCCCCCTACAGTTTCCATGTTGCTTTTTGAATTTTAGTCTTTAATAATATTTTGGTGTTTGATTTTATGATTATTGTTATACGATAGCATTTTAAATCCATTCTTCTTATTTAAAATATGGGAAAGAGGATTCTTGTTTTGCTTGGACATCCAAAAACTCGGAGTTTTTCTGGGGCTTTGGCTGATGCTTATGTTCGTGGAACGAGGAACGCTGGAGCTGATGTAAAATATGTTAAACTTTCTGAGTTGGATATTGACTATTTGACTTTAAAGGGGTTTGGACATATTGAAAAAGATTTGAAAAAAATGCGAGAGCTGATAATTTGGGCTGAGGAGATAGTTGTTGTTTATCCGACGTGGTGGGGAAATATGCCTGCTTTATTGAAAGGATTTTTTGATAGAGTTCTTGCTCCAGGGTTCGCGTTTAGTTATTATTCAAATGGGTTTGGTTGGAGAAAGTTTTTGAAGGGGCGTTCAGCGAGGATAATAACAGTAACTGGGGGACCTTGGGTTTTGAATCATTGGATTTATGGCTCTCCCGGAATAAAGAGTTTGAAGTGGGCGATGTTTTGGTTTTCTGGAATTTGGCCAGTTAGAGTTAGCGAGTTCTCTGGAATTGATATGAAATTTACTTCAGCTAAAACGCGAGAGCGATGGATTAAACAAGCCGAGAAAATCGGGGAAAGAGATGGGAAATAGAATTGAGAAGAAAGTTTGGCCAGAATATTTTCAGAAAATTATTGATGGAGTAAAAACTTATGATTATAGGCTTGGAGATTTTTCTTGCGAGGTTGGCGATATTTTGGTATTAAAAGAATTTGAGCCTTCTAGCGGAAAATATACTGGGAGAATTATTGAGAAAGTTGTGAGTTATGTTTCTAGAACAAAGGAGCAGAAATTTTTTACTAATGAAGAGGTTGATAAATTTGGATTTATTATTATGGGATTTAAATAACTTTTAGCAAGGATCTTCGTCTTCTTCTGGGATTTCTTCATCAGCGTTTATTCTTCTAAACTCGTTTGAAGAATATCTTTTGTGTTCGTCTTCAAATATTAATTTTATATTCCGTCCTCCAGGGAGATTTTCTGCGAATAAACGATATAGGCTTTTACTAGCAAGATAAATTTCTTTAGCTTCTTTATCTAATATGGACACATGGCTTCCGCTCTCAATTGTAACGAAAGCGGACATAGGTTTATCAAAAATAATTCCTTCAATGCCTCTTCTCAATAATCTTGGCTTGTCATTCACTTCAACGAATGGCTGTACTCCCATTTTTTGAGAATATGTCGTGACTCCTTCTATTTTATCGTATCTTGCTACATACGGACCTTTTCTTCTTAACCATCTATTTACTAGACTATTAATTACTAATTGATTATATCTTAAACTATTGCGAGGAGTAATTATATGACCTTGAACGTAATGTGTCATCTTTCATAGGATAGATTTTATTTTATAAAGATAATGCTAATAGAGTTAATATTTAAAATATTCAGAATTAAAACTTTCCAAAAATATCTAAAGTTTTTTGCATGGTTTCTTCGTCGGGATGAGTTCTCCAGTCCCATAATTTCGGATTTCCTTGTTTGGATATTATCCGTCGCATGAACTGCGAGGGGGTGTTGAAATTCACTTTAACGAAAAGCTCTAACTGAGATAATGTTTCTTCTGTATCTACGTACATGTATGAGCTTCTTCCTTCTTCATAGCAAGCTCTTAGTAAATCATAACCTTTTGTCTTTTCTAAATTAATTGTGCTTCCAACTTGCGACATATAATCTAATAAAGTTGAAGCTAGCGGTTTTGCAAGTTGGCCGTCAGGAACGACGTGAAAATGTGCATGGTCAAGGCATCCGCCGCCTCTAACTCCACAAATTCTTGGGCCATGCTCGAAGACTAAAGAGGGCATATTTAGCTTTTCTTTGATTCTTGCTTTTGTTCGATCAACAACGTCATCTAATTCTGGATAGAAACTTGCAGGTAAAGAGCCCATTCCCTCGTTATGCTCTTTTGAAGTTATAAGTAAATATCCTATTATTCCCCTCGGGCCACGCGAGGGCATGACGAAAAAATTATCTGATTTATGAATTACTCTCGGCTCATAAAGAGCATCTCCTAAAGCACAACAGGATGGCATAGAGGCCGATATTCTTTCCGTTTAAATTTATTTGTGTGTTTCGTTTTTGAATAATTTTTTGAAATACAGAAAGCTTTATATATCCTCAAAAATTGAGACACTTACAAAATAATGGCAAAGCAGAAACCAATCTTGAATGTTGTTTTCGTAGGTCACGTAGACCACGGTAAGAGTACTACTATTGGAAGATTGATGTTCGATTCCGGCAAGATCAGCCAACAGGAACTTGATAAGCTAAAAGTTGAGGCAAAGGAAAAAGGAAAAGTTGGATTTGAATTCGCTTTCGTTATGGATAGAGTTAAAGAAGAAAGAGAGAGAGGAGTTACTATCGATTTATCTTACCAAAAGTTAATTACTCAGAAATATGAGGTTACTATAATTGATGCTCCTGGACACAAAGATTTCGTTAAGAATATGATTACTGGAGCTTCACAAGCAGATTGTGCTTTCTTGACAGTTTCCGCTAAGGATGGAGTTCAACCTCAGACTAAAGAACACGCTTGGCTTTTGAGAACTATGGGAGTTAAACAGATTGCTGTTCTTGTAAATAAGATGGATACTGTTGAATACAAGGAAGAGGCTTTCAATAAAGCTAAAGCGGAAATTTCTGCTGTTTTAAAGATGGCTGGATTCAAAGTAGATACTATTACTTTCTTGGCAATTTCTGGATTCATGGGAGATAATGTTGTTAAGAAATCAGATAAAATGCCTTGGTATAAGGGTCCAACTATTATGGAGCAACTAGATCTTTTTGCTATGCCTGAAAGACCAATAGATTTACCTTTGAGAATGCCTCTACAAGATGTTTATGAAATTACTGGTATTGGAACTGTTCCAGTTGGGAAGATTGCTACTGGCGTAATGAAGTTAGGTCAGAAAGTTGTTATTCTTCCTGGTCGTTCTGGTTCTGGAGTTAATGGAGAAATTAGAACTATAGAGATGCATCATGAACAGATGCAGACTGCTGAAGCTGGAGATAACGTTGGAGTTAACATTAGAGGAATTGGAAAGAAAGACGTTGCTAGAGGAGATGTAGTTTGTGATGCTGCACAACCGGCTACTATTGCTGAAGAGTTCGTTGCTCAGATTGCAGTTATTTCGCACCCTACAGTCATTGCTAAGGGCTACACGCCAGTATTTCACGTTCATACAGCACAAGTTCCATGCCAATTTACAGAACTAATTGAGAAGACTGGTCCTGATGGTGTTAATACTAAAAACCCTGACTTCTTGAAGAATGGAGATGTTGCTAAAGTTAGAATAAAACCTATCGGTAATCTTGTTTTGGAAACGCAGGTCAAAAATCCGAAGATGGCACAATTCGCTATCCGTGACGCTGGGGCTACTGTTGCTGCTGGCGTTTGCATTGAATTGACTCCTAAGAAAGTTTAATTTTTTTAATATGACTTGCGATATTTCTGGCGATTATTCTGGTATTAATTTTATTAGGAGACATTTAGAATTGGACAGGCAAAAAAGAACTACTGGGCTTACTAATGATGAAAAAATCCATTATCGTGATAGTGAGTGTGTTCTTGGACAATTTATTGAATTTGGTGCGCATTCAACTCAAGAAAAAAGACAAGGCGATGGAGTTGACAAATTTTTGAGTTTGGTAGATTCCGCTATTTTTAGTCTTAAGAGTATTCAGAGTAAAGCTTAAAATAGATATTAGAGATTGATTAAATTTTGGAGAGTGTATTTATATATTCTTTTTACTATTATAATTTTGTATGAGAAAAGCTTACAAGATGAAGAAGAGGTATAGGTCACATTTGACTTCTTTGAGAAAGCATTCTAGACATCAGAAGAGTCCGAGAAAGACGACTGGGAAGCCTCCTAGAGGCAGTGGGAGAACTATTAAGATGTCTATGACTAAGACTGGAAAGTGGAGAAAGAGACGTTAATTATTTTCCTAAAGTTTCGAGATAATTTTTAATTTCTTTGGGAGTTTTGTATATTCTGCCTTCGTGGAGTATTCTAATAGGTTCTCCATTTTTTGAGCGAACTTCATATGATTCTTCAATTAACTCTAAATCTAATTCTTCTAAAAATTTTTCTAATGTCTTCCAATTTAAATTAAAAAATGAAAAATCCCTTTTCATTTCACTTTTTGTTCGCTCGGCGTCTTCAGAAGAAATTTGTTCTTCGGTAATTGCATCAGGATAACGCTCGGCGCTAATCAAGACATCTTGAATATATTTACTTGAAGTGTATAGGTCTACTAAATCCATAATTTTCTTTAGAACGGCAATTTATAAATCTTAACTTTGCCTTTTTATAATTCCTAAAATTTCTAAATCCAGTAGCTCTTCTCCAGAGTAAATTCTACCCATATAAAATGCCTTAATTGGTTTCTTAGTTTTTGAATCAATTATGAAATAATAATCTCTTCTTATAGTATTTATCGGTATTTCTTTCAATACCTCACAAAGATGGGCTTCTTCTAATTCTATTATTGAATATAGTGTTCTAGAGGGGGCTTTTCTTTCTCGCTCTTTAGAGTTTATTTTTTCTCTTTCAAGAATAGGATATCTTTCAATTACGTATTCGTGGATAAACCTAGAAGTTGTTTGTAAAATAACTGGGGTCATTTTTTTCCTATTGGAGTTATATCTTATTTGAAAGGCTTAAAAGCTTATCTAAAATTTTTTGAAGCCCGTTCTATACTCTTAAAAATCCTTTGAATTGTAGTAATTTTAAAATGATTGCTTATCTATATATACCCAGTTTTTTTTATATTAGGCTGGTATTATCTTGCGGTTGCCCTGGAAAGGGTGTTACCCATTCAGCCTCTGTCATGTGTTCGACTATAAATAGGGAGATCGGACTATAACTCCCCCTATGAAATCTGCATGTGTTAAGCTTGTCTTTGGGAGCGAAGAAGATCACCGTTAAAATGCACCATTAGGTTAAGATTGACAAGGGAAGTGTTTACGGCACTCTCTTCACCGAGTCCGAGATACCAGCTATAATCACATGAAAAGAAAGATAAAAGTGAAGGGTGTTAAGAAGTCGCTTAGTTCTAAAGCGCATTCAAGGAAGGCGAGTGGAAAGAATAAGGCGTCTAAGGTTAGGAAGATGATGCGTCTTTTTAAGTCTGGGAAGCATAAGAAGAAAAAGAAGAAGCGTTAAGCTATGATTTATTTTAAGTGAAAGAGTGGTCGCGATTGATATATTCTGTAGATTCTCTTATTTCAATGTGTGTCGGTCTTCCAATTGCGTGAAAATCGCCATAACTTAAATTATGAGAAGTTCTATTACTATCAGTTCCTTTATAGACCATATCTGTAATTTTCCAGGCAACTCCCTTTCTTACTTTAATCTCCCCTTTGGAATTACATCTTGCTAACATATACTCTGCAGTGAGAGGTTTGTCTTTAGCTCCTGTGCCGTGCATGAACTCTATAGGACCTATTGCTGAACATCCTTCTGTTATTGTTGCGACCAGAATGTGGCTGAGAGTAGCCATAATGTTTTCTCTCGTTATAGTTGTTTTTCTTTCTTGTTGTGATTCTTTTGATTTTACCATGCTAATCTTTTTCTATTTTTATTTCTTGTATTGCTGAAACTCTTCCTGGTAGAAACCAAGACTCTTCAACTCTTTTCGTTTCTAGCAAATACTTGCTGACTATTATGCTATCACTAACCCCTATCGGTCTGCGGGCGATTTCTTCTAAATTTATTTTTATAAGAGAGTTTGGTTCTGTTGCTAATCTTTCTGGTTTTTGATTTGGGAAATCATCATTAACATCAAATGCTGTATTGAAATCTTTTCCCATTATAGCTCCACCATGGAGGAAATATATCTGGCCTTGTTCTTCTTGTGGACCATCTAATAAAAATAATCCTTCATTAGTACTTACATATTTTCGCGTTCTGTTTTTGGTTTGTGTTTCAATAATGAGCATAATTTTCCTCATTTTTTAGGTATTTAAAGACTATTGTAAAAGCAAATTATAATTTTCTTCCAGTTGTTTTTCAACTTCCTTTAAATCTAGTTTTTTAATCTCTGCTATTTTTTTGTAGCTTTCTATGACATTAGAGGGCTCGTTTGGCCATTGTTTATCTGGGTGTAGATAGGGAGAATCTGTTTCGCAGAATAATTTTTCTAGGGGCGTTTGCTTTATTATATTTTGAAAATGCTCGCTGTTTTTGACGGAAGTTGGAATTGTCAAGAACCAGTTGTTATCTGTTATGCGTTTTGCTAAATGAATTTTGCCTGAAAAACAATGCATAATTACTTTTGTTGCTTTTAATTCTTCGAGGATTTCAATGCATTTTAGCTCGGCTTTTCTTGAGTGGATTATTATTGGGATGTCTAACTCTTTTGATAGCTTGATAAATTTCTTGAAAAGTTCTTCCTGTTTGCTATGTTGCTCTAAATCTTCTTTGAAGTCTAGACCTACTTCGCCAATCGCGACAATTTTTTCTTTATTTTTTTTGATAAACTCTAATTCTAGATTTATTTCTTTATCTGACATCTTTAGGGCTTCAATTGGATAAATTCCTAAAGCGGATTTAACTTCTTTATTTTCCTCTGAAAGTTTGAGGGCTTTTTTATTACTCAAAGTATTTGTGCCTTGAGTGATGCAAATCACTTTTGATTTTCGCATATTATTTAGAGCTTGTTCTTGGTTTTCAAGCATATCTAAGTGGCAGTGGACGTCTATGAACATTGTTTAGTATTAAAATCTCCTTTCATAATCTTTGTGATTCATAAATTCAATAATTATTGCGAGAAGTTCTTTATTTTCCGGGGTTACTAATGAATACAATAATCTCCATGCGTTTGGTAAAGGATACCACCAAAGGTTGTTTATTTTATATAGCTTAATATATTCTTTAGGTATTAAATTTTTTCTTATTGGCTCTCCGCAGAAGGCATTTTCTTTCATGTCAATGATAGATTTATTTATTGCCACTTTTAGCCAATTGCCTTCTTCAAGATTAAGATATGACTCTTCTAAACTTTCTTTTGCAAATGCGACACTATCTGCAGGCTTGGAGAAAACCATTATTTAATAGCGTTTTTTGTGTATAAATAGCTTAGCCGCTTCTGGCGACCAGATATATATCAAATAATCCTCTTTAGTTATTGCTATTTTATTATTCTTCCATAAATAGTTTAGTATTACATTGAAAGTTCCCCACATTACTTTTTTTGGGAGCTTATTGAACAGCTCTGTTTTTTTGAATTCGCCACTATTTTCTTTTATGAATTCTTCAACCATTATTATTGTTTCTAGTCTTGGATTTCTCACTAGGATATTTTCTATATTGAATTTCATTTCTTTTTTGAGTTCTTGATTTTTCATAGTATCTATTGATTATGTTATCAAATGATAGTATTTAAGCTTTTTGGAGCAAGGTTTTTATATCTCTTTGCTTTAATTTTATGATGGGTGAATTTCGTTCGCGAATTGGTAATGCTTCCTTGAAAGTGCATAAATGGGCTGATGGAAAGGTAAGTATTGAATTGAAGCCACATGAGGGAGAGATTGATTGTGATGCGGCTAGGGGATGTGTTGGACTTTATCCCGAAGATGTTGAGAAATTGGTAAATTGCTTATCTGCTAAATTATCTTAGAAGTATTCTGACGCTAATTCTTTATCTAAAACTTTTTGTAAATCACTTAGATACATTTCCCATCTTTCTTCAGTTTCTCTTGGTCCTCTTGGATTGTATCTTTCTAAGAATTCCTCTAGAGGCCTTCCTACGACCATGGCAAATCCGTGAATTTCTCCAATGTTTGGATTTGAGACATTTTGAATATACTTTAACAATGGATTTCTTGAATTTAGCGCTCTTACTGCATGATAAGCTATACAGATTTCTCTATTAATTTCGCTTAGTGATTTGATAGGTTTTGTTTTCACTTCTGCTTATTATTCTGTAGTTTATAGGTTTTATTGTATTTTATTTTCTAAAACGCATTATTCTTTAGTAGCGAAAAGCTTAAAAATTGCGTTTTTAGTGGAAATATATGATGAATCTTAAGCCTATTGGCGAACGCGTTCTATTGAAGCCTTTGAAATATGAAGAGAAAACAAAGACTGGAATTTATTTACCTAAGGAAGCGACTAAAGATAAAAAAGAAGGAGAGGTTGTTGATGTTGGAACCGATAAAGCTGGAAAGCAGTTGCCTCTTAAAGCAGGAGATAAAATTCTTTATGGGGGCTATTCGTCTGAAGAATTTGAGTATAATGGCGAGACATTTTTGATAATTGATTTTAAAGATATTTTGGCGAGGTTTGAGTAAGATGGGTTGCGGTGGCGCTGGCGGAGAGATTGAATTAAAAATCGGTGAGAGAGTTTATTCTTTAGATTTAAAGGGGGCTTATTTTTTTGCGGGAACTTATCAGGGCAGTTCTTCTTTTGTGAGAAAATCAAAATTGCTTGTGGGAGAAAGTCGTTTGATAGAAATTTATGAATTGCCTACTGATGCTTTTGAATTAGTTAGAGTTTCCGGTGATATTCGTGGCGAACTTGTAGAGGGCGTGCGTTACTCTCATAGGCTGATTATGGGAGATGACAGCGAATATGAAAGTTTAGAAAGTTTAATAAAGGAAGCTGAGGAGGCTGGAAGATGAGCAAGCAAATAATTTTTAATGAGGATGCGCGGCGTGCTTTACAGAGAGGTGTGGATAAAGTTGCGAATATTGTTAAGGTTACTCTGGGGCCGAGGGGAAGAACGGTAATACTTGATAAAATGGGCTCGCCTCTTGTTAGCAATGACGGAGTTACTATTGCTAAAGAAATCGAGTTAAAGGATAAATTTGAAAATATGGGTGCGAAATTGATTAAGGAAGTTGCATCGCAAACTCAAGATAAAGCGGGAGATGGGACTACTACTGCTGTTGTCCTTGCTCAAAGTATGATTCAGGAAGGATTGAAGAATATTGCCGCTGGTGCGAACTCCGTTGAAATTAAAGCTGGAATTGAGTTTGCAACTGAAGAAGTTGTTAGATATATTAAATCGCAATCGACTCCTGTAAGGGATAAAGAGAAAATTGCTCAAGTTGCTACTATTTCTGCGAATAATGATGAGAAAATTGGGGCTTTAATTGCGGAAGCTATGCAAAAAGTAGGGAGTAATGGAGTGATAACTGTTGAAGAAGCGCAAAGTATTGATACGACACTTGAAGTTGTTGAGGGAATGCAGTTTGATAGAGGATACTTATCGCCTTATATGATTACAGACCAAGAAAAAATGGAAGGATCTTATGATAGTCCGTATATTTTGATTACAGATTATAAAATTTCAAAGATGAAAGAAATTTTACCGACTCTTGAGCTTGTTGCGCAAGAGGGAAAACCTTTAGTGATTATTGCGGAGGATGTTGAAGGCGAAGCGCTTACTGCTCTTGTAATAAATTCTTTGCGAGGCGCTTTGAAAGTTTGTGCAGTTAAAGCACCTGGATTTGGAGATGATAAGAAAGATTTTCTTGAGGATATTGCTATTTTAACTGGTGGTAAAGTAGTCTCTGAAGCTAAAGGGGACAAACTTGAAGAGCTTGATTCAAGTGTTTTGGGAAGCGCTAAGAAAGTTAAAGTCGATAAGGATAATACTACAATCATTGAAGGTCAAGGGGAGGCTTTAGAATTGCAAAAAAGAATTAAGCAGATTGAGGCTTCTATTCTTGTCGTTGATGCGGAATATAAAAAAGATGACTTACAGAAGAGACTTGCTAAGCTTAGCGGGGGCGTGGCTGTGATTAATGTTGGAGCTGCGACTGAAACTGAACTTAAAGAGAAGAAATTGAGAATTGATGATGCTCTGCATGCTACTAAGGCTGCTGTTGAAGAAGGAGTGGTTGTTGGAGGCGGGCTGACGTTGTTACATGCAATAAAAATTCTTGATAACTTAAAACTTGGGGGCGAGATGAATATTGGAGTTAATATCATGAGGCGCGCTATGGAAGAGCCGATAAGAATAATTGCATTTAATGCAGGCAAGGATGGCTCTGAGGTTTTAGCTCATCTTCGCGCACAATCAATGCCCATGCTCGGATTTAACGCTAAGAAAGGAGTTTATGAAGATCTTTTCCATGCAGGAGTTATTGATCCGACTAAAGTCGTTAGAACTTGCGTGCAGAATGCTTCAAGTATTGCTGCCATGGTGCTAACAACTGAAGGATTAGTTGCTGATTTTGATGACGAAAAGGACGATAAGGGTCCTTCGATAATTATCTAATTTTTTGAGAATAATATGAGAAATAAATCTGGTTTAATTGATAAGGTTTATGGATTTGTTCGAGAGGAAGCTGCGGAAGTTATCGCAGAAGGCGATGAGAAAGAAGCAAAGGAAATATTGAATATAGGAATTGCAAAACATGCTAGAAAGGATGCAAAAAGATATTTTGAAATTTTTGCTGGAAGAACTATTACTTGTGTTATTGCTTGTGTTCTATCTGGATTAACTGGCGAGGCTATTGATCATACCCCTTATTTGAAAGATGCAATCCCTTATTTTTTTGAATCGGCCCATGTTACTGGAACTCAAGGAAATTTAGATAAGATTGCTTGTGGACTAACATTTGGAGCATATATGATTGCTTACGGAGCACAAAGAGTCAAGTCTAAAAGAAGTAATGGGCAATAAACTCTAAAGTTACTACTTATAAAACATAAGATTTATATTCAAACAAAGGTTTTTGAGATTATGAAAAGTGTATTTCTTGGTGCAGACCATGCAGGTTTTAAGATAAAAGAAGCGGTAAAAAAATATCTTGAAGGGAAGAATTTTGTGGTGCATGATTTAGGGGCTAAGAAGCTAGATGAGAATGATGATTATCCGGATTTTGCTTTTTCTGTTGCCGAGGCTGTTTCTGAAAGTAAGGATGGAATGGGGATTTTATTTTGTGGTTCTGGACAGGGCATGTGTGTTACGGCGAATAAAGTAAAAGGAATAAGGGCTGTTGTTGCTTCTACCCCTAAAGATACTTTGCTTTCAAGACAACACTTGAATTCTAATGTGCTTTGTCTTTCTGGATGGAATACTAATTATAAGAAAGCGATTCAGCTCGTAAGTTTGTGGTTGAAAACACCTTTTAGCGAGGCGGCTAGACATAATAGAAGATTAAAGAAGATTGCGAAATTGGAACGATGAATCAAGTTATTATTAGACATGCAACTAAAAAAGATTTGGAAAAATGCTTTGAGCTATGCAGAGTTCCAGAATTAATGACTCCAGAAATAAATGCTGCTAACTATCCTTATCCTCCGCTTATTTGGTTCAAAAATATATTTAAGGAAAAGCAAATTCTTATTGTTGCAGAGGTAGATTCTGAGATAGTGGGTTTGCGAATGGGGGAACGTACTACTGGTAATTGGGTTATTGCGCATCTTATGGTTGTTAAGAAAGAATTTAGGCGAAATGGGATAGGGCAGAAACTTGTTGATGCTTTTGAAAAAGAGTGTAGAAAGAGAAAGGTTGGGGGTATTATGACTTATGTTCATGATAATCCTCAAACTCTTGCTTTTTTTGCAAAGAATAATTATTCGCGCGGATCGAGGGTTGTCGAGAATATTAAAGTTTTAAGAAAATTCTAAAGTTATAAATAGCCTTGATGCTTTTTCTTTTTATGAATTATCAGATTATACCTTCAATCATCGCACATAATCAAGAAGAGCTAGACATGCGACTTGGTAAGGTGAAGAGTTTTGCGAATTTTATTCAACTTGATGTTATGGATGGAAAATTCGTTGCTGATAAAACTTTTAATTTTCCATTTGCTTTGCCTAAAAAGTTGAGTTTTGAGGCCCATTTAATGATTAAGAATCCATTTGATTGGATAAAGAAGAATGAGAAATTTTTTAATAGCTTCATAGTTCATGCTGAAACTCTTGGATTTTCTTTGATTGGGAATCCACTTGCAAGAACTGTTAAGGAATTACATAGTAAGAATAAATCTTTGGGTATTGCGGTTAATCCCGAAACTCCTGTCAAGAGAATAAGAAAGCATTTGGATTACGTTGATAAAGTTTTGTTTATGACTGTTAATCCTGGAGCATATGGAGGGAAATTTATTGTTGAAGTGTTGCCTAAAATAGAAGAGCTTAGAAGATTGATGCCTAAACTAGATATTGAGGTGGATGGTGGAATGAATCCTAATACTCTAAATTTATGCAGAAAGTCAGGGGCTAATAGTTTTGTTGTTGGAAGTTTTCTTCAGAACTCGCCCGATGTGAAGAGAGATTGGAAGGAATTGCAAGGGATTATTAGATAATATTATATATCGGATATGTCCTATTTTGATATGTGGCAATTAAAGATACGGGCCAGAGAAAAATGGAATATTTATAATTCAAGAGCGGTTAAATTTGGAGTTAGTATCTATCTTTATTCTCAAAATTATTATGAAGAAAAAGGGAGAATTTTCTTTGTAGCCTCTGGAATTGTTGATGGTGATGAAAAATCAAGGAATCGTTTTCTTAAGGATTTGCGCAAGGAAGCTAAAGTTGAACATTTGGAGTGGAAAGAAGCATTTTTTAGTTGTATTTATAGTGAGCCTAAGACGGCTCAACGAGTTGTCGCTTTGAAGTTCGTCTATAATCCTAGGTTGATTCATCTTAAACCTGTTATTTTTGATTCAGAAGGGTGGGAAGAGTGGGAAGTTGCTTCTATAAGAAAAGAAGACTTGAATGGGATTATTGATTGGGCTGGAAGATTGAATAATGTTGAATCAAAAGTTCTTTATCTTAAAGAAAGCAAAATAAATGATGTTATGATTTACTCGCTTTTGCCTTCCCTTACAGAAAAACAGAAGAACGTTTTATTGTTAGCAGTAAAAGAAGGATACTATGGATACCCTAGAAAGATAACTCTTGAAAAACTTGCAAAAATATCTGATTTATCTGTTTCCACTTATCAGTTTCATTTAGCAAAGGCAGAGGCCAAGTTATTACCCTTTGTCGCAAAGAGAATTTGATTTATGCATGGATATCGGAATATTCCGATATAAAATAGTTCTAGTCGTCTATTGCTACCTTTGTATGACAAAGGAATATACTATCAAAAGAAATTTCACCACAATTGAAATTCCTAGAAGAAACGGCACGAAATTAAAATTCGCATATCCTCCCCGTGGTCCGACATTTGACTTTTATAAGGTCTGTCAAGAAATTAGGGAGGAAGGTTTCCACCCGGCTACAGGGCCAGAAGTAATTGCTCTTCTGTATGCGACTTATGGAAGTACAAAAAGTTGGGAGACGCGAGAAATTACAGAAAAAACAATAACGAACGAGAGAAATGAAAGTCTCGATGCAGGACATACTTTATGTTTTACAGCAATTGTTGACGATCTAAAGAAGAATAGAACCTATTTTGTGGACAACCCAATTCTTAGATCAAGAAAAAGTAGTGAAGAGGATTATTTTAAACTGGACACTATGGACTTAGACGCGCGTATTGCTGTAGGGAAAGGAGTTCGTAGCTGTGATGCTCGAGAAGGAAAACCAAATAGGCATGTGTCCGCCTTTTCATTCTATGCAGATAGTTGGAAGTCATTATCTGCAGAAGCCACTAAAACCTCTCCGTTTGTAAAAGCGTTGTTAGGTAAGGAAGGTGCTGAGCAACTTTCTACATTGCTTAAGCGCAAAGAGTTTCCAAAAGAATTACGTATAAAGACTTCTCTCCAAGGAGGTGAAAATAGTCGTAGGTATAATTTGCTAGAAATTGATGGGTGGCGTAGTCGCCATGGAGATGAATCATTAACGCTCTTGTGTGGAGATCAGCATCCTAGTTTTCTCAAAATGATTTATATGGTCAAACATCAGTAATGATTAGTTAGATTATATGGTAGTGTTTAATAAAGGGGTCTTTCTTATATAACCTTATATAATCTATTTTAAATAGAAAAAAGCAAGGAATGTTTATATAATTCTTTTACTATCAGACTTTGAAAATGACTAAAATTTCTGAATTGGAGCAGATAGCGAGAGTTTTAAGGAGAGACGTTTTGCAAATGACTTCTAAAGCTGGAAGCGGACATCCAAGTTCTTGTTTATCTTGTGCGGAGATTATGACTAGTTTGTTTTTTAATGAGATGAAATTTGATTCTAAGAAGCCGGAATTGGGAGAGAATGATGTTTTTATTTTAAGTAAGGGGCATGCTGCTCCGATTCTTTATTCCTCTTTGAAGAGAGCGGGATGTATTAATGATGATTTGATGGATTTGCGAAAGTTTGAAAGTGAACTTGAAGGACATCCTATTCCTCCACTTCATGGATGGGTTAAAGTGGCTACCGGTTCTTTAGGACAAGGATTGAGCGTTGGTGTTGGTAATGCTTTCGGAGCTAGAATGCAACGCTCGAACTCGAGAGTTTATGTTTTGCTTGGAGATAGTGAATGTGCTGAAGGTTCTGTTTGGGAGGCCATAGAACTTGGGGCTTACTACGGGCTAGATAATTTATGCGCGATTGTCGACGTTAATTCTTTAGGGCAAAGAGGAAAGACTATGCTTGATAGAAAAGTTGGGGATTATAAAAAGAGATTTGAAAGTTTTGGTTGGGCTACTTTTGTTGTTGATGGGCATTCTATTTCTGAATTAAATGAGGCTTTTGCTAAAGCTAAAAAATCTTCCGTTCCGAGTGTTATTATTGCGTCTACAATTAAAGGAAAAGGAGTTTCATTTATTGAAAATCAAGAAGATTGGCATGGAAGAGTGTTGAACGATGCTGAATTAACAAGGGCATTGGCCGAACTTGGGGAAGATAAAATGCCTAAAATATCGATAACTAAACCGAAAGTTAAAAAATTTAATTTTAGAACTTCCGGAGATATTGAATTTAGTTCTTATTCTCCTAGTGTATATTTGTCAACGAGAGAGGCTTATGGAAAGGCGCTTGCTAATCTTGCTAAGAAAGATTCGAGAGTTGTTGTTTTAGATGCTGAAGTAAGCAATTCTACTTTCTCAAATTTAGTAAAGAAAGAAACTCCAGAAAGATTTATTGAAGGTTTTATTGCTGAACAAAATTTAATTGGTATGGCTCTTGGGCTGGAGACTAGGGGATATAAGCCATTCTCTTCTTCTTTTGCTGCTTTTTTATCGCGAGCGCATGATCAATTGAGAATGGCAGCCATATCTAAATCGAATATGGTTGTTTGTGGTTCACATGCAGGCGTTTCTATCGGACAAGACGGCGCTTCACAAATGGGCTTGGAAGATATTGCTATTTTCAGAAGCTTGCCGAATAGTGTTGTTTTTTATCCTAGCGACGCTGTTTCAACGCAGAGTTTGGTGATAAATTCTTTGCATAATAAAGGTATTACTTATATTAGAACTACTAGACCGCAGATGCCCGTTATTTATTCAGAGAGAGATGAGTTTCATCTAGGAGACTTTAAAACTTTGAGGCATGATGGGCAGGATAGTGTTGTTTTAATTGGTGCGGGAATTACTTTACATGAGGCTTTGAAGGCGCATATTCTTTTGAAGAAAGAGAGAATATTGAGTGCGGTTATTGATTTGTATTGCATCAAGCCGATAAATAAAGAGAAACTTGTTAGCTTTGTTAAAGCTCACGGAGCTAGAGTTGTTGTAGCGGAAGATCATTATTCTGAAGGAGGAATTGGAGATGCTGTTGATAGTGCTTTAGACGGGAGTGGAATTATTGTTAGAAGACTAGGGGTTACTGAAGTGCCTCATTCTGGAACTAAAGAACAATTACTTGCTAAAGCAGGGATTGATGCTCAAGCTATAGCTGATGCAGCGCATAGACTTGCGAGACCTGAAAAGTTTATACAAGAGGGCATTGACTTTTTTAAAAAAGAGAAAAAGCATAAAGTTAAAAAAGGAAAGAGTAAAGTTAAGAAAAAGCGCTAGAAATAAAGGGTACGTGGGTCAAATAGTTTTTTCCAATGGTCAAGTGAGGGTTTTTCTGAATATGCAAACTGCTTGATGAATTTATCTCCGAAATAATTAATGTTATTTTCAACTTCTTTAGGAGGTTTCCAATCTCGTCCTTGTGATTTTCTAAGATTTCTGAACAAATAGTAAGCTATCTCTGCTCCCTTTCTTACTTTATCTAAGTCATCTAGCAGATTTATTTTCTTAGATTGTTTAGTTGAAGTTTGGATTAGTTCGGGAAGAAGTTTTTTAATTTCGGCATTTGTCGCTTTTTTATCGTCTATATAAACACGATAAGCAATAAGTTTGTCTCCAATAGAACTTTTTGACATTGGATGATTGGCGAAGTTTATTTTTATATCTAGGTTTTCGTATATACCCTCTATTCTAATTTTTGAGAAAGATATTTCTAGATCGGGCCATAATTCCCTTGGCCTTAGGTTATGATATTCTCGGATTAGTAGAATTGTGTTCCTTCCAAAATAGTTGAAAGTTTGGTATGGGCCATGTATATAAAAACCACCGGCCATAAAAATGTCATAGTATAGTGTATAGCATAGATTATTTGCGTGAACAATTAGAGAGGCAATTTCCCTTTGTTCATTTTTATCTGCGATATCCCAATCTGGAGAAGCTGTTTTTATTTCAATTTCTTTTTCACTTAGGATAATGTTCTTTTCATCTAGACAGAAGATATTATTTTTCACTTTCTTTGATATAATATCTAATAACAGCTCCAGATAATCTATACGTTGATTTTCAGAAAGGTTAAGCAGGCCTAATTTTGTTGCTACCTTGAGCCCGATTATTGCATTGTGCTCTAGAAATAAACGAATTATGTCTGGAGCAGGCATAATCTTTGCAATTTTGTCAACTGGAGTTGTCTTTACTAGCCCAGTAAGTAAATTATACATGTCGATGGCCTCTATTACATCAAAATATGAATCTATTTGTCCTCCATTGAGTGGCCAGAAAGTTTTTGGGTCCATGCCCTTGAAGATTTCTTCTATTGCTTTCAAAAATAAGTCTACTTGAGAGCTTTTTTCCATTTAGTTTTAAGAGAAAGTTTGTTTTAAATCTTTTCTTGCGTGAGATTTAAATAGTCTTTATAATAGTTGGAATAATGCGAAAGAAAGTAGCAATTATTTTTGGGATTGCTATTATTGCTCTTTTAGCTTTAGGATTTTACATGGCGAAAGGAACTGATAAGAAAGCGATTATGCATACGAACATGGGAGATATAACTATTGCTCTTGATAGCGGGATGCCTATAACTACGGGAAATTTTGAAGCTCTAGTTAAGAAAGGATATTATAATGGAGTTATTTTCCATCGTGTTATTGAAGGATTTATGATTCAAGGAGGAGATCCGACGGGAACTGGAGCAGGAGGTCCAGGATATAAAATAAAAGATGAATTTAGCGCGAATAATAGGAACGATAGGGGAACTATATCTATGGCTAACGCTGGGCCGAATACTGGGGGAAGTCAGTTTTTCATAAATCTTGTTGATAATAGTTTTTTGGATTCAAAACATCCGGTTTTTGGTAAAGTTATTGAGGGGATGGACGTCGTTGATGCTATCGCTAAAGTTGAGACGAACTCGCAAGACAGACCTTTGGAAGAAGTTAAGATAATTAGTATTGAAATTGTTTAATTGTTATTTTAGACATTTATCCAAATCATCTTTCTTTAAAACTAAATATCAATAAAAACAATTGCCCTTCTTTTTTTCATAAAAATAGTAAGCCCGGTATTACCTTACAGCCATACCGGGGATTTGATAATTATTATAGTGAGAATCAGTATTTAAGCATTACTTTTCATTTTATTCTGTATCTTTACTCTGCTTAGTTCTCAAGAATGAGGTAGTCTTCCCTATTTGCGTTAAATGGATTGGGCATTTCTATTAAGTTGCCGTTATTATCCCATTTGTCCCAAGTCGTTTCGTAAATTAAATCTTTTCCATAAGCTTTCACCATAAGCCAGCGATGATAAGTCCATTCAGATTCCCCTGAAGAATACATTCCTGTAACTGCTCTCACATTCTCTTTTAGTTCAGGATAACCATCTTTTTCAATGAATTGGTCATATATTTTTTTTAGTTAAATCTGCGTAATGGCGACATACTCCCCATCTGGTTTCTAAGGCTTTTTCTTCTGAAATGTTTATTGCAGAAATGTCGTATTCTAAAGAATATTCAACTAGTTCATGGGCTCTTTCAAGATGCCAGAGCATTATATTTTCTGGAACTTTATCGTTAGCAGGTTCATAAAATTTAATTACATTTTCTAGATTTACTATTTTTTCCAAATGGGGGACCTTGGAGCATGAACTTGTTGATAGCGCTATTGTTGCTAATGCTAATAGATTTTTTTTATGTTTCATTTTATCTTGTCCCGTATCTTTCCCATGCTAATTCAAATCTGTTTTCTTCTTTAAAAGAAGATAGATAGTATAATGAGCCTATTTTTCCTAGACCTCTTTTAGTAACACTTTTTATAATGTCCTCTAATAATGCAACCGCTAGGTTTGCATTGCCTTGACTTAAATCATTTGTCCCCCATCCAGAGTGTCCGCACGTTTCTGCTAATGAGGCCACCACATTTAGGGAATTATCAGAACCATAACTATAAATTAATAATGAATATTCGTTAGTTTGGTGCCCTCTTATTTCTCCGTAAAGTCCCTTGAACAAATTGCAAAAGACGTTCCTGAAAACTTAATGAGATTTAGCAATTCGGACTCAAGAATACGCTTCTATGAAGAAGAAAAAGTAATAAGAATTTTCAGTGAAACACCATACCCTAGTTCTCCTTCGATAAATTTTATTGAATTTTTTAGAATTTCTAATTTATCAGCCATATTTTTATCTTGCGCAATATGTTTAAAAAGATTGTTACATTATTGTTTTTGAGGTGTAAATGAAAATAGGAATTAATGGATTTGGGCGTATTGGACGGGCGATTTTTAAGATTTGTCTTGATAGACGATTGAATGTTGTTGCTATAAATGATGTTCATGGCTCTGAAGCCGCAGCTTATGCATTAAAATATGATAGCATTTATGGAAAATATGGACGAAAGGTTTCTTCTCAAGAGGGCTATTTGATTGTTGACGGAAAGAAAATTAAAGTTTTGAATGAGAAAGAGCCATATAGATTACCTTGGGCTGATTTGGGAGTTGATGTTGTGATTGAAAGTACGGGCGTTTTTACTGATGCTCGCGAGGCAATGAAACATATTTCTGCTGGTGCGAAAAAAGTGATAATTACTGCACCTGCAAGAAATCCTGATTGTACTATCGTTCCGGGAGTTAATGATTCCGTTTTGAATAGAAATACTAAAATTATTTCTGTTGGTTCTTGTACGACTAATTGCACGGCTGTAACTGCGAAAGTTTTGCTTGATAATTTTGGTATTAAGTATGTAATGCTTACTACAATTCACGCATATACAAATGACCAAGTAATTTTAGATAGTGAGCATCATAGTATTCGTCGAGGGAGGGCTGCAGGATTGAATATGATTCCAACAACTACTGGGGCTGCAGAGGCCGTAGTTGCTGCGATTCCTGAATTGAAGGGAAAGATGACTGGCTTGAGTGTTCGTGTTCCTGTCGCTTGTGGCTCTTTAATTGACTTAACCTGCGAGGTGCTAAAAAAGACTAACGTTAATGAAGTTAATGCTACTCTTGAGAACGCATCTAAAAAATCTTTTAAAGGTTTTATTGAATATTCAACTGACCCTTTAGTTTCTTCAGATATTGTAGGTAATCCACATTCAGCGATTATTGATGCCCCTAGTACGCAGGTTGATGGGAATCTTGTTAAAGTTTTAGCGTGGTATGATAATGAGTTTGGATATTCTAATCGCGTTGTTGATGTGATTCAGATGCTTAGATGATGAAATTCAAAACTTTAGATAATGTTGATGCTAAAGGCAAGGTTTCTCTAGTGCGTGTCGATTTTAATAGCGATATTAGAAATGGAAAGGTCATTTTATCTGATAGGTTGCTTGGTGCAATAGAGACTATTAAAGAGTTAAGGAAGAAAGGGGCGAAAGTTGTTTTGATTGCGCATCAGGGAAGACCTGGAAGCGTGGATTATTTGTCGCTAAAACAGCATGCTTCTTTACTAAATAAGTATATTAAATTAAAATTTGTAAATGATGTTATTGGAGATAAGGCGAAGCGAGAAATTATTGCTTTAAAAAATGGAGAAGTTTTGCTATTGGATAACGTGCGTTCCATAAAAGACGAATTTTTTCCAGATAAGAAGGGGAATTTGCTTGTGAAGAATCTTGTTCCCTTAATTGATTTTTATGTTAATGATGCTTTCTCTGTTTCTCACCGGGAGCAAACTTCGATAGTTACATTTCCTAAATTTGTTCCAAGTTTTATTGGGAGATTGATGGAAAAGGAGCTTGAAGGTGCGGATAAATTGAACTTGAATAATGCTCTGCTAGTTTTGGGAGGCTCAAAGCCTGAAGATGATGTTTTGCTTGTTAATTCCTTGAGTAAAAATAAAGTTTTAGCTAATGGGCTTTTTGGACCTTATTGCCTTATGAAAAGAGGAGTTAAATTTGGTAAAGAAAATAAAGTTTTGAAGAATTCACTTATGAATGGAAAAATTGTTGGAAATGTGGAAAAAAGAATTGTTACACCTAAAGATTTTGGAATTTATAGAAAGGGAAAGAGAATTGATATAGGGCTTGATAATCTCCCAATTGTTGAAGAGATTTTTGATATTGGGCCTGAAACTATTGCACTCTTCTCTAAGGAAATATTGAAGGCAAAGTCTGTATTCTTCAAAGGGCTTTCTGGGTTGTGTCATACTAATGAGTTTTGCATTGGAACGAGAGTTTTACTGAAGGCTTTGGAGTATTCTAAGGCTTATAGCGTAGTTTGCGGAGGACATACAACAACTGCTCTTGATAGATTTAATATTGATAGGAAAAAGATTGGACATGCTAGTCTTGCTGGAGGTGCTTTGGTGCATTATCTTGCCGGGAAGAAGTTGCCTGGATTAGAAGCTTTATCTTGAAGCTTTAAAGAATAGAGCAATAATTATCAGAACTATAAGAAATAATATTCCGATGCCTAGTATTAATATTAGGAATGAATAGTTTGATTCTTTCTTTGACTTTAAAGCTATAGGCTGTTCTTGCTCTTCGAATACTTGGGTTTTATTCTGCACTATTGGTGTGTAATCTGCAAAGACTTCAGCCTTATGCTTTTTCTTTTTAGTTGTGCTTGAATCGTCGTCGTCATTTGTGTTGTCTGATAGAGTTCTTGCTGTGTTTGAAACTGGAGTTGTGTTTATGTTGCCAACAATATCTTGAGTATTTATTGTGATTGTGTAACTTCTATCTGATTGAAGATTTGTTGCTGTATAACTTGTGCTTGAAGTATTAACTATGTTTTGTCCATTTAAGTAGATTATTACCTTTGAGAAGTCCGGAGTTGTCGGATTTATCCAAGTCCAAGTTATTGAATTTGCTGTGATATTTAGTGCTTGAAGATTTGTTATTGTTACTGGAGGCGTTATATCGGTGACTGTAAATTGTCCAGCTGTGTATTGTGCTGAATTGCCAGAGTTATCTGAAGCACTCATTCTTATTGTATATATTCCGATAGGCAAATCTGCTGGGATTACTAGAGTTAAAGGTAATGAAGCGCTTGATGGTAGAGAGAATGGCCCTCTTGTTATTACTATATTTCCTTGAGAATTTAATATTTGGAAACTAACTGAAATAGGATACTCGTTACTTGTGAAACTAACAAGAACGTTTTGTTGTGAACCCTTATTAATAAATGGGCTAGAAGGATTAGTTGTTATTCCTGTGATTATTGGGGGTGTTGTGTCTCCGCTTGATGGAAAATTCGTTGCATCGACTCTTGTTACTGCATTTTGATTTATATTGCCCGTAGTGTCTTGAGTTCTTATAGAAATTTGATAGCTTCTTCCTGGTTGAAGGTTTGTTGCAGTATAGCTTGTGCTTGAGCTATTCGCAATATTTTGTCCATCAATTGAAATTAGAACCTTTGAGAAATCTGAATCAGTAGGATTTGTCCAAGACCAAGATAGCGAGCTTGTCGTGCTTGATGTTAAGATAAGATTGGTTATTCTTCCTGAGGCTGTTGTGTCTAGTTGTGGGATAAAGTCATCTGCATCAGATCCTCCACAACTTTGAGAGGTTAAGCCATCTGAATCATAGTCACATGATGTATAGATACATGAATAGAATTCTGCATTGTGTGTTTCTGCGTCTCCTCTAGCGTAGGCGGCTAATGAAACCCAGTTATTGCCGTTTGTTGATATTCCAAGAGGGACTATTTTCTCTAATACATTAATTGGTATTTCTGCTTGTGGTATGCTTTTACATGAGTCTCCGCTTCTTACTTCACCAACTTGATCAAATATTGATATCGATGTGTTATTATTATATGAGTCTCCTGCGGAAGCTCTTATACGAATTCTGTCGTCGCCGCAACCGCCATAGATTTGCCAAGCAACTATGCCTTTTAGATTCTTTGAAAATAAAGCTGCGCTAGCTATGCCTCCCGCGCGGACTCTCTTAACTACCACATTTTTTACTCTGACATCTGAATGTCCATTTATGGAACTTATTGCTGGGCAAGTTATTGTGCTTGAAGTTGATTCTTGAACAGAACCATCTTGTTGTGTAAGGGCAACTGGTCTTGCTATATTTCCAAGAGTTTCAGTTGGTTCATTCTCTTGACTAAAATCAAGCAATCCCGCATCTAGAATTATCAATGAAGAGGCTATTCCTGCTATAATAATTACTGATAAAATCGCTAAAAAGCTTAAAGATAATTTATTCTTATTTGTTATCATTATAAAATTACATAATAAATGGTATTTAAATCTTTCTTTTGTGTAACTATATAATTACTACTAAATATTGTATTTCTAGTCAATGCTTAAATATGTCTGTTGCCTTTTGCAGCTATGAAGAGGGGTTTTATCTATGAGTTGGAAGACTGGGAAATTGATTATCTTAAACCCAAACTTAAGGAATTTGATTTACGTTTTTCGAAAGATAAGTTAGGGTCTTCTTCTAAAATTAAAGAGATTGATTTCTTGGGAATATTTATTCATAGTTCTATAGGTGAGAAGGTTCTTGATACAATGCCTAATTTGAAATTTATTACTACAATGTCAACTGGATTTAATCATATAGATTTTGAGGCTTGTAGGAAAAGGGGGATTATTATAAGCAACGTTCCTTCTTATGGAGAGAATACTGTTGCGGAGCATACATTTGGTCTTATGCTAACCTTATCTAGAAAGCTGAATCTGGCTGTTGAGAGTACGAGGAAGAGTAACTTTGATACGCATGGGCTTATGGGTTTTGATTTGAAAGGTAAGACTTTGGGCGTTATTGGTGCAGGACATATAGGAATGCATGTGGTTAATATGGCGAGAGCTTTTGGTATGCATGTCTTGGTTTTTACAAGAACTAAAGATAGGACACTTGAGAATAAATTGGGTTTTAGATATGTTTCATTAAATGAAATATTGGAAAAATCAGATATTTTAAGTTTGCATGTTCCATTAACTAGGGAAACTAAAAATATTATTGATATTAAAGCTATAAAGAAAATGAAGAGAGGAAGTTATTTGATAAACACTGCTAGAGGTGAACTTATTGATACTAAAGCCTTACTTTATGGGCTTAAGGAAAAGATTATTGCTGGAGCTGCCTTGGATGTTATTGAAGGCGAGGAATCTTTGGAGGAACATAGAAGGAAAAGTAGAAATGTGAATGCAGAGACGAGGGTTTTATTGGAAAGACTCCATAAATATAATGTTATTGTGACTCCGCATTGTGCTTTTGAGACAAAGGAAGCAATTCAACGCATTCTTGATACTACTATATTGAATATTAAGGCTTATTCTCGCGGTAAACCCGAGAATGTTGTTTCAATATGATATTTAATAATTAAGCTTCGCTATATTTAAAAACAGGAGAGTCTTCTTGTCTTTATGGATGATGAGCTTATTTCTTTTAATAATGTAAATAAGACATTTGGTAAGAAGGTTATATTAGACTCTATAAATCTTTCAATTCCCGAAGGAAAAATTACCGGAATAATCGGGGCTTCTGGAGAGGGGAAGACAACTATTTTGAAGTTGATTGTTGATTTTTATAAGCCTACTTCTGGGCAGGTTAGTTATTCTAAAAGAAGTATATCAAAAGATATTGGGAATATAAAGAACCTTTTTGGATTTGCAACTGAAGATGGTTCTTTTCATGACCAGCTTACTGTATACGAGAATATTTTTCATTTTGGAAGACTTCATCACGTTCCAAGAAAAGAGCTTGGGGAAAGAATAGATGAAATTCTTAAAATTGTTGGTCTAGAAAACGCTAAAAATACACTTGCTAGAAACTTATCAATGGGGATGAAGAAGAGGCTTGATGTTGCAATTTCTTGGATACATAATCCGAAGATTTTGATTATGGATGAACCAACAGCAGATCTTGACCCATTGCTACGTAGCCATATGCTTGATTTGATAAGGAAAATTAATCGCCAAGGGACTACGATAATATTAACAACACAACTTCTAGGCGAGATGGATAAGGTGTGTGATAAGATTGCTATACTTTTCGATAAAAGTATCGTTGAGTCCGGAACTCCTTCTGAAATAAAGAATAAATATGACTCAAAGGAACTTGATGATGTTTTCAATAAGATTTTTTCTCAGGAGAGAAAAAATTGAATAGGAAAGAGGTGAAAATATGAAGAGTTTGATGACCATAATTAGTAAAAATATTAGAGTTATCTCTCGCTCAAAGCTTTCTACATCTTTAATTTTACTAGCTCCTATTCTCATTGTTTTTCTTGTTGGAACTGCATTTAGCTCGGACTCATTGCATAATTTGAAGCTGGGAGTTTATTCTGGTAGTTATAATGAACTTTCAGAAACAATAATTTCGGATTTGGGAAGTAAGCAATTTGTATCTGAAAAACTAAATTCAGAAGAGGAATGTGTTAATGCAGTTAAAGAAGCAGCTATTCATGCCTGTGTTATCTTTCCGGGCGATTTATCTGTGTCTGGAAATAGCGAATCTATTGTTATTTACGCGGATAATTCAAGAATAAATTTAGCCTATACAATAATTAACGAGATAAACTTGAGAATTTCAGTTAAGGGTTCTGAACTTGGAGTCGTAATGGCTCAATCTTTACTTGATGCAATTCAAGAAGCAAGGTTGGCTTTGCCGTTAAGCAAAACAGAGGTGGATTCTTCTATATCTAATGTGGATAATATTTATTCTCGTAGCAAGGGCGTTTATGTTGATGTAAGTTCTATACAATCTTCAATCAATTCTAGCTTATCTGAAATAGAGGATACTCTAGGAGATAATTCTTCTAGTGCTTTGGATGCAGATATTGCTTCGGTCAGAGCAAAGTTGGCTGAACTTGGAGATGTCAAAAATGATGTTGGAGTCATAAATGCCACTAGTAAAGAAACATCTGAAAAACTTGCTTCTGTTTCTGAAAGTCTTGATGTCTTGATTGATAGAATTGCAACTATCTCGGTTAGTAATGCTCAAGATATAGTTTTGCCTATAAAAACCGAAATAAAGCCGGTAACTAAAGACTCAACCAACTGGAAATATCTTTTCCCTACTCTTGTTGCGCTTATAACTTTGCTTTCGAGTATGGTATTATCTTCGAGCATGGTATTCGCTGAAAGAAAGGCTAAATCTCATTTTAGAAATTTCATGACGCCGACATCTGACTTTTCTTTTGTACTTGGAACTTATGTTACTTGCTTGCTTGTTATTGGTTTGCAATTGCTTGTTCTATTTTCAGGGACAGTTTACTTGACTTCAATTTCAATATCTGGCGTAGTTGGGCAACTTCTGCTTGTTCTATTTCTGGCTGCTTCTTCATTTATTTTTATTGGAATGATTGTCGGATACATTTTCAAGTCTGACGAGACTACGGTTTTGGCTTCAATTTCAATATCTTCGTTGCTTATTTTCTTTTCTAATGTTATACTTCCTACTGAAATAATAAATAGTAGTTTGAAATATCTAGCTATATATAATCCATTTTATCTTACAGATGTTCTTTTGAGAAAGGTCATTTTGTTTGGCTCTCCTCTTGCTAGTTTGAGTGAACAGATATTCATTCTTGTTGGAAGTATCGTTGTGCTTTTCGTCTTTACTGTAATCTCAAGAAAGATGACTAAAAGATCTTTGTAATTTTCTATTGATAGGTTTATATAATATCTTTTATAAAAAATTTTATGGAAAAATTGAAAGATCTCCCCTTAGTTGATAGACTGGATTATGGGCCCCCAACAAAAAATTATTATGGTAGAGGGAGATTTATTTCTGACACTTGGCAGAATATAACGAGAACAAATAACCCGATAGAATTTAAAACAGATCTTTTGAGGATTATCCAGGTTTGTTTTGATTCTGTTGTTCGTCAGATAAATAATGAAGATGCGAGGCCTGATAAGATATCTAGAGGGGCATTTGGTTCTTTATGCGAAATAGGGGAAGATTATATCTCTGCCTATTATACTGGACTAGGTAAAAGAATAGGGCCATTTAGAGAGAGGATTATTGAATGTCGTGAAATTTTATTAGTTATTGATCCTAATTTGGAAGCTAATAGGTCCCATTTAGAACAAGAGGATGTGGAAATTAATAGATTTGGTAAAAAAGCCTTTGAACTTTCTGATTTGAATATTGACACAATTGTCCCAGTTATGTCTGAAGGGATTGAACCGGCATTTCTTGCTTCTAATGTTTTGGGCAATCCCCCTATTTTACCAGTAAGATATTCTAGAGTTAGATTATCTGACTCGGAGCCTTGGGTTGGAAAATTTATGGATAATAAGGGGATTGAAGAATTAGTTAGAGGTAAAAAAATCTTTGTTGTTGAAGGAACTATTAATACTGGAGAATCTCTTTTAGGTGTAATTGACTCTCTGAATAAATACTCTCCTAGTGAGATATACGCAGGAAGCGTTAGAATTGTGACCGAAGAAATTCATAAGTCAAAATACCTCGCTGATAAATGTGATCCCCTGAATCCTGGAGAAAAGAATTCTTGGATAGTTAGGATGAGAAATTCAATTATTTAACTTCAAAGAATTCTTCCATCTTGGATTTGCGGTTTGTGAGCTTTTCAGCTAGATACTTAGAGGCCATTACGCACATTACTTGAGAGGCTGCTCCGCCTATCATAATATGGTTCTGATTACGTTCGATGAGAGGTATCTTATTATCCGTAATTCCAAAACATCCTGACCAAGCATATTCTATATCAGTTTTAAGCTGTGGAAAAAGCTTTTTTAGGAATTTCTTTATTCTAATAATGTGCGGTTTATGCGGGTCTATTTTTGTATGTTTTTTATGTACGCGCTTGTCTCCGTATCCAAGTAATATTCTATTGTCTTTAGTTATTTTTAAATAGTGATAGATAATTTTTGAATCCCAAATTATTTTTTTCGGGACCATGCTGATGTTTTTCAGTTGCTCTTTTGTAAGGGGATTGGTGATAATTATTGTTGAGGTTATTTTTTTTATTTTATTGCTTCTCAATGAAGAGTCTGTAGCTAAAATAACTTCTTTAAAATTTATTAATGCTTTTGGAGTTGTTGCCTTATTTTTTTCTAGGCTAAGAAGAGGAGTGTTTTCATAAACTTTAACACTCTCTTTTTTTAATTTTTGTGAAAGATTTTGTGTGAATTTTAATGGATTGACTGAAATTCCTTGGTCTTTTGAATATAATGCATATTTGAAAAGAGGAGTATTGATCTCTTTTTTTAACTCCCTTCCTACGATTAACTGGCTCATGGGCTCGATGTCTTTCTCGACGATATATTCTGATAAAACGTCTGCATTTAGGTCCTTACGTGCAGAGCCATAAATAGTGTCTTCTGCCTCATAATCGCAGTTTATCTTTTCCTTTTTGATAATTTTTTTCATTAATTCGAGACCTTCTTCATTTAGTTTCCAGTAGCGCAAACCTCTTTCTCTTCCATAGATATGAAGAATATCTTTTAAATCGAGTTCTCCTTTAAGGACAATACTTCCTGCAGCCATTCCCGTTGCACCCGAAGCAATTGTATTTTTTTCTATTAATATTATATTTTTAGCACCCATCTTTGAAAGAAAGTATGCTGTGGCGACACCAGTTATTCCACCACCGACGATAAGATAGTCGCATTCAATGTCTTTTTTTAATTCAGGATTGGCTTTATATCCTGGGTTCTTCCAAAACACCTCATGCTTCATTTACCCTTATAGTAGCAGAATTTTTAAACTCTTCTTATCATATATATTAGAAAAGATGTGTTTTATTAAATGAGGTATGATTTTGCAGTTTTAGGGGCTACTGGACTACAGGGAAAGATAGCTTCTAGGGATTTGCTTGAATCTGGATATTCGGTTCTGCTTTGTGGGCGAGATAAATCTAGAGTTGATTGGCTAATGAGGCATTATAAAAAAACTGGATTTGAGCATGTTGATTTGCGAAACATTAGCGAAACTACTAGCGTAATAAAAAAGTCTGGCGCTAAAATTGTTATTAATTGTGCTGAAGGGGATTGGAACTTGAATGCTCTGAAGGCTTGCACTAGCGCTGGAGCGCATTCTTTGGATCTTGGCTCGGAAATACCTATGACAAAACAGCAGTTTGCGATGCATAGAGCTTTGAAGGGCAAAAACCTTATTCATATTACTGGCTGTGGCTCTGTTCCTGGAATTGGTAATGTTATGCTTAGACACGCTACAGAAGATTTTGATAAGATAGATAGTGTTGAAGTTGGATTTGCTTGGAATTCTAATATAAAGAAATTTGTCGTGCCTTTCTCAATGCAAAGTATAATCGAGGAGTTTACTGATCCCGCAACTAATATTGAAAATGGTAAATGGAAAAAAGTTTTGCCTATGAGTTCTGTGAAGATGAATCATGATGATTTTGTTGGAGAACAAGAGGAATTTTTTGTTCGACATCCAGAGACTTATACTTTTTACAATTATTTTAAATCTAAGGGATTAAAGAATGTTAGATTTTACGCTGAATTTCCTCCACATTCTTTTAACGTAATATCTATGCTGATACAGCTTGGATTTGGTAATAAAGAGCCTATAATGGTTGATGGTCAAAAGGTTGTTCCGGTTAAAGTTTTAACTGAAGTTTTGAAAGGACTTGAGATTCCTAAAGGATATAGAGAGAATGAGGATTTATGGGTTGATGTTTATGGTAAGAAGGGAAGCATAAAGAAGAAGATTAAGATGCGTTGTATAGTTCCTACGTTGCCCGGCTGGGAAGATGCTGGGTGCAATATTGATACTGGGATGACTGTCAGCGTCATGGCTCAGATGATAAAAGATGGGAGAATTGATATGAAAGGAAGCTTTGCCCCAGAGGGCGTTGTTCCGCCAGATCCTTTCTTTAAAGAGTTAAGAAAGAGACAGATGATTGTTATTAGAAATGGGAAAGTAATTAATTAGTTTTAGAAATTTTAGGATAATTGCGCTGAACCGAAAAGCACGCTGAATTGCTCACACCAAATTAATACATAAGGATAATCATCTTGGTTAAAATCTGCGGGAAGTTCATAATTTTGATTTCCGATATTTCCTTTTAAGTCGCCAAGGCTAATGAACTCGCTTGCTTGAAGGTCTTTTGATAAATAGACTTTCAAATCGGGGCCATTTGTAGCTTCAAAGTTTTCAAAGCGAAGGTATTTTTTATTTTCCGATTGAACTATTTTCACTTCACCTGAAGTTTTATGGTAAGAATCTGCATCTTGAAAATTAGCTGAAGAGATTTCTTCAAATATTTCGGGAGAATTGCTATCAATAGGGAGATTTTCATTAACTTTATCATCTATAAATAAGGGAGATAAGAAATACCACCCAATGACAATTAAGATTATCGCTACTAGTAGAAAAATATATTTGTTCACTTATGGTTTAGATATGGGCTTTTAATTACTTTGCTGATTTTTTAGTTTTCATAAAAAACAGATGGGTTATTATCGCATTTGTTATTAATATCATTGTTGCAACCAACATGAGCCAAGCCCAAGGATAATATGGTTCAAGATCAAATAGGCTAAGGCAAGAAGAGAATATGCAGTTAATGTTGCTGCTGGCTTCTGTGAAGAGAGATACAATTATGAAGATTATTAGTGCCTGAATTAAACTTATTTTCCATAAGTCTTTTCTTGTTATCTTGATTATGGAAAGTGCATAAATAGTAAGAGGTAATGTGTAAACATGCTGTAAAGTGACTATCTTAACAAGAAAGTTTGATTCTACGAAGAAATAATCTGTGATCCCCCATAAAGGCAATCCGGTTATTAGATAGTGAAAGAAATCAATGCACCAGAATATAATTCCTACGGCAAGAATGTTAACTTGAGAAGCAATTACATTGCCGTCCTTTAATAAAAGACCGATTCCGATTATAAATAAGCTAACATAGCAAAACCAATATATTTGATCTGGATTGTTTATTACATAGGAGTTGAAGAAGGCTGTTATTCCTAGAATAATATAAAAAATGCCTGCAGTTCTAAGAAAAATCTTTTCGTTTAAATGATATTTTAGCATATTTATTGATTGGGCTATGAGAGTTTATATAATCCATTATATATTATTTTTGAGGTGATTTAATGGAATATCCTAAATTCAAAGACAAACATTTACAGGAAGCTTTATTTCATCCATCTGATTTTATTAAATATGGGAAGTGGAAACATAGACTTCCGCAAAAATATATTATTACTTATCAAACAAAGGCAAAAAATTATTTTATTAGAAAATATAAACCTAAAAAGATTAAGCTTTACTCTTTGCTTGACATTTATGTTTTTAAAAATATCGGATTTGTAAAAATGACTGGAATAGGTGCACCTAATGCTGTTGCTGTATTTGAAGAACTTATTGCATTAGGCGGAAAGGAATTTGTTAATATTGGAACAGCCGGCGGACTTCAGCATGAAGGAATATTTTTATGTGACAAGGCTTTAAGGGATGAAGGTACAAGTCATCATTATTTGTCTAATGGAGATTACTCTTATCCAAATAAAGATTTTACCGAAAAATTGGAGAGAGTTTTAAAAAATAAAAGAATTAATTTTGAAAGAGGAGCTACTTGGACTATTGATGCCCCTTATAGAGAAACAAAAGCCGAAGTTAAAAGGTATGCTAATGAAGGCATTGCTACTGTTGAAATGGAAGCTTCTGCTTTATTTGCAGTTGCAGGATATAGAAAGGTTAAGATTGCTTCTGCTTTTGTAGTTAGCGATTTATTGGGTAAAGAATGGCAACCTAATTTTCATAGATTTGACGTTAGGAAAGCGCAAAATGACCTCATTGATGCAGGATTATTTTTATTATCAAAGGGAAGGTTTGGAAAATGAGTGTTTTTAATAAGTATGATATAAGGGGCGTTTATGGCTTAGACTTAAGCGATGCCTTTGCTTATAGAATTGGTAAGGCTTGCGGACTTTTCTTTAAATCTCGAGAGATTGTTGTTGCAAGAGATATGAGGCTCTCTTCGCCAGTTTTGACGGAGGCTTTAATTCAGGGGCTACGTGATAGCGGCATTGGAGTTTTAGATTTGGGAGTGGTTGATACGCCTTGCTTGTATTTTGCAACCGGGTATTTGAAAGTTCCTGGGATTATGGTTACTGCTTCGCATAATCCTAAAGAATGGAATGGATTTTATATTTGTTATAAAGATGCAGAAGTTATCGGTAGGGAAAATGGACTATTGAGGATAGAAAAAATGGTTGGAGAAAATAAAACTCTTGCTATAAGTAAAAATATCGGTTCATATCGCCAGCTTGATTTGGCTAGACAATATGTAAAACATGTTATGTCTTTTAAGAAAGAATCTATTGAGGGGCTTAAGATTGTTATTGATTCTGGAAATGGAATGGGCTCTTGGTCTTCAGATTTGATTTTTAATAATCTTGGTATGAAAGTCTGGAAGATAAATGGCGAGTTGGATGGAAATTTTCCGAATCATGAGCCGAATACTGCGGTATACGAAAACTTGAGGCAACTTGGTAGCGAGGTCGTTAGGAGAAAGGCTGACTTTGGAATTGCCTTTGATGGGGATGCAGATAGAGCGGCTTTTGTTGATGAACGAGGGGAGCCGATTGAGGGCTCAATTACTGGTGCACTTTTAGCTAGACATCTACTTAAAAAGAATAAGGGAAGAATTGTTTATAGCTCAACTTGCAGTCATAATCTCGTAGATATCGTGAAGAATAGCTCTGGAGTGCCCATAAAAGAACGAGTGGGGCATACTTTGATTGGGGCTAGAATGCGCCAAGAAAAAGCGATATTTGGTGCAGAAAATACTGGACATTTTTTCTACAAAGATAATTTCTATTCTGACTCTGGAATTATTTCTGCTTTATTGATGTGTCAGATATACAAAAAAGCTAATAAAAAGATGTCACAGCTTGTTCTACAGGCGACTAAGTATCATAAACTTGAGGAATATAATTTGAAAATTAAAGATACTTCTAGTCTTTTGGAAGATATTGAGAAATTTTACAAGCTTGAATCTCCAAGAGTGATTGAACATATTGATGGGCTGTCGATTGAGTTTCCAGATTATTGGTTTAGTGTTCGCATCAGCGAAACCGAGAAAGTTGTTAGATTGAATGTTGAAGCACATACTAAAGAAGCTGCGGAAATTTATCTTAAGAAGTTGATTAGGGTTGTAAATAAGGTTAGTAAATAATAAAATCTAAATACCTTCTTTTGAGCTTGTTTTTATGATAATTGGAGTAGATGTTGATGATGTTTTGGCTAATTTCACAGGCGCACTTATTCCACACTTGAATGAAGTTTATGGGACTACAAGAGCTTATGAAGAGATACATAGCATGCGACTAGAGAGAGTTTGGAAAGTTCACCCTGAAAATATAAAGGGGCATATTCATTCTTTTATCTCGAGCGAAGCTAAAACGTTAAGGCCGTATATTGAAGCTTTTTGGCCTTTAGTTTCCTTAAAAAATACTGGGCATGAAGCCCATGTTGTTACTTCTCGCCCTTCATTTATCAAAGATGATACAATAAATTGGGTAGAGAAACATTTTGGAGGCATTTTTGCTAAATGTCACGTGACAAATCAATATGGAGAAGGAGTTAGAACGACAAAGCCAGAATTATGTGTGACGTTCTCCCCGCACTAAAGTGCGGGGCTTCTTGAATGATGCTCATCTTGAT
>JBBSYE010000006.1:0-70886 GCA_038045385.1 Nanobdellota archaeon
TCAAGATGAGCATCATTCAAGAAGCCCCGCACTTTAGTGCGGGGAGAACGTCACATAGTTAAGTTACAATTTTTTAGTGCCAACAATAATTATATTAAAAAGAGAATGCCTTACTTATTCAGCAACGTCATCAGAATCTTCGTCTTCAGTATCGTCTAAATCGCCAGCATCATCCGATTCCTCAGAGTCGTCAGCGATTTCTAAATCTTTCAATACGAGAAGAATCTTATCTAACTTAGCATTAATCTGTTTAATCTGTTCATTTGAAACTGCATTAGCTGGGGCTGAGAATCCTTCTGACCTTCTAGGAGCACTTCGCCCTTCACTTCTATTATTACCACCTTCTTGTCTAAAGCAATCACTGCAAAACACAGGTTTACTCCCAGTAGGCTTAAATGGAACTTGACACTCTTTCTTACAATTACTACAAATAGCAGTATGCATCTCCATAGGTCGTGAATCTCTACCAAATCCCCCTCTATCTCCTCCACGACTAAAGCCACCGCTACGTCCGCCTCTATTGAAGCCTCCGCCTCGGCCAAATCCGCCTCCTCTACTATTTCCTGATCTAAAATCTCCCATCTCTAATTGCCCCAAGTGCAGTATTTAAACCTGTGTGGAGTAAGATTTTTAACCACTTCCTTGATTAATTAATAATGTCTTATGGAAATTGAAAATGGTTTTCATGATTTATCCAATAAAGCAAGAGGCGTCTATGCAAGTAAAGAAAAAATGAAGAGAGCAGTTTACACAGAACTCGCAAAATACCGAGGACATTCCAAATATGAAGCGATTCAATTAATCGCAGTAGTCATGATTGATATGTATACTGACCCTTTAGAAGAATCTTATCAAAGTTAATACTCAATCCCCTTCCTCGCCAAAAAACCATTATCATACGGATGTTTTATCTTTTTGATTTCTGTAACCAAATCTGCTTTCTCAAAAATTCTCGGATAAGCAATATGGCTTCCAGTGAGAATTAGCTCAATATCTTTTGGCTTTCCATCAATTAGCCCAATAATTTGTTCTTCACCCAATAGCCCAAGTTGAATTGCGTATAAAATTTCATCAGCAATTATAATATCATATTTTCCAGAATTCAAAGAACTAGTAACATAATCCAACGCCTCAGTACAAGCCTTAATCTGATTTTCAGTTGGCTTCTTAATCACCCACCCATCAGAGCCAAATCTCTTATAGCTAAAACTTGGGAATTGCTCAAGTGCCTTTATCTCTCCAGGAATTTGCTCATCAAGACTTGAAGCCCCATTCTTCATGAACTGTATCAAGTGAACTCGATAACCATTACCACAAGCCCTCAAAGCCGTTCCAAGAGCAGAAGTAGTCTTTCCCTTACCATTCCCCCAAAAAACTTGCACAAATCCAAGTCCAGTTCTAATCTTTTCCATGATAATAAAAAGGAAAATAGTTTATATTAATTATTATCTTTTAGTTATCTCAATTATATCCATGTAAGAAATAGTGGAGTATCCGGCCTCAAGCCGCCCACTAATTGCATTTTTGTTTAAAGTAACAGATATCCCTGGCTCACTTGAAGAGATATTAGCCCTATCATCAAAATAACATGGCTGTCTAATTAGTTTTTTCTTTCCTGTTTCATCATCTTTGAAGAAACCAACTTGGCTTGGGTCTTCCCGAACTATCTCAATTAAATCTCCCTTTTTAAGGCTCCTAACAATTGCCACAAATTCCTCTTTATTCATGTCATCCAATAGTCAAGCAATTTAAATTAATTATGCTTTCACCGAAGATTCTTTTTGGTTGCACTTTCAGTAAAATAATCATCAGGAAAAGATATAATTGGGTTTGCCCTACTAAACTCAGTGTCATGACGCATATAATCTTCAGGACGACGATTTCTTCTTAAATCTCCAGTTAAATCTCCTCTATCTGAAACAGAATCGTTATGGCCATATCCACAAGCTTCACGAATTCTCAAAGCGGCTTTTAATTCGCTCAATCTTAACATATGAAAAATATCTATCTCTATTATTTAAATATAACTATTCATAAGCTTTATATAATCAATAATCCCGAATAGATAATGAAAAACCTAGCCATATTCAGCATAACAATAGTCGCACTAATAGTTTTAGGCATCTTCTTTTATGGCTCAGCTCAAGCTCCACAAACACAAGAAATAAGCACGGGAGACGCGCAACAAATCACATTAAGCATGAAAAACGGCAATTACTATCCGAATGCAATAACAGTAAAGGCAAATCAGCCAGTTGAAGTCACACTTGATAATAGCGTCGGTGGATGCTTTCGTTCATTCACAGTTCGCGAATTAGGTGTACGTGGTCTATCAAGAAGCCCTAGTGAAAAGATAAGATTCACTCCGACAGAAGAAGGAACATTTACTTTTGCATGTAGCATGGGGATGGGCTACGGCCAATTGAATGTCGTTCAATAAATATCTCGCTCTTATTAAGCGCAACAAGATAAGTTTTACACTTTTCTTCATACTTTATCTTTTACTAGCCTCATTCATAAGCGGATTTTTCAAAACAATCCCTCTAATAATAATTTATGCTTCAACAGTCTCTTGGGTAAAACTCACCTTATCATTTACCCTTACTTTAATAATAAGCATATTAATTTCAATTAATCTAATTCTTCTAAAAGAAAAAATTAAAGAGCGCCGTTCATGTGCTCAACAAAGCACAATCGCGGGAATAGCCACACTCGGAGGCTTGGCCGTGGGCGTTTGCCCAATTTGCGTCACAGGTATTTCAGCGCTAATCCTCGGAGCTTTAGGTATAGGTTTTAGCTTCGCAACTCTTCCATTTCAAGGAATAGAAATTCAAGCATTGTTAATTTTGATTCTTGTATTAAATATTAAGTTGTTAAGTAAATAATTTTTAGCCCAATAATTTTTTTATTTTCTCTATTCTTGCCCTATATTTTTCAAGTAATTTATCATCCTTACCAAGAAAACCAAGTTTTATTTCCAGAGCCTTCAATAAACTTTTATCTATCTCTTTGATGTGATATCTTCCCCTATCAAGGTTCTCTTCAGAGATATCCTTCTCAATTTTATCAAAATGAGCTTCTATCTCTTTTTTTAGACTCTCAATTCCTTTCTCTAGTCGTTTAGTTCTATTAACCATTTTTCAGATAAGTCTACTATATTTTTCAATTCATTAGCAGAAATAATATTAACTTCTTTTTCATTTCTTTTAACTCTAAGATAAGCTGAATATATCTTATCATCAATAAAGCGCAAGAAATCTCTCTTGGAATACTCCTTACCAGAAAGAATTGCTTTTATAATGTATAGCTCTCTTAATCGCAAAACAAGAGAATAAACAACTCCGTCTGGAACATTAATAGGCTGTATGTTGCATGTTTCTAAGGTTTCTTTATTTATTTTGAGAACTCTTTTAATTTCAGCAAGAAATTTTTTTACTTTTATCTTTGGTTTTCTTGCCTTATATTTTTCTATTAAGTCTTTGTTTAATAGGACTTTTGCTTCATTAAGTGCACTCAAATAATTAAGATTGCCCTCAAGGTTTTTTGAAAAAGAGCTCTCTGAAACAAGAATAATCTCATAATTTTCAAAATAAGCTAGCTTGTTTATATTATCAGTAATAATCAAGATATCTATATCACTCTCAAAGTCCTGCTCTCCGCGAGCATAACTTCCAAAGAGGTAAACCCCTTTCACTTCTTCGTTTAAGTTATGTGAAAAAAGATAGCGTGCAATATCCTGAAGAATCTTTTCTTTTGATGGTTCAAATAGAGTTACAACTACCTGCCTATTAAGCCAACTTCTCGGCAAAAGCACTCCTGCAGATGTCCCAACTTCTCGTGTTTTTTTTGTTATGCTTTCCATTTTAACTTGGTATTATAATATATTATAATGGGATATTTAAAGCCTTCTATTTGGGTTATAATCTTTTCCCCTAGAAACATTTAAATATCTCATATGTATCTAACAATCATATGATAAACAAGTCCATATCCCATAGCTGTCACAAAGAAGGCTTTTCTCAAGACGAGTTATATGGGGCATACAAAATTTTCTTTGGAACTTTAGTTTCAGAATCAAGATTAAAAATAATCAATCTATTAAGAGAAGGCAGGAAAAATGTCTCACAGATTGTCGAAGAACTCAAATCAGACCAAACCTCTACAAGCCATGATTTAGCAAGATTGAAACAATGTGGCTTCGTCAATATGGAAATAGAAGGCAAATATCGCTATTACACTCTAAACACCAAAACAATCGCCCCATTGATGAAGCTAATCGAAGAGCATATGGCAAAAAATTGCATTCACATCTTAAAGGGGATGAAAGGAGGATAAATGGAAAATAAAAATATTTTAATAATTGTTCTTATAGCTATTTTAATTCTAGTAGGTATATCATCCTTCAGTGGCTTCGGCAGTCGAACAGGCGGATGCTTTTCAGGAATGATGTACGGCTCGGGATATGGCTCAGGGTTTGGAGGAATGTTTGTATTTGGGTGGTTATTTATGACTTTAGTGCTAGTTTGTTTAGTACTCGGAATAATCTGGCTTTTCAAGCAGGTAAATCCACAAGTACAGAGGAGACGAAGATAATGGTAAGACAAGATGCAAATCATAAGTGCTATTACTGCGAAGAATGTGAAATTGTTTACATAGACAAAAAGAAGGCTTGCGAGTGTGAAGAAGGGTGTAATGCAAACAAAAGTTGTAAAATTGAGATAACTAAAAATGCTATCAACAAAAATGATATACGAACCATATAACAAAATTTACAGAGTGTCAAAAACACAGGCAATTGTTATAGTATTAGCTCTAATATTTATCAGCTCTATAATCGGGGCAGTTAGTAGCAATTTTATTGATAGATTAAACCCAGAAAAATCACAAGAACAGCTTATCGCAGAGTTTTATGCTATTGAAACAGCAGTCTATGTTAGCCCACATGGATTGAGGAAAGAAATTGCTGCAGGCACAAACAAATATATTATTGTTGATTTGCGTAGCCAAGAGGAATATGAAAAGGAGCATATTATCGGGGCAGTGAATATTCCGGCCTACAAAGACAAGGACACTTCCGACTATGGATCTGTTGAGCGCATCACAGAAGCATTCAAAAAAATTCAGACAGAAAATCCCGAAAAGGAGATATTAGTATATTGTTACAGTGCGCCATGTATGACTGGTCGCAAAGTAGGAACAATGCTTGCTAAAGAAGGAATATATGTCAAGCACCTTGGAGTTGGCTGGAACGAATGGCGTTATTACTGGGATTTGTGGAATCACGAACACGAGTGGAGCATAACTGATGTTGAAGATTACATATTCAAAGGGCCAGGGCCAGGAATTTTCAATGGTTTAAACAACACGGCTTGTCCAATTGGAGGGGGGCTGGGATGTTAAAATGAAAAAACTAAAGCTCTCAATTTCAGGAATGCACTGTTCAAGTTGCGCAAGTAATGTAGAGAGAAGCATAAAATCGCTTAAAGGAATTAAAAGCGTTTCAGTAAGTGCAATAACAGGAAAATGTTTCGTTGAATGTGAAGACGCAACAAATAAAGAAGATTTAGAAAAAGCAGTAGCAAAAACAGGCTATAAGGTTGTGAAAGTAGAATGATTGAAAAGTTAAGAAAAAATTATGGAGAGAATATAAGATGAACCACGATGAACACAAACACCACGCAAAAGCCCAAGAGTCAAGCCTAGAAGAAATAGAATTAAAATCTTGGAGTAGAAAAATGGTCGGCTCTTGGATGTTCGGAATACCTCTGTTGTTAATGATGGCCTATACAAGAATTTTAGGCAGAACAATTTTTACAGAAAATATAGACATAGCTTTATTTCTAATTTTAGGATTTCCAATAGTTTTCATCTTTGGTTTTGAAACAATAAAAGGCGGGCTTCGTGGCTTTTATACTTTTTATTTCACCATGGACTCTTTAATAGCATTAGGAACAGTCGTAGCTTATCTTAGCGGATTTTTTAGTTATTTCGGCATCGTAGCAGATTATTCTGGAGTTGCAGGCGCAATCATGGCAATATTCATTACAGGAAAATATATAGAAACAAAAGCAAAAGGCAGAGCAACACAAGAGATTCGCAAACTTCTAGAATTAAGTGCAAAAAAAGCACGCATTATGAAAGGCAAGCAAGAAATTGAAGTAGACATAAGCGAAGTAAAAGTTGGAGACATAATAATAGTAAAGCCAGGAGAAAAAATTCCCACCGATGGAATGATAGTGAAAGGTGCAAGTTCAGTAGACGAAAGTATGGTAACAGGCGAAAGCTTACCAGTGGACAAAAAGCCAAAAGATTTGGTAATCGGAGCAACAATAAACCAAGATGGAATATTATATATCAAAGCAACTAAAGTCGGAAGCGATACATTTTTAGCCCATATAATTCAACTTGTCGAAGAAACTCAAAGTACAAAAGTGCCTATACAAAGACTTGCAGATAAAATAACGAGCATATTCGTCCCCGTAATTCTCGTACTCTCTCTTATAGTATTTGCAAATTGGTGGATATTTACAGGAGAATTAAGCAGAGCATTAGGCGTTGCGATTTCAATTCTAGTTATCGCTTGTCCATGTTCATTAGGACTCGCAGTTCCAATATCTCTAATGGTAGGTAGCGGTATGGGTGCTAAAAAAGGAATACTTATTCGTAAAGGCGAAGCAATTCAAACAATGAAGCAGGTAAAAATAATAGTCTTTGACAAAACAGGCACAATAACAAAAGGCAAACCTGAAGTTCGCGAGATTTATAGCAAAGTAAAACAAGAATATCTCCTTGAAGTTTCTGCAAGTTTGGAAAAATTATCAGAGCACCCACTATCAAAAGCAATAGTCCTCAAGGCTGGTTTGAAAAAATATAAACCAGTCACTAACTTTAAAATTTTAAGAGGTCGCGGTGTAGAAGGTAAAATTAACTCAAAGAATTTCATAATAGGCAATTCAAGGTTGATGGAAGAAAAGAAAATAAATATTAAGTCACTTATAGAAAAAATAGAAGAATTTGAAAGTAAAGGATATACAACAATAATCGTCTCTGAAGATGGAAAAGCCATCGGAATAATGGGCATAGCAGATTCTACCAAAGAAGATTCTGTTCAAGCCATATCCGAATTAAATCTTCAAGGATATAGAACTGTAATGTTAACAGGGGATAATGAACGCACGGCGAAAGCCATAGCTAAACAAGTAGGCATTAGAGAAGTAATTGCGAATGTTCTTCCAGAGGAAAAAGCACAGAAAATAGTAGAGCTACAAAAATCCGGCTTTGTATCTTTTGTAGGCGATGGTATCAATGACGCTCCCGCCTTAAAACAATCTAACGTCGGAATTGCAATGGGCACAGGCACAGATATAGCAATAGAAGCAGGAGACATTGTTCTTGTAAAAGGTAGCCTTATTGGAGTTGTCCAAGCCATAAACCTCTCAAAAGCAACATTTAAGAAGATAAAACAAAATCTATTCTGGGCATTTGCCTACAATGTTGTTGCGATACCTCTCGCAGTCGCTGGCGTTTTACACCCAATTATCGCCGAACTCGCGATGGCTTTATCTTCAATAACTGTTGTAACAAACGCAAACCTATTAAGGAAAAATAAAATATGAGCTTCAAAGAATTCATCAGAGAACTAGACGGAGAACGCATTGAGGGGGAACTAGTAAGAACATTTCTTTATTCAATAATTCTTTCCGCAATCACATTCGGCATAATCTATTTTCTCTTTTTAAGTCAATATATAGATTTGCAAAAATCAGGACTTTATGTAATCTTAACATTACTTAGCATCGCCTTTATAGTTCCTGTTGCAAAACAAGTTCGCACATACAACGCCTTAACTTGTATGGGTGGAATGATGGTCGGCATGACTATCGGAATGATTTCCGGCTTTCTCATCGGATTCTATATAGGTGCAACAAACGGGATGTTTATCGGCTCTTTGGCAGGGATGATTACAGGAATATTCCTCGGAACATGGCTCGGCTCCTGTTGTGGAATTATGGGGTTTCTAGAAGGAATTATGGCTGGATTTATGGGCGGTTTAATGGGCGCAATGTCAGCAGTAATGATGATAAATGATTATCTTGAAGTGGCTTCAATAATAGTATTCATAGTCAGCGCGATAATACTCATAGGATTAAAGTATATGATATATATTGAAACAAAACCTCTAAAAAGAGATAGAAAACTTTCAAGTTGGCTAACAATTCTTCTCTCAATAGCTTTCACTATATTTATCTCATTAGTTATTGCCTTCGCGCCAAAAAGCCTTTTAGTGCAGTAGATTTTTAAGTCCAATTTTCCGAGTTTAGCAAGGGCCCATGGTTTAATGGTAAAATACATGGCTGGCAGTCATGGGATCGGAGTTCGATTCTCCGTGGGTCCACTATTGTCCACACATAAAAAGATGATTATTGCCAAAATCAGTACCAACTTCCTTCTTAATGTTTAAGCCTATGAATATATTTTATGGTTTAAACCGAAATGCATCCACACAACCCCATAATTATGTTATTACTTTATAGTTAAAGATAGAAAGATTTAAATAGCTATAATTAATAAAAAAGATATGACCCGACTAGCTAATTTAGAGGCATATTCTACATTTCAAAGAGGGCTCGATATAATCAGGAGGCAGTTCCCTACATTAAACTTTATACCTGATGAATCTACTAATCTTATTGATGCAACAAGCGGGATGCATAACGTACTCTATCGAGGTATAAATGAGGCCAAAAGAGTATACGAAATGATCGTGGCTTACTCATTGTGTGAAGGAAAACCACTTATTCACATTCGTGTTTATGAAAATGACCATAGGGATATAGTTCGCAGAATATTAGAAGAAGACTTGAGGATAAAACCCTCTATTGGAGACCAGAGGCCCGCCTTTGATAAGATCGACATTGATGCACCTCTCAATGTATCATAACTAAATCGTTACAGAAATTAACCTCTTTGATTTGTTCGTTTAATCAAGTGCTAGAGTTTTGATTTCCTTTATTTTATAGAACGAAAAAGGTAGCGGAACTTTACTCTTCGATTCTCCGTGGGTCCACTCAATTTATAAAATCACATTCCTATAAAAAGCCATGAAAATATTCAGCACACTCCTATTTATCTTACTATTATCTACCATAGTTTACGGCGCATATTTCCTTTATGGAGAGCTAGATAGAAAGAACTACAATATAACCCCAATAACTAACACTCAAGATGAAATTCCTTCAATTCCTCAACAAAATAGCCAAAGCAAGCAATTCTATAATAACATGAGATTTACAGACAAACAAATATCATACTATTTTGACGAACGTTGCTCTGAAGAAAAGATAAATCAACTTGAAAAGGCATTTAGTATATTCGAAGATGAAACAATTCTAGAATTATCTCAAAATTCAGACGGAGAAATTTATATTGCTTGCTCTGAAATAGCTCCAGATCCTCAAACAGAAGGGCATTTCGTCGCAGGAGAAGGGGGCCCAACAAAAGTCATAAACGGAACAAAATATGCCATAATTCTTGAGGGCAAAATCTCTCTATTTGAAGACGAAGAATGTAGCAGACCGAATATTGCAGTTCATGAGCTATTTCATGTATTTGGCTTTGACCATAATAATGACCGCAAAAGCATCCTCTACCCTACTCTAGATTGTAGCCAAATTTACAACCAATATCTCTTTGACAGAATAAATGAGCTTTACACCACGCCAAGTCTACCAGATTTAAGACCTCAAAATATTGAATTAGAAAAAACTGGCCGTTATCTAAAATTTTCAATCGAAGTCTCAAACGACGGCCTTAAAGAAGCAAATCAAGTGGATTTAGATTTGTTTATTGATAACGAGAAGACGAACACCTTTGAGCTTGGGGATATAGACATAGGAGTAAAGAAAATCTTTAGCGTAGAAAACTTACGTGTTCCAAGAGGCGCAAAAAAAGTCGAATTTAAAGTTGACTCCTCAAGTAAGATACCCGAAATATCTGATCTAAATAATAACGCAGAATTTAATATAGAAGACTAAAATCCGTCTTCTTCTATCTCTTCTTCAGCATCTTCCTCTTCCCAGTCGTCATCAGAGTCTTCTTCTATCTCTTCTTCTTTATCTTTTTCGTCTAAATGTTTTTTCATAGTAACACCGAATTTAATTATTCCCAGAGAGATTATCCTTTTTTAAACCTTTCCCATGCTTTTTCTTTGCTCTTTTCCTCTTATCCAACGCCCTAGATACAACTATCAAAATCACTAGTAGAAGCAAAGCGCTAACTCCAAGAACAATCGGAATTACATAGAAAAGGTCAACTTGCTTATCATCAGTTGCCGTTCTTTCCTCAATTGAAAATACTCTACAATCTTTATCGCTAGTAAAATCCAAGTTATCTAGCTGATCGTTGTAATTCCATACGCCATTCTGAGCGTCATAAACTATTCTATAATTCTCCGCTCTTCCTCTTGCTGAAAGGGAAGTTATGTGATCAATATCTTCTTGACTTATGTTAAAAACCCCATTTAATCTCCAATAATCAAGCTCATCTCTCATTATTGTTTGCCAGCTTTCTTTAGGGCTAAAAGTTGGAGTCATCTCATAAACAATCGGCTTATCAAGAACTTGAGCCCTATAAGACACCAAAAAACTAGAAAAGTCATTACTAATATTAGCAAATTTCAATATCTGATCAAAATCTTTCTGCATAGCATTGTCAACGCAAAGTTGCTCCGAAGTAACTGAAAAGCATTTACCTGAACATTCTTCCGAGCAAGCGTCCAGATTATCATCAATCTCAATAGTTGCCTCTCCTCCGTTAAAAAGACTTTCAAGATGCAATTTGCCCTTTGAAAAATCACATCCTAGGGAAGAACATTCAATTTTCCAGCCAATAAACTCTTTTATTAGTGGCCTTTTTAGCTTTCCAACGCTAGTTGACGTTATTCTAAATCCATTATCTTCAATTGCAACAGCATCAGTAGGTAATTGCAACCTCAAAGATAGCCCTTGATTAGTCTCCTTAAATAAGGCTATAATTTTATCATTTGCTTTCGCTTGAGAATAATAATAATTAAAATTTCTATCGGTCAAGCTCTCAATCTTAGCAAGATTATAATCAGGAATAACCACTTCAACAGCAAATTCATCGCTAGAAGTCAAGCATTGAGAGTTAGCATTTGATATAAATAGAGAAGCCAAGAATAGTGCTGTAAAACTCATATTATTTTCCAATCTTAAAGGTATTTAAGTTTTGCGGGGATTTTCAGGAAAGGTTTTCTCAAACTAAGCGAGTTTTTATTGTAACTTCTAACCTAGCACGATAATCCATACCAGATTCATGTTGACCTTTAGGAGGAACAAGAACTCCTGCTTTAATAGTAGCGTCAAGTCTAGCATCATAATCTACTCCCGATTCACCAGGATATTTGGGGTGAATATCTAATCTGCATTTCTCTACGGCTCTCAATCTAGCATCATAATCCACGCCAGATTCTCCCGAAGCTCTTTGTAGTGACATTTTATCTATCCGTAATTTATCAAGGATTTATAAATCTCTCTTTCATTGCGCAAACAATAAATTTTGTACAGGAGACATCCCGTTTGAAACATTAATATTTTTAAAGGCATAATTATTGTTCTCGTCTGGCTCTGGGATGATATTAAGAGAGTCGGCATAAACATATATCTTATGATTCTTTGAAACAGCCGTCCAAGGAGCGATAACAAGTTGTGTGCTCATGCCCCCAATGCTGATGTTTTTCTCATAAATAAGTCTTTGATTTGATAATGCATCTAAATAAAAAGATATTGTTATATTATAAGCAGGAGCAGAATGATAATTATGAACCATTGCAAGTATGTTTATATTTTGCCCTTCAATTGGATTCGGATTAGTAAATCCAATATCACTAGATCTGATAGCCAATTCAGGCAAAACTAAAACATTAACGGTTCTATAAGCAACATTATTTGTTTTAGTCGCTTCAGGTATCTGATTGAATGGGTCTAATACAACATATATGTCGTGCACCCCTCCTCGCGCCAACCAAGAAGTCTGCGCAAAATAACTATCATTTACCCTTGCAGAATTTGAAATATTAGCATAACCAATAAGAGTACCATTATTTGGATTTCCATCGTAAAATCCGACAGTTATTAGTGGAGGATTTAATTCTCCACCATTGTAAAATATGGCCGTTATATAAACTAACTCATCTTGAATAGGATTATCATTGCTCAAAATTATATCATTGCCAAATAAATACAAATCAGTTCTCTCATCAACACTATATTCAAATGTCACAGAATCTCCAGATATTTTTCCAGAGGTATCTTTTGCCCAAACTTTCCAGGTATTGGACCCTTCGTTTGCTTGCAATCCAGTAACATTTGTACCACAAGTTACAGAAGTATTAGTAACTCCATTGTCAGTCGAATACCAGCACGAATCAAGACCAATATCATCAGATGCGATATAGCTTAGAATATTTATCTGTTCAAAATAAGTTATGTTTTGAGGAGAAATTATAGATACATTTGGGGCGTATTGGTCAAAGGATATAATTATTCCATTTCCATTGTTATAAAGCTGAACTATCTCGCTGTCGCTCAGCGTTCTATTCCACCAAGCCATCTCATCCATCTGCCCATTAAGCCAAAATCCCCCAGTCACAGGATTTACTCCCAGAAGAATATCGCCATTTGCGGTTATTAGCCAGTTAGAATTGCCTAAACCTACAAGATTTCCATCAACATATATTTTTCCAAAACCTGCAGAATTTTTTGTATAACTAACCATATACCAAGCATTATTTATGAAAGAAGGCACTTGGACTGCAGTTCCGGCCCAAGCACCATTAAAATACCATTGCGACTGATAAACTTCAAGATGTCCTTCATGTCCTGTGTTTCCAGCCCTGGAAAAAATTACAGGACCGTTTTGACCACCATTAGTAACCCTAACCCAAAAATTAACCGTCATATCTTGTTCTCTGAAATCCGTGAATTGATTACCGGGAACATAAGCGTTCCTTCCATTTGCAAATTGTCCACAATTTCCGATTAAACAGCTTTGATTTGTATACTCTAACACTCCTTGATAATCAATCAAATTATAAATTCCACTAACTTCTTCCTCGGGAGAATCAAATTGATAATACAATTTTAAACCATCGCTTAAATTAGCACCAACAAAAGCAGACATTAAAGCTGAAAAAAAGATAAATGATGAATAAACAAATAATTTTTTCATACAAAAAAGCATAATAGCAGATATATAATATTATGTGACTACTAAAATCAAGTAAATAATTTATCCCCTCTCCCAGAGTCGAACTGGGGATCTTCCGGGTACTGTCGTACAACGTGTTCTAACGAACACGTCCTGCGGGCGTTTCATCCTTCTCCCCAAGGGAGTGTCAACGCTCGACATTGTCTACAGCCAGACGCTTTAACCACTAAGCTAAGAGGGGCTATAACTCATTATCAAAAGCGATTTTTAAAGCTTCACATCGTGCATAGATTTAAAATAGCTAAAAAGAGTAACTTGCTTCATGACAAATAGACACAATCGCCATAGACCGATTAAACCTAGAATGTTTCCTAAGCATACCTTGCAGGATGTATATAGCGAGGTAATATCAGATGTTAGTCAAGTAAATGGCCTTTTATTCGGCCCGGAACCTCTTGGCTTTTTTTCAACATGTAGACAAGTAATAAATTTAGCAATCCCTTGTTTAAGTGAATTTGACCAATCAAGATATGGCCTCCCAATCAGAGAAGACATTCATACTGTCGAACATGATTGCGCGCAAAAATTTGGATATCTTCTAAGCTCTGCAAGAGAAACCTCTTCATATTCAGATAGATTATCTACCGATGCGTATACTATTACTCCTAGCTTACAAGATTGGCATTGCGCTTTTATCGCTCCAGTCTTAATAAGTAAAAGAGAATATTTTCATCTTTTGGATGGATGCGCAAGACTTGTGACAGATATCGCACCTGCTTGCATAGAAGATATGGAAAATATTGTTAGTTTAGTTAGACCCAAAAGACATAGAATAATATTAGAAAGGGAAGTTGTACCAATCAGGCGAAAATTTGATTTAATAGAAGATGGCCTGGTGCGCTGCTTTCGCTCTTCAGAAAAACTATTAACTGCTATGTTCAGATAATCAATTTCCAGATTCAGCAGCCAAGAAAGCCGTATTAGACATCACTTCATGAGTCTGCCCATTCTTTTCAAATACGGCAGTTGTAGCAGGTAATTCCACTTTACCAAATATCTTTACAGTAGCATAAGCAATATAAGAATAAACTCTCTCTTCGCCAGCATTCAATTGAGGCAAGTTCCAAATTAATCTTCTTGTTGTCATATCTATCTTATCTGGCTTAATTCCAAACTTATCATATAGCTTCATTATATTAGGAACTCTATCAATTATCTGAAGATTATCAACATGATTTCTAGCCTTAACACTTATTCTTACCCTCAAAGCCAACTCTCCGCCTTTAGTCTTAACAAGAGAAACACTCTTTCTAACATTAACTGGCTTCAAAGCAGTAAACTTCACAACCCCAACAACAATAATTATCAACACTAATAAGACAAATGGAAGCGTATAATTTGTTTTAGAACTAGCAATTATACTCTCCCCAGGGGCTAACTCTTTTCTCCAAGTATAAACAACGCTAAATCCTTTACTCTCTGTCGTTTGCGGATTAGGATTATGCGAAGTAAATAGTCGCCCAATCAATCCTTTAGTATCTGTAATTTCAGCGACGATAGGAATATTTCCCTCATTAGTTTTCTTATATTCAGTCTTTCTAACTAAAAATCCCTCGCTAACTTCAGAGACTGCAAGTGCTCCCTTCTCAAGATATTCAATATCTCTCATAATCTCAACTTCATTCTCGCCAGATTTTACAGTCAAAGTCACGGGATATCGCCCAGCAGTTTTTTTCTGCAATGCGACAATATTAACAGGAATAGTCACAACTTCACTACCAAAAGGGCGAAGCGAAACTCTAGTGTCGTAGTTAAAGAATTCAGATTCAAAATTGATATCTAAATTATCAAGATGTGTATTTTCCAAATTCTTTAAAACAAGACTTACTTCCTCATCGCCAGGTTTTAATCCAGAACTATCAATACTAATAACATCATTCAAATCAACAATCTTTACTCTCAAATTTCCCTTACTTATCCCGTCATTCCTACACTTAATTTGATATTCAAAAATATAAAATCCCGCTATATCATTTCGAACTCTTTTACTCGGAGAAGCCCCAATCTCTATTACATTAGTTTTTCCCGCTTCAATATCAAACATCTCGCTTGGCATCATTTTAACACTAACAAGAGAATAAATTTCACAAATATCTTTAACTCCAACACTTGTTATACTCAACTTGAATTTAGCAGGATTATCAAATTGCTTTATCACAACCGAACCCCTATCTTCACTAGACATTTCAAGAGCACTAACATGACTTAATGGTATAAGCAATACAAGCAAAAGTAGCAAAAATTTTCCTCTCATGCTGACTTCATGGACGATTTATATATAAAGATTGCGGTAATAGAAAGAATATCGTCGATTAGGATATTCTTCCTGTAAGTTCAAGATAAGCCTTTATTTCTTCTTTAAAATCTTGAACATCATCAGAAACTTTTCCTTCTTTTTCATGAGTTCTTTCAACAACTACATATTTATTGTAAACTTCCTTGAAAAACTTCTGCATACTAGACCCTTCCCATTTATTATCATAATCTTTCTCTAAAACTCCCGATACTTCAATGCTCAAATCTGCAACTTTATTCATATTTTTCCTTTTTCCATCTACTTCCACTTCAACATCAGTCATTCCAAGGACTCTCCATTTTATTTTCAAAGCAGATTTATAATAATCGCTCAATTTTTTAGTGGCCACCCATGAAATTTCAATCTCTTTAGAATTTCCACTTACCTTCTCGCTGTAAGAATCTTCAGTAACACTATAACCTTCCTTATCAAGTAGCTCTCTAGCAAATTTATAAGCATCCTTAAAACTCATTAAACCAGAGTATTTCACTTTCTCTTTTATTATATTATCTTTCTCGACCACTCTATAAACTAGAAAGTTTTATATTTAAAGCTTATCAGTCAAGCTCGTTCCTGCAATCAGGACACAATAGTCTCGAATCAACCCTTACCAAATCAGAAAAAGCCCCACATTCCTCACAAAGCCCTTCAGTTTCCCAGCCCTCTTGAGACGAAAGCTTCCTCATTTTACTTTCAGCTTCGCGCATATCAAAAAGCTCGCTTGTTTCAGAATATAACATAGGGTCAATAGCCAGTATATCTTTCAAAGTTAAAACTCCAACCATCTCACCCTGTGAAATAACAGGCAGTCTCCTAAAACCATATTCCTTCATCTTAATGAATGCTTCAGCAATAGTCGCAGAAGGTTTAATCACAGCAACTCTCTTTGTAGCAACATCAATCGCCTTGACCCCCTTTAGGTTAATATTTGGCTTTTTTGTTATCGCCCAAAGAATATCTTTTTGAGTAACTATTCCAAGAAGTTTATTATCATTAGCAACAACTAAACTACCAACTCTCTGCTTAACCATCTTTTTAGCACATTCAAGTAAATTAGTATATGGCTCTACAGAAACAAAATTACGAGTCATCACATCACCGACAGCAATACGACGCATCATTAAAGCTAAACTCCGAGTTTAATATATGAATATTATGGTATTGAGATATACATATGGAAGAGTGCGGTCATCGGGAATCGGACCCGAACTCCTTGATTGGCAACCAAGTGTTCTACCACTAAACTATGACCGCTCAACAATCTTGCGAGAAAGTGTTATTTAAAGTTTCCGAGTTATATAGGATATCCCCATTCTCTTAATCTATCAATAAAATCTTTTCCATGAACTTTTTCCAAATCCCCCGTCTGATCCGTACCCCCAATTAAGATTCTATTTCTGTCAGCTCTTTGTTCCAATCTACTATTATGTCTATTAAAATCAGCAGCACATAAGCCGGGGTCTCCATCGCATATCGCTTTTTCAAATTCACAAAACAATTTCCCAGAATAATTTCTCCTAAAAGCATATTCTCTTTGAACACAGAAAGCACAATCCTTAACTCCGAGTTTTAAACTTTCAACAAGTTCAAGGCTTCTTTCCTCTCCCGGAACATCAACACAACTTGCAGTTAAAAAACAATTTGCAAAACCCCTCTCACTTAAATCTGTCCAGTAAGTAATAGAAGTTTCAGCACTAACAAAACTTAAAGGGCTAGTCTTCTTACTATTTACATCATAATCTGAATTAAAGTCTAAAGGACTAACTCTAACATAAATCTCTTGATTTTCTCCAAGTAGCTCTCGTCTCTTTTTTCTTTGATTTACCTTATCATTTTCCAAAATAGTTTTTAAATTCCTATAAAAAACAATATTAGCTAAAGATAATTCTTTTTCATTTTTTATTCCTTTAGACGGAACAAGAATTATCTTTCCCATATAATAAACCAACTTTTCCGCTAGTTAAACTTTATGGTTAAGAAGTCATTTAATCTCTAATTGAAATAGCTCCCAAACTAAGCAAAAAAAAGCAAAAAGCTGTTTTAATAGCCATTCCTGTTTCCCAGAAAGGGGCATAAGGTACTGCAACAAAAAAATTAAATAAATGATTCAATATAGTAAAAACGCTTATAATAATAACTAAAATAACAAGATTAAAAAAATACCTTGAATTTTTATAACTATTAATTTTCAAAGAGATAGCTGAATTAAATAAAATCAAAGATAAAATCGTTGCTATCGAAGGGACTCCAAACAACGAAACTCTTTCCAAAGGGGATAATATTGAAAGGTCTAAGGCGTTAAACTCTTGTTCAGATACAGGATATTCCCCAAATAAGGTCAGAAAAATAAGCACCATAATGGTTGTGATAACAAGAAGAGACAACAGCAAAGATAAATTCTTATATCTTATTTTTTTAGATTTATTTAATTTATAAGAAGTGATGTAAAGATTAAGACTGCTTATTATAATAAGAAAAGCACTAGACACCTTCATACTATTTGCTTCAGGGATCATGTTTTTTAAAAAAGGAAGGTTAGCAATCCAACCTATTAGAACTATCAAGCATATTATAATTACAGATATTGCGCAAATCCTTGCCACTTTTCCTGATGAATCTCTCTCAAATTTCATTTTAAAATAAAAACCCCAAACATTTTAACTTAAATCTAACAAGCTATTCTTTTATTAAATGTTTGCTAATTATCTTAATTAGTAATATTTAAAAGACCATTCGGCATTTCATAAACAGGCCCTCTAGTCTAGTGGCAAAACGCCTCGTTTACACCGAGGAGTCAGGAGTTCGATTCTCTTGAGGGCCATTTTTTTAATAAATATTATAAACCCTAATTTCCTTGTTTATTTAGGTAGTTTAAATTGAAAAAGATATTTATAATTTTAGGAATAATTATTGTATTGGTTATCGGCTTTTTTGCAATAAAACAACTTACAAGTTCAGAACAAAACGAGTTAAACACACAGACGATGCAAAATGAACAAGTAAACCGGCCAAATCCAGAAATTTCAGAAAATGTAAGAAATGAGGAAGAGGCAAATTGTCCTCCTATATTTAGCTACGAATTTACAGACTTTTCAAAAATTGATGCATTTCAGCCAATAGGTTCGATCGTAGGAGCATCGCGGGGTAGAAGCTATATAACTATCAAAGAGGGAGAAAGTGTGCCGGTCTATGCCCCGATGGATGCAACTTTAGTTTCAATAATCTATGCCTATCGTGGACCTGAAGCTGATCATGGAGAATATGGATTAAAATTCGATACTAAATGTGGTGTGATTTTCCTTCTTGATCATTTAGATTCTGCATCAGATGAAATAAAAAAATATGCTCCAACAGAGCCAGTTAGATCAACAGCTACAAATGACAATTTAGCAATTCCAATAAAAGCCGGAACTCTTTTAGGTTATACTGATGGCACCTCTCAAGCAAGGACTTTTGACTTTTTAGTAATAGACCAAACAAAAAAAGCCCATTACATTAATCCAGAAAGATGGAAATGGGAACAATCTCTTTATTCATTTTGCCCATACGATTTATACACGCAAGATTTAAAGGAAAAATATTATCAAAAAATAGGGGTAGCATATGATGGAGGTTTTAAAAAAGCTGAAAATTGTGGAAACCCTTCATATGACGTTGAAAACACAATTTCAGGAGGTTGGTTTCTAGATGAACAAGCCACAGATCTTAAAGGAGAATTCCTGTTAATAGGAAAAGCAATGGGATCTGTCGATGTAGTGGTTAAAGAAGAGAGTGAGGGAGTAATCTTAAGAATAACAGATAATACTCCCGAGAAAAACCCAATAGACATTGGAATTGGCGAATCAGTTTGTTATGAAGGATTTAGCAATGATTGGGCATACCTTCATTTAGTTGATAAAACAACAATTGAATTATCTAGCGGGGAAGGCGAATGTCCGTCATCTTTCCCTCAAACTAATTCAAAGAAATATTATCGATAAACAATAGTGGCAAGTTTTATAAATCTACATTAGGGCACCTAATTATGACGTATTATAATGTATCATCTAGATTTGGGAAAGGGTTAGACATAAAACTTGAAGGAGAATGTGTAAACTATGATCGGAGTTGGGCAAAAGAAGAACTTAAAAATGAGCATCAAAATTTGAATATTCCTAAACATGTTTCTGATACGTTAGAAAAAGGATGGTACTTTACACTTTCAAGTAGGTTTGACCTTTTCGATGCCAAGAAATTCAAAGAGAGGCTAATTATCTCTTCAATAATTCCAACTGGAGAAGCATATGGTTCTAATTGTTTCGGCACTTCGCTTTATCTTGCAGGATTAATCCCTTCAGACATTCTAGTAGATGGCAAGACGGGGGTTAGTAAAGGATGTCCAGGAATTGAAGATTATCTAGAGAGATTTAATGGAATAGATTCTTTTGATGAAAATGCAATTATTGTTTATTACAATGAAGGAAAAATCTGTCATTCAGTCTATTGGGAAAAAGAAAGAAAAGAATTTTTTGATAGAGCTGGACTTTGGAGACCTTTAAGGGGTTACAAATCTTTGCCAAAGCCCAATAGTCTAGATGTAGTGATTTTTGATGCTTCGAAGAGTATCGATTTTAGTGATTTATTTCCCGCTTCACTCGAAGATGCACATAATTTTATCATTGCTAGTAGTTTTAACGATTAGAATTTTCAAAAGCTTAATAAACTCAATTTAGAGCCTTTGATAATGGAATCAACAAGTATTCAGTTAAAAAATTTAAGAATTCCCTTTGATGACACTTTAGCTTTCTTTCATAATCCTGAAGATGAACTATGCGGATATTTAGGCAGAGTCATAAGCAGAAAAGAAGAAGAATACGAATTAATTATAATTCCCGGAAAAACCAGAGGAACTTTCCATAAAGATCGTCTTGAATTTTACCACTTACAGGGAAGAGGCACAAATCTCTATGCCTCTTGCAGAGATGCTAGATGCGGAATGAAAGATCTGGCTAAAAAATATTGCGCTCTGCATGAAAAAAAAATTATTGGCTTTTCATGGAGTAACGAAGGACTTTCCAGTTTAGTTAATTTATTTGACTCCCCGATAACACCGAAGGAAGATAGAAATCAAAGAAGAAAGATGATACCGGCAAGAGAAAGAGCAATTCCATAAATTCCGTTAATAGCAAGACGACATCAGGCAATAGCTTTTTAATCATAAAGCCCATATAGATGAATGCAAAAAAGAGGACTGAATGCAATAATAACGACCGTTCTAATTTTGCTCATAGTAATCATAGCAATAACTCTTCTTTGGACAATTCTAAGCCCTTCAATTTCAAATGCCTCAGAAGAAGTCGGAGCTACTGCAAGTTGCTTCTCTTTAGTTTTAGAGCCAAAGAGTTGCCGATATGATGCAGATTCCGAGTTAGTAAACGTCCGCGTAGAGCGTCGATCTGGAACATCAACAATCGAAGGATTAAATTTCATATTTTCAGATAATACAAGAAAATCCGTAAATAGTTCAAACACAGCATCTCTAAATGAATTAGAATCAAAAACTTTTACCTTTGATTCATCAGAATTAGGAGGTATCACTTTTCCACCAGCCTGGTTTACAATATCTGGAATAATTGATCCTAAAGTCCGCTCATGTGATGAAGTCCGTCCCCCGATAGCTTGTCTCCAGGCAATTTGTGGAGACGGCATAGTTGACTCTTTTCTAGGCGAAACTTGCGACGAAACAGAATGTTGCGACTCATGTAATAGAATAGCAACTTGCGACGGAATAGATAACAATGAAAATAATCTAACTGACGAAGAGGGCGAAACTTTTCCCGCTAATTTCAGAGTGAGTATCTCCGAACCAATTGAAGGAAGACAATATGACACATCTACATCAACATATAATAATTTGGCTCTAAGATTCTCGGTATTAAATATTTCAAATCCTCAACAAACCGCAATTGATTTGAAATCCTGTTGGTATAGATTGGACGGACAAACAAATATTTTAGTACTTGGGTGTATGACTTTAGGAGGCGGAGCATCACAAGTTTATAGTTTAAATTTAACTCCCCTCAGCCCAGGAAGTCATATCGTCACTGTTTTTGCAAATGATAGCTTAAATAGAGTTTCAAGTAGAACTGTTAGCTTCACAGTTGCTCAAGTTACATTAGCCCTTGCAAGTCCAGCAACTTATCCCCCAGAAATAATGCGCTCAACTGGCGTTGAAATTAGATTTTCTACAACTTTGCAAAATTTGAGTAGATGTTACTATACCTTAAATGGCGGACAAACAAACGTAACTATCCCTGCATGCCAACAAGGAGCAACATTTAGTGTTAGCGAGGGCTGGCACAATTTTATACTTTATATAAATAATACTTTATTTGAAGTTAGTAATTCAGAAAGTTTCTTAGCAACGCCTTGTAGGGTTGATGCAAATGGCGACGGAGTACATAGCTTCTCAGATTTAAGCTCAGATTTACTAGGTAACTGGGGTTGTACAGGCACTCCTGGTGGAGAATGTGAAGCAATGATTAATAATTCAAATGTTCTCGCGGGAGATTTAAATAGAGATGGAGAAGTTGAAAATCTAGATGTAGAGATATATCGAAGATATGCTCCTTCATGCTAATCTAGAAATAGAAAATCCTCAATAACATTTAAATACCCAAAACCCCAACGCTTGAAACCTATGATGGTAACACGGAGGCCCAATGGACTTCTATACACTGATTGATAAAGCAAAAAAAACCGGAAAAGTAGACAAAGGTAGCAACGAAGTTACAAAAGCAGCAGAGCGTGGAACTGCTAAACTAGTTGTTTATGCCGCAGATGTTAGCCCGAAAGAAATAGTTGCACATCTTTCAGCCATATGCGCAGAGAAAAATATTCCTTGTCATGAAGTTGATTCAAAACAAAAATTAGGTGCAGCAATAGGTCTTCCAGTCCCAACTTCTGCTGTAGCAATTATAGAAGCAGGCGACGCTGCAGATGAACTTGCGCAGTTAAAGTCAGGAGCGAAACATGGCAAAGCAGCAAAGTCAGCGTGATTCTAAATCTCAAGAAAATAGACCCCAAAGCAAATTTTCTAATGAAGGTCCAGTTCCTGCAATAGTTGAAGAAATTCTTGGAAGAACAGGCGCAAGAGGCGAAGTAACACAAGTCAAAGTAAAAGTTCTTGAAGGAAAAAATAGAGAAAGAACATTAAGAAGAAATGTCAAAGGCCCAGTGAGAATAAATGACTTATTAATTTTAAGAGAAACTGAAATTGAAGCACGTAAGATTCGTCGTAACATAACAAAAGGAGCACAAAGCTAATGACACAAATAGGAACCGCAGAATCTCGTGCTCCAATCCAAAGAGATATTTCTTCTCTAATAGATTTATTCAGAGAAGTTAGCGGGAAATATCTAAGATTTACTGATGTGACCAATAATAGAGTGGGCAACAATATGAACTTTTTAATTATTAAAGACGAAGTTGTGGGCGATAGGCATTTTCTAGAATTTTACGCTGAAGATATTTCTGGAGAAGACTATCAAGCACAAGCACAAATGAGAGATATAGACCGTCGCCACTCAGGTTATAACACAAAAGTTTATCATTCAGAAGAAAGAGGATTTACTTTTGTAGAAGTTTTTAAAGGACAAGGAGTTAACATCTAATGGCCAAATGCATTTTCTGCGGTTGCGAACAAGCAGATTTTAAAGGAACATTTTTATTGAAGAATGATGGAACTATCGCCTATTACTGCTCCGATAAATGCAGAAAGAATCATCTTAAGCTAGGCAGAGATAAAACGAGATTAAAATGGACTGAAGCTTATAGAATTGCAAAAACAAAACGCACTAACGCAGGTTCATTAAACAAAGCTCTAAAGCCAAGAAGAAAGAAATAATTCTATTTTATCGTCGGTAAATCAAGTTTTTTGATGTAAAGGTTTTTAAAGTCAATCCCCTTTTAGCATTAGAATATGGTTGAAAAAGAATACAAAGCTGAAAATATCAAGGTTCTTGAAGGGCTTGAAGGCGTTAGAATGCGTCCTGCGATGTATATCGGAAGCACAGGCAAAGCAGGTTTACATCATCTAGTCTATGAGGTAGTAGACAACTCCGTCGATGAAGCTATGGGGGGTCATTGCGATTTGATCGTTGTCAGTTTAAATAAAGATGGTAGCGTAACAGTAACAGATAACGGTCGAGGAATTCCAGTAGAGATGCACCCAGTCTACAAAGTTCCAGCACTAGAAGTTGTAGTCACAAAATTACACGCCGGCGGTAAATTTGACAAGGGAAGCTATGCAATTTCTGGAGGTTTACATGGCGTAGGTATCAGCGTCGTTGCAGCACTTTCAAAATTAATGAAAGTCGTCGTAAAAAAAGGCGGTCAGAAATATATGCAAGAATACGAAATCGGAAAGCCAATTTACAAGATGAAAACTCTCGGAGAGATAGATAAAAAGGAAACCGGAACAGAAGTTACATTCTTCCCTGATGATGAGATATTTTCAACAACAAAATTTGATTTTTCAGTTTTAGAAACTCGCTTTCGTGAGATGGCCTTTCTAAATAAAGGTTTAAAAATAATTTTAAAAGATGTGGTTTCAGAAAAGCAAGAGACATTCCATTACGAAGGCGGAATAATTGAATTCGTAAAATGGGTAAATGAAACAAAAGAGCCACTTCATAAACCAATTTATTTTATTAAAGAGGAAAAACCATTCATCATAGAATGCGCAGTTCAATACAATAATGGATATCAAGAAAATATCTTAAGTTTCGTTAACACAATCAATACAATAGAGGGCGGAACTCATGTAGCTGGCTTTAGAACGGCACTAACAAAAGCAATTAATGACTATGCAAAAAAGAACAAACTAACTAAAGACGACAGCCTAACGGGAGATGACGTTCGCGAGGGTTTAACAGTTATTCTTTCGGCTAAAATCCCAGAGCCTCAATTTGAAGGTCAGACAAAAACAAAGCTTGGAAATACGGATGTTAAAGGAGTGGTTGAACGCGTTGTAGGCTCAGCACTAACTGAATTTTTCGAAGAAAATCCGCCCATAGCTCGTCGAGTAGTAGCAAAAGCAATAGAAGCACAAAAAGCAAGAGAAGCCGCAAAGAAAGCCAAAGATTTAGTCAGAAGAAAAAACGCTTTCAGCGTCGGAGGTTTACCCGGAAAACTAGCAGACTGTTCAAGAAAAAGTTCAGAAGATACAGAGCTTTACATAGTTGAAGGCGATTCGGCCGGAGGTTCGGCAAAACAAGCACGTAACAAAGAATTCCAAGCAATACTTCCGCTTAAAGGTAAAATTTTAAACGTTGAAAAAGCAAACGTAGCTAAAGTTTTCTCCAGCGAAGAAATTGCAAATCTCATAACTGCAATAGGCACAGGAGTAGGCGAGCAGTTTACATTGGAAAAATTACGTTACAGTAAAATAATCATAATGACTGATGCAGATGTAGATGGCGCGCACATCCGCACTCTTCTTTTAACCTTCTTCTATCGTTTTATGAAACCAATAATTGAAAACGGCAATTTATACATAGCAGTCTCTCCTCTCTTCAAAGTCCGCAAGCGTAAAGATTACTATGTTTATTCCGAAGAAGAGCTAAAGAAACTCATCGCAACAATGGGTGACAATACAACCATTCAGCGTTTCAAAGGTCTAGGAGAAATGAACCCAGAACAATTATGGGAAACTACTATGGATCCAAAGAATCGCCTTCTAAACAAAGTTCTAGTAGAAGATGCAGTCAAAGCAGACCACGTCTTCTCTATTTTAATGGGGTCAGATGTAGAACCAAGAAAGAATTTTATTATTGCAAAAGCAGCGGAGGCTAATGTTGATATCTAATGGTTAAAGAAAAGACAATACACGAAGCAAGAGAGAAAAAAACCAGTAGTCAAATGACTAATCGTATTCAGAGATCTGACAGAAACCCTTACGATTTAACTAACGCCCCCAGAGGCATGAACCCGATTGACCCATGCGATAATCTCTATGATTTAACTCATGTAGCTGAGCAAAGGAGAAGGCAATATAATGGCAGATAAAGAAGACAAAATAGACGAACAGCTTGAAGCTATGGAAAAAGAGCGCCGTGCGAAAACTCAAATCGGAGATGAGAAAGGCGTTGCAGGCGCAGAAATAGTTGAAGAAATGGAGCAATCATTTATTGACTATGCAATGTCAGTTATAGTTGATAGAGCCTTGCCCGCAGTTGAAGACGGCTTAAAGCCCGTTCATCGTCGCATATTATGGACAATGCATTCTCTCGGACTAGACCCAAGTAAACCTACAGTAAAGTCCGCTCGTATCGTTGGAGACACAATGGGTAAGTTTCATCCTCATGGAAATCTCGCTATCTATGATTCTCTAGTTCGCATGGCTCAAGATTTCTCTTTACGTTATCCGTTAGTTCACGGTCAAGGAAATTTCGGCAGTCGCGATGGGGACAACGCCGCAGCAGATCGTTATACGGAAGCAAAATTAAGCAAAATATCCGGCGAGTTATTAGCAGACATTGACAAAGATACAGTAATCATGAATCCAAACTATGACAATTCTCTAAAAGAACCGGCAACACTTCCAGGACTTCTTCCTAACTTATTAATTAACGGAGCTACGGGTATTGCAGTCGGTATGGCTACAAACATGCCACCCCATAATTTAACTGAAGTTTGCGATGCAATTATCGCTTATATAAACAAACCAGAAATTACAATAGACTCATTAATGGAAATAGTAACAGGCCCAGACTTTCCGACAGGTGGCTCAGCAAGCGGTGAAGGCATTAAAGAAATGTATCGCGTAGGTAAAGGACGTATAGTAATGCGCGGTAAAAGCACAACAGAAGAGCACAAAGGTAGAACATCAATAATAATCACAGAAATACCTTATATGGTAAATAAAGCCGACCTTGTCAAAGAAATAGCAAGACTAGCCACAGAAAAAAAATTACCAGACGTTTCTGATTTAAGGGATGAATCATCAAAAGGAAAAGTTAGAATAGTTATAGAGCTAAAGAAAGATACAACACCAAAATTCACACTAAATAAAATTTACACATTAACAAGACTACAAGATACCTTCGACGCAAACATGCTTGCTCTTGTTGAAGGCAAGCCCCGCATACTAAATCTCAAGGAAATAATAGAGCAATATGTCCGCTATCGTAATCAAGTAGTTCGTAACAGAAGCAAATTTGATTTAAAGAAAGCTGAAGATAGACTTGAACTAGTTTTAGGTTTACTAATTGCATTAAAGAAAATAGATGAAATCGTTGAATTCATTAAGAAATCTGAAAATGCAACCCTGGCTCACGAAGGGCTAATGAAAAGATTTGGACTAACAACTAGACAAGCAAAAGCAGTTCTTGAAATTCGCTTACAACAGCTTACAAAACTTGAAGACTCCAAGTTAAAAGAAGAAGAAAAACAGTTGAAAGAAGCAATTGGAGAATTAAAGAAAATATTATCAAGCAATCAAGAAATACTTTCAGTCATTAAGCGCGAAGTGATTGAGTTAAAAAAGAAACATGGGGATGAAAGGCGTACAGATATTCTTAAGCGTATTGCCGAGCTATCAGAAAAAGACTTGATTGAAAAGAAAGATGTAGTCGTCATGTTAACAGAAGGGGGTTACATAAAAAGAGTTGATATTGCAACTTATCGCGAGCAACGCCGTGGCGGGGCCGGAGTCACAGGCGCAGATCTAAAAGAAGAAGATTTCGTCCGCACAATGGTTCCATGTTCAACTCACGATTATCTTTTATTATTCACAACTCGCGGTCGCGTCTATTGGCTAAAAGCAAATGACGTTCCATCCGCAGATCGCCAAGGAAGAGGAAAGGCAATAATCAATCTTCTAGATTTACGAGAAGAAAAAATAGCCCAAGTAATGCCTCTAAAAGATTTTGAAAATGGTTATTTAATGTTTGCAACCAAATTAGGAATGATTAAGAAATTGCCTGTGAAAGATTTAGCAAAGCCACGCAATACAGGAGTTAGAATAATGAACTTACCAGCAGACGGCACAGATTCAATAATTAATATAGTCAGAGTTACAGACAAACAAGAAGTCTTAATGTGCACAAGCAAAGGACAAGCAATAAGATTCAACACAGACGAAGTCCGTCCTATGGGAAGAGCTAGCTATGGAGTGAAAGGCGCAGAGCTAAGCAAAAGTGATGAAGTCGTATCCATGGAAGACTTACCTCTAGACGGCAAAACAACAATCTTAACAATCTCACAAAAAGGATTAGGTAAACGTTCAGATCTTGAAGAATATAGAAAAACATCAAGAGGCGCAAAAGGCGTTATTAATCTGGCTGTGAGCGATAAGACTGGCCCAGTAGTCTCCTCTTTATCAGTAGACAATTCAGATTCTATAATAATAACAACAACAAAAGGAATGATAGTCCGTGTTAATATGAAAGACATGAGAGTAATGGGCAGAGCGACGCAAGGCGTTCACGTCGTTCGTCTAAAAGAAGGCGATAAAGTTGCAGATGTAGTTAAAGTCCCAATTGCAGAAAAAGTTGAGTAAAAAGGTTTTTAAATAATAAAAAATATAAATCAATATGAAAGGCAAGTTAGGCTACACAATAACAAGAATAATATTAGGGTTAGCATTTCTATTTTTCGGCGTAACAAAATTCTTGACCTTACCAGCTCCAGAGCTACCGGGCCCAGCAGCAGATTTCCTAGCAGCTATGGCCTCAACTGGTTATATGATTCCACTGATTGGAATCGCCGAAGTCGTCATTGGTTTATTACTTCTAGTAAATATAGCAGTTCCATTCTCAATGATTCTATTATCTGCAATAATGATTAATGTAATCCTATTCAACATATTCCTAGCCCCAAGTCTGTTCGTAATGATAATGCTTCTAGTCCTAGTAGCCTTACAAGTCTACATAATGTATTGCACTTGGAATGCATACAAGCCATTATTCAGAAGATAAATAATATCTATATCTTTTTAAAACTCCATAGTTAAGCAAAATTATGGAAATTCCTCAAACTCTAATTACTTTACTGACGGGACTTTTAGGAGTCCTATTTGGCTCTTCATTTACTTCTTATTTTAACCTTCGTTCAGCAAGAAAAGACCTTCTGTTCAAAAAGAAACTCGAGCATTTTGAACGTCTCTCAAAAGATTTAGAAGAGAATTTCAGACTTCACAAAAGCGCAATTCTCTCTTTATCAACAATGAAAAAAAGCCAAGTTAGCGAAACACTTGAAAATTTAAAAACTTCTAGGAAGCATTTCCTAATGTCCTCAAGTCCCTTATATCTAAATATTGAAAGAATGTCATGGGTAATAACAAACTTCGTTGAGGTAGAAAAAAGCATTTTCAGCTTTCTAGAACAACTAGCTAAATCAAAAACGCCTTCTTCAAAAGAAAGAATTCTATTCAATCTTCAAGAAGCAATAGAAAAATTAAAGTTCGCCCAACAATCTGCAATTCTGGAAATGCGCAGAGAATTGTATCAGTAATATACACAACCCCTCAAAAGCTCTACTTCTTACCTTTAACTTGTTTGTTGAATAACTTCCAGAGCTTATCGATAATAGATTTAGGAACAGAGATAATTTTTCGATTAATCAGCTTCTCAAGATTTTCTCCCAAGCCCATGATAGCATGTTCATTTCCTAGAAGAACTTGTTCATTAGCCTCTTCTAATATAACATCCCAATTCAACTTATTATCGTTTATGATAGCAATTATATCTTCATTATCTTTAGTTCTTCCTGTAACACTTTTCATAATTAAGATATCATTTGTAGTAGCTACTTTAATAACTAAATTACTTCCGAATTCGTGAGTTTGTGTTGCTCTTTTCTTCATCCCATCAGAAAAGACAGAGCTTACTATTTTATTAAGAAATAAATCAAATATGAAATCGCCAGACTCAAGACGTAACATTGCAGGAGTATTCTTCTTTAACCCATATGTTTCTATAACTCGTTTATCATCTTTTTTAAACTTCATTCCTTCTAATGTCTCAATGAATAAATTCCTGTCGCTTTCCTTATCAAAAACTAAATCAATATCAAATGTTTCGTTCTTTAGACCTAACAACATCATTGCAGTTCCACCTATAGAATAAACAATGAGTTTTTTAGGAAGGGCACGACCTATTTCGTTAAAAAGAGCTTCCTGAGTGTTTATATTTATCATTTAAGTATCGTATACTCCCGTAAATCTGCACGATTTAATGGGATATAAACTTTCAACTTTTTCTCTATATCTTTAAAATCATCCGAACTAAATCCATTTACAATAAAAAGATGCTTGTCACCTTTCTTAGCAGTAGTTAATCCTCCAAATCTCTTTGGCATTTTTCTTATTTTTCTTATGAAAATACGAGCTACTTCGTACAAAGCAGATATTTGCCTTGTAAGATTCTCTTTCTTTGCTAATCGATACAAGTAAGACCAGTCCTCTATTTTTCTAAAAAGAAATAGAGAAGAGATAACATATCTAATTTTTCCCTTCTTTAGTGCATAAATCAGCAAGTCTTCAGCTTTGATACTCTTTCCATGAACAAAATAATTATCTTCATCATTTATCTTAAATGCAGAATTAGGCATATTATCATTAAAGGCCTCTAAATAACTGATTCCATCCTGCTTATTTAACGGAGTTATAGAGTAAATTCTCTTTTTATTGGGAAGATATATTGTCCTGATATATCCTAATTTTCTTAATCTATGTAAGAGATAAATTGCTTTAGCTCTGTCTATCTTAAGCTTATCTTGAACGTCATCAATTGTTTGAGTGCCTTCTATTGCGTTAATTATTGGCTTATATTTTTCACTTATCATATCAAATCTATATAACCATAATATATAAACCTTTCTACTATTTGGATAACTATTAAATGTATGACCAATAATATATAAATAAAGTCAGATATTTGCCCCTTTATTGACAATTATGATACTAAATAGAGCATTCTCAATTAAATAGTCAAAGTCAATCAGAAATTAATTTCGAGACTTACTGGACAATGATCTGAACCTAACACATCTTTCAATATTAAACTATTGAGCATTTTATCCTTTAGAGACTTGCTTACAACAAAGTAATCAATACGCCAACCTATATTTCTTTGTCTTAAATTATTCATATATGGCCACCAAGAATAATGCCCAGATTCTTTAGTAAATTCTCTAAATGAATCTATAAATCTCTCTTTTAAAAAACCATCAAACCAACCCCTTTCCTCTTTTGTAAAACCAGCATTCCCATCATTATTTTTTGGATGTGCGAGGTCAATTTCTGTATGTGCTACATTGAAATCAGATGCAATTATTACCGGTTTAATCCTCTCCAATTCGTTACAAAACTCAATGAATTTCCCATTAAATTTAAGCTTAAAATCAAGTCTTTTCAATTCTCTATGAGAATGTGGGAAATAGGCATTAATCAGAAAAAAATCGTTAAATTCCAATGCAAGCACTCTTCCTTCTTTATCAAATACTTCTTCTCCAATACCTTCCTTAACTGATATCGGCTTTATTTTTGAAAAAACAGATACTCCACTATACCCTTTCTTCTCAGCATGTGCATGAAATTCATGATAACCATTCAACAATTTAGGAATTTTTTCTTTTGTTGCCTTAACTTCTTGGAAACAATATATTTCAGCATTCTCATTATCCATAAAGTCAATTAATCCTTTATTTACGCAAGCATTGATTCCGTTAACGTTCCAAGATATTATTTTCATCAATCTATGAGATATGGGCAAATTAAAGACTTTTCCATATAACGCACGGACCAAAACACGATTGAAGTTGCTATAGTTAGGTACAATGCAAGTTTAAATCAAATGCTTTTTTCAAGCATTTCTATTAAATTTAGAACATCAGTGAAAAATATCTTGCACCCCTTAAATTCCTTAGTCTTATCTTCTCCTTTATAAGAGACTACAAACGCTTTTTTTGGTTTGTAAACTTCGATAAAAGATTGAAGACTTCTTTCTATTTTATCAGAAGAATTTATTTTTACTTCAATTGGAATTAATTTTTTATCTTTTTCGATAACGAAATCTACTTCTGCTTTTGATTTTGTTCTCCAATGGTTAAGTGCAAATCCCGCTTTAATTAATTCGGAAGCAACATAATTTTCAAATAATTTACCGTCTAGTTCGCTATCGAAATTCTTGGTAATCAGATTTCTTAATCCCGTGTCTACAAAATAAATCTTAGGTTGTTTAGTAATCTCTTTAATTTTGTTTCTGTAAAATGGTGCAATTTTTAAAATAAGATAACTTTTCTCCATGGCGTCAAGGTATTTTTTTACAGTTTGAAAAGACAGTTTCAGATTATTTGATACTTCTTCATAAGAAATCAAATTACCAATATTTAGGGCTAGATACTTGCTAAATTCCTCTAAAGAACCTATGTTTTCTATAGAAAAAGTGTTTGCAATGTCTTTTAGAATCATGGTTGTATTAAGGTCTCGTAATATTGTCTTTTTTAGTTCAATATCTTCCGTTATAACGACTTTGGGATATCCTCCGTACGTAATGTGCTCCCATATGTTTCTTTGGAGCATCTGCTTTGCGAATTCCTTTTGATTTTTAGCTTTCAAAAACTCATTAAGAGAAAGAGGATATAATTTTAGAACCGAAACTCTTCCCACAAGAAATGAAAGTACCTCTTTACCTAAAATTAACTCGGATGATGAAGTAATCCACATTTTCTTGCCTTTATCTGCAAGATATTTCAAGTTTCTTCCAGCTTCTTTGCAATATTGGACTTCATCTAAAACATAGACTTCTGAATTTTCAAGGTATTGCCTCTCAAACTTTTTTATGTCTTGTTCAAAAAGATTTCTAATATCGGGGTCATCAAACGAAAGGTAAGATGATTTTAATCCTTTGGCATGTTCTTTAAGAAAGGTCGTCTTTCCAGCTTGCCTTGCACCAACTAGCGCAATCACAGAATATGCATCTGCAATTTTTCGAAAGTTCTTGTTTATTTCACGTTCTATATACATGTTTATCAGAATGACGAGAAGTATTTAAATCTTACTAATATTTAACTACAGGTAAGTTTTAGTATTACTATAGTTAATCTACAAGTATATTTTAGTTTATTTCTTGCGTTTGTTCGCTTCATCCAGTATCTTGAAATAGTCGTCTCCGACTTTTTCTACAAGATCATTAAGTTCGTCAAGAACATTCTGAATTTCTTCTTCTGAAGGTCCTTCAAGTTCCATAAATTTTAGTTTGGTAGGTTTCGTCAATTCTACAAATGCAATCTCAACCTTACTCAGTTGCCAATATTCGCGTTCAGAATGATTTTCAAGAAGCGTATAAAACTTCATATGGTTAAACATCTGTGCTACGGCCTCAGGATTATCGACTTTGCTTGTTAATTCGATACGTTTCCAGATATCGCTTTCTGTTTCGCGCTTACCTTTGAAAGTCAATTCTGCAGCTCCGCCCTTAACACGTAGGCGTACAAAGTCCTTTGCGTTCTTCATATCAGTATCTTCGAGGCTAAAATAGGTATCTGCTAAGGTGTATTTTTCTTTAAAGGTCGCCCCTAATTTTTTTAGCTGGGCAATCACTTTATTTTTGTCCGTGAATGAAAGTTTGATCTCTATTTCGTGCTGGCTCATATTACTTAGGTACTCCTACAAGCTTCAATTTGAGATTGAACTTATTAAATACTGGTTCGCATATATTGTATTGCTTCCTCAAGATTCCTTACTCCATTTAATCTTAAAACTTCTTCAAGTTGCCTTAGGTAAGAAGAATGGTTTCCATAAATAGGCGACCAAGGCTTACATCCAGAAGAGCCTAAAGAAATCACTACTTCTCTTGCAATATACTCGGCGAAACCCTCACTCATAAATTCAGGAAGTTTAGCAATACCTTCTGGATCTTCAATAGATTTGCCTATTAATCTACTATGGGCTATATGGCCCAATTCATGTGCCGCCAACCATAGCATATGTTTATTGCTTGGAAGCGCTAAATGGAGTGCCGGATTTCTACTATAAAATACTCTAGTATCCGCGGCTTTGGCAGTTAATGCAAAAGAAAATTCAAGAAAAGAGAGATATGGAACCCTTTCCGAAGATAATAATGTATAATATTCTGAAAGAGGTTCGACTTTTATTTTTCCAAGTTTCACATTCATTCTCTCTTCAATGATTGGCTTTGCTCGCGTAATCGCTTCGGAAAGTCTTTTCTTAATAGTTATCACAAGAAAACCTATAAGAAAGGTATTTAACTTTTACTACGTGTTTTACAGTTATAGAAGGGTATTACGCCCGGACCAAGAATCGAACTTGGATATCCTTGCGGAAATCGGTTTACTTGTTTTTATCGCATTTTACTCTCAACAAGTGAATATGCTTTCCGAAATCTTTTATATTGACGTTTTTTAATTGCTGGCGGTAGAGCTTCCGGAAGGTAAACGTGCATCATAAAATCCCGAATAGTCTCTAGTTTTCCTCGATTAGGTAGATTATGGATTATAGGAACTTCTTCGTTAGTCACGTCAATAATATTAATAATACCCAAGGGGTAAATTGCAGGAATTAAATCTGGTAGTCTGTAAGCTGCAGGATTGCAGCAAGAAATAATTAGTCCAGAAGAAGTTAAACGTTGTTGCATTAAGAAAGGAACGATATCGCTACCCTCATCCCCTGGGCTATCAAAATAAAGCCATTTGTCCGCACTAGAATGGCCGTGACATTTTATAAATCTCAGCGGTTTTATAATGCTAGAAGACTCTAGTAAATTGGCGACTTGAGCTGGAAGCCTTTCAGCGTATTTATTTACAGCGTGACTATAATCCAACCTCATTTGAAGTGCGACATCTTCTTCCGTTTCAAGAGTTGTATCAATCGCTTTTTTTTCTAACAAACGCTGTTCCGAAATTAGAAATTCTCCAAACCAGGGGCCAACACGACAAGGAAAATTATGCATCTTTAGATTATCTAAATAAGACTTTTATATCTTTGGACAATTATTGAAGACGCCCGGACTCGGAATCGAACCGAGATATCCTCACGGAAATCGCATGTCTTGTTTTCTTTCCCACATTTAAGGAAGAAAGACCCTTTCTTCTTTCCCAGGGGTTTCTTCCTAAGAAAGGCCTTTTCGAGTGCGACGCAATTCCATTATGCGATCCGGGCTAAAGCAATTCAGAAAATGAGCTTTTAATGTCTTTTGCTTATAACCTTCTTTACAGGTTTATTTCCATGAACATAATAATATACAATAGCCCCAATTACGTTTAAGAAAATTATTACTAAAATCCACATGACTTTTTGATAGTCTTTATCAAATTTTCTAAAAGAGCAATCCACAATCATATAAATCATAAAAGCAAGACCAAGTATCGTCACAAGAAAATGCGAAATAATCACAAGTCCGAAAGATGAGAAATCAATCTCTTTTCCTTTAGCTATAGAAAACATAAAACTAAAAAATAAGAAAGTATGTATTAAGAGCCAAGCAATATAAACAGGGACTAAGTATCTAAATATTTTTTTAACCACAATAAAAAGTATTTTCTCAATTTAAATAACTATCTTATTTTGTTATGTCGTACGGCAGTCACAAGAGAAACAAAAACATAAGTCAATATCGTCCCAAGAATCAAAATAGTCCAAGAAATTCCATAAAAAACTTGAGTATAATGAAAAAAGAAGTAGCCTAAAGGCGATACAACGCCAGAGCTAGGGCAAGGAATAGTCACGCATCTAATTCCACTATCATATTCAACAAAAGGTAGAAATGCAACAACCAATATCAAAGTCCAAACAATTTGCTTTAAAGATGGTTGCAAAAACCCAAACTTGCTATCCAGATGATACGTTCTCGACCTCATATAAAATAAAAGAGAAGGAACTATAAAAACCTACCACTTGCTAAATCTCAAGGCAGATAGTTACCCCTTTAAGATTACACTAATGGGAAGGTTTAAATATTGAAGAAATAAAAAATAACCATGGAATCAAACAAAGAACCGCGAAAAGATTTAATCTCTTATTTAGTAACTTCTTCTGTTAAATTGGACGGCTTTGAGAATGGCACGAGAATTGACGAAAGAATAGGGCTTGAAAATCGTATAACTCATACTTATGAAGAGTTCCCACAGAAAGACAGACCTAATTTTTCGCCATTATTTTGTTCAATAGAAATTACTCCAGAAAGAAAGAACGTAAAGGCGCTTACACATTTTAGAGTTGGTCTCAACGGAGAAACTTATTCTCTTTATGAGAATCTAATAAATGCAACTAACTTAATAGCGGGCACAGAGATAACCCCTTCAAGAACAATGTTATTCAAAGATTTTACCGCTCAAACAAAGTATGAAGGAAATAGAGATGGAACAAGAACGGAAGTTCAATTTTTAAAGCCCAATATAGAAAAAGATGCAAGACGGAGTATAGAAATGAGGGGGCTTATTGGGGGAACAACAATAGGCGCAGTTTTCGGGTTGCTTGGCGGAATAGCCCTTGCTCCATACCTAAATGATCCTATAAGCCCAAGTCACCCTATTTTTGAATATTATACATTGGCTACTTTTGAGGGTGTTATAGGGCTAATAACAGGTTTAACAGTTTTCGGACATGCCGGAGAGATAATATCGGGCCAAATTTCTCCACTTTTCTTGAATGGAGCTAAAGAAAGGGTAAAAAGAGATAGATTAAGAGAGACTACAGCCCCAAATAGAAGAATAAGCAATTTCAAGAGACAACTTAATACTCTAAGCCAGTTAGAAACAGAATCAGTTACGGAAGAAGAGTGGACACAATTTAGAGAACAGGAAGAAAAGACAAAGAAAGCTTACGATTATCTACATGCCGTTCACGAGGATATAATCAGATGCGAAGGAATCGCGTTAACTGTTTATGGTTCGGATAGAGATGAAGTGTTTAATCGTGTAAGATCGATCTATCGTTCTATTGAGCAAATTTAGGAAGTATTTATATATCTCTCCAACTTAAAATTAAAAAGAAATGGATGCAGTTCTAATTTCAGGAATTCTCGGAGGTATAGGTGGCTTAACAAGGGGCGTCGTTGGACTCTTGAAAGCCTTATCTTTAAGACGAAGGATAATTTGGTCTTATTATCTCATTACAGTTTTGATAGCAGTAATAATAGGAATATTTTCAGGAATAGTTTTCAATTTCGACACTCGTCTCTCTTTACTTGCAGGCTACGCAGGCACAGATATCCTAGAAGGCATTTACAAAAGCTTTGCTGTGCAGAAAGTCTATTTACAACCAAAGAAAAAATAATCTTAGTAATTAGAATCATTGAAATATCATTTATCTAAAATTTCGTCTTTCAAACTTTCGACAATGCTTGCCTTGACCATTTTTTATTTAACTCTTTAATGGCCTCTTCAATTGATATAAATCCTTCATCGGACATCATGAACTCTCTTAATTGTGCTTTGACAGCCAATGCATAAATTCTCTTAATAATGTTATCATAACTTTCTCCTTTTAGCCCAAATGTTGAAATTTTTTCTTTCATCTCTTTGCTTAGCTTAATAGTCGTTTTCTCCATTTCAATCTATAGCCCCATAGTTTATAAATTTCTATAAAGAATAATCTATTTATATGCATTTTACCTTAATATAATAATGGTAAACTCCCCCCTAGTAAAATTCATAAAACAAGGTAGAGCAAGAGGCTTTGACGATTATCAACTTCGCGAACCTTTAATAAAAAATGGTTGGGATATACGGGATATTGAAGAAGCATTTGCATCATTCAAACAACCATTAAAATTCAAAAATAAAATATCTGTATGGCTTGACAATGACATACTAAAAATAATTGAAAAACGTGCAAATAGAAACTTAATGACAACAGGCGAACAAATCGAAGATATAATTCGCAGAAGTGCAGTAAATGTCAAACCCTCAAAAAAGACAGAAAAACTTGATGATAAATTTATTGCATTCTTCTCAAGAAAGAAAAGATAATTAATTATTAATAACAAAATATTTCTTTCTTGAACTCGCATTCTTCAGTTTGATATCTTTCCAAGAAACCCCAAACTCTTTAGATAAAATTGAGATAACTCTTTTATTTGCCTCGTTATTTCGAGCAGGCTCTTTTACATTAATCTCATACTCATTAATTCCAATTTTTTTAATGCCTTCTTTCCCAGAATTAGGCTTAACATTAACTTTAACTATCATTCGCAAATCAAACTCCAAGAAACTTCAATATTTCAAAAACAAGAAAAGCAGGCCAAACTAATGCTTTCAACAATCCCAAAAATCCCATCCAAAAACCACCCGCACTAGAAATATAATAAACTGCCGCACCGATGACTCCAAGACAATATCCTACACCTCCACAAGCTCCAGAATTCCACTTTCCATCATTACATCCACAACAACATTCTTCTATATGTTTACTTATAACTTTTTTCTTCATAATAAAACTATGAATCAATGATTTAAATATATTCCTGAAAATTTCAAATAAGTTTTTCTTATCAAATCTGCCCAGTCTGAATAAACTTTCGCATTGCTTGCTCAAGAATTATTTGAGGAGCAAAACCCTTTCTACTGCAGGCCTTCATGAATTCATCAAAAGTAACCTGATCAACCATATAATCAAGTTTTCTTTTCTTTGCCCCAGGGGGTGTTGCTGCCATTACTTATCAAGACAGGCCAGCTATTTAAATTATAGTCAAAAAAGTAAAACGCCCGGAGCAGGAGTCGAACCTACTAATCCTTGCGGAAATACGCTCTCCAAGCGTACGCATTACCGTTCTGCCATCCGGGCTTAAACTAAATAAAAACGAGGCGTTTTAAGGCTTGCGATTAATTCATAAAGCCAAATATCAAGGTTTCATAAAATATTTATATTTGATTCTATTAAAATATGAATGAACAATAGCTATTATGTCGATACTTGCATTTATCTTAATATCTGGCAAAAAGAATCCATAAAAGGAATTGAACTTTGGAGAATTGCAAAAGAATTTTTTGATAAGCTCGAAGAAAGAGAAGATACAATATATTATTCAGGTTTTATCTTGAAAGAGCTAAGTTATATTTTAACAGATGAAGAATTTAACCAAAAAAGAGAACTCTTTAATTCAAACCCTATTTTTATAAAAGAGGTTTTGACGAAAGAAGAGTACGAAGAAGCAAGAAAAATTGAAAACGAATTAAATAATGAGATTAGTTTTTACGACATAATGCACATTCTTATTTCAAGAAAAACAAATTCAATTTTAATAACAAGAGATAAAAAATTAATAGAAATATCAAAAAGACTTGGAGTTGAAGCAAAAAAGCCAGAAGAAATTCTATAGGCGGTTTATTTCATCCAAATCAAACCTTTCTTTAGATAACTTTGCTCTTACATTACTTAATATTTCTACAGAATTTCCCTTATTTTTTACACTTCCAACTTCTTTTTCCCATACAAATCTTCTGACTGCGTCCCTGATTACATCCGCTCTATTTGAATAAATGCCGGTTCTTACCATAGCATCTATTATTTTGAGCAATTTAGGGCTCATTCTTATTTGAATAGTGTCCATTACCATAGTAATTTAATTGTAATTTATATATTTAAATGCTTTTATTCACTTATATCCAATCTCATCAAGAAAATTAAAAACCGCACGATGTAGCTCAGGATATACGACATCGGGAGGAGGTTCAGCAGAAATTATAACTGCTTTTTCTTGACATCTCCTGCTATAATCATGATAGCCAGCACGAACTTTCTCAAAAAATTCTCTTCCTTTCTGTTCCATCCTATCAAGCAACGGATTCAATCTAGTTTGAGCAATTTCAGGCGAGACATCAAAAATCGCAGTCAAATCAGGTCTTGTTCTTGATGTTGCCAAATCTTGAAGCTGCATAAAATCTTCCCATTCAAATTTTCCTTTTTGAAATAAACCTCCAGCAGCCCCTTGATAAGCCCAAGTTGAAGGGTAAAATCTATCTGCCAATACAATCTCGTTCCTCTTAAGCGCCGGAATTATTCTCTGTCTAGTTAATTGCCCCCTAGAGGCGCTATAAAGAAGAAATTCTGCTTCAAGAGTCATTTCTGTGTGAATCGGATCAAGAAGAATATCCCTAATCCTCTCTCCTATCTCCGTTCCCCCTGGCTCTCTCACTTCCGTAACTTTTTTATCCGGGTATCTACTAGCTAAATCAACTAAAAGTTTTCTATATTGTGTGCTCTTTCCAGTTCCATCACATCCTTCAAGAACAACAAATGCTCCAGGATACTCATGTCCTCTTTTCATCTCGCCAAGTCGTTGAGACAAATTATAAATCTCACCTATACTCAAAAATATATATCCACTTGCAAGGATGTTTAAATAAAAACTAAGTTCGACGATAATAAGTTCTAAAAGAAAAACCTATTTTTTTCTTTTCTCCAGTCATTTTCCAAAGACTCTCTTTTATTTCAGGGAAATGTCTATCTGCCTTATATTTTCCATCGACTAAAGTTATCTCAAGTCTATCAGCAATATCGATAGTTTGTTCATATAAATTCTGCCCCCCAATAATATAAGTCTCTCCAGCGTTTTCTGCTAGAGCCTTAGAAATAGCATTTCCCAAATTAGGAGATACAATAACCTCCTCTGGAAATCGCAAATCTTTATTTCTCGTAACCACTATGTTTATTCTTCCATCAAGTGGCTTTCCCAGACTAGCATAAATAGAATCAAAAGTGCTCCTCCCCATAATCACTGGCTTTGCCATTGTCAAAGTTCTAAACATTTTCAAATCTTCAGGAATGTGCCAAGGAATTTTACCTTCAAGCCCAATTCCTCTATTCTCATCCATTGCAGCTATAAGAACAAGCTTCATTATGCAGCCATGGCTCTTTTTATTGAAGGAAGGGGATTATAATCCTCTACCTTTATTTCATCAAATTTTAATTCTCTATAAGATTTAGAAGGCAAAATTAATTTAGGCAATTTTCTTGGCCCTCTAGCAAGTTGTTCAAGAATTCCAGTCACATGGTCTAGTCCTTCTTCTCCAAGCCTTTCCGCAGGAGCTCTTCCCACAATATTTTTTGCCAATTCTAAATAATCTTCAGGCTCATTCGCGCATTTTATTTTATTCCTCAAATTACTAAATTCAGTCTGATAAAATTTCCCTCTTTCACCACGTCCGCAATAGAAATGAGCATCTCCAAGAGAATGAATAAATCTTCCAGCTTTAAGCCCAGCTTCATTTGCGAGAATATGCGTCAATAAAGCATAACTAGCAACATTGAATGGAACACCAAGAAACATATCGCAAGAACGCTGATACATCGCACAATCAAGCTTTCCATCTAAAGTATTAAATTGAACAAATGAATGACAAGGAGGCAAAGCCATTTTATCAACTTCTGCAGGATTCCAGGCAGTCATAATTATTCTTCTTGAGTTAGGAGATTTTTGAAGCTGTTCAATCACTCTTTCAAGTTGGTCAATCTTCCCATCTGGAGTTTTCCAATTTCTCCATTGCACTCCATAAACCTCTCCAAGAGTTCCGTGTTCTTCAGCAAAAGAATCATCATTCTTTATTTTATCGCTAAACTCTCCAAGTGCTTTATGCCAATCTCCAGAATACAATTCATATTTGCCCGTCTGTCCTGTTCTTTGCAAATAATATTGAAAAGCGTTTCTATCCCAAATATGAACTCCATCTTTAACAAGAGACTGAATATTAGATTCTCCGGCCATAAACCACAATAATTCTCTAGCAATACTTTTGAAAGGAATCTTCTTTGTAGTCATTAAAGGAAATCCTTCTGATAAATCATACTCTGCCTGATATCCAAACCGAGAGATCGTATCAACTCCAGTCCTATTAGGCTTATATCCAGAACTATTACTTGAAAGAATAATCTTAGAATGTTCAAGATATTGTTCCATATAAAATAAAAAATCAGACCTTTAAATATAAAACGCTACTAAATTATATACATCAAACCAGATAGCGTTTTATCACAGGCCAGCTCATCTGTGTCCAGCTCTCAACCTTATTTTCAGGATTAGCAAACAATTCTTCAACTTCTTGAGCAGTATAAAACTGCCCATGTGCCATCCCATCAGCAGGCTTAGCCTCTTCAGTCGTTTCAGCAATACCAACTATCCCAAGATGAACTTCACTGAATCTAGTTGAATCATCGTTAATATATCCAATAAATTTTGGCTCGGGAACACTAGCCATAACCAACTCCTCTTTCATCTCTCTAACTGCAGCATCCAAAATCAAATTCTCATTCTGCAAGTCCTCTTTATCAATATGCCCTCCAACTCCCCCAGAAAGCTTATTCAAATGCCTTTCTTCTTTGTAGCTACTTTTGCTTGGCGCACGTTTATAGATAAAAACTTTTTTCTCTTTAGAATTAATAAGCCAAATATAAGGCACTATCTGTAAGAATGTCGGATCATTCTCCAAACTATCATTTCTCTCTTTATACTCAAACTTGTCAAGAATTATATCAAAATAATTTTTATAATGTAATGGTAAAAAACCCTGAAAAGCGTCATGCGGGAAGATATGCTCTCTTTTAACAACAAGAACTTCCGGCCCCATTATTCCTTCATCTCAATTTTAATTTGCACTGAGCGAGGAATCTTAAGCATCATAATAGGATGCAAAACTCTATCTTCAGCAGGCAAATCAATTATTCTCTTATGAACTCTCATTTCAAATCTGTCAAAAGTAGCAGTTCCATTTCCACATGGGCTTTTTCTAGTAGTAACTTTCATTCTTCTTGTAGGTAATGGAATAGGCCCGTGCATCATCACCCCAGTCCTTGATGAAATATCTTTTATCATTCCCACTATGCTATTCAGTTGTGCTATGTCAACACTACTCAATCTTATTCTTACTACTCCCATATCGTCTTTATCCTAAATCGGTTTTTAAAGCTTTCCAACATGCTAAATATAATCCCTATTCATTATAGCTTCAAGAGCTTCATAAGAAATAGCAGATATTTCCCATTTTTTCATAATAATATGTACGCGATTCATCCAATATTTATCAACAATCTCGCTCGCAGGCTCGCCAACTTTATCAAAATCAACTAAATAAATAGTTGCCCTTATTGGTTTTTTAGAAGTTGGAGAGGTGCCGATAACTTCATGATACCTCATAGCCCTATCAAAATCCGCAATAGTTCCAGGAAGCTCCTCGCTAAACTCTCTAGCTAAGCAATCTAAATCGCTCTCTCCTTCATTGCGCTTACCACCAGGCAATAATACTATTCCAGTCTTTTTTCTAACAAGTAAAACTTTCTTATCCTGCAAAAGAACACCATTAACAACCTCAATATACTCGCTCATAGTTTTTCATATTTTAACTCTATAAAAACATTCTATCAATCAAGTATAATGAGTGGACCCTCCCACGCCGCGTGGAAGGGCCCTTTCATCGTAGCTTAATACGATGAATATGATTCAATTCTCAAGAGAAAGGCGTTTTAAACCTTTTCTAATAAAATGTATTGTTAAACGCAACTCAATCTAATCAATCCCATTCTCAAGCATAATTCAATCAAAAGTCCTTGTTTTTAAGCGTTGTGGAAGCTTATTTAAACACAAATCGCCAACAAAATAAAAAGATGGCTTCACTATTAATCCAGCTAACAGCAATCATCAGCCTTGCAGCAATTATAGCCCTTCTAGGTCGCGCGATTAAGCAGCCCCCAATAATTGCCTATCTTATCGCAGGAGTTTTAATCGGGCCACTATTCTTGAATATTCTTTCAGACGGCGAGTCTATCTCTGCATTTGCACATATAGGAGTTGCATTTCTTCTTTTCATTGTCGGCTTGAGTCTAGATTTAAGAGTTCTAAAAGAAGTTGGAAAAATTTCTTTCTTAGCTGGTTTTGGTGCGCTAATTGCAGTTTCGGCAATAAGCTTCGTCATTCTTTTAGCAATGGGTTTTACTTACACGCCAGCGCTCTATCTTGCAGCAGCTCTAGCATTCTCATCAACTGTCGTTGTAGTCAAATTATTATCTGATAAAAAGGAAATTGATACTTTACATGGCAGAATAGCCTTAGGAATTCTAATAATAGAAGATTTCGTAGCAGCCATAGTCTTAATGTTAGTTCCAGTTCTTGCAGGAAGCGCAAAATCTCTCATATTTCTTCAGCTAGGAAAAGCTATTCTTCTAATCCTAGCAGTATTTGCAATCGGCAGATTCGTACTTCCATTTCTATTAAATCTAATAGCTAGAAATCAAGAAATTCTATTCTTATTCAGCATTGCTTGGGCATTAATAATAGCAATAACCTTCGAAACTCTCGGTTTTAGTCTTGAGATTGGAGCTTTAATTGCCGGCATGTCTCTTGCACAATCAAAATTCGCATTAGAAATAAGCAGTAAAGTTAAAGGTGTTCGTGACTTCTTTGTCGTTCTCTTCTTCGTATACTTTGGCGCACAATTATCGGGTCCTATCACCTCAACTCTTTTAGGCCAAGCACTAATTTTCTCAGCCTTTATTCTAGTTGGAAAGCCAATAATTGTAATGACATTCATGCGTCTAGTCGGCTACAAGAAAAGAATAAACTTTTTCACAGGGATAAGCCTAGCGCAGATAAGCGAGTTCTCTCTTGTCCTAGTTTTATTGGGCTACAATTTAGGACAAGTCCCACAATCCGCACTTTCTCTAATATTATTAGTAGCAATAATAACTATCGCCTTGAGTAGCTATAGCACCCACTACTCACATTCCATATTTGAAAAAATCTCAAAACTTATTAATGTATTTGATGGAAAGAAGCAATCAATAAGCAATTTCGACAAAGAAGAAACATATGAAGTCGTTCTTTTTGGCTGTAATCGTATAGGCTACAACATTATGAAAGCAATCCAGAAGTCCGGAAAGAAATATATTATAGTTGACTACAATCCAAAAATAGTAATCGACCTTGCAAAACAAGGAATAAACTGTGCATATGGTGATGCAAATGATCGAGAGCTACTAGAAGATTTAAGAATGAGCGAGGCAAAAATAGTAATCTCAACAATTCCAGATTTAGGCATAAATTTGAAAATAAAAAGCCTCATATCATCAAGCGCAATATTCATTCCAACCTCTCATTTCACTGCAGACACTGAAATCTTGTATAAAGAAGGCGCAGATTACGTCCTCATGCCCCATTTTCTAGGCGGAGAACACACGGCTCATTTGCTAACAAGCAATAAATTCTCAAAGTCAGGCATGCGTCAAGTCGGAGTTCAACATAGAAAAGAACTCAAAGCCCGCGATAACTTAGGCCATAAGCATCCGAGCAATGAAACTAATAGCTAAATAATATTTAAATATATCAATAGAAAACTATATAAACTAAATTAGATACGATTAAACTAAAGTGGAAACGTATAAACTAAAGTTTACAAGGCTACAGAATGAAATACTTAGACTTCTATGTATAAAAGTAGGTAGTTCAATAAATCAAAGTGAGATAGCCCGTGCTTTAAAGGTATCTTCTACTGCAATAGCAAAATCACTCCCATTGCTTAAAAAAGAAAAACTTATTATCTATTCGCTCTCTCCACGTATGAATCTTACTTTTATTGAGCTTAATCGGGATAATCCACAAGCTATATCGTTAAAAAGAATTGAGAACCTTAAGTTAATCTATGAGTCTGGAATAATAACCATTTTAGAAGAAATTTTTCCAGGAGCTACAATTATTCTTTTTGGAAGCTATAGCAAGGGGGAAGACACAACAGAATCAGATATAGATATTGCAATAGTTGCTGTCAAGGAAAAAGAAGTTAATCTTGAAAGATTAAGCAAACGGCTTGAGCGAGAAATTTCCCTTAATTTTTATGATTCTTTAAAAAAAATAGATAAGCATTTAAGAAACAATATTCTCAATGGAATTGTCTTAACGGGGAGTGTCGACGTATGATACAATCGCTAAAAACGTTCGAAGAATATGTTAAGAAAAAAACAGTCAGAAAACAATCTCCAGATATTCAGCGAGCCTCATCATTAATAAAAGAATCAGATGAGAAAAGAGAACTCTTTCTGAAGATACTCAAAATACTGCCTAAAAACGAAATCAAACCAAATTTCATTATCGAGAATGTATACGACATCTTAATAGAGTTGCTTAGGTCAAAACTGCTAAAAAACGGATTTAACGCAGGAAATTCTCACGAAGCAGAGGTTTCGTATATGCGCAATTTGAAATTCCCTGAAGAAGAAGTGCAATTTATGAACCAGCTAAGATATCATAGAAACGGCATAAAATATTACGGAAAGATATTTAACGAAGAATATGCAGTAAAGGTCCTTGAATTTCTTAAGTCAATTCAACCCAGACTAATAAAAATGCTTTCTTCATAATGAGATAATCTCGAATAATCTTTAAATAGACTCCAACACAATATAACTTATGATAGACATTCGCCTTATCCGAGAAAGTCCAGAATTAGTAAAAGAAAATATAAAAAAGAAATTCCAAGATTCTAAAATAAAATTAGTTGATGAAATAAAGAAAAAAGATGAATCTTGGCGCGAGTTAAAACAACAAACAGATGATTTAAGGGCAAGCAGAAATAAAATCTCAATCCAAGTTGGTGAAGCTAAAAAAGCAGGCAAGGATGCAAAAAAACTACTGGCTGAAGCAAAGAAGATTCCTTTTGAAATTGAAAAAATAGAATTTAAGTCAAACAAGCTAGAGCGAGAAATTAACGAGTTATTAATGCAAATCCCCAATATAATGCATCCCTCCGTCCCCACAGGAAAAGATGAAACTAAAAACCCTGAATTGCGTCGCTGGGGAAAAATTCCAAAGTTTGATTTTGAACTTAAAAACCACGCCGAATTAATAGAAAAGCTTGGACTTGTTGACTTTGACGCTGCACGTATAAATTCAGGAAATGGATTTAATTATCTTATTGGTCATATGGCTCTTTTAGATCAAGCATTACAAAGATATGGGCTTGATTTCATAGTAAAGAAAGGTTTCACTCCAGTTGGCCCTCCAATAATGCTTAATTTCGAGACTCTATTGGGCGCACTAAATGGCTTAAAAGATTTTGAAGACGTAGTATACAAAGTTGAAAAAGAGGATCTTTATTTAATCGGGACAGCAGAACACGCTCTTGTAGGCATGCTAAAGGGAAAGACAGTGCAAGGAAGCTCTCTACCTTTGAAATATTGTGCCCTGACGCCCTGCTTCAGAAAAGAAGTTGGAAGCCATAGTCTAGATACAAAGGGGTTATATCGAATGCATCAATTTAACAAAGTTGAACAAGTTGTTTTCAGCACACCAGAGAACTCGTTCGCACTGTTAGAAGAAATGCAAAAAATAACTGAAGATTTTTTCCAAAGTCTTAAAATTCCATATAGGGTTATTGAAATTTGTTCAGGAGATTTAGGGGCTAAATTTGCAAAGCAATATGATATAGAAGCTTGGTTCCCAAGACAAGAAAAATACGGCGAAGTAACCTCCGCAGGTAATTGCACAGATTTTCAAGCTCGCGCTTTAAATATAAAATACTGGGATAAAGGCGAGAGAAAATTACCTCATATTATTAATAATACTATGGTCGCAACCTCTCGGGCAATGGTCGCAATCCTAGAAAACTTTCAACAACACGATGGAAGCGTAAAAGTTCCAGAAGTTCTAGTTCCATATATGCATGGAATTAAATTTTTAGGCAAATGAAACCTCCAAAGAGAATAGTAACAAGAGTAATCATTCTTCTAGTAATTTTAATATTAGCAATAACCCTCTCTATTTACATAAAATTTTCAAATAAGCAAGTCCAAGAAATAATTCCAGAAGAAGTCTCAAATAGCAAAATAGAATCCTGTGAGTTAGATTCAGATTGCGGAATATTCACGACTTGTCAGCAATTTAGCTCATCAGAATCTGCACTTTACGCACCATGTAGCTATTTTGCCACAACCACGCCAAGATGCATAAACCAAGAGTGTATCTATAAAGATAAAAATAGTATCATAACTCGTTGCTTACCCTCATGTTTAAGCGATGAAATAATTCCAAAAGAATGTTCAACTCCAAGAGATTCAAGCGGACAGCAAAACTCCAACGCCGAATGTATCTCTCATCCAGAATCTACCCTTGCCTGTCAAAGCCCAAAGTCATGTAATAACGTGTATAGCGGTAATTGCCGAGGAATTACTGCAGTTTGCGCATGAAAAAGATTAACTAGAAAATACGATTCGCAAGTAAAATCTTCAAATTAACTGGATATTGGACACCATCACGTCGCATCCAGGAATTATAAATCCCCTTAGAGTCATATTGAAATTCAATAAGCGCAAAACTTTCGGGAGTCATTGGCCCGCCTATCTCACTAATATCTCGGACAGGATTATCCGGACGTGCGGAATTGACTGCCCCAACTAAAAGCGATTCACAAATTCCCCCATGGCCTACAAGCACTCCAATATCCTTTCCAGATTTAAGGCGATTTAACGCCCTAGTTAAACAAGGAGATCTACTTCTAACCAAATTATCAAAAGGAGTTATTTTAACGCCCTCAAGTTCTTGAGATTTTGAATTAGCTATCCAATTAGAAATATATTCTCCCTCTCCTTCTCTAAGCGCTTCATCATTAAAAACTATATCGCTAAAATCAAGCCTTTTATCAACGCCTATAGCATTCCTTTCAATAGGAACACGATCAAGATCTTTTTGACATGCAGGAATTGGTTCATATCCGAATGCCCCAGCTATGCGAGCAATTCCAGTATATCTCGTGCGTTTTCTCGAGCTATGAGAAATAAAAAAGCGATTTCCCTCAAGCCCAACGTTACCTTCAGAATAATTCTTAAATGCTACTTTTGCTTGTTTGTATAAATTACCTATGCTCCAAGAACTAAGAGACTTATCTTCAACATCATCACCATTCTGCCTTTCAGTAAAACCCTGTCTTGTAATCATCAATATCTTCTCTACCATAAATAACTCGTTCATAATAGCTATTTAAATTCTCCGTTATGTAACTATTATAAAAAGACAACATATAGCAAGCTTTAAATATCCATTCTAGAGATTATGTATAATCTATACAATGAAAGAAAAGAAGTTCATCATAACAAAAAAGATAGCCAAGCACGGTTCTCAATCAATAATTGTAGTGCCACGTCTAATTGAAGAGCATCTCAAACCAGGCACAATCGTACAACTCACGATAGAAGTTAAGGAGGAATTAAAATGAGGCTTTTAGAAAACATGACAATTCAAGAGTGCGTAGCTTCAATTTTGGATAGAAGCAAATATTCCGGATTGACCCCCATTGATGAAAAAGATCAGGGAATGCAAAGACAAACATTCACAGTAGAATTTGGTCTAAGCCAGAACAAAACTAAAAGAATCGTAAAAGCCGACAAAGCTCCAGAAGGCTCGAATAGCACATTCGTCGTTTCTCGCGGTTGCGGGACAAGAAGAGAACTAGATTTATTAGGCAGGCTTAGTGTAGAAGATGCAATCAGTAATAATGTAAGCCCCTTGCTTGATGCTTATATTGAAGATGATTTTGCAGTCTCCGTTGAACCTCTATTTGATAAATGTACAACTTTAAAGAAATTTGTTGCAGAGAAAGGCAAGCTTAACTATTCTCAAACAAAACAAATATTTAATCAAGTCTTAAAGGGAGCAACTTTTTTGAGAAAAAATAACTTATATCATAGAGATTTGAGTCCATCAAATATTCTTGTGCGTAAAACAAAAGAATCTTTTAAAGACGATCTCGAGGCACGTATAACAGATCTTTCTAATGCTCAATTAGTAAATCAGGTAGAACAATCATTAGCTCCAACTGCTGGCGGTCGTTTAATCAGAGACCCATTACTTGGAGCACAATTCACCGGAAAAGAAGAAACATATTCAGATCAAACAGAAATTTATGCATTAGGAATAACTATGTGCTATGCATTAACAGGAGAAACTCCATTTGAATATGATTTTCTTACAGGAGAAGCAAAACATAAAGACTCTAAAGTAGGTGATTTGTTAGACGAAAATAAAAAACTAATTCTTGAAAATCATAATGCTGTCGTTAAGAATGCATTAAGCAAGCTAAAAGGTCGTTCAAAAAGATTCAAGCCATTACTTGAGCGTGCACTCACAGCAGATGAGACCAAAAGATTTGAATCATTAGAAGACTTTGTTTCCGAATACAACAATGTTACTTCAAAAGTTTTCACGGATCAATTTATAGACAACCCAGATAGTTTAATGATATGGGGCGTATCGGCCGGAATAGCAATACTTGGTGTAATGGCTGCTTATAGTGGAAGTGAACAACAAGATATCCAAAGAAGAATAGACGTCGCAAAAGCCTCACAATATCAAGTTTATGCAGAATTTGACGGAGCAGATATGGAAATTCGTAACAACGCAATAAAATTAGAAGTGATGGCCTACAATAGCTCAAACGATCTTATGCCTCGTCCAATCTTTCCAGAAGAAGTCACTTTTATTAGAGCTCAACCTGGAGAAAAAATATGTATCAGCACTTCACTTAAAGCGGCTCCACTTCCAGAAGAAATTGCTCATGAAATAGAAATGAGTAGCTTTCATGGCCGAGCGTATATTGAAGGATTGCCTCTAGATGATAAAACAAGTTGCCAGTTATCAGCAATGGCTTACCCAAACGATAACTCAAAAATGATGGGCCAATTTCAAGGCCGTCGCAACTATAATTCAAGCGGTTACATAACTATTCCAGAAAATCAACCGTCTGGAGTTTATCCAATTGCAGTAGAAATGGACTCTCCAGAAAATGAAAAGCTACCTGGACCAATTATTAGTGGAGCACAGGGCGGAATTTATGAGTCTGTAAGAGAAGAGCAAATTCCAAAATCAAAAATAAATTATATCAAGCCAAGAGGAATACTTGCAAGAAAAAGAATTAACGTTGTAGTAGGTAATCCCTCTACAATAATCGATCAATCATATGTTAGAAGAGATTTTGGAGCGCAGAGTTCATTAGCAATAGGCATAGAAGACATTGAAAATCGCGAACATATCCCATTTGAAAAATACTCTATTAACTATCCTCTACTTCCGATTAAATGTATCACCAACATAGTTCCAAATCAATGGGTAGAAGATTCAAACATTGTACGTTATGATCGGGCATTTTTTAATAATCTACCAAGATCAACAAACATTGAAAAAAGAAATGTCCACGTTATATTCCAAGATACCAATGGAAAAACGCTCTATTCTTCGGTCGTTCCAATGGAATCATACAATTTTATGGAAGGCGTAAAAGACTACGATGGAAATAAAATGGCTCCTGATTACCAATGGAGATTTCGCACTCCAGACAGAAATTTCGGAAAAGAAATAGCCTGTGAAAGAGAAGAGCTTGAAAAAATCATAAATTCAAAATAAGCAACTGATTATTAAGTAAAATAATATGATGACTTAATGAAATTAATTTCTCCTCAAGTGCATTGTTTCCTTTAATTTTGCTCTTAATAGTTTCATAATTCTTAGCGAAAATCATTAGTTCATGATTATTAAAGTCTTTTAACAGCCTCTTAAACAGCGAAAATTGTTCTTTAATCATCTTCATAATATCACCATATCTAGCTTCTCCAGACCTCGCCTTATAGCCCAAAGCAGTATCTTTCAAAATATCTCCTATCTCTTCTATTAACATCACAAGCGTATAATAATGTAAACTTTTTTCTGATTCCGGATGCCCATACTTATTCAAAATTCTCAAACAATAATTAGATATCCTATTGATAGCAGGATCACTCTCTAATACTTCTTTTGAATTTTTTTTATTTTCAAACATCATTTCAAGTTCTCCAATCATTGACTCAGTCATAAACAATAATCTTTCAAATAACCCATTAAACTGATTTTGAGAAGTTCCAGTAACGTCTCGCAAGATAAATCTTCCACTCTCTTGCTCAAAAATCTCAAATCCCAAAAGTTCATGGATAACTCTTTTTTTGAAATCTTTTATTTTTTCATTTTCTTTTACATAAGTTACTTCAATTTCATCAGCTCCTCTTACATATAGGGCTATGAGCGCGCGGTTAGTAAGGAGTTCAACATTACTAACATTCAAGCTTACCTTAACTGGCTCTTGCTTTCCAGTACCAGCTTTCAATATCAGAGAGCTTTTACCTTCTTCAATTTCAATCAAATCTCCTTTCTTGAGTCTATTACTATCGATCCATTTCTTAGGAAGATAAAGAGTAAATCCTCCTTTTCCCTGTTGGATAAGTTTCCTATTCATTTTATTAGATGTTATTTGCTATATTTAACTATTTCTATTTTAATATTAACCCTATAAATGATATGGAATACCTATAAATAGCCACTTTCTATCAAATAGTAACTAATAAGTCGTAACAGAAAATGAAAACAACAAAAACAAAGATTACAAGAGTAGGAAAAGCTCTAGCGACAGTTCTAGCACTTGCTCCTTTAAGAGCCTATGCCGAAGAGCCTATAATCGCACCCGCAAAACTAACTTTCCAATCACGAAACGCATATGTTCATAGCGCAGAACAAGATACATTAAACACTCAACATTCTCTAATCTATACTCATCCAGATTTTACTTCTAAAACGCTACTTGAGACGCTTCCTGAAGGAAAAATCAATATAGGAACAGACTTTAGCACTAATGACTTCAGACTTAATCTTGGCCACGGATTCCGAGAAAATGAAGATATGAGCAGAGCCTCATTTACATTCTATCCACAACATGACTCCGCAAAGAGTTTCATAGGAGCAACCTATCAATCATTACCTCAAGGCAATCGCGCAATCTTTATTGGCGGTTTTGACTTAACTGATAAGCTACATCTAGAAGCAACATTTGACACTCAAGGCAACGTACGCGGAGCAATATTCCCTAGTTTAGGAACCGGAAACGGAGTACTCGGAATCGGCGGAGGAATTTCTAGCGAAGGTAAATTTGACATTAACGCCTCATACAACACAGATAAAATCTGGGCAAGCATCAAGCTTGGCGACAGACCAATTGACGCTCGTTTTGTCTTTGGAGATGTAGATCCTAACTTTACTCGTTATATCACAACAGTCACAGGACAAGGCGATAACGAACTAGATGTATTTCCAGATCAAACGCTCAAATTTGATATAGCTAATGGCTTTTTCGATTACTTCGGCCCTCATGCATTTTTCCTAGGAAAAGATCAAGGAGATATAGCCCTAGATATAAGATTCAAAGAATCAAGTAAGTTATACGGAAATTTTTCTTACCGCCTAGGAGATATCGGCCCATTAAAAGAAACAGCAATAACAGGCGGATTATATAGAGATTTATCAAATGAAAAAAGCGGAGTAACATTAGAAACAGGCTTCAAATTATTTGATAAAAAATCTCCTTTAGAAATCAGACTTAAAGCAGATATTAATGAAGAAGGTAAAACAATGATCGGCCTCTTCGGCGAAATCAAATTCTAATGAAAGACTTACCTAGCGCAGATATCTATGAAAAAGAATTTAAGTATTGGCCATGGGGCAAGTTAGTAAGGGAGGTAGCCGATACCGTAATAAGAGAAGCTCCGCAAAATAGCAAAACTCTCGATTTAATGTGCGGACCAGGATACTTACTCAACAGAATTCACCAACAAAGACCAGACTTAGAGCTAACGGGCGTAGATATCAGCGAAGATTTTATTTCGTATGCCCGAAGTAATTATCCAGATATTAATTTTATTCAAGCTGATGTGCTACAATGGATTCCACAGAAAAAATACGATGCAATTATTTGCACAGCAGGCCTGCATCATCTACCTTATTGGCGACATGCAGGTTTTATAGTAAGTAGTCATGAACTACTAAACTCGGAAGGTTTTTGCATATTTGGCGATCCAATGTTTGGAGACTATGAAGGCGAAGAAGAAAGAGCTTTAGCAGCTGCAGAATTGGGATATGAATCTCTTAGAGCCGTAATAAAAAATAAAGGCGATCGGGATCTGGTAAAAACAGCATTAGACGTAATGCACAACGATGTCTTAATGGATGGCGAGTTTAAAACATCTGTAACAACATTAAGAAGACTCTATGAAATGATTTTCCCAAGTGTAGAAATGCACAAAACCTGGCCACTAGATGGAAAGCAAGGATATGGAGATTACTACTTTATTCTAAGAAACGCTAAATAAAGAATCAAAATAAGTAAAAAAAAAAGAAAAATAAAAATTAGATAATTGCTTATCTTCTTCTTGACATCTCAGCCATTCTTCCGCCTTTCCAAAGCATAACATATCCGGAGATAGCTACAAGATGGAACAACACGTTAGTTGCCTGAATTTGCCCAGGTGTAGACCACGGAGTGGTTGTTACCAAAGCAACCAATAGTATAACTATTGGAGCCCAAACGGCATATTCAACTTTCCAGTTAGCCAAGATCATAGCTCCAGAAACAATTTCCAAAATGATAAGAACCCAAGCAAAGAACATTGATGCAGGGAATCCAAGAGAATCAAGGAATCCACTGACCGCTGCAGGTTTCATGACAAATAGTTTCATCAAACCAGGGACAAGCATAAGCAGTCCAAGAAGAACTCTATTAATAATTTTTAAGTGCATATTACAAAACCTCCTTACAAAGGAGTAATGCTAAATGATTTTAGGATATATAAATTCACCACTTACTAAAAAGTTCTAAAAACGTCCCAATATAACAGAGTTCTCTATCATCCTTATTGCTCCACCAAATTCTGCAGTACAAACTTGATCTAAGCAGGTAATATGTTTCCTACCATCAAGAAAGCACAAAACTTCAGGCAAGTCTCTTAAATTATACACTCTAGTAGTTTGCTTCTTGAATGGACCAAATCCCTTTGAATATTCAGCCACTATTCGACCATCAGAAGTAATATGTGCACTTGGATTCTCATGGGTCGGCACACCACGCACACTTAATCTAAAAATGCCTTCTGATAACATGTATTCTTTTAATTCGTCCACAATAGCAAGATAGCCTATCAAATTCTTCTGAGATTCTTGATTATTTGACCTTGTTCTATAATTTCAATGTTCTCTTTCCTTTTCTGCATTTTCCACAAATCTATTTTTGCTATCCATAAAAATAACCCCTATTCATCATATTTAAACTTTTCTATTTGTTATCACTATTAAGAAAGTTCACTTAAACAATCAATGCTCAAAAATTATTGCCTATCAAAGAAGAATAGTATAATATTCAATACGGTCAAAATAACAATAGCCCATCCAAGAACTGCCGTAACTTGAACAGAAATAAATCTAACGCTCAAGGAGCCTTCAGCCATAGCAAATCCTACAGCAAGCGAAGCTAAAATACCAGAAATCCAGCCAAACAACTTCATAAGATAACCCGCTAGTTCCCTATTTTCACTCATGATATTCTCCTATTATACAAAGTAGCCAAAACAAAACCAGCAATATATCCAAACACATAAACCTCAATCAGACCAACTATCAAAGTCCAATTATAAACGCTAAAAGATATTGGAAACTGCTCCGCTATCACATCAGCATTATAATAAGAATTAACCCATGACATAAATCCAGCTATAAGGAGAAATATGGAGCTAACACTTCCAAAAGCATTTCCTAAAGCCCTAGGCCCAAGAAGTTGAGCATTAACATGACCAAAACGCGTAAAAGCACGAACAAGTCTATGCCCTCTTTTTACCATATCTCATAAAAGAATAATTGTTTATAAATCTTTGCCGTTTTGTGAGCCAAGAGAATATCCTTTGCCTTCAAATAGCTCAATAATTTTTCTTCTTCTTTCTAAACCATAACCTCTGTAAAGTAGAGATCTATTTACAGAAGAAGTAAATCTCTCAAAGCAGTTTTCAACTAAACCTCTCCATCCAATCTCTTCTCCAAAGGGATAGCATCCCCAAGAAGGCTTATAGTCAAGTGCTTGGAAATCTGGATTCACAGAATGATAATCCACAACTGGAACGAATGAAACCACTCCCGTATGTATCTCCTCAAAACCTGTCCTCTCGAGAGTATCAACAATTGAACTCATGTTTCTCCCAGTATGCATACAAGTATCAAATACCATAATCGGCAAAGTCTTATCATCGATAAGTTTTTTATAATTTCTTTTTAATTCTCCAATTATCTTCCTAGAAGACAAGAATTTAAAAAAAGAAGAGTTATCTGATTTAAAGGCCAGAGGATTGAAAAAATAAATTTCAGGCCTTTTAGCTTCAGGATATTTTGTGTCCCAAACTCTCTTTATTCCAATATATGCCGGTCTTGCAGCTTTATCAACTAGGGCCACATTAGAAATATCATGTCTATGCAAATAATCTACGAGGTTTTCAACTATCTCAACCATTTCTTCTTCACCAAAATCTCCTAGTCCTGGCCCTTCTAATGTAAACATAAAAAAATTCGAATAAATTGGTACTTAAACCTTTCCTTGAATCATCTGCAATCCTCTAACGGCATCTAAAACTCGCAAATCAGGCGATAAAACATACACATGATCTTTCTCTGAACGCAACGCCCGATACACCCTCTGCAAGAATTCACGTCTGGCTTTATCTCTATAAAATTCCCAGAAAAACTCTGCATGTGTTTGTTGCAAGACTTTCCAAAAAGTATCATTCATATTAGGATTGGGATACTTGGTAAAAACTATTGAATTACAAATGTCTCCAGGAAAATCTATGCCTCTTGAGCATTTAGTGCTAAAAAGAATACTTCTATCCTTTCTCTTAAAAGCCCTGACAAACTCTCCATCTTTATCTTGCTCTTGTTGCGCATTAAGCTCTCCTTTAGTCATTACATTTTTCAGTCCATAGAGTTGCTTTTCCATTTCACTAGGCAAATCCTCAAAAGCGTTGATATGCACCAAAGTTGGCCGAGGCGCTTTACCTATTGCCAAATCAAGAGCCTTCAAGTAGTCCTCTCTAGTCTTTTTCTTAGCTTGAAAAGTTGAATATTTACAATCAAACTCTTTTCCAGTTCTAATAATCTCAATCACACCAGGGGCTTTAATTTCAGCATCAACAACAACTCCTCCAGGAACACCAAAAACTTTCTCAATCAACTTTGGATTATGTAGCGTGCCAGACATCAAAACAATAGCCTTATTCTTATCAACTAACTCGCGAAATTGTTGTGAAAGGTTTGTCGTCACAAGACTCGCAAACAAATCTTTATCATCTCTCCTAAAAGTCAAAAAAGTCTGTTCGGAAAATGGAATGAATTGTGCAGCAATTTCAAAGCCCTTAGACAAGTAAGTTAGCTCGTCTTGATGAATCTCATTTTCAAGCTCAGTCGTTGTCAAAAGTAGCCGCAATATTTTATATACGGAAGTTTCCTCAAGAGGATAGATCGAATCTTCATTAATCATCAAAGGACCTTTATCCATCTCTTCTTTCTCAATAAGTTCAACAATCTCCTTACATTGAGAGACAATATCGGGGTTTCCATTAGCAAGCATAGTCAAGCTCTGTCCAAGTTTAGTCAAATTTATAGATTGTTGATTTGCAAAGCTATCTAAAAACTCATCAGCCTCATCAATTATATCAACATCAGTTTCAGGCTTTCTATTTAGCAAAGTTTCAATTTTATATTTAGCAGAATTAAATATTATTACATCAGAATCAATATAAGCCTGATATTGATCGTAATATCCGCATCCCTCTTTCCTATGATAAAAAATAAAATCTTGTCCCCCAAGTCCTCTATATCTTTTCTTTCTTGCATCACTCAAGGGCATATCCTTATCTGCAGGAACAAGTGGACTCCAATAGGGATTAGCAGGCGCAATACTTATTCTTCTTAGAGTTTTTATCGGAGGCAAGTCTTTATTTCCCATAAGTGGATTATCTTTGTAAAACCTTTTTATAATATCATAATTTTTCTCAATAAGTTTTATTGTATCGGGCAAATAAGGGTCCGCGCAATTTGCATCCTCTTTATAGAGCGATTTATGATTTTCTCTACCGGTAATCATCGAAATCTTCAAGGGAGATCCATTAGTCTTAATAATTCCCATCTTTCCCATATAATCTTGTTCATATTGCTTCTGCAAAGCTTTAACAGGCACCACAATTGACGCTCTCCCAAGTCTGCGAGCAATATTCAAAGCAATCGCACTCTTACCAGTTCCACAAACCCCATTAATAAAAACAATTTTCTTCCCAGATTTAATATGCCCAACAACTTCATCAACAATATCTTTCTGATTCTTCCCATTAGAGAAAATTAAAGGTTCAAGTTCTTTTCCCGAAGATAATAGAGACCAGCCTTCATTATAAAAAACATTTTCCATAACGCCACTTTTCATTTCAATTTTGTGATAAAACCTGAATTATTAAAACTATTGTATTAGAATAAAGTTACAAGTAAAATTCTCTCTATCTATAGTTTGGTCTGCCGTAATCATACTGCCAATCCCAATATTGACCATTATATCTTGGCTCGTAATAATAAGGGTGATATTGCGAATCATAAACTTCTCTTCTCCATGAATCTTCCCATCCGTATCCCAAGTGTCTAACATTAGAATTATAACCAGAAGGACCATATTCAAAATAATCAGAAGCATCATTATTTACAGCATAATATCTGTAGCTTCCTCTTGGAGTATCGTAATTCTGTATAGTCTTAGTAACAGATGTCTTACCCCAAGGGTCTTGATTCAAACTTCTTTCGCTGTAAGTATATCCATTTCCAGTATAGCTCTCTTTAACGCTATATTGTCTTTTATAGTCGTTATCGTAGTAGTAAGCAGAGCTTAAAGATAAAATTGCAATTAACGAGAATACGGCAAAAATTCCCAGCATAAATTTCTTATTCATAATCTACAAGCACAAAGCAGATATTTAAATCTATCGCTTGTCGTCTTTATCAAGTTACATTAAGTAAGGTTTTTATACCTTATTATAATCAATTTTTATGGAAGACAAAGAACAAGCGCTAGACAATCTATGGAACACTATTTGTCCTTCGATGGAATCAGATACAAAACCTGTAATTGATATAGAGCAAAGGGACGGAAGAAATCTATACTTAGTTGGAGAGATTCATGGAGCGATGGCTCCGCTTTATCACATACAACATGAAATTATTCCAAAAATGAGAAGAAATCCTAGTAATTGGCTGATAGTAAGAGAAGGATTAAACGCTTACAGGGATTTAGACGAAGCAACATTAATAAAAAGATTGCCTCATGTTTTGTATTTTCATAAAGTTCCAGATATATTGGGAATTCCCTCAGCAGACCCAATCGGTTCAATATTTGATCGTGAGACCCAAGATAAAGTTGCACAGGGATCTAGTCTTTCGTTAGATCAGATAAGGGGATGGTGTATAGCAAGCGTAATACAAGCCAATGGGGACGATGTTAGAAACAGTAGGGAACTCGATGCTATTATTCTTGAGAAGTTAGGCGTAAATGTAGACGAAGCAACACGAGCTATACGATTTTGCTACGATCCAGAAGCCCATACAAGATTAATGACTGGCTGGAATGCCTGTGCGCGCAAGGAAATGGATAAAGTGCTTCAATCCCATCCCAATAGACCTGAAGTTTTAATCAGTTGCGGTATTGCACATCTTCCAGCTTTCTCTGATAAACATACTTATATTGGTCAAAGAGAATGGTAGCTTTTTTATTCGAAAATAATAGCACAAGTAAGATTTAAAAGACATCAATAACAAGATATTTCATTGCTCGCTTAGTATAGTGGTTAGTACGCTAGCCTGTCGCGCTGGAGACGCGGGTCCGATTCCCGCAGCGGGCGTTTATCAAATAAAACATATATCCTCCTATACACGAAATCTTAAAAGCCCCAATTACATCTATTATCATGGAACAAAAGCCCCAATGCGAAAAATGCCAAGACAAAAGAAGAATAATTAGGGCAAACGGCGAGATTAGCCCTTGCTTTGATTGCCTTATCGCCGGACGAATGGACCAGCACGATAAAAATCCTAAAGATTCTGGAATTGCAATTTAACTAAAAAATAAAAAAGCAAACCTTTTAAACCCAAATAATAAACAAATTAATGTACGGGGAGAGATCCCAAAAGTTTTAACCCCTCTCCGTACGTTTTACGATAATATTATAAACAAAACCTTCTAAATGATATCATGGTGAGCAAAAATTTTGTCAAGGTTTTAAGTGCTCTTTTCTTTGTCGTAGGTATATTCGGCATACTCGCGGGATTAATAATCTCCTTAATTTTCACAAGCTCATTCAACACATATATAGCCGAGAAAATTCCAGAATTACAACAAGAATTTATTGCTTCTGGAGTAGAATATCAACCAGACTCGCTTATCGTAATATTTGGAATTTTAATGGCGGTCTTCGGTTTAATCGCCCTAATTTTGAGCATAGGTCTATGGCAATTTAAAAAATGGGCTTGGCTTCCATCAGTAGTATTATCAATTTTAATGTTATTCAGCTTTCCAATTGGAACAGCAATCGGAGCGTATGGCCTTGTAATTTTATTCAATAAAGAAGTAAAATCTTATTTTAAAGAAAAAAAAGTTAGCAAGAAAAAGAGGAAATAATATGAAAATATTTTATACCTTAATTCTCTCGTTAGCTCTTATCGTTGTAGCTTTCTTCAGCTATTCAGTAATAAAAGATTCTTCATTTAATCTTAACTCAATTTCAAATATCCTATCTCAAAAAAACACGGAAACTAAAAATGAAAATAATCCATCTGTTTCATCAGGAGGAAGTTCGGGAGGTTCTTCAGGAGCATCAGGAAGCGGAATTAGCGGACAAGTAGTAAATCCAATACCCCCAGAATCCGAGCCAAACATATATTACGAACCACACTACTGCGCTCCAGAAAGCAGAGATGTAGAATGCGATGAAAGCCAAGGTGTTGTTTGTGGCTGGTTTACTCAACAACAAGGCTCATGCAATGGCCCATGCGTTAAAATATTCGTAAACACTTGTCAAGCCTGCGAAGATGACCGAGTAGAATATTGGACTAATGGCGACTGCCCAATTCATGGCTGACAATATCTTTTTATACCATTATAAAATATATTTGAATGGCAGAATTACCATCTAAAGATACAAAAATGCAACAAAGTGCTAACTCCTATATTTTCGGCAATATTTTTATAGACTTGACACAAGAAAAAGGCTTTTGTCCTGAAGAATGCCGAGAAATAATGCCTCAGATTAGAGAATTAAATCCTAAAGTCCCATATCATCAAAAAGTAACTTTAGAAGGTAGCGAACCATTTTATATTGAAGTAAGACCCTCTATGCAAGTTGTAAGCAAAACAATTTTTATTTCTCTTCCAGAAGTTTTAAGAGAAGCTCGTGATGCAAAACCAGTAACAATGCCTATTAGCAGAGAAATTAGATATTTTGGACAAACAGCAAATAGTAGAAACATAATTAATTTCAACAACGACCCTAGAAATTCAAATTATTATTAATCTCATTTATAGCAAAAAGTTTATAATCTCCAATATTGGACTGAAACTATGGAATTTCAAACAGTTTTATGTCGAAAATCAATAGAAGGAACAGTTCAATCTAGCTCAGTTGTTACAGGAGAAACAGAGTTAACACAAATTCAACTTTGTGGAAGAAAGGAAATCTTCTTGTACAAAGGCAATGCTAGGGTAGATGCCTTAGAAAGAGTGAGGTTTTATTCTAACAACGAGCCTGCTCTAGGCAGCATTGTTCGAGAAATCTGTGCAATGCAAATCCTTACCGAAAAAGGCGATATAAAAACAACTTACGCCCCAGTAGAAATGTTCAGATAATTATTTCTTCTTACCTTTCTTAAATTCCAAAGCACAAGAATTCAAGCAATATCTTTCGCCAGTTTCGGTAGGCCCATCATCAAACACATGTCCAAGATGCCCCCCACAATTCGCGCAAATTATTTCAGTTCGCAATACCAACGCACTTTTATCTTTCATATACCGAACAGCATTTTTTATCGGCTTATCAAAACTTGGCCATCCAGTCCCAGATTCAAATTTAGAATCAGAATTAAATAATGGAGCATCGCAACCAGCACAACGATAAACTCCATCTTCTTTATTATAAAGCAATTTCCCAGTAAAAGGCATCTCCGTTCCTTTCTCACGAAGAATATGATATTGCTCTGGCGTTAGTTTCTTTTCAGCCACTTTTTTTGTCATATCATCTAATAGTGCGAAACTATTTAATTCTATCCAGAAATAGGTATTGTAATTTTAGCTTTATTGTAAAAAGATACTTAGAAAATAAAAAGCCTTCTTAATAACTGCATTTTAACTTCGGAGATAAACTTAATTATTGTTGATATTTATTATTACAATTATTAAAGCAAAATCTATGGGCTATGCTATTCTATTCATAAGACAGAGGATATTGCAATAAGTCCACAATATCTCAGAAATAAAATAAATAGAATACACTTAAATACAGCCAATATAAAGAACAGAGATGATAGGAAAAGAAATAATTGATTCACTTCATTGGCGCTACGCAACTAAAAAATTTTCAGATAGAAAAATATCTCATGAAGATTTACAATTACTAAAAGAAGCCACTCGCTTAACTGCATCATCTTATGGTTTACAACCATTCAAAGTAATCCATGTTAAGAATGAAGAATTAAGAAAAAAAGTCTCCCAAGTAGCATGGAACCAACCACAAATAACTGAAGCTTCAGATTTGTTCATATTCGCAGCGAAAACAAATCTTTCAAGCAAAGATATAGAAGAATACATCAACCTAATAGCTTCAACAAGAAATATAGAAAAAGAAAATCTTGACGGCTTCAAAAATATGATGTTGGGCTTTGAACAAGGAATGTCAACAGAAAGCAAAACTATTTGGTCTCAAAAGCAAGCATACATAGCTCTAGGGAATCTTCTAACTACCTCTGCATTAACGAAAATAGATGCTTGCCCCATGGAAGGGTTTGATCCTCAACAAGTCACTCAAGTTCTCAATTTAGATAAAGAGCATCTTTTAGCGACAGTTATCTGCACTTTAGGCTATCGCTCAAACGAAGATAGCTCCGCAAGTTACAAGAAAGTCAGAGTTCCAGAAAAAGAATTCTTTATTGAAAGATGAAACAACAATGTTTTTAAACTGCCTGTAAATTAGCAAAGAATGAACAGAGAGCAGTTTTTGAATTTTCAAAACCCTAATGGATTATTAGAAAAATTGGCTGAATTGAAAGATAAGAAAGATGAACTTGATTCTAAAATTGAGAATATGCAGGATGTGTTGGAGGTCCTATTAGCTCTTAAGCGAACATCAAAGGATACAAAAGACCCTGGCAAATATGGAATGGCGGTTTATTTTGTTGAAGAAATAATAAGAGATGCAGACCAAATACCTGAAGAAATAAAATTTAGTTATAGTCCAAAAATGATTTATGATGGGCTCCCAGTATTAGGAACATATCAGCAGACATTAGATAGCGATACTGGAGATACTTGGGAAGCTCAAGCATTTGTTATAAACGATAATCAACAAATAATTGAGATGGGTAGCGTATTAGAAAGTTATCGCTTTCTCGGAAAAATTTCAGATTAATATATAAACTTAAACTTCATAAAAAGACGTGAAAGTTAGCGATTTAGTAATCCCAATCAGGCCAGAAGTAGAAAAACTTACAAGGCACGAAATTGAGGCATTTGAAAAGCAAGTTCGCGAAGAAATGGAAAAAGATGGAACTGCTGAAGCAAATAGAATAACTGCCCAAGCGACAATTTTGACAGAAAGAGACTTTGAAGTATACATTGGCCCAACAGCAGAAAATCCAAGAAGGACTAGATTTTATTAAAAGTCTTTCTTCTTTTTCAAATACCTTACAAGTTCAGAGGAAATTTGTGCTCTTCCGTTAATCAAAGGATAACGATAAGGCAAAATTATACTCTCGCCTTTCTTTATTTTAATTTCAAGTTCATCTTTAAACTCAATTTCTCCAAGTTCTTTACCTTTTATTATTTCGTTAGTCACAAGCACAGCATTATCAGTTGAAAACTGTCCATTTCCAAGATTGAAAGCAGGAATATTTTTCATATATTTAGTCAATTCATCTCTAGTGCGCCAATTAAACTTTTCATCTCCGAGAATTCCACCAAAAATAAAATATTCATAATTTTTAGCAATCTCTGGCGTCAGCGTTTCTTTTGCATCAGGGTCAAGAATGCACGAATTTTTTAATTGCATAGTTCTAACAGATTTTCCAAAAACCTTCCCGTAACTTACAAGCTTTCTCCCATTATCCTTTATATTAGTAAACCAAACATTCTCTTTTCCAACAAGCTTTGAAATATTCTTATATTCAATCTCGCACCATTTCCACAATTTCGGCTCAAGATGTTCTATGATAAATGTTTTCATTTTATTTATTTGATTTAAGTTTATTATTGTCCAACGAACTTGCCAAAAACAACACTATCGCTAAGAGAATAGCGAAATGGCAAAAAACTGAAGGAAAACGAATAGATAAAGAAGGGAGGAAAACCAAAAAGACAAAGGTGGGGATAACCATCAAAAGAACTCCTAAAATAAAAAGATAATATATTTTCTTCTTCTTTCTATCTTTTTTAAAACTTGAAGGATGAACAAGTATAAAGCAGGACAATGAGATAAATATCCCATAATAAGAAGCATATAAAATTGATAATACCAAATTAAAATTGCTTATAGGGGTATAAATTAAAAGGCTACTCACTGTAACAAAAATACTATTACATGAAGCGTATGATATAAAATCAGATCTAAATATCGCATAAAGTGCAAAAAAAGCAGGAACTAAATAAGAAAGAAAGGTCCATTTTTTTCGCTCAGTCATCCTTAAAGTTGCATGAATTCCTAATGCAGGTAAAAATGTATAAATGATAAATCCTACTTTTGCCCAGAGAAATGGATTTTCAGAAATGCACAGCATAAATTCACTAAACTGATAGAGTCCTAAGAAATACATGATAATTGCAGAAAAAATCGTAATGCTTGATTTGCGGTATTTGATAAATATAAACGAAGCCAAAAATATTTCAATTATTGCAGTTGTCAGAGAAACTGCTGGATTAAAACACATTTCATAAATAAAGAATTAGGATATTTAAGTTTTAGCGTAAAGTAATGTTTAAATCTCTCCAATCCTATAGTAATTAATGTACGTGCGTCATATCTTTCGCCTAAAAAACCACAAAATAGCCATATTTCTCGCAATGCTCGCCCTAGCCTATTGGCTCTTTGACCAGCCAGCAATTCAACAATTATTTAACGGTGCAGAAAATTCAGGATATCTTGGCTCTCTTTTAGCAGGAGGGTTGTACGCTTTAGGATTTACCGTTCCGATAAGCATAGCATTACTATTAAGCATATCAGTAAAAAACATTTTTTTAGCAAGTATAATCGGCGGAATAGGAAGCGTCATAATTGACTATGGAATTTTCAAATATGTTCATCTATCATTTAAAAAAGACTTCCAAAAAATTGAGCATTTAATGATTGTAAAAGAAGCGGAATCAGTCATAGAAGAAAATTTTAGCTCAAAAGTAAGAAATTATTTTCTTTTTATTTTTGCAGGTTTTATTCTCGCCTCGCCATTACCCGACGAAGTCGGTGTTTCTCTTCTAGCAGGCTTTACCTCAATCAAGCCACATATTCTAATGATTCTAAGCTTCATAACTCATGCAATAGGAATTGCAATTATTTTATATTTAGGGACGATTATCTAAGGATCAAAATTACTTGTCTTTTTTGGTGGAGTGTATGGTGGTTCTCTAGGAGGTGAAATATTAGGAAAATCTTTATGGGCTCGATAAACAAAAGCGCACATGCATACGCTCGCCAAACAAGCTGCAACACCCATTCCACCCATTCTGTAAATTTCATTACCATCACTTATTTTATCAACAATAAAAGCTACAGCGGCTGCAGTACAAAGTCCACCAGCAACTCCTTTTAGGATAGAATAATTAAATTCAAGATTTTCAAGAGGAGTAGTCATAGTTAGAGAGTGTGATTTAATAATTTCATTAGGGGTTCCAATTGCTCGTTTTTTTCGGCGGAGTATACGGCTGTTCTTTTCTAATCTCATTCTCAAGGTAACGAAGCGCTTTCCATAGACGATAAATTAAAGTTCCGGAACAAACTAGAGAAGCAGAGCCAGCCATTGCAATTCCCGCAAGTTTTAATTCTTCACTGTTATAATATTCTGGCTCACTCGCAATAATCAAAGCAGAAGCCCCAGCACAAAGTCCAGCAACTGCATATCTCCAAGTATTATGGTCAAATTCAAGTGCTTCAAGTCCTTTTCCATCAGCTCTATTCATCATTTTAAACTTCAACCTCCGAAGCAACTTTAGAATGTTGTCCATAACTTCGAGGTATTTCTCTTGGAGCCTTATAGCCTCCAGAAACCCCTTCGGGAGATAATACATATTGATGTAACTGATATCTTCTTGCACGAAAAGCTCCAGCACAAAAAGTAAGATAATGATGCCATCTTCTATAAAACCTATTTTGCTTTTCCTCAGGCCATTGAGCAAAAAGTTCAGAGCTTTCCTTTAATTTATCCCAATTTTCCCTGAAATTATGATCCCAAGCCATTAAAGTAGGGTCGTAATCAACTCCAAAGTTATGAACATCTTCAATGACAAATCTTTTTTCAAACGCTCCTGCTAGTTGTTTTGGTGAAGGAATAACCATTCCAGGAAATATCCCATTTCTTCTGGAAAACCAATTAACTTCAGAACGCTCTCTATTAGGGAAACTTTCTCTTGAAGTAAATCCATGTAAAACAAACAATCCGTCTTTATCTTTCAATGCTTTGAGTGCACTACCAAAATAATCCCCATAATTTTTCTGCCCAACATGCTCAACCATCCCAACAGAAACAATTCTGTCAAACTTATCTTTAACATCTCTATAATCTTGAATGCGAATTTCAATTTTATCTCCTAAATCTTCACAAAAATTCCTTGCAGAATTAGCTTGCTCTTCCGATAAAGTAATTCCCACAACGTCAACTCCATGTCTCGTAGCAAAATGCCTTGCGAGTCCTCCCCAACCACACCCAATATCCAAAACTCTCATTTCTGGCTCAAGTCTTGCCTTTAAAGCAATCAACTCCATTTTTTGTCTTTGTGCTTTATCAAGATCTCCATGGTCTTTTCTATTTAATCCATCCCAATAAGCACAGCTATATTGCCTAGTTTCCCCAAGAAATGACATAAAAAGTTCAGGAGGCAAATCATAATGTTTATGAATATCTGCTTTAGAATGTCTCCTTGTCTGAAGATTAAACATCTTTTCCTTCAAGAACTTTTTCCAAACTCTTGGATGGTTAGCAAAAATCTTCGGCAAATCCCCTCCGATAGCTCTTTCAGAAAGAACATCTATCCTATCACAATCCCACCATCCATCAACATAAGAATCATTTAACCCTTCTAATCCTTCTTTGGCTATCCGTGTGTATAAATCAGGATTTCTAACTTGAATATCAAAATCTCTTGTTCCATTAACTTCAATCCCAACTTTTCCAAATTCTTCCTTAAACCTTTTCTCAGTTCTGCCTGTATGCATAAAAACTAAAAAATTAAGATATATTTAAACTTATTTCTTCTCAACCTTATGCCCGCCAAATTCATTTCTCAAAGTTGCAATAATTTTTCCGGCATAAGTCTCTTTCTTTCGAGTAGCGACGCGCATAAGTCTAGCCTGATGTAACACTTTCATATCCCCCAATCTTTCAAGCTTTTCCATTTCTTCTTCAGTCTCACCTTTTGGAACTATTCCCGAAATAGAATCAAAATCATTTCTCTTTAGTCCACGCTCCAACAACGCAGATAGTTTACCCTCAACAATACTTCCATGAGCATAAACCCTCGCTATCTGCTTTAAATTTAACCCAAGTTTTTTCTCAAAATCATTATGAATTTGCATTCTTTCTCCCAAAGCACCCATCATCCCATATTCAATTCCATTATGCACCATTTTAACAAAATGTCCAGCTCCAGATAAGCCAACATGCGCATATCCTTCTTCAACACAAGCGTCTCTAAAAATAGTTTCCACGAAAGAAAATGCCTCAAGAGAACCTCCTATCATCATACACGCGCCATGCCTCGCGCCCTCAATCCCCCCAGAAGTCCCACAATCTAAATATCTAATACCAAGATTATCAAATCTTTTAGATCTGGCTTGCGAATCTTCAAAATAAGAATTCCCTCCTTCAATAATTATATCTTTCTTCCTCAATAAACTCTCAAGTTGCTTAAGAATTTCATCAACAGCGTTAGCAGTTACCATAATCCACACCACTCTTATTCCTTCAAGTTCTTCCATCATTTCACTAAGCGAATTAACTCCAATTGCTCCAAAAGTCTCGGCTTCTTTTATCTTTTCGGGCGAACGATTATAAACAACAACCTCATGTCCTTTATCAATTAAATTCTTCACCAAAGCAAGCCCCATTCTACCAAGACCGATAAATCCAATTTTCATAAAATCCAATATACATAGACTTATTTAAAATAGATTATTATTAAGAACTAAACCACTCTCTTTAAATACTCCTCAAATATCTTTTTTTATGGCAGAACCTTTAGTAAGCTTCCTTGTAGCGCTCTCTTTCTTAGCCCAAGCAATAATCTTTTGGATAATTGGGGAATCTATAATCGTGGCCTCAAATAATAATCTCAAGCATTCTTGGTTCTTGCATTTTCTAAAAAGAACAGGAATATTTTTCGGCTTTCTAATTTCTTCAGTTGCAATGCTCGGAAGTCTTTATTATTCGGAGATTTTGAACTATCCTCCATGCATACTCTGCTGGTATGAAAGAATCTTTATCTATCCTCAAGTCTTTATGTTCGCAATCGCTTGGATAAAAAAAGACAACAGCGTCTGGATTTATTCATCAATTCTTTCTATAATCGGCCTATTTATTTCAAGTTACCATTATTTCATTCAGCTAAGAGGAGCAAGTGCCTTCTGCGACGCAATAAGCAACGGAATATCCTGTACTGAAGTCTTCACAATGCACTTCGGCTACATAACAATCCCATTAATGACGGTTCTAGCATTCTTTCTTATTTTGATGCTCTCATTTGTACAAAGAAAAAATCTTCTTAATTAATCCAAACTCTTCCATCTTTCTTCAAAAGCACATCAGCTTCTCTAGGTCCTCGGCTTCCAATTTCATAAATACATAACTTAGATTTTTTCGCAACGTTAATCAGTAAATCAGTAAATCTCCAGCTTTCATCAACTTCATCATTTCCAACAAATCTAATCTTATTTCCACTAATCAAATCAGAAAATATTTTCTGATAAGCCTCATCTTTGCCCTTAGCAGAAAAGCTAACGATGCTTTTATCTTTCATTAAAACATTGACGGAAGTATGCTTTTTATCAAGCTTCTTTCCAGTTTTTAAATAAAAAGGAATTTCTTCCCATCTTGGATTGTCAACAAAAATTTTCACAGCAATAAAAGTTTCAGTTTTTGAGCCCTTAGTAACTTCATCATCTTCAGTATATCCCTCATATTGCCCGACAATACAATTTTCTTTTTTTACTTTTTCAAGTCTCTGCAACAACTCAAATTTTGAACCTCTAATTGATTTTAAATCATCACTTTTAGGCCTTTCCATCGCTACCAAAGAAAGAAGTTGTAGCATATGACTCTGAACAATATCTTTTATAGCCCCAGCTTTATCGTAATACTCTCCACGACCTTCAATCCCCATATCTTCTGAAATGGTAATTTGAAAATTATCAATAAAATTTCCATTCCATTTTTCCTCAAATTTCCCAGAAACTCTAAAATTTAATATTTCATCAACAAAATCCTTTCCAAGATAATGGTCCACTCTAAAAATTTGCTCTTCTTCTAAATAATCTCCAAGTTTTTTGTCAAGCTCTTTAGCAGATTTTAAGTCATGCCCGAATGGCTTTTCAAATGCAACTCTCGTTTTTTTATCCAATACCTTCTCCTTATCCAAAAAACTAATAATTTTTAAAAAAAGATTATCTGCAGTAGCAAGATAAATCACTTTATCAGAAAAAGAAATCTTTTCAATTAATTTTTTAAATTCTCCATTGGGCTTGTCAATATCTGCTTTTATATAATGGGCTTTCTTGACAAAATCCATAAGTCCACCATCATTCGCAAAAGAAGAAAGTCCACTTAACTCAATATACTCCTCAATATCAATATCTCTTCTCCCAACAAAAACGATTTCTTCATCAATAAGCCCCTTTTTATGCAAAGAATATAATGCTGGGCAAAGTTTCTTTTTAGCCAAGTCGCCTGTTGAGCCGAATAGTATTATCATTTATTAAACTAAAATTCAGCAGTTATAATCTTTACGCCCGACTAAAAGTTCCAAGCACTTAATTCCTTTAGCAAAGAAGAAGGATTCTTACTTTTAGCAATTGCAGAGCTTATCAATACGCCCTTACATCCGAGCTTATATGCTTCATCAACATCCCTATAATTGGAAACTCCAGCCCCGCAAATCGGCACAATTCCACTATTCTTTAGCAAATTGACAAACTTTTTAACCTCATGAGATTCATATTGAGTTATAGATTTCCCAGTGCCGATAATCTTAGGGTCTTCAAAAGCAATCATCTCTGGCCTTAAAGAAACAATTTTTTTAGCCTCATCGAAAGAAGAAGCACAAACTAAAGTTAAGAGCTTAGCCTTTCTACATTGCTCAATAGTTTTTTTCAAAATATCCAATTTAATGGGATGTTCAGAGTGATTTAAAATAACTCCAGAAGCCCCAGACGCTCTCAAAGAGGAAGCGCTAACAAATCCTGTGCTTCTCTCATCGCTCAAGTCACAATGCTGAGCGTAAACATTCAAGCTAGTTTTACCAGTCACAAGCCTTATATCCGTCGCAGATAGCGCAACAGCAGCATTAGGAACATGTTGCTCAATTAATCTCGCAAGTTTTAGCACATCATCCCCAAATTTATAATTCTTAAAATTAATTATTATCATCTTCTTTTCAATTAATATCAATAGGATATTAAATACCTTACTAGCTAAGCTTTCTAGCAAGATCTTTCATTTTTCCATCTAATAAATTAGTCCTATTCAAAACTTCCTTAATATTATCATTATCTGCATCCCTTATCTTATACCAAATAACTCTCCTCTTCTTGCTCTTGAAAAGCCAGCCTGGAACATTATCAGCAACAACAACTACAATATCCTGTTTATGTAATTGTTCATCGCTAATGCCTTCAGGTTTGACCTTTATCTTCAAGCCAAATCTCTTAGCAACAGCCTTAACATTTTTATTAATCATTCCGCAAGAAATCCTTGGCTTTCAAGCCAATGAATGAATTGCGGTA
>JBBSYE010000007.1:0-113679 GCA_038045385.1 Nanobdellota archaeon
CGCAATTCATTCATTGGCTTGAAAGCCAAGGATTTCTTGCGGAATGATTAAAAAATTAAAAATGGATTTCCTTTTAGACGTCCTATACAATCAATACTTTAACTTTGCATTGAGATTAGAAATAATAAAAAAAATACTTCCAGAATTTGATTCAAAAATTGAATACGACTTAAGAAAGCTAAATACCACAAGAAATTACTTCGCGCATTGGGATGTAACTCTATTCAAAAATGAAATGGGCAAGCCTTCCCAAGAAGGCTACACTCCGCATCCAAAAAACAAAGATAAAACTCTAGATTTCGAAGAATCATATCAAGAATTCATAGAAAAAGAAAATAATATTATAGAATATTTATTTGAAGAATATAAAAAACTAGGCGGTGTTTTTATTAAAGAAGAATCTAATTAAAGAAACTCTCAACAATTTCTTTTTTCAACCTAACAAATTTGTCTGATTCTTTTTGCAAATGATAAGAAACCCTATTTTCAAAGCCAATATTTTCAACATTCTTTCCTATTTCCTTAACCGCCTGAATAGCGGGAACAAAGTCGCCATCTGAAGAAACAAGTACCGCAGTATCATAAGCATCATTATAAGCAAGTTTTACCATATCTACAGCAAGACGAATGTCATCCTCTTTTACTTCATAAATAACTCTTTCGCCTATTTTTCTTTTTAGCATCCTGCACAAAACAAAATTGCATTTCTGAATTTTCGCTATTCTATCAAAAAATCTTTGCTGTTTAACATAGCTTTCTTCATTCTTTTTTCTATCCAGAGGAGCATTATAATAATAAAATCTTATTAAATTTCTATTTCCGATAATATAATTCAACATTTTTTCAAAATTAAAACAAAATTGCTTCTTATCTGGAAGAAGGGCTTTTACAATGTGATATACGTTACTCCCATCAATGAAAACAATTACCCTCTCTCTTTCACGGAAGTTTTTATCCATAAAAAAATAATCAGCTAATCTTAATAAATATTTAGAAAACGTTAAACCCAGGGTTGCTGTGCAAACCTGGGGGGTATATAATTCATTAACAAGATTGCACTTTAAATAACTTTCTTTCCCACCAAAACTATTCAGAAGGCAAAGCTGGAGGCGAAGGAACAGAATTTCCGCCACTAATTCCACTCAAAACAGCAGAACCATCACCAGAAAGCATAAAGTAAATCCCAATTCCAATAGCTATGATAATTAAGATTATCAAAACCCAAATCAATACACCCATTCCTCTTTTTTGTTTCATCATTTTTAAGGTAAATTTGGAACTGCAGGAACATCGCTGTCGCTTGAAGTTCCTAACTTGCAATTATCGCTAACCTTTATTACCCATGAAGTACCAAGTGAATTCTCTTCCAGCTGAAAACGCTCTATTGGAGCAACACCCCAAGTTTGTGCACTCGGGCTAAAAAAGTAAGATTTAACAATGTTGCAATTTCCAACAATATCTTTAAGATTCGTATCTTGCGGACCTGGAATCATATCAGGAGTCACTCCGACAAAATTCCAACCCTTATACATAATTCTTTGATTATAGGGTATAAGACCTTCAACTATTCCATACTCTACACCGTTATAAATTCCATTAAAATCCACACCAGTTTCAGAGCTAGAATAGACCCAAAAAGCCGTGTTTAATAATTCGTCATCATCAATTAAACTTATTCTAGAAACATCCATTTCTGGATAAACCTGTGCATACTGCTGAATTGACGGAATAAACGCATAAATTGCTTTAATAGAAGATTTATCAAATGAACCTGCATCTAGTTGGTCAATCTCTATAAACCCATAAATCAAATTCCAACCTTTGTATATAGGTACTTGATATTCAGCATTCCAATTTTGGGCAGCAGAAACAAAAACCGAGAGTCCAACTAAAAGCATTAAACCCAATGGTAAAATTGCTTTTCTACTTATCATACAAACTAAAAGAGAGAGAGCTATAAAAACCTTTCCAGAATTATAAAAAATTTTACCTAGTAATAACCTCAATCTTCCCCTTCGTGATAATAATAGTATGTTCCGCCTGCGCAACTTTCGCCCCACTAGCTTCAATGAGTTGGGGATATTGATACAAAACACTCGCTTGCTCCAATAATCGCAACGCCAAAAGACCGCGTGTTCCAAATTTCTTATGAATCCATCTAGAACAGAAAGGCATCTCTTTATAATTATCAACAATAAAAGCTAAAACTTCTCGAGAAAAATTATCTCTAACTCCTTTAATTTCAGCGAAATGATAAATTCCAGAAGGCTTTCCATCTCTAACTTTCCCCGCACCAAAAGTTGTAAAGGGCTCAACTGCATAAACTCCCTCTTTCAAAATATGACTCGCTCCAGTAGAGTGATTCGGAATTGAAATTCCAGCGTGAACGTTCCACTGCTCAATTGAATGCCCCGTTAAATTATGAATTGGTACAGCATCTCTACGCTTAATCTCTTTTTCGATAACTGTGCCAATCATCTGCGTAGAAATGCCAAGTTTTATCTCTCCCAAGGCAGCATCAAGCCCAGCTTCAGCAGCCTCAATCAATTTCTTATTTTCATCACGATCATCCAAATCCAAAGAAAAAGCAGTATCCCCAGTCCATCCATTGACCTGAACGCCAATATCCACTTTCAATAGCCCTCGGGCTATATCTGTGTCATTAAACCCGGGAGTTGCATGCGCGGCAATCTCATTTATACTTAAATTAACGGGAAACGCAGGCTCTGCCCCTTTTCTCCGAATAAAATCCTCAATCTTTTCAGCAATATCAACAAGTTCCATTCCCCTAGTAATATGACTCCGTGCAAAAGCAACAGCTTCGGCGGTTATCTTGCCCGCTTTACGAACATTATCAAAATCCATTCTAAAAAAAGAAAAACATCATATTTATATCTGTATAAATATAGTATCTACCTAATAGTGACGAAATAGAAAGGTTTAAATATGAAAATAAAAACTATTTTTATGACAAAGAAACAATATAACGAAGACGTTATAGTCAAGGCTATGCTTGCAGCTAAAAACGCAAGTCTTGCTTGTGAATCATTTAGAAAAGCGTATGAAATTTGGGAGAAAGACGGTAAAAGCAAACACATGTATCCTACTCCTGATTTAAGTTTAGTATTATCTGGAGTTGTTAACCCTCTTTTTTCTCCCTATCAAGATTTAATGTTTTCAGCAAATGCTCTTTATTCAGCAAGGATTTTTTTCGATTCATTACCAAGAGAATTAATAGAAAATGATACAATAAAAAGAACTATAGGCGATAGTCTATCCAGAGAAGGAAATAGATTGGATGATCTTTTAAAATCAGGAGACTTAGCTTTTAGTCTATTTTAATATGGCAGAAATAAGATTTAATGATAAAGAAGAGCAAGAGATATGCAATTATGTTTCAGGCAGTTCTTACGAAGAAACAAGAAGCAAATTAGATGAAGCGCTGAAAACTAGAAGAATAACAAGTGCCAGACATCTCGCTTATGTTAAAACTCTGAACAATGCTTCAAACAGAACTGAAAAAGATGATGATTCAGCAGTTGATTTAATGGTTGATGCAATGATGGACGGACAAGCAGGCAATAAACTTTTGGATGCTATGAATAGAAAACCGAAAGACGCAGAATATCATGCAGAAAAAAGAGTTTTAGATATTAAAGAAAAATACGCCAGTTTAGAAAGAGCAATTAAAAGATTAAATGCTCAAAGAGAAATAATTAAACAAACACAAGAGAACATAAGGAAGGCTGCATAAAATGCCAGAAACATTAATAATAAAAATTGAGGATAAAAATGGAGAAATAATTGGATTACAACCAATAAGTCTTCCTTTAAGTCGTAATGAAGAATTACGTGCCTATCGTGAAATTGGTCATCTAAGAAACTCAGAAGAAATATCTGAAAGAGATTCGTGGGTTGCGATTGCTTTCCTCCGCACCTATCTCACAAATCAGGAATGATTATTTTCTATATCTCCGTTCTTTAGGAACAAAATTCCACAACTTTTCTCCATCGCTATATCCAACTCCCAGAAAATCTTCCCCATGATGCATAACATGAATGCCTTTTTCACTAGCAAGAGCTAACCCATTACCCCTCATCCACTCTTTAGCCTGTTCAGCAGTCAACTCAATAAAGCTTTTAGTTATTTTACTAGCAAGTATTTGCGTCATATCAAAGCTCAATCTAGCGCCATATTCAGGCTTAGCAAAATAAGTTCCCAAGAGTTCTATCCGCGTCATACTATCAAGCTCAAGAATCTCATCTCTTCCAAGACTCCCAGAAAAAGCCCTTATTCTTTCCTTATTAGTTTGAATAAATAAATAATCCACATTATCAATACCATAAATTTCCTTCAACTCCTCAAGTAACTTTTTTCTATCGCCAGATGTTAAAAATTGTGCATTCATTCCACTTCCTCCTTCAGTCTCATCTTACAAAGAAAAAAACCTTCAGTATCATTATCTTGCGGATAAATTCTACAAGCCTTAGCAACTTCACTAGAATATTTATTTTCCTTCCAACTCTCAACTCCAGTACGACATTTTATAGGAAGATGTATTTTCTCAATTTCAACAGGAAATCTTTCTAATGCAAAATTAACAACAGCCTCATTCTCTTCAGGCGAGTGCGTGCAAGTAGAATAAACCAACACGCCATCTTTCTTTAGACACTTAATAGCATTCGCAATTAACTTCATCTGTTGCCTCCCCAAATTCTGAACGACCTTAACATTCCACATTAAAAATGTCTTCGGGCTACTTCTTAGAGTTCCCTCGCCAGAACAAGGCGCATCTAACAAGATACGATCAAACTTCCATCCCCTTTTAGCAAGTCTCATGCAAAGACCGACTGCATCATCTCTAGTTACAATCGCATTGCTAACGCCACATCTCTCAAGATTTGCTGATAAAATTTTTATTCTATCAATCTTAATATCATTCGCAATCAACGTTCCAGAATTTTCCATCTTAGCGGCAATTTGAGTCGTCTTAGAGCCAGGAGAGGCACACAAATCCAACACCAATTCTCCCGGTCGAGGCTCAAGCGCAAGAACCGACATCATGCTAGAAATCTCCTGAATATAATAATAACCAAGTAAATGTTCAATGCAACTCCCAAGTTCTCCAGGTCCTAAATCGCTAGTTACAAGCATAATTTCCGGATACTTAGCAAACGGCTGAATAACTTCCCATCTCTTTCTCAAGCGTGCAAGTAAATGCTCAGGCTCCATTTTGAGAGTATTACAACGAATAAAACTTCTAGGCCCTGTATGAACTATTTTGTTAAAAGCATCAAAGTCCTCTCTATCTGGCATCAACATTCTCATTCGCTCTTCAAACAGAGGCTTCATTTCATAAGGCATAACACTAAAGATAAGAATACGTTTAAGAATGTTATCAATTGCTATAAAAAACCTTCTTAATAGCAAAATCTTTAGTTATCTCGCCAATAGCTTCAATGAATAGCTTCTCATGTTCGGGATTAATCTCAATAAGCCCAGGAGAAATGAGTGAACCTCCAAGCTCCCGCAAAAGTCCGTACTTTCCACCTTTCCCATTAAGCAAATAATTGAATCTAATTTTATCTTTTTTCTCAAGACTATTTAGTTTGTAGCTAATTTGCACTCTCGGTTTCAAGTCAAATCTTTCAGCAAGTGGCTTACCAGAAACAAGACTAATTCCATAAAATAACAATCCCTCGCGAGCAAAATTAGACTTATCAAATAAAGAGTAAAAATCATAAGAGGTTATATGTATTGGGACTTTAGTTTCCCTCTCCAATTGTCTTTTTATTTCCTGTGCTTGTCCTAATTGTTCTTTTAAAGGAATTTTATTAAAAATAACAGCGATATCAATATCATTAGGATTATCTTCCTCTGTGATAGAAGATCCAAACTGCACTATATCTAAAACATCAGAACTATAGTTTAACTTTAGTTTTCTCTTCCATAAATTTTGTATCATCCTTTAGCACCTCCGCGAGTTCTTTGCTCATAATTTGAACATAGCTATTCTGATAGAAAGGAAAATCCTTATCAATAATATCATAAACTTCCTTGAACTGCTCCGCCATTCTAAATCTTGAATTATGCGAAGAAGGAGTTTCACCAATATTTCTCAACAAAAACAAATCAACCAAAGAAATAATCGCTTTAAAATAAAGAACTACTGCAACATTGTACCTCTCTTTTACAAGAGCCTCTTCAGCAGAAACATAATATTCTCTTGCGATATTGACTAAAATATCTTCCTTATTCATACCAAGTAAGAAAAAACGCAATTATTTAAACCTTTTTATTACTAGGTATGAAAAACCATCACAAAGAAAAGCAATATTCTTATCAGGTAAGAAAGCTATTTGGTTGTCTGTCCAGTAAACAAAACATCATAAATCCCAATCTTAGAAAAATCCCCATTGTATGCTACTTCAAATTCAATTCTATCATTCTTAATTAGACCATCCATAGCTATATCGGCAGGGCAACTTCCTGAATAGTAAGTGAATAAATAACGATAGCTCTCAGAAGTAGGACTTGTGCCTTGAACATCCTCAGGCGTGCTATCTCTTGGTTCAGTCGGAGTTGAAATATCGCCATCGCCAGTTCCATCTCCAATAGTCTTAGCTTCAAGCAGCTCACAATGCACAAATGCAGGCCTAGCAGAATAAGCAAGTCCGAATTCTACTTCCTCTCCAACTAGAGAATCATCAACACGTTCATAACTAGCATCCTCATCCCGATTATAGCTTTCAATAGAGTCAATTCTTACAACAACTCTATCCTCAAAAATAGAATCTCCCGCAATAACAGATACGACTGTTCCTTGAAAAGTTACTTTATCATAAGGCGCGCTAATACTCGTAGGATTTATTCCAGGATTAACATTAGCAAAGCTATCAAAGTTAGTTTGTAAAAATCCAAATGCCGTAATTCCAACTAATACAATCAATAATCCAATAACTACAGCAAGATAGTTCTTATTTTCCATATTTTCCCATACCAAAACTCCTATTTAAAGCCAAGGATAACTTCAAGTTAAGTTGTAAAATTAATGTGCATGAGCCATTTTATAATAAGCAAAACCCATAACAATAACTCCAAGAAGAAATGAAACAATCAAAAATGAATTCTCATTAAATCCCGAAACCCTATCAAGAAGCATCCAAAGTCCACGAAAAGCAAAAATAGAACCTATAAGCAAAAGAGTCTCCCAAAAAACGTGTTTCCTCTTTTGCATTCTCAAATAAGTAAAATGGAGTTTAATAAGTTATTTGAAAAAATCAACCTGCAAGGTTTTGTAGTCGGTAAATCTGTTATATTCGTCCGAATACTTGAATGGCAAAAACCTTAAATACTTACATTTCTTACAAGTAAGAGATAAAATGCAAGAAGAAATAAGAGAAATAAGAACGGTAAGAATAACGAGTAAAGGACAAATAAGTATACCTTCTGCAGTAAGGGCTAAAGCCGGATTTGAAGAAGGTGCTAAAGTTAATGTTATAGCTTACGATGACAGAGTAGAATTAAGACCAATGAAAAAAGAAAAATTGAGTGAAACCATTATGTGTTATATAACGTCCGAAGAAGCTTTGGCTAAAAATTGGGATACTCCTGAAGAGGATGAAGCATGGAAAGATTTGTAAAAGGAGAAGTTATTGTTTTGGAGTTCCCTTACACAGATTTGTCAAAAACTAAAAAAAGACCAAGCCTTATCATTGCCAATTTGAAAGGTGACAATCTTATTCTTTGTCAGATAACAGGACAACCAAGACCAGACTCTGATTTGATTAATCTAAAAAGAAATGATTTCCAGACAGGCGGATTAAAGAGAGATAGTTTCATTATGCCTTCTTTCGTCTTTACAATTCACAAATCAAAAATAAACTATGTTGCTGGAAAAATAAAACAAGAAAAAATAAAAGAAATTGAGAGAAAACTTTGTGAGATTTTTACAAGATAAAAATTCTCACTTTAGGAATTGAGTTTTAGTGAGTTTTAGTGCGATGTCCCGAAAGGAAAACTCAAAGTCATCGTATCTATAGTTTTTTGGGAGTTGCCGCAGTTTTTTAGAAAGTTTTATTAATTGAGTTCTTTTGGGCAATTAATATGGTTGTTAAATCTCATTTTGAAAAAGAGTACGCAAAGACAAAAGGATCTTATTGGACTTTGAAGCCAGGAAAAAGATTAATTTATTTTGAGAGCTTATTAAAAAGAAATTCTAAGATTCTCGATCTTGGTTGTGGTACTGGAAGAGTAGCATTGTATTTAGCAAGCAAGGGGCACAAGGTAACTGCAATGGATATTGCGGAAACAGGAATTGCTAAATTAAATGACTATGCAAAGAAATCAAACCTAAAAATTAACTCTTTTGTTGGGGATTTGAAAGATTATCAAATTACAGAAAAATATGATGCAATTTGTGCCTTATTTTCTATACACTTTTTACCAAAGAAAAAAGTTTATGATTTAGTTAAAAATATGCAAGAAAAAACCAAAGAGAATGGCTATAATTGGGTTGGTGTTTTTAGAAAAGGAAAGGGAAATAAGAATAAATATAAATTTAGCAATGGAGAAATATCGAATATATATTCAGATTGGCACATTGTTTCTTACGAAGAATACTCTAAATCTGAAAAACATGGAGATGGACAGGTCCATAATCATGAAATTTCTAATTTAATTGCTCAAAAGAAGTAGGGGCATAGTTTCCATTAAAGTGACAACCCCCTTTATAATATGGAGTTATCACAAATTATAACTGAATAAAATCCCCCCTATATAAGTAAATCAAAATCAATCCTCAAAAAAACTATATACTTAAATATCTTACTCTAGATTGAGAAAAATGGCCGTAGAATCATTCTTGCAACCCGATGATGCAAAGATTACAGTTGAAAAAGAAGTGCGTGAAAAACCAACAATAGCAGAGCTTACAACTATCGAGTCTCCAGGTAGACCAATATCCGCTGACAGGCTTGATGAAAATATTGCAGAAAAAAAGAAAAAACCAAGAAAAAAACAGTATCCTAAAGCGCCCGTTAGCAAAGGCAACGCGTTATTGATAATAACCGAAAAACCCCAAGCCGCATTAAAAATAGCATCTGCCTTAGGCAACGCGCGTAAATACGCCGAAAATAATGTCCCATACTACGAATTAACAAGAGATGGAAAAGAGATTATAGTCGCTTCAGCAGTAGGCCATCTATTCAATCTAACATATAGCAAAGGGCAAGTTGGCTGGCCAATTTATGGAATGGAATGGACTCCCGCTTATGAAAAAGCAGCTTACATGAAAAACTATTACACCCTTCTAACCAAGTTACGCAATCGCGCAAGCGAGTTCATGGTTGCAACAGACTATGATAATGAAGGCGAAGTTATTGGCTGGAATGTTCTACGTTTCATAATGCGCGAAGAAAGCGCAAAAAGAATGAAATTCTCCACATTAACAAAACACGAGTTAGAGCAAGCCTATGATAATCCCCTATTAGAGTTAGATTGGGCGCAAGCATATGCCGGCGAGACACGTCATCAAATAGATTGGCTCTATGGAATTAATCTCTCTCGTGCATTAATGTCCGCACTTAAAAAATCAGGCACATTTAGAATACTCTCAATCGGCCGTGTCCAAGGTCCTGCTCTGAAAATAATAGTGGATAGAGAACGTGAAATCTCCGCTTTTAAGTCAGAACCTTATTGGAATGTCTATGCCTTGCACAAAGACCAAAAATTCAAACATGTAAAAGAAATTTTCAATGAATCCGAACTAGAAGATTTCAAAGATATAAAAGAGGCTCAAGCAGATACAAAAATTCGTCAAGAATCACTAGAACCTCCAGTTCCCTTTGACTTAACAACTCTACAAAGAGAAGCTTTCGCTTGGCTTCATCTTAGCCCATCAGCAACTCTCAAATTAGCGCAAAGTCTCTATCTTGATGGACTAATTTCATATCCAAGAACATCGAGCCAAAAAATTCCCGCAAGTATAAACGCAAAAGAAATTCTAAAAAAACTCTCTCATGTTTACAACCAAACCGAGTACACTTCACGCTCAAATCCTATTGAAGGAGAAAAAAGCGATCCTGCACATCCCTCAATCTATCCAACCGGCGACTACGGCGATTTAAAAGAAGATGAAAAAAAATTATATGAATTGATAGTAAAACGCTTCATTGCCTGCTTCTGTGAAAATGCAGAATTAGACAGAAAAACTATAACTTTAACTGCAAAAGATAAAAAATTCACAGCCTCCGCAACTACAATCAAAGACAAAGGCTGGATGAATGTCTATCCTTCAACAACACAAGAATCAACTCTTCAAGATTTATCCGGAAAAGTAAAAGTTGATAAAATTGAATTTGAAGAAAAAGAAACTCAACCTCCAAAGCGTTACACTGCCACATCACTCATATCTCTGCTAGAAAAAAAGAACCTCGGAACTAAAACAACACGCTCAATAATAATAGACATTCTAATAGACAGAGGTTATCTAGAAGGCCAATCTCTAAAACCCACTCCGCTAGGCGAAAATCTCATCCGCTCTTTAGAACAACACTCACCAATAATAATTGATGAAAATCTTACAAGAGACGTAGAAGAAGAAATGGAAGCCCTACAAGGTAACAAACAAGAACTTGAAAAAAAAGAAAAAGAAATAGTAAAAAAAGTATGCGAGATCATAGAAAAAATCTCAATAGGCTTCAAAGCACATGAACAAGAAATCGGAGACTCTCTTAAAGAAGGAACTCTAGAATTAAGAGAAGCTCAAAAAGAGCAAAGCATCATCATGTCCTGCCCAGTCTGCAAAGTAGGAAACTTATGCATAAAATTCTCTAAAAAATCTAGAAGATATTTTGCAGCCTGCGATAAATATCCCGAGTGTAAGACAACCCATAGCCTACCGCCAAATTCACTAATAAAAACCACTGGCAAAACCAGTCAAGATGGCCTACCAATTTTAGTAGCAATAAGAAAAGGTAAACGTCCTTGGGAATTCGAGTTTAATATAAATTATAAGAAAGAAAACCCTTCAGAGTAAATCAAAAAGATTAAGCTACTTTAGCGACGATTTTTTGAAGTTTCGTTAAATCTATCCCTTTGGCTTTTGCTCCATCAAGTATTTTATCAAATTCCCAATTAGCAATTGCAGGTCCAATAGGATTAGAAGCATTAGCATATAATGTAATTTCAAGATCCGAATTCCCAGGTTGAGAAACGACAGGCAAATTAAAAGTGCCCATAGAATAACCAGGTCTTGAAATCTTCAAAATAGCTTCACCATTGCGACCCTCAAAAGGCCAACGATCAGTCCTCATTGATTTAGGTCCAATCTGATGAGTTTCCTTTTTCTCCCCATAAACTTCAGAAATATAACCCATCAGACGAGTATGAATATCTCTCATCTCCAGTTGAACCCGAAAGCAATAGCTTCGCCCAAGTCATATTCCTTTGAGCATTAATTGTCATAATTCAAACAATTTCCAGCCATTTTTAAATTTTTGTATAATCTAAATTATCCTCTAGTCTGAAGAGAATCAGGAACCTTACTCGCCGAAGTAGAAACAACAAGCCCCTTAGTCCCAACAGAAAAAGCATGCAGTTTAGTAGAATGCTTTGTTCCCCTCATCTTAAGAATCTCAAGATATCTTTCCCTTCCCGACTTGCCTGGCAAATAATAAAGTAATATTATTGAATGCGCTTCAAACTCTAAAGTTCTAGAAGAGAATTGCCTATCTAAAAATGGACTCTCTTCGCTTGTCAAAATTGAAGTACAAGCCCATCTACTTATTGCAGAAAATAACTCTAATGCTGCCTCTTTTCTTTCCAATTCATCGTTAAAAAGTAAAGCAAAAGAAGTGATGCTATCAATCACAAGCAAAGAAATCTTCTTACTCAAAATAATATTCTCAATAGCTCCTCCGCCTTCCTCAAGCATCAACTTAACTTTCTCAGGAGTGTAATGCAAAAATGTAAAATCTCCTTTTTTCTCATAGGCTTCAAGGTCCCATCCAAAATCCCTCATGTAATTATAAACGTCTTCTTTTTTTTCTTCAAAAGTAACATACAAACATTTTTCTCCCTTTCTAAGCCCTTCAACTAAAAATTGCATTGTAAAAATAGATTTAGCACTTCCTGCAGTTCCAACAATCAGATTTACACTATTTCTCTCAAATCCTCCTTGAACAAGAGAATCAAATCCAGGAACTCCAGAAGATACTCGCTGAATTTTCTTTATGCTCCCAAATCCAGAAGCTCTTCTTTTTACAATTTTACTTTTCACGACTTTTCTTTTCACAATCTTCACCTTCAATTTTTTCAGTTTTTTCTTTTTACTCACCATATGCTAAATTAATCAAACGCCTATAAAAATCTATCCGAAAAGAGCAGAAAACTGACTTGAAATAGTAATCCTTATTATAAAGTAAATAGCCACGCTAAGAAGAGTTATCGGAAGCATGTATTTCAGACCATCTTTCTCATCACCCTTGCTAACAAGCCCGAGTACAAAAGAACCCAAGATACACATAGTAATCAAAAATACAACAGAATAATATCTGATAAAAGCAATAGGAACACTAATTTTAGTCAATGTAAACGGAAGGTTAGCAGCTTGAGTTTCAGTTGAAGGGATAGTTCCTAAAATCTTTGTAAGCACCTCAACAAGAACACTAGACAGCCCAAAGAGAGTTGGAGCCCCAATAGCAACAGCAAAAAATATGAATATTACATACATTAAAACATTTGAAGCCGCTCGTTTCTCAACGAATAATCTCTCCCGCATGTTCACTGCAGTCTCCTCAAGAAGTATTGCAATGTTTCCTCCAGAGATTATTCCAGTATTAAGCAAATAAATAGTCTTTTTTATTTTTTCAGAATTCAAACGAACAGACAATGCCTTCAAAGCCGCAGAAATATCTTTTCCTGTAACCAAATCTTTTCCAACATTCAATATCTCCGCATCAAGTGGCGCAAATTCCTTTCTAGCACTTGCAAGCAAAGCCCTATCAATAGTCATTCCCGCGCGAAGATTAGAAGCCATTAACTGAAGAAAATCCGGAAAGACAAGTTCTATATGACTTATCTTGGCACTTTCCCCAAGTTTTTTCCTAGAATAAGAAATAAACTCCCCGACTATTGGAAAAACAAAAAGCACTATCAAAGAATTAACCCATTTAGAGGTAAAGTAAAATACAATAATCGCAAATAACAACCCCAGTATGACCCATAGATACCGCCGCCTTCTTGCATCTAAAGATTTCTTCCCGTCTTTTTGAATCATAGTAAACTTGGCCTCGAAGATTTAATTATTCCTAAGAACATTACTTGAATTATTATAACAAAAACAAAAAGGCTAATGAAAAGCAATATAGTAGTTAATTGCGGCAAATTTACCATAGAAGATAAAATAGTCAAAAAAGTAACTGACAAGGCTGGAACGATGACTGAAATAAGCATATAAAACATTATCAATGGATTAAGTTTATTACCATAATTCTGAATCTGAAGAAGCTGTTCTTCATTAAGAGATTTAATACTCTCCCTTATTACTATGCCTAAATCACTCCCGGCTTTCATTCCATTACTTATCTGCCAAAGAGTTCTTCTAAAATACATAGACCCATTTCTATCTCCAAGCTCCTCAAGAACATCCTCTTGCGGGCTTCCAGCACTTATTTTCTTAACAGCTTTCTTAAACTCTTCACTCAAAGCACCATAATCCGAAGAAGAAAGATTAACAAGGATGCTGAAAAGGGGAATTCCCGAATTAAGCTGTATAAGCATATCTTCAAGAGCAGGAATTAAATTTCTTTCAATTACTCTCTGCTTTCTATTCGCATAAACTCTAGGATATACAAGCTGATTTGAAAGGATAAAACCACCAAAAAGCAGACCAACTAATACGCCAAATAGATACCATTTAGCTATCCCAAGAAAATAAAATGCAGTAGTAGCAAGAACAGTAAAAGCAAAAGAATAGAAAATAAAATAATAATATGCTATTGACAAGTATTCCTCTCTTGAAATTTCAACATCTGAATTATCTAAATAAGCTTGGAATTTAGAATTTTTTTTCGGAGAAATATGCCTTATGAAAAAAGTATGCCTCTTACGAAGAGAATTTATGCTATCTCGAGTGAAAGGTATTCTAAAGTTCATTTTATGAGGCCTTTAATATTATTTGACTGCATAAGCTTCTTCAATTCATCCCTATTCCGATAATACAAATTTATAGCCGCTCCAAAATCTCCAAGACTTCGCAATTTATTCTTAATAAGCCATTGGAATATATCTTTCCTAGCCTCCAAGTCTGCCAAAATTTGCTCATCAGAAAGTCCGGTATGTCTGCTTATATCCTCAAAAAATCGCGAACTCTCGCTATGTCTAATTAACTTATCTTGCTCTCTTGACCATCTATAAATTATATTTGGCTTTGCCTCATTTTTTTCTGCTTCGAATTCTGCAATCTGCAAAATACGCCTTATACCAAGACGTCTATCTCTAAACATAACAACATTCAAATTGACAGTCTTTAGCAAATTAGGCGGAACATTCATTGGAGGATTAACAAGACGCGAAATAGTTTCAGCAGCAGAATCTGCATGCACTGTAGCATATACAGAATGTCCAGTATGCATCGCCTCAAACAAAACCATCGCTTCCTCATGCTTTCTCATTTCCCCAAGAATAATTCTATCCGGCCTCATACGTAATGAATTAATCAACAAGTCAAGCATACTAACATCTCCCTTGCCCTCTGCATTAGGCGTCCTAGTAACTAGCGGAGTCCAATAAAGAAACTCCGGAAGCATGAGCTCTCGTGTATCCTCAATACTTATGACTCTCTGATTAGGAGGAATAAAGGGCATACAAGCATTCAAAAAAGAAGTCTTTCCAGAAGCAGTTCCTCCAGAAATAAGAACATTCATTTCATATTCAATAGCCAGCCATAGTAAAGCTGCAGTATCTAAATCGCAAGTCTTATTCTGAATTAAATCTACAATAGTGTAAGGATCTCTAGCGAATTTTCTTATTGTAATAGTGCTTCCCTTAGTTCCAACTGGATAAAGCACAGCATTTATACGATCTCCCGTGAGTAGGTGCGCATCAAGTAATGGCGAAAGAACAGTAATTTGCTTCCCAACTCTTCTAGCAATAATATTAGAGTAATTTACAATTTCATCTTCTGTTTTTATTTTCTGATTAGTAAGAAGCCAACCATATTTTTTAGTATAAACTCTGACAGGCTCCTTTGAAGAAGTGATAACAATTTCCTCAAGATTTGGATCTGCAACTAAAAATTCAATATTCCCAAGACCCAACATATCTTGCAACAACTTCCCAATAAGAAACTCCTCTGTATTTTTATCTAAGTTAGGAAGTTTTAATTTCAATAATTTAACGGCCTCATCCATAAACCTTTTCTTTATCGCTCCAAAAGCTTCTGGGTCTGCAAGTTCTTTCATGCTAACATTAGTAACAGAAACAAGCTCATTCCTTAACTCATTAAGCAAAGTCATTGTTGCTATACTTATTTCCGGAATAACAAGATTGTAGAAAATCCCTCCTTGCTCCTTCACTATGCGAACCTCTACTTTAGCCTTATCAACCTCAAGCTCATACTTCTCAACAACTCCTGAAGCCTTCTCAGAATTACTTCTATGGTCTATTTTATTGTCTGAAGCTCTTGCATTCAAATCCTTTTCATGAGTCTTCACACCAAGATCTTTAGCTTTAGAATCAGTTTTAGGAGACTCTTGATGAACCTTTTGGAGAGGATGATGCAAAGCCACATGTTTGCTAGCAATCATCTCTTTTGCACTTTTTGAATGTTTATGATGCTTCATTTCTCAACCACTCTCAATTCAGGCTCTCCGATATGAGGATAATGAATCTCTACAAGATTTCCAGATTCAAGAGTTTTTGACCAAATATCAACAGTTTCCTTTGAAACTCCAAAGACCTTTTGAATTTTAGAAATGGAAACGCTTTTTTCTTTTTGCAAGAACTCATACAAATCATCTAAGTCAGTCCTACCAGCCATTTTAGAATGCCTCACAGGAGTAGAATCAATAGTTTTTTCAGGAACAACATGAATCCTTGTGCGAATCATTCCAAAAATAACAAGACCAATAAGAACAATCCACTCGAAAACTATAACTATCCTTGAAATTGGAGAAGCCTTTTGAGCTTGCAACTCAACATCCTCAGCTAAATCAAGTTCGCCAATTGAGAACCCTGAAACTCCTCCTTTAACAATTCCATCAACACCCGTGCCAAAAATAAAAATATGCGAAGTCGTATGCAAAACGGCAAAAAACAGCACGAAAATTACTAATACATTTAGCCAGCTAGCCCCTTTTTTTTCTGCCATATTAAGAATATTTATAAGTCCTACACAATGTAATAAGTTAGGACTTTTATAAACTTTCCGAGGGCAAATGAAAAAAAGAGGACAGATTAGTATTGAATACCTTATAGTGGTTGGGTTTGTAACTTTCATAGTAATTGCCGTGCTTGGAGTTTCCTACTTTTACGCCTCTTCTATCCGCGATCAAATAAAATCAAGTCAAATCTCAAGCTTCGCTGAAAAAATAATAGTTGAAGCAGAAAAAGTCTATTATGCTGGCGAGCCTTCTAAATCAACAATATCTGTCTATCTCCCAGCAGGTATAAATTCAATTACCATAGAAGAGCAAAACATGATAATTTCATATCAATCAAGTTCCGGCACGACAATCTCTGCATTCAAAAGCAATGTTCCTATAGAAATTACTACAACAATAACTGAAGGTCCAAAAAGACTCTCAATAACCGCCCAGTCGAGCGTCGTCTCAATAATACAAACATGAAAAGAGCCCAATCAGCAATAGAATTTATGATACTCATAGGAGTCCTTTTGCTTCTAATGACTGGTTTTCTAGCTTTTGTGGGAAACAATATATCACAAAAACAAATTGAACAAAGAACAGCTCTAATGAGGAGCATTGCAGATAACATTGAGCAAGAAATAAGATTAGCAAACTCCGCATCTAATGGTTATAGTAGAAATCTAGAATTGCCCTCAACTATCCTCGGCAAAGAATATGCCATAGATATCATCGACTCACTATTACAAATAAGAACCTTAGATGCCAAAAGCTCACTAGCTGTTCCAATATCAAACGTTACAGGCACCCTCACACCAGGCGCAAACATCATCAGAAAAGTCAATAATCAAGTTTATGCTAATCAATAACATTTAAATACAAGATATATCTTGTAAATAAGATATGGAAAAGATAGTTGAATTTGGCACATTAAGCTCTCGAGGTCAAGTAGCGATTCCCTCTGCAGTACGCAAGCGTCTCAATCTAAATGATGGTGAAAAGATAATCTTTGTTGTTGAAGGCGATACTCTAATGATAAAGAAAGTCAATATAAATAAAACCTGGGAAGAAGTGACTCGCCCTTTGCGTAACTCTCCCAAAAAAATAAGAGAAGACGAAGTCGTAAAACTAATCCATAAGATTAGAAAGGCAAAAAAACATGAGGATAACTCTTGATACAAATATCCTGATATCTGCCTCTTTCTGGAAAGGAGACTCCTATGAAATTCTCTCGCTTATTGACCAAGACAAAATAATTCTCGTTACTTCTCCTGAAATATTGCATGAATATCATGAAGTCTTGCAAAGCGAAGAAATAACTGATAAAATTTCGGAGAAAAAACTTGCACTTCTTGAAATAATAGAAAAAGTTATGAGTAAAGCAGAGATTATAGAACCATTAATAAAAATCAATGTCGTAAAAGACATAGACGATAATAAAATTATTGAATGTGCCATAGCAGGAAAAGCAGACTATATTATTACAAACGATTCGGATTTGCTTCAGCTATTCTCATATGAAAAAATACCTATTATTACCCCAAAAGAATTCCTCTCCCATCAATAGACAAGAACATTTAAAAAGCGTTTTTCATCACATCCCTTATGAGTGGAATGTATCATTATCTGAAAAAATCATGGGATTCATCAACATCTGAAGAGATAAAAACTCGCATGATTGCATGGCGTAAAAGCGAAGCAGCCGTTGTTCTAGAAAAACCAACAAGAATAGACAAAGCCAGAAAGTTAGGCTATAAAGCAAAGAAAGGATTCGTAGTAGTAAGAATCAGACTAAAGCGTGGCGGAAGAAAGAGAAGCATGATGGGTGTTAAAGGCCGAAAGTCAAGAAAGCAACACCATCGCAAAATCTTAAAGATGAATTATCAATGGGTTGCAGAAATAAGAGCTGCAAAGAAATTCAAAAATCTAGAAATATTAAATTCATATCAAGTTGGAAAAGACGGAAAGAATTACTTCTTTGATGTCATAATGATAGATCCAGAAAGACCTGAAATTAAGAATGATCCTGTTTATAGCTGGATATCAAATCCTAAAAATAGCAATAGAGCCGAACGTGGCTTAACAAGTGCTGCAAAGAAATCCAGAGGACTAAGAAAGAAGAGCCGTAATATGAAAGTCCGTCCAAGCCTAAGATCTTGGGGTAGAAAAGGTAAATAATTCTTTATTGAAGATAGTCTTAAATACCGACGACCACTTTTAACTTAAATGAAAAAAAGAGGGCAGGCATGGGGCTTTGATTTAATAATTGCAACAGTTCTTTTTTCGGCAGCAATTATTGCATTTTATCTATATTCATTTAATTACAATAATGAAAACACTAGTATCTCAAGCGATCTAGAAGCAGAAGCAAGACTAATTGCATCCTCTCTTCTAAGTTCTGGGAATCCAGAAAATTGGACAGAATCTAGCGTAACAAGAATTGGACTTACAACTTCTAATAAGCTAAATGAAACAAAACTAATTCAATATCAAAATCTACTAGAATCAGATTACGGAAGAGCAAAATCTCTTCTCAATGCAAAAAGAGATTTCTACATATTATTTTCAGAACCAATTTCAATAAATGACGAGTCAGTTGAATCAATAGGCTTACCTCCTGAAGAGCATGACAACTTGATAAAAATTGAGAGGATAACAAATTATAAAGGCCAGACAATAACGTTCTTCGTTGAGGTATGGGAATGAAAAGAGGCGTTTTCTTTAGTATAGATGCTCTAATGGCCTTAGGTATAATCTTCTTTGTAATTCTTCTAGCCTATCCCATAATAAAAAAAGACTCATTTGGAACAGAAATCCATTATGACTTGCTTGAAACCCTCTCCGCACTTTCAATATCCGAAATAAATAATGCCTATATACAAAGCCTTCTAGCCACAAGCCAGCTAAACGCTTCAAATAATTCTCTGCTTAAAGATCTCGGCGAATTATATATCTCAAACACTCCTCTAGCTAAAGATGTAGCCTCCTCAATTCTTCAAGATATCGAAACAAAAGAAAACATTGGAATTTGGTACGACACGACACTATTAGCCTCAAAAAATTCTTCATCAATAGAAAACGCTAGAGAAATAAAAACCTCTCGCCGTCTATTAAGTGGTGTCAAGTCAGGCGAAAATATAACTGGAGTCTCCGCAAGAGCTCTTCTAAGCACAGCATCACAAACATCCTACACTTACTTCGGAGGATACGTAGGACAGGGCGATTTAACATTTACAACAGAATATAACGGAACAATAAGTTCAGCACAAATGGAAATAACAATAAATACAGATTTTGACCTTTTAATAAATAACAATCTAATTGGACATTACCCAGCCTCCCCTTCAGAAACGACTCCATCTCAAATAACTCTACCGATAAACAACTTCTCAAGTGGAAAAAATACAATAAAAATCCAAGCAACAAACGCCCATGTTACGGGAGGATATATAAAAATAAATTATGATTCTTCCTTACTCTATTCACAATCAAAAAAATACATCTTTCCGGGAGTTGATGGTATAATCAACATATACGATGGAGTCCACATCCCAGGAACGCTACAAAACATGACTATCTATCTTCATTTTAATAGCTCACAGTCAACTTTCCTTACAATTGGAAATAAAACAGTTTACAATACAACAGGAGGCTATGTAAATCTAAGTTTAAACAACGCACAATTATCATCAATACTAAACTATAATGAACTAAGCAATAGTACAACCCCTATCAGGCTCGGATTAGAGAACGCTTCATTTGTTCAGAACGGCACAAGCAATGCGGATGTAATCTTAATAACCGACGTCTCTGGAAGCATGGACTGGAGATTAAATTCAGATAATGTAGGAACGGCAAGAAATTGCTCCGATCCCTTACTTCAAAACCCAACGACAAAAAGAATAAGTTTAGCGAAATGTATAGACAAAAATTTTATCTCTCAAATACTAAGTAGCGGAAACAATCGTATAGGTTTAGTATCATTTTCAAGCAGCGCAAATAATTATGTTGATTTAACTTCAAATCAAGTACTGTTAAATAATACAATTGACGGGTATATTGCAAGCGGAGCAACTTGCGTTTCATGTGCTATAAATCGCGCATATCAAATCCTTCAATCTCAAGGCTCTCCAGATAGACCAAAATATATCATAGTAATGACTGATGGAGTTGCAAATGTCAGAAGCACATCAAGTTGCAGCGATATTTATGGCGCTTCAACAAATATCTCACAAGCAGCCGGAAGTTCAGGATTGATAGTTCAAAAGCAACAAACAGAAATATGGACAACAATACCTTCGCCAATATCAAATCAAATTAACGATCTAGACATAGTAGCAAACTCGGGCTTTGCAGTTGGAAATTCTGGAAAAATAATCAGATGGAACGATTCTAGTTGGTCTGCAGTCTCGTCGCCAATATCAAGCACAATAAATTCAATAGATATGTTAAATCAAACTTATGCAATCGCTGTTGGCTCAAGCGGAAGAGTGCTTAAATTTACAGGCACTAGCTGGAGCACAATTGCAACAATAAGCAACAGCCCAACATTACATGGAATAAGCATAGTAAACAGCACTATGATGTTCGCATCTGGAATTCGCTCAAACAGCGGAAGAATATATCGTTCTTTAAACTCTGGAGTCAGTTGGACTGAAGTTTACAACAATGGAGACACTTTACGCGCAATAAAATTAGCAAACGCTACTTTCGGCTTTGCAGTTGGAGATAATGGAAATATAGTCCGCTTTAATGGGGCTACTTGGTCTGCAGTCTCGTCGCCAACAGGAAAAGACCTCTATAACATCGAAAGAATAAACTCTACAAGCTGGATAGCCGTAGGAGGAGATAACGGAAACTCCCTAATAATCACCTATTCTGGCACTTGGGTAGGTGCAGTTGATACTCAAGGAGACACATTAAGAGATATAGTAATTAACTCTAGTATATACGTAATCGGTGAAGGCTCAACTCTCTTCTCTAATCAAGCAGGCTGGGCTAAAAAATTTGACATCGCTCCAGCTTACGAAGGAACAAGTACAACAGGAATAACCTGTACAACCGACCAAGACAGCTGTTCAGAAATAAACTCTTATCCCTCTTTAAATGCAAATTACAGCTCTTGTCAAGCCCATGCAAATTTAGGCGCAACGGTATTTTCAATTGGCTTCGGACCGATAGCAAGTTGCGGCTTTGCAACTCAAACCCTCCAAGCAATAGCCTCATGTGGAAACGGAACGTTCTATTCAAGCAGCAACGCCACATTACTACAACAATTCTATAATAACATAGCAGAGACAATAATAGAATTATCTTACGTCGAACAAACTGCAACAAGCGATGGAAATCTAACGACTTTGTTATATGGCGATTCATACATCGAGTATTCCTATCTCACAAAAAACACCCCTTATGGCTTAATAGTAACAAGTGAACAACAATTTGACAACAACGGACAACTTAACTTTACAGTCCCTTCTGGAGTATCAATACTTGAAGCAAGAGTTGCATCATATTCAGGCTCAAAATGGACAAAAGATTTACTAATAAACGGATTTCCAGCTTATAACTTATCAAAATATAATCTTGATTACAACAAACTTGGAGACCCATTTATTTTAAGCATCCCTCTTAATAAAATAAATTCATCGAACATTCTCAAACTAACACATGGTCTCTCAAGCTCAAATGAAACTCTAGCTTCGAGCTCAAGCAAGTTGATTTTAACAAGCGTGAGAAATGCCTCAGTGTATTCTCCAATCGCCTCAATCTCTCAAGGTTGCATCTGGAACATTGATTTCGAAGATAACACAAATCTAACAATAATAATTCCTCCAAGTTACAACGGCACAAGCCAATGTTTCTATCAGCAAGCAACACAAGGCTACAATCCAAACGATGCAGCTCAATCAGCAGTCTGGTTACTTCTTCGCTCTTTAGATGCTGAACAAAACAATCTTGTAGACGTACGATTCAATAGCCAAGATGTCGCAATAAACTTAACAACTATTCAAGGAATTCCTTATCCCTGGTCAACTGAAATTCAAGTGAGGGTTTGGAGATGAAAAATAGAGGATTATTTTTTACTATGGCTGCAATAATGCTCCTAACTTTATTTTTCATAAGTTATACTTTTTATTCGGTAATAAAAGACCAAAGTCAAATAAAAGAAAGAATTCAAACTTTAGATTCATTCGTTAAAGGCGCAGAAGAAGACCTTGCAAGACAAGCCTATATTGCTGGCTTTAGAACATTTGTCGTATATCAAACAAAAATAGCTGAAACTGGAAACTATATACCAAATATAACTTCTAGTTCTGAAGAGCTATTTTTTAATGGAACTCTTTATGGAAACCCAGAAAGCCTGATGATTGGAGTTACATTGCCAGAACTTAATACTGCATTGCAAGAAAAAGCAAACAAAATAAATGCAAATTTTATGATATCAAACTACTCTCTGTCAATATATCAAGAAGATCCTTGGAATGTCGTTTTTGAAATAAACACTAATATTTTAGTAGAAGATCAAGGAGGCCTTGCGCTATGGAATAAAACTGAAAAAATAATCTCCAAAGTACCAATTTCAGGTTTTGAAGATCCAATTTATACAATAAATACCCAAAGCCAAGTTCTAAACAAAATAAGACAAACCCCTTATTCAATTTTCATCATAGAAAGCGACGTTAGCAATCTCAACGCTCACCTAACAAATTCATACTATCTAGCAAATCCCCTATCTCCTTCGTATCTCAACCGTCTCCAAGGAAACTTTTCAGCAGATCCAAATGGAATTGAATCCATAGTTAATCTACAAAAATTAAGCTCTGCCGGAATAGTAATAAGTCAAAAATCTGGAATTGATTATATCTATTTCTCCCCTCAAACACCAACAGCACATAGAATCACAGGCACTCCTTCATGGTTTTACCTTGATGACGCGCATCTTGATACATATCAAGCATCAGCTCTAGCACAATAAAACCCAGAATGTTTATAAATGACCTTATCTTGGTAAAATTATATATTAGTTAAAAGGAGGTAATAACATGGAAAGCAAAGGTCAAGCAGCGATGGAGTTCTTAATGACATATGGATGGGCTATTTTGGCTGCAATTATTGCTATAGGAGTGTTAGCTTATTTCGGAGTTTTCAGCCCGGGTAAATACACGCCTTCTGCAACCGTGGTAAACCCTCCCTTCTACGCAACCGGCGCAACTGTTTCCGAATTAAATGGAATTTCAGTTGAACTGCGAAATAATGGCGGAGAAGATTTGACTGTTACGAGTATGAATATAGTAGGATGTGGTACCTCTGATGCACTTTTAACTTGGGCAATCACTGCAGGAAGTAGTGCTGTAGTCCCAGTAGATTGTGCTCCTGCATTAGTTAGCGGAGATAACTTCAAAGGAGATGCAACAATCACTTACACGAAGTCAGGAAGCTCATTGAGTCTACAATCAACAGGAACAATCGCACAGAAAGTTACTGCATAAATAGATTTATTATTTTTTTATTTTCTTTTTCTTTATTTTTTATTATTATATTATTAAGATTTAAATACCATTAAAACCCGATTTCATAGAGATCGCGTTGCATAGCCCGGTTAATGCGCAGCTCTGATAAGGCTGAGATCCCAGGTTCAAATCCTGGCGCGATCATTTATTATGGTGCTAAATAGAGAAAAATTTGGCCTTAAATATCTGAAAATTTATAATAATCCATCTTCTAATCCTTTTGACAAATGGCCTTCCTTTTCAATTTCTTCTGAAAGAGCTACTTTTCTATATCCTTGTTCTAATCTTTTTTTTATCTTAATCATAAGAGAAGGGTCTAATTTTTCTTTATAATCTTCCAATAGCTGTTTAAGTAAAGGATTTGCTTCTGTACCATCAATTATCTGATCATTGTCCACAGATTTTTGCATTAAAGCAATGACCTGATCATTTGAGAAAGGTTCAAGCTTTTTCAGCAATGAAAACATTCTATTAGATTTTTCATAATTATGAATGTTTTTAAAAGAGATTGAATCGATAGCAGATTGCCTAAGTTTTTCTGGAAAAAATTTAACTAAAAGGTCAATTATCATAGGAATCCCCTCGATTCTTTTAAAGCCAGTAAATTCGATTCTATGTCCTTGCCACTTCCCCATGAACCCATAAGGAACTATATGATATATTAATGGGATAAATTTCTTCCCATAAGCATAAGCAATACCTACTTCCTGATCAGTCCAACGAGAATCTCTAAAGTTGTCGGTCAAGAGAGGCATAAAGACATCACATTCTTTTAAATTTTTTTCTATTTCCTCCTGCCATTCTTTTGAAGGTTCAATTGTTTTATGGGCTAGAAAAATTTCTATTCCAAAAAATTCCAATTCTTTATGAAGATTACTAGCAAGATCATAGTCTTTATGATTATAACTAATAAAAACCTTTAAACTTCCCATTTATTTAACCGACATTGACACTTTTTAATATTAATTATAGTAAATTAATAAACACTAGACTAATTTACTGACTTCCAAACTCAAGCTTCAAGCCTTCTTTCTCAACACTATAACTCCTCAATGGAAGCTCAACAGGCAAGCTAGTAACGTAAACTTTCTTCTTGCCGATAGCTTTAACCTCATATCCTGAAGCAAGTTTAGAAACAAATACATCATTCACAGATTGCACTCCCGGCGCCTTAAGCTCATAAACAACTTTATCTCCAAGTCTACGAACGCTAGATTTAGCCTCAACTCTAGGCATTCCCCTCATACGCTCAATATGCGCATCGGTAGCTCCAGGCAACTTCTGCCTTCTCTGCTTTTGAGGCTGCTGTCCAACACTAATAGTAATTCCATTAGGCATATGCTGTACTTCTGCATCCATTCCCTTCATCTGCTTCTCTAAAGATTTCATAAGAGCATTTATCATACTTCCAATCATCCTATCAGTAATTCCCAGATTCCCACCCCCGACAATAGGCGTTTGATTATTCTCATCTCTACCAAGAAAGCCAAAGTCATCCATCTCTCTCTGCGGATCGCGAGCATTAGCTCCACAATGCGGACAAAAATCAAAACTATCTTTTATCTTACTAGAACACTTCGGACATTTGATGCGTGAAAACATATCTACCCAAAGCTAAGGGCGCTTTTAAAACTTGTGAAAGTGCAAGATCCAAGTTGTAGAGAAAATCAAAAACAATAAAGCTTTAATACTGAAAAAATGAAAGATTTTATGCATAAAACACCATCAGCATTGACATTGGGATTTTTAGGTTTAATCGGATTGGTAGGCGTACCTGGGGCATATTACCTCTCATTTAGAGTTCTTGACAATTATCTTAACAATAAAAATGCCCAAAGAGAAGTCGTAAAAATTGAACAGCGAGATACAAATAGTGACGGATTAGCCGACATAGTCTTAACACATAGAAATGGAAAAGAAAGTATATATCTTGCAACAATTCAAAAAGAAACAGAAAAAGAACAACTAACCTATACTCTTACCAAGTAATTAACGTTCTCTATAAAATCTCTTAAACCAAGTTATATCTGAATGCACCGCCCTAAAAGGATGTAAAACATTCAAGCTCAAACCATGAATCCTTTTCACATGTCGCACTTCCTCAAGTTGAGGCAAGAAGTATAATGAAGTTCCCGCTCGCAAAACGGCAGCGATTGCAAAAACAAAAAGAGTAGTATTCATGAAACTAATACTCAAATTCTCAATCATAAATCCTCCAAGTAAAGAACCAAGGAAAACTCCTACACCTGTCAAAAGTCCAAAATAAGACACACATAATGCCCTCTTTTGCTCGCTAGTTGAATCGTAAGTATAATTTGTTACAGCAATGCCGATAGCAGCATTAGCAACACCAGCAACAAATCCAGGAAGTATAGACAAAACAACCGGGCTCTTGAAAAATATCCATATCACTGGATTTATAGAAAACATTGCACAACCGATATACATTAACTTCAAATTACCATATTTATCAGAAAATTTGCCGGCAAGAGGCATAAACAATAAAGAGAAAGCCGTGCTACTTAGCGAGACTATGGTGAAAGTCACCTTACCAAATCCTAAATCATTAAGCATATAATATCCAAAAAATGGAGAAGCCACCATCAAAGAAAAATTAAATACTGCATAGAACATTGCAAACTTTCCAAAATTATCATATCTTTTAATAAAGCTCAAAAAAGAAAAGTAGTAGCCTTTATGCAAAACAAATCTAGGCGAAAAAATATGATTTACCTGTCTTGCAGAATATAACCTCAAAATTATTGAAATAGTAAAGAGAATGCCATAACCAATTAAAATCAGGCCTTTAGTTTCAAAAAAGTCAAGCACAAATCCGGCGACTAAGAATAAAGCCAATCCCACAAAACCAATAAATCTGCTTCTCTGTGCAAAATATTTCCCTCTAATCTCTGCGGGAACTAAATCACCGAGCCACGAAAATGTCGGCGGATCTTTTACACTAGATAAAAATGCATATAGACAATAAAAAACAATCAAAGCGTGAGGAAGGTAATTTAGCCCTATGCCTTTCCAAAAGAAAAATATCAATGCTAAAATTGGCAACCAAGTCAAAGCAAGCAAAATAGTAAACTTATAATGAATATATCTTCTCGAATTTTTCTCCATAAGTTTACTTCCCCATAAGTTTCCAAATGGAGATAGTATCCCAGAGAATGCGCTCAAGAAGCCGATATGAAGAGCATTAGAACCTATGTCCTTCGCAAAAGCAACAATAAAAGAACCCGATAAAGATGTAGAAGCTTCAGAAACTGCTCCTTGCGCAATAAATTTGTGTCTTGCATGTTCTTTAGAAACCTTGACATATGGAGAATCCTCTGGTATAACAATCACCTTCTTTACCATATTAACAAATGAAAAAATAAGTTAATAAAGATTAGCTAGACAACGCGACTAATGCAAGATGACCTTTAAACTCGGTTGCTACAGATTCAGGACTCCTATTAAACACAAATCTTATGGGATTACCCTTATAAGCAGTTACACCAACATAAACTCGATAATCTTCTGCCCTGGTGCGAAATTCCATCCTACCCAATATAACAGAATCACATCTATCACTAAGTTTATGAAGAATAGTGGAAACATCTCGTGTTGCACTTGCACGCGGAGAACTCTCAAGATATTTAGAATAATCTCCTAAAATCTCATAAGTTTGAGTCGCAAATTTATCAATAACATCAGGTAAACTTTCAATAATTGCTGTACCAAAAGAACCGCCATAAGATTCAATTTTTTTAGCGCGATCAATAACTCTCTTAAGTTCATCAACTCCAAGAGAACCCATAAGCTCGCAATTTCCTTCAAGACTCATATACCTACAAAAACGATATTGGCTTTAATAAGATAATTATACTAAACAATAATATTTAATGATTAATATATTTATGCGCCGACCGGGAATCGAACCCGGACGATTACCTTGGGAAGGTAACATTCTACCACTAAACTATCGGCGCTCAAAATTGAAGAACAGCGACATTTAAAAACCACTCGCTTTCTAGATTATATGGGCATAATATTAGATGAATTACTTGAACAAAAAGAAGAATTATTTAATAGACCTACAAGCACAAAAAAAGTAATTGGAAATAGAAGTGAAATAGAAGTAAAAAACTTTTTTGATTTAGGCGCAGCATTATCTCAAAGAGCAAAAAATCAAGTATTAGTATACACCGGCAAACCAATAATCCCTCCAAATTTTTATAGCGCTCAAAATTTCTCAAAAAGAGGAGCCTTGGTATTTTTGAATACTTTCAATGGAAGTGAAAGAAAGCTTATAGAAAATGAACAAAGTGAACTAAAAGCAAGAATCTCTGCATCTGAAAAATACAAAAGAGAAAATGGGCCTTATGTTGGATGGGCTTGGATTGACCCTGAAAAAATTTGGCATGTTGTAAGGCCAAGTGTCACAATTGAAGGCCATAGGCTTCACCATTATGCTTGGCGTTCCCCCACAATAAGAGACAGAATAAAAGTTTACAATACTAGAGATTCCCCTTGGAATACTGCAACACTAGAAGTGCCTTCGCGCTCAACTAATGAAGCCCATAAAGTAACTCTCGAGCATATACCTAGAATTGGAAGAAAAGAAAAATTCGCAGAATGGACTCGTATTCGCTCAAGACACGACTGTGATGCAAAGAGACATGATTTCACATTTAGATTCAACGGAAATATTACAACTTATTGCTCCCATGATGTTGCAGCCTATCTCGCTTATAGTCGAAAAGGAATAAGTGCAACTGGAGAAGTTATCCCTCAAATATTCCCTTGGGTTACCGAGCCATTCTTGAGAACTTTCCTAGGAGCTTCATATAATATGGTTATAAAAGACACCTTTAGAGAAAATGGGAAAAAAAGAGTTCGCTCAAGAATCCCCTCTTTTGCTGAAATTGATCCGATATTGATGGATACCTGGCTAAACTATGGGAACAAACAAACCTGCTTTGTAAGAAATATTCACAAGCAGTACAAAACAGGACCTCCAATAGGGCAGAGAAAAAGAATGAGCCAATATTCATGGTTTGATAATAATGCTCCTGGAATTGCATTCGGTAATGAATGAGGTAGTTTTTTATATTCCAATTATCTCGTTCTTAAATGAAAAAAACATTCTATATAACCACTCCAATCTACTATCCGAACGATATTCCTCATTTGGGACACGCTTACACCACTATAGCCTCTGACATTATAGCAAGATGGTACAAACTCCAAGGCCAAGAAGTATTTTTCCTTACAGGTACGGACGAGCATGGCAAGAAAATACAAAAAGCCGCGCATGAAAAAAAACTAAAGCCAAAAGAATTCCTTGATAAAATAGTCCCAGAATTTAAAGAAGCTTGGAAAAAGCTAAACATAGATTATGATTTTTTCATCCGCACAACAGACAAAGCGCATGAAAAAATTGTCCAAGAAGTGCTACAAAAAGTCTATGATAATGGGGACATTTACAAAGGCAAATACGAAGGACTCTATTGTACTTCTTGCGAAGCATATTACACTGAAAAAGACTCTCCAGATTTAAAATGTCCAATTCATAAAAAAGCTCTAGATAAGCTAAGCGAAGAATCTTACTTTTTTAAGTTATCAAAATACCAAGATTTTCTCCTTGATTTATACAAGAAAAATCCAGAGTTTATTAGCCCAAGCAATAGAAGACAAGAAATAATCAATCGCGTTTCAGAAGAGCTAAAAGACTTCAGCATCTCAAGAACAAGCTTTGATTGGGGAATTCCATTGCCCTTTGACAAAAAGCACTATTGCTATGTTTGGTTTGATGCCCTATTAAATTATTATTCTGCAACGAGAACTGAAAAAAAGTTGAATAAATTTTGGCCAGCTCAAATTCATCTAATCGGAAAAGATATTTTGTGGTTCCATGCAGTATACTGGCCAGCTATGCTTAAATCCTCAAGTTTAGAGCTACCAAAAACGATCTTTGCGCACGGTTGGTTGACAGTTAATAGCGAAAAAATGGGCAAATCCGCAGGTAACGCAATAAAAATAGATACTCTAGTTAACATCGCGGGAGTAGACAGCGCGCGTTATTTCCTAATCCGTGAAACTCCATTTGGAGAGGACGGCGATTTCTCCGAATCAATGCTCAAAGAGCGACACAACAACGAACTAGCAAACAAGCTCGGCAATCTCATCTCTCGCGTATCAACGTTAGCAGAAAAATATAGGATAGAAAAAGGAAAAATAATAGATAACAAAGAGTCGATAGAAAAGATTTCAAAACATATGCAAAAATACGAGTTAGACAAAGCATTACATGAAATCTTCTCAATAATAGACAAAACGAATGAATATGTTCAAAATGAAAAGCCTTGGGAAACAAAAGACCCTCAAGTCTTATACTCTGCGTCAAACGCAATAAAAGAAATAGCAATTCTTCTTTCTCCATTCCTACCAGAAACTTCAAGCAAAATATCTCAAGTATTCAATTTCAAAATCTCATTAAAGCAACTAAAATCCCCATTAAAAGTAAGCAAAATAAAAAAAGCAGATATTCTATTTGCAAAGCTTTAAAACCGCTGAATCGATAGCAACTCGCAACAAAATGTACGATCACGAAGAAACACTAAGAGAAATGTTGAATGCTGTAAAAGAAGACCATTCTAGTTATTTTGAACCACAGCAACAGAATCCGAATCCAAAATTAAGCATTTTAGATAAAAACGGAAAAAAACTATACTTTCATAAATATAGAGGAAGAATCATGTTTGGATCTGAAGGAATGGGCATAAGCTATAATGGTGCAAAAGATGATCTTCCACTAACAGAAGCCGCCACAATCATAGCATCAAGAAAGATAGCGAGCGAAAAAGAGCTAGTAAGGGGATTTATTGGAGGTCTAGAAGAAAAAGGACTCAGTGCAGATAACGCAAGATTAAAAAACTTAAAGATTGCATTAAAAATAGAATGATAAGACTAGTCCAACAAAACGCTCAAGAAGACAGGCATTTAATTGACTTTTATCCTGAAGATTGCTTCGGATTTTTTAATAAAATAGGGGCAAAACACGATTCTGGAGATAATTTATTTAAACCAGAAGGCTATGAAGAAAATATAGATTGCAAATATGTCTCTGGAATGACCGAACTTACTTATTCTTTTAAAAATGGAGTTCACTCTACTCTTTCAGCAGAAGGTCCACCAGAGGAAATAACCGATCTTGAAGCTAAATTACTTAAATTCATGAAACAAACTATAGACTAAAATGAAACCAATAATACCTTTTACTGACTGGGAAAAAATAGACCTTCGCGTAGGAACTATTCTAGACGTAGAAGACCATCCAAAAGCAGACAAACTATACGTTATGAAAATAGATTTCAACACAGAGCAAAGAACAATAGTCGCAGGCCTAAAAGCCCATTATACAAAATCCGAGTTAAAGGGCAAGCAAGGAATATTTATAGTAAATCTCGAGTCAGCAACCCTTAGAGGAATAGAAAGCCAAGGCATGACTTTAGCAGCAGTAAGCGATGACGAGACTCTAGTTTGCATATTGTCCCCAGAAAAAAAGATACCTAATGGTTCGATAATAAGATAACTTAACTCTTCCCAAAAAATCTAGCTATAAAGCTTGGAGTCTTATATCTAATGCCTGCAATATCTGCAGCAATCTTCTTGTAAGCCCTCGCGGATTTAGAATTTGGGCTAACATGGAATACTGCATCTTTCATTGTCAAAGCCATAGGAACAGCATCATCTTCAGGAACAACCCCAATTAAAGGAACACCCAGCATCTCTTTTATGTTTGCAATAGGCATCTGACTCCTACTCCTCTTAACACGCGTCACAATCACTCCCTTCACGTCCTTGCCCATTTCTTCAGCAAGTTTTATAGTTTTCAAAGCATCAGTAACTGCAGTTATTTCTGGATTAGTAACAATTATCAGATGATCAGAAGATTCTATACTTGCAACTGCCTCTTCTCCAAGTCCCGCTGCCGCATCATAAATAACATAATCAGCCATTTTCCTCAAGGAGCGCCCAACATCCTTCAATTTCTTATGATTCAATCTCCCAAGTTCTTTAACAGAAAGAGAACTGGGCATAATCTTAGTTCCAGAGGAATGTTCATAAAGAGCATCAGCAACTTTTGCTTTTCCAATTAGAACATGATTCAAAGTAACAGGAACCATGGGTGCTCCAAGATGAAGTCCAACATTAGGAGTCGTTAAATTGGCATCAACAATTATTACTTCCTTACCAAATGAATTTAGCGCAACACCAAGATTTATTGCAGTAGTCGTCTTACCAACGCCACCCTTGCCCGAAATAATAGTTAAAATTTTTGAACCCATTTTAAACTCAACGAAGTGAGATAAAGTAGTTTTATTTTAGATAACTTATAAACCTTTCTAACAATTCAGCATATTCCTTCAATTTATCTAAATTAACATTAATAATCTGTCCCCTAAATGTAACTTTCAAATTAACTCCCTTTCTAAACTCGCTTTCTCTCACCTTATCAAGCTTTTCTATATCTCTAAAAAACTCATAAAGTGCAAAAGTTTCCATAACTAGAGGTTCATTAGCATAAATCCTCTGCAACTGCACAAGTTTAGCTCTTGGCGCATCAGGAACCGGCTTCCACTTCTTGGCTTTTTTAGATTTTTCAATAAGAAGTTCCATTGCGGCCTCAATCATTATCTTCCATCTCAAAAGTAAATTAACAATAACATCGCAAGTCTTGGTATATTTCAAACTAACGTAAAGCAAGTGATCAGCACTAATCTTTTCCTTAATAATTGCATCCATTTAAACGAACAAATTGGTAGATCGTTTATAAACCATTTAAGTATATATACCTTTCGCAAAAAACCCTTGATTTTTACAGTTATTACTCAAAAAAGACTCTATTAGCTAAGACTTAAGATGGCTTCAGCAATATCTCCGTTAGATTCTTCAAGCGCCTTTTTCGCCTCTTCCATGCTCTTTCCACTCTTTTCCATCACCATTTCAATATCTCCCTCACTAATTCCGCTTTCCTCTCGCACCTCTCCTGTAATTTGCCAGCTATCTTGTCCTTGCATAGTCACTTTCTGTACATTTGGATTTTCAATAATTATCTTTCCATCTTCCTTCTCAATTATAACTCTCAAAGCCTCAATTTCTTCTTGCTTGATGCCCATCTGCTTCATCATAGCCTTCATCTTTCCAGGATCAATTCCGCCAAACATCTTCTTAGCGAGAAAAAGCTCTTTAAATAGATTTCCTGCCGTTCAAGATCAAATCTCTCATTGCCCTCAATCCTTCTCTTGGAATTTCCTCTCTTTCAAGCACACCCTCATATGATGAAACAAGCGTTCTTAAACTTCCCTTAGAAGGCAAAACATGATAATGTAAATGCTTCTCAGAAGCATACCCCCTCCCATGTTGCACAACTAATAGACCCTCGCCATATTTTTCTTGCACCACGTTTTTCACTCTTTCAATTAAATCTAAAAATTCGCTAGCTTCGTTAGTAGAAAAATCGCTAGCACTAAGAACATGTCTTTTCGGCAAAACAATCACATGTCCAGGCTTCAAAGGAGCCTTACAAATCATTGCATAACAACTATCATTATACCCAATTAGTCTATAACTCTGCCTTTCCCATAAGCACAATCCGCATCCTTCCATAGCTCAAGCCATAAAGAAGGTTATTTATAGATTTCCACACTACAAAGAGAAATGAAAGAAAGAATAATTAAAAGCGCTTTAGGATATTACCTATCGGCGATATTTTTTGGTTTGCTATCTATTATATTTATGACTTATGGTCTAGTCTTGCTAATTAAAGCCTCAAGATTTGAAGATTTGACCGATTGGAGAAATATAAAAATAATTATCATAGGAAGTGGTTTTATCGCTATTTCAATAGTAGGAATAATACTTATTTTTCTGCTAGTAGCAATTGCAAGGGGCCTAAAAAATAAAGAACCCTGGGCAAAAGAAAGAGCTAATAAACTTAAACTCAAGCTAGTTCTAAAGACATTCAAAGATAAAAATTAATTAGTACTTGGAGTAGGCACGCCCAACTTCATTCCACATTCAGGACAAAACTTAACTTCATCTTTCAAAAATATATTGCAACTTGGACATCTCTTCACTTCAACTCTACGCTCCATAACTGGCTTGTAACCCTTTTTACCAGAAAGCAAAAAACCAAATGCTTCCTGAACTTTAGGATCGTCCATCTGCCCTCTTAAATCTCTATTACTTGACATTATCCAATCACCGGCACAAATATTTTTAATGCGAATACAAAGACCAAAATGAGAACAACAAAAGCTACAACTGCGACAGGCGAAAAGCTCAAAGCACTATCAAACTCACTATCATATCTCATCAACCCGCCAAAAACTCCAGGCATTCTTACTTGACCATCTTGTGACATCGCAATCTAGAGTATGGCGAGTTTAAAAAGATTATGCCGATTATATTTTTCTATCCAGTTTTAACATCTCTTTCAATAATCTCCTCAAGTTTTTCCTTTTTAACACCAAGTTTTTCTTTCGCTTCGTCAACAGATAAACACATTGCAATTCTAGACTCTAAGCGAAATAAATCCGCAATGTCAAAAATATGATACAAAGTCTCATTTCCGACAATAATCATCTTAGGATGATTTCGTCCAAAAAAGCGCTTTCTAAAGACTTTTCTTTTAAGCATATTACAACAAATGTTTATCGCTGTAGCTGCCGTACTTGTATCATGCTCTTTTCCTTCAGATAAATCCAAAATGATATCATAACCTGCCCGATGACGATGAATAATAAAATCTGAATAACGAAAAGAGGCACTATTACCAAGGTTTCCTTCAACTTTAACATAATCATAATCCTCGAAAGCCCTCATTGTAACAGCAATTCCATCATTAACTACAAAGTAAGGCCTTTCTGGAGAAACCGACTCGTATTTTACATCCCTCTTTAAAAATGAGAATAATCCCATAATATAAATCACTCAATTGCACTTAATAATCGTTTCTTATCCCTTCCTCTAACATCCTGCCCCCATAAAACAAAAATCCTATTTATCCTACTCCAATAGTTCCTAGGGGCAATTTTCATCAACGCAAATTCCGTCTCAGTTGGATTTTTAGTTTTAACAAGCCCAAGCACATTTGAAAGCCGATGAACGTGAGTATCACAAGTTATTGAATCTTTATTATGAATCTCGCTTAAAACTAAATTCGCCGTTTTTCTTCCAACACCCTCAAGTTTAGTAAGCTCTTCAATTTTATCAGGCACTTCCCCGTTATATTTCTCTATGAGCTCTCGAGAAGTTGCAACAATAAATCGTGCTTTCTTAGGACTAAAATTAATAGGCCTAATTATCGCAAGCACATCAGCAACTTTAGCCCTAGACAATTTTTCCAAATTTTCATACCTAGCAAATAACTTTTCAGCAACTGGAATAGTTACCTCATCGCGAGTCTGCGCTGACATTATTGTAGCAATAAGCACCTGCCAATCTTTCTTCCAGCATTCTCCGGCCAGCCTTTTATCAAGCGAGCCATATTTCCTCTCCGCCTTAACAAAAATCTCAAGAAAATATCGTTTTTTATTCATAAATATCAGTAAGGTGCTCTTATTTTAAGTTCTTTGATACCCTTAAAATCACTAATATCTCTTGTCAAAAGCTCCATATTATAGATGATAGCTGTTGCCGCAATAATAGCATCAGAAAGTGTAATCTCATAAGTCCTTCTTAAATCTCCAGCCATCATAGCAATAGGATTTGTTACATCAATTTTTTTCCAGCGTTTAAGAAATTGCAAAATACTTTCTCTTTGTTCAGAATCATTACAACTTTTTCCAGAAAGAAGCTCAGCCTCGCTCAATGCTGAAAAAAGCAAATCCTTATCATCAAGAGAAATAAAAAAATCATTGGCAGGTTTGTATCCACGCAAATGATCAATAAAAACGCTAGTATCAACGACTACCATACAATCTCCTCAAACGTTTTTCACTTTCCTTTCTGATTCTTCTCTGAAACTCCACCCCAGACTCTTTCGTATCTTTCCAAAGACCAGCGGTCCTTCTTATAATATCGTCATCTACCTTAACAAAACTAACTTTGTTACCATCCACATGAAACATAATCTCATCGCCTTCCTTAAATCCAACCATTTTGCGCACATCCTTCGGTAGAGTTACTTGAAAATTCCTCGTTATCTTTGATATTCCCATATTAAATTTACTAATAAAATTTAGTTATTTCTACTAGATAAACATAGTATTTAAATCTTCTTGAAATAAAAATTAAAACTCTTAGTCAACACATACAGAAAACACTTTAATCTTCTCTGGAAGATCGCAAAACCTTAAAATATTAACTAATAGAAATAATATACAAAACCCTTTCTCTACCAGTTTCAGTCGTGTAGAGGATTTTTCTCTTCAATTCATATCCTGCATCTTTCGCAAATTTTCTAATTTTTTCTTCAGTTGGAACATTGCCCTTAAGGGTGCCAAAATCAAGAGTTATTTCGTAGTCTCCTCTAAATTGTTTAGTTGCATTTGATTTTGCACCGATTAAATTAGTATCCAAAATTAAAGTTGACACACTTCCCATAACTTTACGAATTAAATCGCTTTGCTCATCAATAGGAAATTCAAAAATTCCTGCCCAAAGCCATAAACCTATATTTGCTCTAGGCAATTCAATCCTTTTTAAGTCCCCCTCAATAACATTAACATTTTTCGAGGCATATTTTTCTCTCAGTTTAGTAGCAAGTTTTGGACATCTCTCAATAGCATAAATCTGACCTGAATAATTTCTATCGAGCAAGCCCTCAATAACTCTACCATAACCAGCCCCAATTTCAATGATAGAATCAACATTTTGCCATAAAGGAGCTATCAAATCAAGCTCTGGAGCTCTAGCTAATCCAGTTGCCCGAGAATATTCTTCGAAAACTCCAGCAGGCATTGCATCATAAAAAGCCCAATTTTCTCTATTCTTCATAAAAGTCTGCCAAAAATGGAGATTATAAAATAATGGTGAAAAAAGTTTTTCATCAAAGATAACAATTAAAAACCCAATAAACCAACTAGAACTATGGAAGACGCCCTCAGAACATTAGGCCTATCAGAATCTGAAAGAAAGGTATATCTCGCATGTTTAAAACTTGATAAAGCAAAAGCAAGCACTATTGCTGAACACGCAAAAATTGAACGCCAAGCTTCCTATTACACCTTGCGACAATTAATAAAAAGAGGTCTAGTAACCGAAACTATCAAATCTGGAATCTCCCATTATAGCTGCGTAAATCCTAACTTATTATTAGATAACATTGAAGAGGAAAGGCTTATCAAAGAAAAAGCAATAAAAGAGCTCGCTAAGAACTATCAAGATTTGCGTGGTGTTGCTATTCCAAAGCCTAAAGTAGAACTTTATGAAGGTCTCGAAGGTTTCAAAACAGCTGCAAGAGAATTAATTTCAGGACAAGATAAAGAGGTTTATACAATAATAAGTGAAAAAATAATCACCTTTCGCCCAGTATTCCTAGAACCTTATATCAGTCGACGCATAGAAAAGGGCATCAGAGCAAAAGTAATTACAGAAGAGACACAACTTTTGACCAAACTAAAAAAAGAAAAGAAAGCATTAAGACAAGTGCGCTTTATGGATCGTATAATTAAAGGCAAAGACTATGAGATGGCAATTACAAAAGATAAAGTCATTTTCCTAAGAGCAACTGATAAAGAACAAATAGGCATAAAAATAGAAGATCCCTCATTTGCTGAACTACAAGCTAACATATTTAAGATATTATGGGAACAAGCCAAAAATTAGATTTAAAAATACCAACCCATAAACCTTAAAATACCTTTTCCCATCTGAAAGATATGAAAAATATTTGTGTTTTTTGCTCAGCAAGATATCCTAAGAATAAAAATTATACATCAGCAACAATAGATCTTGCAAAATTAATTGCAAAAAAAAAGTATACTTTGATATATGGGGGAAGTAATATGGGGTTAATGTCTGTATTATCAGAGACTGTAAGAAAAAATGGGGGCAAAACAGTAGGAATTTTACCTGACGTATTTTCCCATCTTACCTCTCAAGATGATGAGATTGTAAGAACAAAAGATTTTGCTGAAAGAAAAGCGACAATGATTCTACGTTCGGACGCATTTATTTGTTTACCTGGAGGATATGGAACGCTCGATGAGGCCTCAGACATAATTGTAGGTAAATTAATACATGCACACACTAAACCTATCGTGTTCATAAATACAGAAGGATGTTACGACTCTCTTTTAGCCCATTTTGATAAATTAGTTGAGGAGAATCTTGCAGATAAAGATACCTCTCTCTACGGTGTAGTAAAAACTCCAAAAGATGCAATAGACTACCTAGAAAAGTATCAACCAAGTAGATCCCGAGCCAGTATCAATGGATAAGTCAAACTTAAGAAACCCTAACATTTTTAACACCTTTTCCCCTTGCCTTTAAATGTCCCAAGACAATCCCCAATCAATAGAGAAAAAATGGCTTAACTATTGGGAAAAAGAGCACATCTATAAATTTGACAAAAGCTCAAAGAAAAAAGTCTTTTCAATAGACACGCCTCCTCCAACAGTTTCAGGCGAAATGCACATAGGTCATGCATTTTCCTATTCACAACAAGACTTCATAGCCAGATACAAAAGAATGCAAGGCTTTAATGTCCTCTATCCATTCGGCACAGATGACAACGGCCTCCCAACAGAAAAACTAATTCAAAAATTAGAAAACGTTAAAAGTTCAGAAATGACAAGAAAAGATTTCATCTCATTATGTCTAAAAAAATTGAAAGAAATAACTCCTACATTTATAGCCGATTGGAAAAACCTCGGAATATCTTGCGATTATAATATTTCATATTCAACAATAGACAAAAACTCTCAAAAAATATCTCAACAATCATTCATAGAATTATACAATAAAGGCTTGATATATAAAAAAGAATTTCCAACTATCTGGGATACAGAATTCCAAACTCCGGTAGCACAAGCAGAACTTGAAGATAAAGAAAAAGAATCCACTTTCTACACGATAGAATTCAAAGCAGATAAAAAACCCATGTTAATAGCAACAACAAGACCAGAGCTTCTTGGAGCTTGTGTCGCAATATTTGTTAATCCTCAAGATAAACGCTATAAATCCCTTGTGGGCAAAAAAGCACAAGTTCCTATATTCAATCATCAAGTAGAAATAATCGCAGATAACTCAGCACAGATGGAAAAAGGCACGGGTGCTCTAATGATTTGCTCTTATGGTGATAAGTATGATGTTGACGCAATTACCCGCCATAAATTAACTCCGAGAATTATAATAACTCGTGATGGAAAATTAAATATTTCACATTATAATGGATTAAGCATTCCAGAGGCAAGGAAAAAGATAGTCCAAGATTTAAAAAACTCCAATTTAATAAAAGATGAAAAGAAAATTACTCATGTTGTTAATGTATTCGAAAAATCAGGACGGGAGATAGAATTTTTACCGACTGAACAATGGTTTATAAAAATTCTTGACAAAAAGAAAGATTTAATTGAACAAGGTCGCAAGATAGCGTGGTATCCTGAATTTATGCGTAAAAGATATGAAAACTGGATTTCAGGGTTAGACTGGGATTGGTCAATCTCTCGCGAAAGACATTTCGGAATTCCAATCCCTGCTTGGTATTGCAAAGAATGTGATGAAACCATATTAGCAAAAGAATCTGAACTTCCGATAGACCCAATGCAAGAAAAAAAACTTTGCCCTAAATGTAAAAACCCTGCTGAACCGGAAAGCAAAGTTCTTGACACTTGGGCAACCTCCTCTTTAACGCCCCAAATAGTATCCTCTTTAGTGAAAAACAAAGCAAAAATACCATTTGACCTTCGTCCTCAAGCCCATGACATTATCAGAACCTGGGCATTCTATACAATAGTCAAATCTTTGTATCATGAAAAACAAATCCCTTGGAAAAATATAATGATATCCGGCTTCGTCACACTCAAAGGAGAAAAAATGTCAAAATCAAAAGGTAACGTAATAAGACCACAAGAAGTCCTACAAAGTTATGGTGCAGACGCGTTAAGATATGCAGCAGCATCCTCAAGATTAGGGGAAGACCAAGATTACCAAGAAAAAGATTTAGTTACAGGCAAGCGATTTGTAAATAAAATACTAAATGCGACAAACTTTGTCTTTATGAATCTAAAACACATTAAAACCACTCCAAAATTAGAAGAAACAGATAGGCTTTTCTTATTAGAACTAAATAAGCTAATAGAAAACACAACAGACGCTCTAGATGAATACAATTTCGTCAAAACTAAGCTAGAAACAGAATCGTTCTTTTGGAAAATCTTTGCAGATAACTATCTTGAAATTATTAAAGGTAGAGTTTACAACGGAGCAGAAGAAGAAAAAGCTTCAGCCTTTTATACACTATATCATGCGCTATTATCAATATTAAAGCTAACTTCTCCAATAACTCCCTTCGTAGCCGAAGAAATTTATCAAACTCATTTTAAAAAATACGAAAAAGATAATTCCATCCATCTATCAAGCTGGCCAATACCCTTCAAGTTAAAATCAGAAAAATCAGATTCTGAGGTATTTGCAAAACTCCTAGAAATTATTGCAAAAGTTCGTCAGGCAAAATCCGAAGCAAAAAAATCAATGCGCTCAGATATTATTTTAACAATTTCAAAAGAAGATTCAAAAACTCTCTCATTAGTAATGGGCGATATAAAGGCAGTTACCTGTGCTAAAGAAATTAGAGAGGGCGAATTTAATGTTGGATTTGTCTGATGTCTAAATTTTCAACAATCTCTCTGGGAAAAATTATATACTCCCGTAACCTAGTAAATACATGGGTATGTTCGATTACATAAAATGCGAATTCAGAAGTTCAAAAATAGACAAAAAAGTAAAAGACAAGACATTTCAAACAAAAGACTTCGAATGTGTGATGGATACTTACATTATATCCAATAATGGAGAATTGATTCGAAATTCGATAAACGGCGATAAAGAAGTAATCCCCTATCACGGAGACATAATGTTTTACACATTCACAGGAGAGCATGAAGATAAGACATTTCAATGGCACGAATATGTAGCAAGATTTAAAAATGGAAAATTAGAAGATATAAAGAGAATTAAGTAAACTCTGCTATCTCGTTTATGGATAAGAAATAATTCAAGCAAAGCGAAATCTTTAAATATTCTCCAATATACATAATACAAGCTATATATCATAATAGTAAATAACACACAACATGTTTCAAAACAAGCCCAGTTTTGTCATAATCTCGCTAGTATTAGCGTTTCTATTAATTTTTATAACTCTCGTTGGAGCAACAGACATCGCAACAATAGAAGCAGATATAATTGATGTTGGCACTCAAAATAATAACACTAACGGCACGAGCGTCTCCATTCAAGTTCCAGACTATATAGATTTAGGAAATGTAGATGAAAACGGCCTTTCAGATGAACTAAAAATATATGTAAATAACACAGGCGATACTGCAATAAAAGTAACTCCAACTCTAATAAGTTATACGGATGAAATATTCACAAATCTTTTCTTCCGTGAATTCAAGACAAGTGGAGGTGCTCCAGTTCAACAACGTAAAATAGGCGACTGGAGTTTCAATATCTCGGCCCCGTCATCCGGACAAGATTTCAAGTCAAAATATTTCTACATGCAATTAGACCTATCTGATGCAGATGTTGACGTAAGCTCAAATCTAAACGGCCATCAAGCAAATGTCAGATTCATTGCAACATCTCAATAAAAGCATTTTGATAATATTGCTAACTATCCTATTTGCTAAATCAATCTATGCCTATGAATTATCTGCAAGTCCCGCAGAAATCTCAATAAGTCCATCAGTTGGCGAAAAAGTATGCAAAGAAATATCAATCTCCAGTTCAGAAGTAGTCTCAATAGATAATTACTGGAGCTATAAAAATAGTAGAGAACTAAAAGATTACATCTATTCCTCAAAAGAACTCGATATTACAGTAGAAATTCCAAAAGAAGCGCTAGAAGAACTCCAAGTTTGTTTCCAAATAAAAGATAACTACAGATATAACGGAATTATAATACTACAAAGCAAAACTAGAAATATAGGGATAGGCATTTGGGTAATAATAAACCCAAATCAAGAAAACAAACAAGAACCAGAAAAAGAAAGTAAAAGCTCAATAACAACAAATGCAATATCATTAAAATCCAAGCAACAATCAAGCAAGTCAAATTATCTTCTAATCTTCGAGTTTATATTCATACTAATTCTCTCAGCCATTATAATCGCGATATATAGAAATCAAATACGCAAGAGACAAACCAAAAACCTTTATTAACCATCCCTAGTCTTTTCTATTATGGATGAGAAACAAAAGCTAGAACTTGAAGAACAGCTTGAAGAACTTGAATCAGTCAAAGGCCAACACACAGAGCTAGTGAGCGTTATGATTCCCGCGGGTTTCAACATTCATGCCGTAACAAATCAACTAGAAGCCGAACGTTCAACAGCAGAAAATATCAAATCAAAACAAACAAGACATGCTGTTATTGATGCAATAGAAGCAATAGTTCGGGCATTGAAGGCAAAAAAACAAACTCCCACAAACGGCCTAGCAATATTCGCTGGAAACATCTCAGAAAAAGAGGGCGTAAGCGATATCAAAGTCTGGTCAATAGAACCTCCTAAGCCCCTAAAAATTAGAATTTACAGATGCGATAAAACATTCGTCACCGAGCCCCTTCGTGACATACTTGAAAATCAAGAAATTTTCGGACTACTAGTGATTGATAGACATGACGCCACAATTGGATTCTTAGAAGGCAAAAAAATAGAAGTAATCCGCAAGTTCTCTTCAGGAGTCCCAAGTAAAGTTCGTGCAGGGGGCCAGAGCGCTCAAAGATTCCATAGAATAACTGAAGGTTTAGCAAAAGAATTCTTCAAAAGAGTTGCAGAAGGAATGAAAGAAATATTTTTCAATATGCCTCGTCTTAAAGGTATACTAGTTGGCGGCCCGATTCCAACAAAAGAAGAATTCCTTGAACAAAGCGAACTTGTAACAAAGCTAAAAGAGAAAGTTATTGCAGTAAAAGACATCGGCTACGTAGATGAACATGGCCTCAAGTTGTTAGTTGAAGCCTCTCAAGAAGATATCGCAGAACAAGAAATAATAAAAGAAAAGAAAATAATTGAAAATTTCTTTATGATGCTCGGCAAGTACCGCGAAAAAACTGCTTACGGGGAAGAAAAAGTCTCTCTCGCTCTAGAAAGAGGGGCCGTAGATAAACTTCTAATAGCAAAAGATTTACCAAAGGAAAAAATAGCAGAACTTGAAAAAAAAGCAATGGCTATGGGCTCTGAAGTCATCTTAATCTCCCGAGAAACTCCAGAAGGCGACCAATTTTACAATCTAGCAAGCGGTATTGGCGCAATCTTGAGATTCCCAATAGAATAGCCAACAATAAACCATATAAACCTCTGCTCTAGCTATTTACATGGAGCCAAAAAAGGGTCAAGAGGAATTCTTCCAAGAGGCAAAGAATTTCTTTGAAGGCTACAAAAAGCAGTTAGGTGAACATCTAAGAAAGAATGAAAATCTAGTCCCATTAGCCTTCTCTGATCTAGCGGAATTCTCTCCAACATTAACAGAAAAGCTCTTAGACGAACCAGAAAACATTCTAGCGATATTAGAAAATGCTTTATCAGAAAAAGGCATATCAAACAAAGCCAAAGTCAGAATGGCCACTCTTCCCGAAACCTCAAGAATAAAAATAAGAAACATAAGAGCAAAACACCTTGATCAGTTCATTTGGATAGAAGGCATCGTACGCCAAGCTTCTGATGTCCGTCCTCAAGTTATCAATGCTCGCTTTGAATGCCCAACCTGCGGAGCAATCCTCTCGGTCTTGCAAATAGACAAAAAATTCCGAGAGCCAGCCCGATGCTCCTGCGGCCGTAAAGGATTATTCAAACTCCTCTCAAAAGTAATGGTTGACGCGCAAAGACTAGTAATTGAAGAAGCTCCTGACGCTTTAGAAGGCGGAGAACAGCCAAGAAGAATGAATGTATTCCTTCAAGAAGATCTTGTAGATCCGAGAATGGAAGAACGCACTACTCCCGGAAGCAGAATCAGAGTTCTAGGCATTCTAAAAGAAGTTCCAGTGCCTTTACAAACTGGCTCGATATCGACTCGCTTCGATCTAGCTGTTGAAGCAAACAACGTAATCCCTCTAGAGGAAACATTCGAAGATATTTCAGTTAATGAAGAAGATGAAAGGCAAATAAAAGAAATCGCGGCAAATCCAAACGTCTCAAAAAGATTAACAGAAAGTATCGCCCCTAGCGTTTATGGCTTTGAAGGAATTAAAGAAGCTCTAATGCTTCAATTATTTTCAGGAGTGAAGAAAAAGAAATCAGATGGAGGAAGCACAAGAGGAAATATCCATATTCTTCTAGTTGGCGATCCCGGCGTAGCAAAATCAGTTACACTAAAATTCATAGCCTCAATCGCTCCAAAGGGCCGTTATGTTTCCGGAAAAGCAACAACGGGTGCCGGTCTGACGGCGGCAGTAGTAAAAGATGAATTTCTAAAGGGTTGGTCTTTAGAAGCGGGCGCTATGGTCTTGGCAAATAAAGGAACAGTATGTATTGACGAAATAGAAAAAATGAATGAGAACGATAGAAGCACAATGCATGAGGCAATGGAACAACAATCAGTAACTATCTCTAAAGCAAATATTCAAGCTACACTCCGTTCAGAAACCTCTGTTTTAGCAGCAGGAAATCCAAAACTAGGAAGATTTGACCCCTTCACTCCAATTCCGCAACAAATTGATATCTCTCCCGCCCTATTAAGCAGATTCGACGTTATCTTCATTGTCCGCGACATACCAAATAGAATTCAAGATGAAGCTATTGCATCCCATGTTCTTGATGAACACAAACAAGAAGTTATAAGAGACGTTATAAATCCAAAACTATTAAGAAAATATATCGCCTATGCACAAAGACTTCTCCCTAAGCTAACAGATGAAGCAGCTGATGAGATAAAAACATTCTACGTCTCCCTAAGAAATCAATCCATTCGTACCGATGCAGATATAAAACCAATACCAATAACTGCCCGCCAGCTAGAAGCAATAATCAGGCTATCAGAAGCGCACGCCAGAATGAAACTAAGTAATAAAGTCACAAGAGAAGATGCAAGACAAGCAATAAGACTTCTAAAAGCCTCTCTAATGGAAGTTGGTTATGACGAAGACACAAAAACATTTGACATTGACAAAATCACAACAGGAATAAGCACCTCAAAGCGAGGAAAAATAGTTGCAGTAAAAGAAGCCATATCTCGCTTAGAATTAAAAATAGGAAAACTTATACCTCTTGAAGAGCTAGAACGCGAGTTAGGCGAAACATTCAATAAAGATGATCTCGATGAGGCAGTAAATCAACTATCTAAATCAGGAGATATTTTCCGACCAAAACAAGGATATATTCAAAAACTATAAACATTATAAACTAAAAAGATAAAAAATACCATGCCAGAACAAGAATTCAAGCGCCATATAGCCTACAAATTCTCAATCGGAGATATAATATCCGGAAAAATAGTCATGGACGGCGAAAGATTCAAACTAATTGAAATAGGCCCAAAGCGAGTTTCAAGAGTCAATATTATAGCCAATGTAATAGACAAATTCATCCAAGATGGCGAGAAAAAATATGGAACTTTAACTCTTGATGACGCTTCTGGCCAACTAAGAGTAAAAGTTTTCGGAGAAGATCTAGCAAAACTAGAACAATTCATTCAGGGCGACACATTAATGATAATAGGACTAGTAAGGCTATGGAATAATGAACTTTATCTCACTCCCGAGATAATAAAGAAAAAAGAACCCTCATATCTTTTAGTAAGAAAACTTGAATTAGATGCTGAAAAGCCAAAGATGTTAGAAAAAAACGAAATGCAACAACTAAAAGAATCAATTCTCTCTCTAGTAAAACAAGAAGACGATAAAGGCGGAGTCGAAATAGAGAGAATGATTTTAGATTTCAAAGCTTCTCCAGATGTAATAAATCAAGAAGTCAAAAAGCTATTAGAAGAAGGCATAGTCTACGAACCTCGTCCAGGCAAACTTAGATATCTAGGATAAAATGAATGTATCAAAGCAATTCATTGCATTGAAAGCCGTAATTGAACATAACGGAAAAGTGCTAATTCTTCGTGAATCAAAAAAATATGAAGAAGGCGCAAATTTTGGAAAATATGATATATGTGGGGGCAGATTAAAAGTAGGGGAAAATTGGAAACAAGCCCTAGAGCGTGAAGTTGAAGAAGAAACTTCCTTAAAAATCTCAATCAAACAACCATTCTATGTTGGAGAATGGTATCCGATGATAAAAGGAGAACAATGTCAGATAATTGCAATATTTTTTAAGTGTTCTCTAGAAACAAAAGAAATAAAATTGAGTGCTGACCATGATCATTATGAATGGATCACTCCAGAAGAATATGAAAAATATAATTTAATTCCCAATCTCAAGCCAATGTTCGAAGAATACTTAAAAATCAAATAATTATCTAAACTTACCAAAAAAACCTTTCTTCTCTTGTCTATTAATTCGCAAAGCAATCCACACTAGTAAAACTAATGCAAATAACAGAAGCAAAAATCTTCCTAAATTACCAAGATTTTCCCAATTCACAATAGTTCCATAAACGATTGCACCTATTCCCGAAGCCATCAATGCAGAACCTACAGGCTCAACACTTAGAATAGTAAAGCCAACTATCAGAACAATAATCCCAATAACCAAAGCAATAATGAATATATTTTTATTATATTTCTTCATAGCTTCATTAAATTCTTGCTGACAGAAATTACATTCCTTAAATCCCGTAATACAACCCGCATCATCATAATCATATAAAACTTGCCCCCCTTGAACAGAGCACTGCTGTTCCTGTTCTCTAATTCCGCTAACAATACTACAATTCTCAGTTCCAGGCAACTTGGTAGGATAAGAATATCCAAAATATTCCCCCCCAGGCCCGTATCCAGCAGCACGACAAGAGTCAAAATTCTCATATCTCGGAGTATCATAGAACGCTCTTATCCCATTATGCAAAAGAAACATAAATACAATAAATATACCAATTCCAAGAACAATATTCTTAACATTCATATCTCGTTAAAGCAGAAAGACTATATAAAACTTAAGCATATTTATTATTCATCAGCCTTTCCAGTCCTACAAGAATTTCCCTAACCTGCTCAATCTTTACTTCTTTAGGATGTCTATTAAAGAAAAAATATAGTTTACTATCTTGTGTAGCTTTAAGCAATAAAAGTTCGGTAACGCTCTTTCCATCAACATATTCATCCCTTTGTCCATCAATCTCTTTAGCAACATAAAATTCATTAGGATAATCCTGAAGTAAGTTGACAACACCCATACAAGGTCTAGCGTGCAATCCCTCCTCAATTCTAACAATGCAACTAGCTTCGTAAAAATCCGACTGTTCTTTTATATCTAACATAAAATTGCATAAAGCTCAATTTTATAAAGGCTCTCCTTCCACTTACTAGATGGAATCATACGAACAGCTACTTGACGAGGCATACAATCAAATCAAGCAAGTTCAATCATCAGGCGAACGCTTTGAAATACCAAAGGTTGCAGGCAAGGTAGAAGGAAAAAACACAATAATCACAAATATAACTGCAATAGCCTCTTATATCCGTCGTCCAATTGAACAAATAGCAAAATTCTTACAAAAAGAGCTTGCAGTTGCAGGAGAAATATCAAACGAGCGACTTATATTAAAAACGAAGCTCAATTCTCAGCGAGTAAACGAAAAAATTGAGGCATACGTAAAAGAGTTCGTTCTCTGCTCTGAATGTAAAAAACCAGACACTGAGATTGTGTTAGAAAAAGGCGTCAAGTTTAAGAAATGCCTTGCTTGCGGAGCTAAAACTCCAATTAAAAGCAAAATCTAACATGGAAAAGAAAAAATTTATTATCAAACCTTCTCCTGATCCGTTCGGCTTTCAAATACAAGAAGAAAATCACGATGAAAGAGAATGGCCAATACATAGAGTATATGCTCAACAAGAAAGCCGAGAGTATAGAATCTATCAACATATTACGATAAATAAAGGCCCTCGTCATAGCATCGGTTGTGAAGATATAACTAAAGTTATAGAAGCAGAAGGAATAAGCAAAAGAAATGAAGCAGAGCATTTTATGATCTCTATTCTAGCTCGCTTTGTCGAAAATCATCCCGATCTCCTTGGCCTCAACGAACCAACTAAATTAGAAGTATTAGATGAAAAACAAGAAATTCTATACGGCTCTCGAGTATATTACCCAGAAAGAAAGATAATTACTATAGCAAAAAGATAATCTAAGAATTAATCAAAATTACTCTGGGCAGTTTATCTTTAAATAACAAAAAACAAATAACTTTATTAAGAAGATTGTATATAAATTGGAATCACTAATGACGCCAGAAGAATTAATTGCTTTAACTGAGAAAGAAATTTTATCTCGTTTCGGTTCAAGAGATGTTAATGGACATATTATTGTTGAACATGCCGATGGACAATATGCACTATCAGGCAGACCTACATGCTCCGATTGCTATTATAATAGCCTAGGAAAAATAATTGAAGCAAGCCCCTATTTAATCCAACAAAAAAGATAATTATAATAGCAAAAAGATAATCTAAGAATTAATCAAAACAACTCCGATAAGTGCAAAGAGGATTCCAACTCCCTGTGTTATAGTAATAGTTTCACCAAAAGCAAGCAAGCCAATCAAAATAACTGCAATTGAATAAAAGACCATCTGCAAATTACCCACAATTCCAAGATTCCAACCATTCATAAAGACATATACAAAGAATACAACTTGAGCAACATAGAGTAATATGACTAACAACATAAAAGGATTTTTGAATGCAAGCCAAAAATTCCGATTAATGGCAATCTTTTTTATAATTCAGTCAGCAATCGCAACTGCAAGACCTGCAAGAACAATCGCAACTATATGCAAGAAGTTAACCATAATCAACCATATTTTCTATCTTAATAAAGATTATTCTACTTTTTTAAGGCAAGAAACATTTATAATATACCAAATTCAAATCTCACTAAGGAGGAAAATATGGCAAAACCAAAAATGAGCTTCTACGATGTCAAATCTAAAAAGAAATTTGACTCAGAAAACTATCGTGTAGTGGAAAAAGCTGGACGATTTTTCGCAGTTACAAAATCGCTTGTTGGCACACACGAATGCTGGCGCGTATTAGGCAAGGATCAAGCTGCAAAGCTTAAGTAATAGTATGATGTACGTTAAAGTACACCGCTCATACAGGAATGTCGTTGCTATTTGTGATTCAATTTTATTAGGAAAAAAATTTGAAGAAGGTAAGCGACAATTTGAAGTTCGCGAGAATTTCTTCAAAGGCAACGAGCATACCTTCAACGAAGTTACTAAAATTATGGAAATAGAATCTAGAGAAGACGCTACTTTCAATATTATAGGCCAAGAATCAATAAAGGCTGCTAAAGAAGCCAGCATTATCACAGAAGAATCAATATCCACTATCAAAGAGATACCTTTCGCTTTAGTTCTAGGTTAAAGATATTTAGTTTTACCTGTATTAACAATTAGCATTTTTTTATCTTTAGGCAACTGTAATTTTAACTGAAGCATTAAAGCTAAACCTGCAATTCCAGAAGGTTCGCAAACTATTTTTTGAGAGCTAGCCAACTCAATAGCCTCATCAAGAAAAGAATCTTTGATAAGATGGACATTTGATTTGGGACCACAATAGCCCGCATACCGATAAAAACGAATCCATTGTTCATCATAGTGGACAAAGGGCAAATGTGGCGAGTAAAGCTTCTCTGCAGCCTTAGACTTTGAATTATTTGTAGTAGCCCCAAGAAAATTGCAATTTCTTAAACGCCCAACATCACCTTTAAATCTTGGATCGTGATGAATAGTGGAAACTTCTTTTTTTACAATATTAAGAATATTCTCATAAAGATTTCCAGTACCAAAAGGAACAAAAACATAATCGGGACTTGAATTAATAATCTCATAACTCAACCAATCATAAAATCTTGTGGTAGAATCAAGCGCTTCAGAAGAAGTTATATCAAAACCATTAGGATTATGAGTAATATTAAGTATATCCTCCCAATTCAATGCTTTTTTTGATAAATCAGCCTTATAAATCTCACAACCTATTTTTTTTAAATAATTTAAAACAAAACTCTGAATAGAAGAATCAACAATAACCTTTAAATTCGGCAAACCATATTGACGCAAATAAGACTGAATCGCGACAGCCGCCGAACCGGAAGAAATTATAGACATTGAAGGCAAACCTCCCTGAAGCTGTCCTCTTTTCTTAGCAATTAAAAAATCCCTATAAGTAACAATAATTTCCCAAGCCATTCTATCTTTATGCGTTCCAGTCGGATTGACACTTTCGTCCTTTAACCAGACATCCGTAAATCCAGGGACTTTAATCCGATAAGTCGGAGTTGCCGGAAATTTTGGATTTTCAGGAGGAAATTCCGGATTAGCAGGATCATTTTCTGAAGCAACTTTAATTGATTTTAAAATCGCTTCCTCATTTCTAGATAAAGCCATAAACCAAAGAGCAAAAGAACCAATAAAAAGCTTTCTAGAGACACATTTAAATAACACTCCAAATAACAATAAATATGGAAAACAACTTTGGAGATTTCGAAGAAATAAAAGAAAATTCTCCTCAACTTGAGCAAGTACAAGGATTTGCAAGAGCTCGCATGCCTCGCGGTACTGAAAAAATAGGAGTTATATTGCAAAGATTAGGCGGAAATCGCATGGAAGTTCTATCAACAGACGGAAAAACACGCAATTGTCGCGTTCCAGGAAGATACAAAAGAAAACTATGGCTAAGACCAAAAGACACAGTTCTCATTGAGCCTTGGCCTGACGATAATGAAAAAGGCGAAGTTATCTATAAATACTCTCCAACAGAACTGACTCAGTTACGCAAGCGCGGCCTTCTAGATAGCCTGAAAGTAGAATTCTAAGAGCTTAAATATCCTCATTATTTCTAATTTTATGGAAACAATATATGTTCAAAGGATTGGAGAAATAAAAAAGCAGAAAGATGAACTTGAGAAAAAACTCAAGGTTAGCTTAGAAATAAAGGGGAAACAGGTAACAATTAATGGGCCTTCTCTTGAAGAATATGAAGCCACGGTTATTCTAGAAGCAATCAGCTTTGGATTTTCAATTCAAGCCGCGCTAATCTTGAAAGAAGAAGATGCTATCTTTAGAAAGATAAATATAAAACATGTAACAAGAAGAAAAAATCTAGCTATCGTTAAAGCCCGTCTTATCGGCACAGAAGGAAAAACAAAACGCACACTTGAAAACCTTGCAGACTGCAAGATACTAATCAAAGACAACGAAATAGGCATAATTGGCCCAGCAGACGAAATTGAAGAAGCCACGACGGGAATTGAAATCTTAATCCGTGGCTCAAAACAATCTAATGTATATAATTATTTAGAAAAAATGAATAAAAAAAGAAAAGATAAAGTAAAAATTGCCTAAAAGTTATCTTTTTTTCTTTTTAGACGTTTTTTTCGTTGATTTTTTCTTTGCAGCCATCTTTGTACACCTCTTTTAGTTAACAAACAAAAGTAAAAAGATTATTTAAACATTACTAAAAAATAAATAAAAACAAAACACAGAAAAAAAGAAAAATAAAATACCGACGAGGAGTTATCTCTTCTTTTTCTTAGCCTTTTTTTTCTTTGCAGCCATCTCACACCTCAATAACCAATATATTCTCTTGTATTTAAAATGTTCGGAAAAATTGTTTTTGAAAATTATTTTTACGTTCCCCATTTATAGAACAAAAATATTTAGAAAGGAGGATTTTAAAGAGATAAATAAAAATTTTCTTTATAAACAGCAACCTTTAAATAACAATTTTATCCTCTTAATTCTATGTCCCCTTAGCTCAAAGCTAGAGCAACATTTATATAATTATGAATGCAGATAATAAGTATGTATTTAAAATTAAATGAGGGTATTCTAAGAAAAATAGTCTCAAAAGCAATCGAAAATTCAGGAAATATTAGAAAATTACAAGATGAAACTGGAATATCAAAAAGTAGTCTTTCATTATATAAAAATGAAAAAAGAGCAATAAAAGATGAAAAATTGAAATTGCTTCTCAACATCTCGGGAATTAAAATAAAAGATGAGAATATCAAATATAAATTAGAAAATAACTGGAAACAAAAGAAAGGAGGAATAAACTGTGTTGAAAGTAAAAAAAAGAAAGGAACATTTGAAAATCAGCTAATTTTAGCAAGAATAAATAGTGCAAAAAAACTAAAAGAATGGCACAGAAAAATGAAGACCGGACAGCCCGAAAAATACTATGAAATTCAGCATGCGAGATTTAAGAAAGCAGCAGGCAAAAAATTTAAAACTATTTTAGGAATCTTTGTAAGAAATAATTTAGAAAAAGATATTGCAAATAGGTTAGCTGAAATGAAAATTGACTATGAATATGAACCTATGATAAGAATAGAAGGCAAATGTTTTTTTCCTGATTTCTTAATAAACAAAAAAATAATCATTGAATGTACTATGTGGAAAGGTTATGATAAAGCAACAAAATTAAAAAATAAAATCAACCTATTAGAAAAACATTATAAGATATTTGTATTCGTTCCAAAACCTTTATATAAGTACTATCAGCAACTTAATAATTATCTAATATCTGATTTAGATAATATATGTCCCGGTAGCTCAGCTAGGTAGAGCATTCGGCTGTTACAATTTTTTGTAGAAACCGAAGGGTCGGAGGTTCGAGTCCTCTCCGGGACGTTCTTCTCATAAGAATTAAAAACATACTTTTCTAACAATAAATATGATATTAGACAAATATGCTCGTGCCGAACATGAACACAAACCAAAAAAAGTAGAAATAGTAATAATTATTGCTATCGGTGTACTTCTAATAGCTTCCCTATCCTCTGAAACGATATTTGACATTCCAAGCTATGTCCCTATCATTCTTATCATTGGTTTTATCATAATGAAATTCGCCCATATATATCATGAAGGCGGAACAATAATGGAAGATTATGTTTCTCTCGGCGCTTTAATAATTTTTATAATCCTCCATATAATCCTAGGCGGTGCAATAAATGCAATTCTCGTTACGGTAATTATCTTCATTCTCTTATATTCAACAGGAATAATGATTTGGGTACGTCGCTCATTAAATTCACAAAATGGAATTCATGTAATTATAAGCTACGTCCTTGCAGTCGGAATGATAATTTTTCTATTTGCAGGAGCTTATTATCAAAACAACGATTTATTCAACAATATAACTTCAAATTCTCCACTTACGTTTGAAGAATCTCTTTATTTGAGCGCAATAACATTTACAACAGTTGGCTTCGGCGATATAACTCCTTTAGAAATAAATAGACTTTTAGCCTCAATAGAAGCGCTTTTAGGAACTGTTCTAAATATTGCTTTTATGGGTTATATTTTCGCTTCAAATAGGAACAGGTCTCCATATTAATGAAATCCGTCCTCATCGGTCTTTCAGGCGGAGTTGATTCAGCAGTATCTGCATTATTGCTAAAAAAACAAGGCTATAAAGTAATAGGCGCATTTATGAGAAATTTCTCAGATAATAAAAATCTTAAAGGTGAATGCCACTGGGTTGAAGATAAAAAAGACGCAGAAAAAATAGCTTCAATTCTAAAAATTCCTTTACTCACATTCAACTTCGAAAATGAATACAAAAGAGACGTTATAGAACCAATGTTCAACTCATATTCAAAAAATCTAACTCCAAACCCAGATACAAACTGCAATCGCTACATCAAGTTCCCATTATTGTGGAAAGAAGCACAAAAAAGAGATATAGACTTCATAGCGACAGGCCATTATGCAAAAATTATTAAGAAAAAAAACAAATTTGAGCTACATCAAGCAATAGACAAAGAAAAAGACCAAACTTACTTTCTCTACAAATTGAAAGAGCAAGACCTCAAGCACACGTTATTCCCAATTGGTAATCTTAAAAAATCTCAAGTCCGTGAAATAGCAAAAAAAGCCAATCTCCCAGTCTATAACAAAAGAGGCTCTCGAGGAATATGTTTTGTCGGTAAAATGGATATGAAAACATTCCTAAAACAAAGAATAAAAGAAAAGAAAGGAATAATAAAAAACCCTGAAGGAGAAATAATCGGCACTCATACTGGCACGATGTTTTTTACAATAGGCGAAAGAATAAAAGAAAATGAGGAAATCCATCTAAATGATAGCGCAAGAAATAAAGCAAGCAAAAAATTCTATGTTGCAAAAAAACAAGGCAACACTCTTATTGTAGCCCCAGAAAATAATCTCTCTTTAAAAAGAAAGCAATTCATAATCAAAAATCTCTCATTTATTAACAAAAATCAATCCCTAAAAAACATTAAAGTCCGCATTCGCCATCGTGGAAATTTAATTTCAGCAACAATAAAAAAAGAAAAAAATCAAATCACTTGCACTTTAAAAAACCCAACACAAGGCATCGCAGAAGGTCAATCAGTAGTTATATACAAAAATTCAAAAGTTCTCGCCGGCGGAGAAATTAGATAATTATCTTCTAATTATTTTACCGACAGCATCAGGCGCCTTTTCAGGCTGGTGCCTTTCATCAGCAAGAGCAACCAAATCAACAACGCCCTCTTCCAAAAGCTCCCCTAATGGACGCTCACCGATAGGGTCTCTACCTGCATATATTGATTCAGGAACAACATAATTTCCACTTTCTGCATCATAAGCCAAATTAGAAAAATGTAAAGGATGCCTTGGATCTCCGTGATTATTACCTCTTGGCATATCCAATATAAGAAAACACCCTATTTAAATCTTAATAAAACAAGTAAAAAGGTTTAAAAATAACTATTTTAGAGTAATTACATGATAGAATCTGTTGATGATGACGAAAAACCCCTCAAGTTAGAGCAACGCGTCCGTCAATTAGATAATGCAAAAAGACCGGCAAAACATATAGCAAGAGAACTATCTGAATTATTAGGTGCAAGTAGAAAAACAATTGAGACATATATCGGTGCAAAAAGAAAGGGGTTTAAATCTTTAACAGAAGAAAGAAAAAAAATAGCAAAAGATAAAGGATTTTCTTCCTACAATGCAAGAACACTAAAATTGAGTGGATTTACATCTTATATGGAACTCCAAGAATATCAAGCAAAAAAAGCAGGATGGTCTTCTATTAATGATTATAGACTTTGGTTAGCGACAAATAGAAGAAGTATCGTCAGAGAAGGAATTACATTAGAAAAACAAGCAATCTTCGAGGAATCGCTAGAATATTTACCAGAAAATCCAAATATAATTGCAGAATATCCAGAAAATTTAGAATTTGAGAATGAAGAAGTATTAAAAAAAGCAATGCAAAAATTATCAGAAAGAGAACTTATCATTTTAAATGAAGTTTCAAATCAAAGAACATATAAACAAATAGGCATAAAAATTGGAATAACTAGTGGAAGAGTTGAGCAAATATATAACGAATCAATGGAAAAAATATGGTCTAATCTAAGACCAGGCATCCCGTATAAAAAAGAAAGAAGACAAGAGAAAATTGAAGATGGTGAACTTTTATTTGCACATCTTATGTTAAAATCTCTACCAAGACCTGAAGGAAGGAAGAAAAGACCAAGAGAAGCATTAAATGAATTAAAAAGGACATATGAAGAAGCATGGGGAAGAGAAGCGCCAAGATGGATAACTCAAGTAGATAAAATAAAAATGTATCAAAAAAGAATAAAATCAATTCGTGAACGCGTATTTTCTCGTGAAGCTGAATAAAAAAAGAAAAAAGGGAAAAAATAAAAAAATTAACCTCCCTTGAAGTTATCTGAATACCTCGATGCCTAAATCAGACATCTCGGAACGCGCTCCAGGAGCAGGCTCGCGGTCCTTTCCAAGAACGTAAGGAGATTTAACGCCAGTCATTATTGTAATAACTCGCACTTTTCCTCCGAAATCCTTGTTAATTCTCGCACCCATGATAACCTGCGCATCTGGACTTAAGTTTTCAGTAACCAACTGGCCAACGCCAGAGAATTCATCAAGCTTAAAATCAGGACCGCAAGTAATATGGATTAAAGCACCAGTCGCACCACGATAATCAACATCCAACAAAGGGTGAGTCAATGCCTGCCTTACGGCTTCGTCAACTCTCATTGATGTATCAGACTCTCCTACTCCAATAACTGCTACGTGACCGCCTTTCATAACTGCTGAAACGTCCGCATAGTCTAAGTTAATCAATGAAGGCAAGGTAATTGTTTCCACAATTCCTTTTATCATTGTACTGACCAGCTCGTTCGCAACTGCGAAAGCCTGTTCCATAGGCAAATTACCAGCAATATCTACAAGTCTGTTATTATCAATAACGATTGCTGTGTCAACAACCTCACGAAGTTCCTGCAAACCAAATTCTGCCTTGTCTAATCTCGCTCTCTCACATTCAAAGGGCATAGTGACTACCGCAATAACGACAGCACCGCTCTCTTTAGCAAGTTGCGCAATGACAGGAGCACTTCCAGTTCCAGTTCCTCCACCCATACCAGCAAGAATGAAGACCATATCGGCATTACCGACAGCTTTCTTCAAATCAGATATCGCCTCTTTTGCAGCCTCTCTACCCTTTGAAGGTAAACCGCCACATCCAAGACCTCTCGTCAATTCCTTACCAATAAGAAGCTTCTCATCAGCCTTAGTGATACTAAGGTGTAAAGCATCAGTGTTAACGCCATAAATTGTAGCGCCACTGATTCCTTTATTGAAAAGCCAGGTTATCGTGTTACATCCTGCACCTCCAGCACCAACTACTTTGATATTCGCCTTTCCAGCACGAAGTTCGTCGAAGTTAATACTATAAGCACTCGCATTCTGTATCGCCTCTTTTGCAAAATCTAAAACCATTTTCATAACCTCCTTTCAATCTTTATCATTCCCGCTAACAATCCAAGTTTAAATATTTGATTGTTCCACACAACAAAGATAGTCAGAATAATCTCTCTCTAGCAAACCTTCATCGCCCTTATATAATGACTCACTTAACTAAAAAAATGGATCAAAATAACTATAATTTTGTAACATTTGAACAAGCAATTCAAGACTATTTAGCCGGAAATGAAAAAGCAATAGAACCAATATCAAAATTATGTGAAATTTATTCAAAAAGAATAGCAAGTAGATATGGAAAAGTGTGTTTTGAAGACGTTGCTCAAGAGAGCCTATTAAAGATACATAAAAACGCACATACCTACGACCAAAATCAACCAGCAAAACCTTGGATAATTTCAATAGTACGAAATACTCATTTTGATATGGTAAAAAAAGATGAGCGAGACAAAAGACGCAGAATTTCTGCATTAAAAAGAATGGATACAAGCAGAAGATTTCAAGGAGATAGCAAAGATACCCTTGAGGATATCACAAACAGAGAAGAGTTTATTGAAGAATTAGCAGATAGAGAATATAATCAAGAAGAAATTGCAAAAATAACACGCATTCTTGAAACTATGAACAATCCCGCTTCAAAGACTTTCAAAGACCATCATTATAACGGCCTATCTTACGAGGAAATAGCAAGAAGAGAAAATATACCTTTAGGCACAGTAAAAAGCAGAATAAATTTCACAAAAAAGAGAATAATTAAAATTGATACTGAAAATTTAAAAAATAAAAAACAATTTTAATATATCAATAATGTGAAATTAAACTTATATACCGATAAATCAACTACTAATATGCTCGATAATCATGCACTGCATGGAGATTCTGCTACATTAGATGAAGGCTTAAAGGCTGGAGATTTGTATAGGGAAGCAATATATAACCATATTGATGGGGATGTTAGGGCTATGGAAATAATCTCCGACTTCTGCATGAAAAAAGCAAAAATGATAGTTAAAAATTATAGCAATATTGATTATCAGGACATTGCCCAAGAAGCATTATTGCAAGTGTATAAATCGTTACGTAGTTATGATGCAAGAAAATCCGCAGGCCATGTCTGGCTTGGACAAATTGTTACAAACAAATACCGAGATGCCTTAAGAAGAGATAAAGTTAGACCTAAAATTTCTTTAGATGCTAAACTTCGCAGTAGAACAAATGAAAAAACGGAAATGTCGCAAATGGACTCATTATTTTCTGACGAAATTGAAGGATTAGACAAATTAATGGAAACTGAAGAAATAGAAGGAGTAGAAGAAAAAATAAACGCTGAAATAGAAGAAGAAAAACCAATAAACAGAATAGCTAGAATGAAGCTCTTTCATGGGACAAAATATGAAGACATTTCAAGGTCTCTAAAAATTCCAGTAGGAACTATAAAAAGCACATTACATCGCAAAATGAAAAAAATAAAGAAACTATTTCCAAGCGAACGTCTTTGCCATCAATAAAGGAAATAAAATAGTTGCATCCCCAAAAACCTTAATATTTTTTCCTTTGGAAGTCAACTTTCCCCAAGAAACTGCTTCGTCAGGCATTGCACCCGCATCAGAACCATCATACTCTGAAGCAGTATTAATGTAAACTCCATAATCTGCACCATTACGTAGCATATTTGCATTTAATATCGCATGTTTAGCAACTCCAGAACCTAAAATCAAAACGCCAGATTTTTTTAGCCCAATTGTAGCATTATTCAACTCTCTAGTGTCCGCAACTATATCAATTACCATATCTGGGCGTTTGAAAGAAAAGAAATAAATATTATCTCCTAAAGCCCCATCAGTAATTGCAGGACAAAATATTGGAATTTTATTTTTAAAAGCCCAATAGCAAATACTTTCCTTATTGTTTATTCTTTCTCCCAAAGCCCAAATTAATTTACTAGGAGTCAAGATAGCTCCAGCCTTCTTACCCTCTAGATATAAATCTTCTAAAATTGGCTGAACAAATTTTTCAAATTCGACATATCTATTATTCGGAACAAAAATATTTCCAATTCTATTTATCCCCTTTTCCCTCAATTCAGCCCCAGAAGCACGAAAATCTCCAATATAGAAATCACCAAGACACTTAATTATATCTTCCTCAATAGCTCCTGCAGTTGTAACAATCACTCCTATCTTGCGATGTTCAACTAAATATCTAAAACTCTCCCGCAATCCAGAACTAACCATATTACTCGTATATCCCAAAAATATGAACGCCTTCTCTTTTATCATCTCATTCACAATTCCAATAGCTTGAGAAAAATGCGTAGCCTGATAACCCATACTTGAGAAACTATCAATTATTTTATCATAATTAACGCCTTGATTAAAATCATAACCTTTTACTTTCACGCCCTTAGCTTCAAAGCTCTTCCTAAGCAAATTTTTCCTAGCTATTTTTTCATTATCCATTACAAACAAAAATAACAACCCCTTTTAAGACTATCTCTTTGCAATTTTCCATAAATCATCAAAAAACACAGAAAAAGAAGTGCTAACCGAAGAAGAAAATATATGGACACAAGTCAAATCTTTGCTATAAGAAAAAATGAAAACATTATCATCAATAATCATTATAGAAGAAGGCGTAAATTGCGCTATTTCTCTGACTTCAGTATATCCTATACGTTTAAAAAAACTCCAATAATTCCAGTTTTCACAACCTCGGAAATTATAGAATTATTATAAAAATCTATTCCGCCACGCCAAGTCGCTTCCTCACAACCTCTAAATCTCGCTTCATAAAATGCCCTCCAGCAGCAGGAATATGTCCTCCGGCGGAAGCATTCTCCAAATCCTTTAAAGCACTCTGAAGCAAATCAACCATGCTTTGAGCCATATTTTGTCGTCTAGCACTAACAAAACAATACATCCCCTCATTTCTAACAAGAATATAAGTCTTATCTTGCTCACTTCCAGAAACGATACTACTCACTAACCCTCCGACTTTAAAATGCGGACTGAACTCCCAATACCATCCTCCCGGAATCTTTCTCCTCTCACTAACGAATCTCTTAAGCAATATATCCAACTCATCCTGAACCTTCTCCGCAAAAGGCTTAATGTTTCCAATTTCTCCAAAATTATTTCCAATAGAATCATAAACTCTCTTTATATTATCCTTAAAATAAACTAAAGCAAGAGACAAAGTCCATTGTAAACTCCAAAAGGAGCTTTGACGTAAAGTTAAACTGGAAAACTTCTGCCCATAATTATCAAAAGTCTTAATCATCCATTCAGAATTTTTCTCATAACAAAAATCTGAAATGCAAGCACAAGCAACAATCCAGTCACAGCTTGATAAATCCATTACTTCAGAAAACATCTCATAACAAAAATAAGCGGCACAATAACCATTCTCGCATTTCAAATATACAGTTCTAGGCGAATTCTTATCACTAGGAACCATATGATGATCCAAAACTAAAACTTCAGCAAAGCTTTCAAGAGCCTCTAAAAGACCATTATCATGTCCTAAAAACAAATCTGTAAAAACAACTTTGGTAATTCCTTTCTCTCTTAACTCCTCCGCTAAATCCAAATTAAGCTCATCATAATTAACAAAATAAATATTTTCTGTCTTGAAAAATTTATTCGCAATAAATGCGCTAGCTAATCCATCTAAATCTATATGACTAACAAGCGCAACATTATCTTCCTTGCTTACTCCATTAACATATTCAAGAAATCTCTCATTTGTTCCAATATCTAGATTCATGCCTTCTCCAAAATTTCAGCCCTTATTCCCTTTTCTGTACAAAGACTAACAAAGCTCTCTGCATCCTCTCTTGTTCCCACAACAGAGCCATAATGCATCGGTATCGTTAAATATGGCTTAAGTAAACTTGCAGCCTCAACCGCCTCATCAACATCCATCACATACATTCCAGAAACAGGCAAAAGAGCGATAAGCTTCTTACCTTTCTTTCCATATCCTGTAAGTCTTTGCATTTCCGGAATAAAATCGCTATCTCCTGCGTGATAAAAAATCACATTCCCAATTTTAATCAAATACCCAAAATATCCTTCTGATTTAGGATGAAAAACTTTCTTGCTCTCCACATCTCTATATTTGTTCAAGTTATAAGCTGGAACTGCCTCAATCTTAATATTACCAAATTCAACTTCATCATTAACCTCTATCGGTTGCACCTCAAGGTTTTCCACTTTCATAACATTACTCTGAATATGTGCAGGCCCTATAACGATAGTCCCTTTCTTAGCAATCTTCTCCATATCTTTAACACTACAATGATCCGAATGTTCATGAGTTATCAAAATCAAGTCTACCGGCTTGATATCAGAAACAACTTGATAAGGGTCTATAGCCATTCTCATATCTCCCGCATCTAGAATAAAACCAGAGTGCCCAAGATATTCTATTTTGATACCATCAATATCCATAAAAAACACCAGCAAGACTAACTTTTAAAGATAACGCTAGTCAGAAAAACCCTCAACTTTCTTAGCAAATTCAAAAAGTCTCTTTTCTTCTCCTGAAGCACAAATAATCTGCATTCCCACAGGCAATCCATTAAGCTTCCCAATAGGCAAGGACATAGCACAAACGCCCCCAAGATTAGCAGGTATTGTCAACATATCAACAATGAAAAGATCTTCAGCCTTTGGTCGAGTATTGCGTTTCCATGGCAATATAGGCATAGTAGGGCAGATGATACAATCTACACTCCTAAAGACTTGGTTAAAAGAATCTTTAATCTTATTTTTCACTCCAAGAGCTTTTTGATAATATCTTCCCTTGAACTCTGCCTTGCTTATCTCACTTCCCCCAAAAATTCTTCTTAAAACTTCTTCTCCAGCACTTTCCTCAATCTTAATACCATAGCGCCTACCATCAAGCCTTCTACTAGCAGAAAAAAATTCAGTCCAAACAATTGGATGATAAGCCTCAATCCCCAATTCAGATCCATTAATCTCCACCACTTCAGAAGACAGCTTTAACTTCCTAGTGAGCTTATCAACAAATTCATCAACAAAACTCTGCACTTCGCTATTAACTCCAGCCATCTTCATAATTCCTATTCTATCTACATTTTTCTCTTTACTCTTTCTGTCAAAACTTCTCGAGTCCCGCTCATCTCTTCCAGAAATAACCTCAAAAACTTTCTCGGCACTTTCAACATCTCTAGCAATAGTCCCAATCTGATCCAAGCTCATCGACAAATCAATCAATCCATATCTAGAAACAGCCCCATAACTAGGCTTCAAGCCAACAACGCCACAACAAGATGCTGGCACGCGAATAGAGCCTCCAGTATCACTTCCAAGAGCAACATCACAAAAGCCAGCAGCAACAGCAGCCGCACTTCCTGAACTAGAACCTCCAGGCACAAATCCTAAAGCGGCTGGGTTTTCGGTAGCCCCAAAAGCACTATTCTCGCCACTCCATCCACAAGCAAACTCATCACAATTAGTCATTCCGATAATTACCCCATCTTCTTTCTTTATTCTCTCAATGACAGTCGCATCATAACTGGATTTATAGCTCTCAAGCGTCTTTGAAGCACAACTAGCTTTCAAACCTTTAACATTAATATTACTTTTTACCGCAATTACCACGCCTGCAAGCTTACCCTTCTTTTTCTTAGCATCTATCGCTCTAGCTTCCTCAATCAGACTCTGATTAAGCTCCAAAAAAGAATTTATCTTCCTATCTTCCTTTTTTATCTTATCAAGATATTGCTTTACCTTTACCTCAACACTCATAATTCTTAAACAAAGAACTCCTATAAAAGCATATCGCCCTAGTAGTTATCTTCTTCCTTAGAATCAAAACTCTCTTCATTAATTAGAATAAGCGCCTGTCTTAATTTCTCAGGTCTCTGTTTTAATAAGACTTCAATTTTCTCCCTTCTTGGAGCAGACAAATCAATCTTAACTCTAACAAGTTCAATAACCTTATCCAAAATCCTATTATCAAGAGAACTTATCTTTCCGCTAATCTCGCTACCAAAATCGCTCTCTTCCTCAATTTCGCCCTCGTCAAGCTCGTCAAACTCTTCTTGAGCTTCAACTTTCTTGTTAACTTTCTTCTTTACAGAAGATTTTCTAGTAGATGTTTTCTTCATATTCAAAAGTCAATTTTTTCATTTAAAAACCTTGCCATAAGGCGAAATTAGCTCAAAAATCATTTATATTTCTTTGATGTATTCAATTAAACATCCCGGGGAGACCCATTTCTCGTCGGCATAAACATCTTTTCCTATATATTCTTCCCAATCACTAGCAAGACGTTTTATTTTCTGCTCATAAATTGGCTTTAAAGAGTCATCCAAATAATCAAATGGACAATATTTAGTCACTCCTTGCCCTCCTTTCCAAACGGCAAGTTCAACCATGGCGACCTCATTATTGAAAGTTTTTCTCGGGGCAGCATCTCCAACAATATCTCCAGCCTTCACAATATCTCCATTCTGAACTTTAAGATTAACAACATGCTCAAATGAAACTATAAAATCAGATCCTTCTGGATAAAAATTTACACCCCAATCATTAGTATGCTCAAAAAATACAACATCTACTCTTCCTCCAACAGGAGCTCTAACGTCAGTTCTCAAAGGTACATGAAACCAATATTCTATGTTTCTACTTGAGGGCTCTCTTTTTAATTGCCCTTCTGCCCCAAACTCAACAAAAACCCAATCATTCAAAATATTTTCATCTTCAAAAAGAAGTTTTTTAGTAAATATCAAATCTCCTGCAAGATTTCTCGTCTTGTCCCATTGCCCAATATTAACCCCAAGTCCTTGAAGAGCAAATCCCATTGAGATTTCAGCAGTCCCAACATCCTCAATAGCTTCATTAATAATCTCATTTTCTTCAATTGTCTGCTCTTCGAGCGCACCAGAATTATACTCTGCATCTTGATTATTAACAACATTATCTCCTTTATCAACAAAAAATAAAAACCCTAATAAAAGAACTGCACAAACGGCAATTACAATCACCAAGATAACCTTCATCTCTTCAAGAAGTAATTAGAAGTTAAATATCTATCCAACAATATTCCCGTCACCATCAAAATCCATATCTCTCTTCTTAGTTAATTCTTCTGGAACACGATACTCAACCCATCTAACTCTCTTCTTTTCAATAGTTTCCTTTAAGTTTCTCTCATGCTCATTTAATTTAGCCTTTCCAGATTTAACTTCAACAAAAACAACCTCATCAATCTTCTTCTCATCCATTCCTTTGAAAACAATAAAATCAATTGGCTTGCCTATAAAACGACATTCAGTCGGCAAATAATCAAAATCCGGCAAATAAGGCGCAAGTTGTTCTGAAAATTGTCCGCCCAATACCGCGCGAGATTTAGCAATCGCATCTTTTCTATATTGAGGCATTAAATCATTCTCCCATTCCCCATGTTTTCTACTAGCGCCAATTCTCTGCCCAATAAAAAATGCAATGAAAACCGCAATAAGAGCAATAATCAAGAAAATAATAATAGTCAAGTCAGCCATATCACCACTCGATCTTCTCAACATCTTTCTGCTCATAAACGATCTCTTTTAACTCATAGAAAGAAATGCTCTCTTCAGTCTGATCGTTAAAATATCTAATTTGATAATCTTTATCCGTCTTCGGATCGAATAGTTCTATGGCCATCTCTTTTGTCTGTCCATGATCAATAAGAACATAATGTGAATCAACTTCATAACTATGCCCATCAATCTTCATCTTATCTCCCTTTACAATTTTCCCAATCGGCTTAGACGCTTTAATGGTTACCATGAAGCTTTCTCCGCAATAATAAAATCCTCATTCTTATTCGGCGCATTATCAAACATTATTTCCTTGAATTTAGAATCACATTTATCTCCCTTTCCCTCGATACGAGTAGAATCAACTTCAACTTGATCGTGAACTATCTTACTCTCTCCAAGAGACTTACCAAATCTCTCAAGAATTTCATGTGCCTCTTTTCTAATCTCTTCCCTTCGTTGTTCACTTAACATAAAATAAAAGATAAAAGTCAGTTAATAAATTTAACTTTCTTCACTTTATCTAGAACTTCCAAAACTCAAGTTTATTACTGCCGGAAAATAAGAAGGATCTTTAGAAGCTCCTAAAGCAAACAAAGCAAACTTCTCAAAAGATTCAGAAAGAGAAAGTCTTGGTTTCAAGGCATATTGCACAACACGATCGCCATCAAAACATCCTCCACTAACAATTCTATCACTAACTTTTCTAGGATAAAAATATTCTCCGCTGATTTCGGCAACTCCATTAAATTGACTAGCAACTGCAAGATAATCTAATAAAATAGATCTTTCCTTATCGGCTAAATCTCCTCCGAAATCATTCGTAAAAGCTAACAAATCTATCTCCTTGTACTTCAAATCACCATTTTCAACTACCGAGCCCATTAAAGCAACATCTGTATTAATTTCATTGAACCTATTGATTATGGAATTTACTCTAGGAACATCCAAAGGCCTAAGAAGTTCAGGCAATCTAAACAATTTCTCTTCAGTCATTAAAATTCTACTCTCTTTAATTTGCCCTTCAGGAAACGATGCGCCTTTGAAAACTCGAATCATAAAAACCAAACAATATTGCACTTTAAAAATCTTCTCAAGGAGTTATTCTATCTCTATCTCTTGGGAACATCGTAGCCTCACGAATATTATCCAAACCACATAAAAGCATAGTCATTCTTTCAAGTCCTATAGACCAACCGCCATGAGGTGGCGCACCAAATCTAAAACTATCAATATAGTCTTTAAAATGCTCAGGATTCAATCCTTTTTTCTTAATACGCGAAATAAGCAAATCGGGCAAATGAATTCTCTGTCCCCCGGAACTTATTTCCAATCCCTTATAGATTGCGTCAAATCCTTCCGAATATTCCGCATTTTCCTTTCCATCTTTAGGCATTATATAGAAAGGCTTACAATTAGCAGGCCATGAATGAACAAATAAAATAGTATCGGGAAATAGTTCTCCCAATTTCTTCTCAGCTTCAGGGTTCAAATCATCGCCAATCTCAATCTTCAAGCCATGCTTCTTTAGCAAATGAATAGTCTCATCATAATGAATATATTTAGCATCCGGCACTTTCAGCTTTACTCCAAGAATCTCTAAATCTCTTGCATTATGACTCAAAACTTGAGAAATAATATGTTTAACAACTTCTTCTTGATGCTTCATTACAACCATCTGATCCGCAAAAGCCATTTCAATATCCATCTGCCTTATCTCATTTATATGGCGAACAGTATTATGCTTTTCAGCTCTCCAAATAGGACAAATCATGCAAGTTTTTTCCATAGAACAAGCAAGCATCTGCTTATACAATTGTGGACTCTGCGCCAAATAAGCCTTCTTCTCAAAATATTTTACTTCAAATAAATCCGTTCCACCTTCAGAGGCCGCGCTGATAACGCAAGGAGGTTGCATCTCAATAAAACCCTTCTCGTGAAAATGCTCAAGAAAAGCCCTAGGGATTGTGCTTTGAATTCTAAATATCGCCCTAGTTCTAGAACGATGAAAATCTAAAAATCTATAATCAAGTCTCTTCGGTAATTCAGTCTTTGAAAAATCACTAGTATCAATTGGCAACTGCTCTCCGGCCATTCCAACTACGTGAAAACTCTCAGGAACAATCTCACGTCCTCCAGAAGCCTTATCACTCTTCTGAATTTTCCCGCGAATAATCACAGCACTCTCTCTATTCACATTACCCATAGCCTTCAAGACTTCCTCAGGAACTCCGCCCTTGAATCCTACAACTTGAATCTCTCCTTTAGTATCCCTAACAATTACGAATCTTATTTTACCAAGGTCACGAATCTCATAAACCCATCCCCCTATAGTCATCATACGACCTTGATCTTTCGCACTTATCGAAGATATTTCCGCTCTCTCGCTTTGAAACTCACTAAAGTTCATATCCCACATAAATAAAAGGCATTTTTAAGTATTCGCATTCTAGGATAAAGATTAAAACTCCTCAAAATCATTCTAGTAGATGACATTCTCATTTACAATAACGCACCAAGATAAAAACTCACGCGCCAGAGCCGGGATAATAAAAACCCCTCATGGAAAGCTGGAAACCCCATATTTGATACCTGTTGCAACGAGCGGTTACATACGAGCAATAACCCCAAAAGACATAGCAAAACTCAAAATTCCCTGCCTGCTAGCAAACACCTATCACTTACATTGCAAGCCTTCTGAAAAAATAATCAAAAAAAAGGGAGGATTACATAAATACATGAAATTCCCAAAAATAATATTTACAGACTCTGGTGGATTTCAAGCCTTCTCTCTCGGAATAGGCAGAGAAACAGGCGGAAGAAAAATAGGCTTCTTCACAAATAACCGAAAAGTAGAGCAAAACACTCAAGGGATAGCAAAAGTCACAGAGCGTGGCGTGACCTTTAACTCAATCTATGACAACTCCAAGAAATTTATAGATTCAAAAATTTCAATGCAAATCCAATCAGATTTAGGCAGCGACATAATAATGGCGTTTGACGAATGCACTTCCGCAACAAGCAGTAGAAAATATATCGAAGAATCAATGCATCGTTCTCATCGTTGGGAAAAACTATCATTAAAATACCGCGATAAAAAGCAAGCCCTCTACGGCATCATTCATGGTGGCTGGTTCAAAGATTTAAGACTAGAGTCAGCAAAAGTCATTAACTCATTGCCCTTTGATGGAATAGCAATTGGCGGTTCTTTAGGTTCAGACAAAAAGAGTATGTACGAAGTTCTTGATTATGTCATTCCAGAACTTGACGATCGCCCACGCCACATGTTAGGCATTGGTTGGGTTGACGATTTGTTTGAGTGTGTAGAGCGCGGAATGGACACGTTTGATTGTGTCGAAACAACTCGAGTTGCAAGACATGGCTACTTATTCATTTCCCCAAAATCCGGAGGCAATAAAAAAAATAAATTCCGCCTATCAATAAGAAAAAGTTTCTATGAAAAAGACAAACGTAAAATAGACCCAACTTGTAAATGCGAATTATGCAAAAAATACACTCGCTCACAAACCCGAGAAATGTATAAAGCAAAATCTCCAGAATATTATAAACTAGCAACAATACACAACATAACTTTCATGCTAAATCTCATGGAAAAAATCAGAGAATCAATCAAAAAAAGCAAGTTCAGTAAGTTAAAAAAAGAATGGATTAATTAACTTATCAAAACACAAATATAAGAGGCTCCAATTGGAATCGGTCCGGTACCTCCAACTTGAGTATTGGTACAAATTACTTCCCCAATTTTTTGCTTAGTGCTTCCCGTCGGACAGCTGAATGAACCGCTACATGTTCCAGTTCCCCACCAAACAGCACAAGCCCTAGTAGTTACGCAAGGTGATCCAATAGCGGAAGCTATACTATCGCTTCCAGCAGAGATAATGCTCCATGAACTTCCGCCCCCACTAGCAAGACAGTTAGTCCCATCAGTCTGACAAAACTTCCCAAGAGTTGTCTGAAGATTAGTATCTCCTGAAAAATATCCTTGAATTGATGATAAAGAATGCCCCGGGTTTGGAACAGTTCCTAGAGAAAAAGTATACGCATAAACAAAAATTCCTCCTGCAATTAAAATTAAAATCCCCACAATAAGAAAAACATACTTCTTCTCTATATTAACCTCAATCTTCATCAAAAAAAATAGATTAAAGAATATTTAAACTTTTAGAGAACGCTCAATTATCTCCATAGCCTTCTTCGCATCTATCTTTCCCTTAAAATGAGCCATAACTTGACCCATATAAGCATTCGCTCTTAGCCCCGGCCTATCCCGAATAAGCTTAACAACAAATTCCTCAAGTCCATTAGCGTCTAATTTCTCTATCTTTATAGCATTCTCAAATGCAACTCCTTCAGATAATTTAACCATTATCTGTTTTACATCACTAATATCAATCTTTTTCGCTTTTACAAGTTCCAAAATTTTCTCAAGCATTCTCTCGCTTAAAACATTCTCAATATCGTCAATAGTTTTCTTATTCTTCCCAGCTATTTCAGCTCTCCAGAGAGTCACCATTTTAGCAACAAGATTTGCATCCTTACTATAAATCTTACAAAGTGTAGTAAAACTATCAAGATAATCTCTAGAATCCAAAACCAAATTAATCAATTCATCTCCAAGTCCCTTTTTCTTCAACTCATCTCTAATTTGCGTCTTTAGTTTTGGCAAATTCTTTTTTATCTTATTTATTTTCTCAAGTCCAATCTTCAACAAAGGCAAATCTGTTTCAGGATACATTCTCGCTTTCCCAGGTAATGGCCTCATAAACTCCGTCTCCCCATTAGCGAGTGCATTTCTTACACTACCGGAAATTTTCTTTTCTTTCAAATCCCTAGTTTGTCTCTCAACTTCTTTATCAATAGTAGCAACCATCATAGCCGGATCTTGAAATCCTTTAATCTCCACTCTCTCATGTCCTTTAATGCTAACATTAACGTCCTGCCTGATAGTTCCAATGCCTCTTTTTACTCGACAAGCCCTCAATATCTCGCCCAATTTAAGCGCAGCCTCTTTAACTTGTTCTGCGGAATAAAGCTCTGGGGCTGTGCCGATTTCCACAAGCGGAATACCCAATCTATCAAGTCTAAATATAGCTTTCTTCGCATCCCTCGAGATTAAACGAGCAGAATCTTCTTCAAGCGCAACACTCTCAATAGCAACATTTCCAAAACTAGTCTCAAGAAAGCCATCATGTCCAATAAGAACAGTACGTTGAAATCCGCTAGTATTAGACCCATCAATAACAGTCTTCCTCATTATCTGGCTAGCAGGATAAATCTCACAATTTAGAAGTAAAGCAATCTCTAAACAAATTTCAAGTGCTTTCTCGCCTATCATCTTTGGAGGTTCTTCATCAAGTTCAACAAGAGAAATCGTATCTTTGTACCCCTCATAATGAAACTCTCTTTCAAGAGAAGCCTCATGAGCAACAGCTTCATCTATCTCGCCAGATTCTCCAGCCACCGCATGTAATTTGCGCACAACAGTATAGTCTGGTTTATCACTACGTAAATAAGAAGGAGCTCCAGAAAATAATTTCTCGCTATCTAGCTGCTGATGTATTTCAAGTCCTGCTTTAAATCCAAGTTTTGAATAATCCATATAAAATTATGAAAAGCCATATATAAATCTCTTTCTAATTTTTATGAACTAATCTTTTATTAATATCAATTATTGAATCCCTCAATTTTAAACCTAAATAAGAATAAAAGCGACTAACTTCCGAAGTATTTCTATTATTATTGCCTTCATAACTTCTCTGTGCATTATTCAATAAATCTATGTAATCTCTTCTATCAAAAGTCTCAATTACAATTGGAGGAAGTTTAGCTTTCATAAGCATACCATTTTGAACTAGCCTAGCAAGTCGTCCATTTCCATCTCTAAACGGATGAATACGAGTAATATGAAAATGAGCATGAAATGCCTTATCTATTGGGAGAAATAAATGCCCATTAGAATCAATAAACTTTTGCATCTGTTCATCAACGTTTTGAGGATATATTCTTTGCATACCTAAAGCTCTAGTCATTGGATCAGATAAACCTCTATAAGCTACAGGCTTAACCGATGGCTCAATAATTGAAAGGGTATCAAAAAGCATTTCTTCATTTAATCCACCAGTATAATTCATAGCAAAAAAATTGGTTGCCACGTTAAGATTTTTTACCATTTCTTTAATGTTCTTCCCACGATGACTTTTCTTCCCATTTTTAGGAAATTCTATATCTATTGAATGTTTGACTGCCTCAACGTTAAGATCGTGATTGAATGTGTGGCGAACAGCTAAATCATATCTTGGATCAACTTCTAATCTATGCAAGGCTAAAAAAATCTGTGAATCTATAGATTCTGGAACTAATCTTGTTAAATCTTTTATTCTCATTAATTGACACTAAAGAAATCTCTATTTAAATCTTCCCTTTATAACTCCTAATAAGTTACTACAAAGATACTAAAGTTTCTTCGCATTAGGCACAACGACTCTCAACTGCGCCGAACTTAAGCTTCTTCCAAAAAATCTTAATGTGCCTGAACTCTTCCCTCCAGAACTATCTCCCTCACTAACTCTTCCAAGCCAAGCCTGTCTGACAAATGCCCTTCCCTCTCTGAAAATATAATCCCTATCCGGAACGCACAAAGGCGACTCACTATATCCTGCCTCTCGCAAAACCCCATTATATTTCGAGCTAAGCAAAAACCTATCTAAGTCTGAAGAGCCATCTCCATTAATACAATCTTGATTGTAAGGCACAAGTATAGCTCTTCTTCTCTCAACAGGCTTATCTCTATCTTCCAAAACCATATCCTTATAAAAGTCAAAATCAACTCCAAATTCCCTAGAATCAAAACTCAATTTAGTAGCTTGAACTGCATTAGCCCTATCTAATAAAGGAGAATCTCTTATGGCAATCCAATAAACTTCATTATACGGAGAAAATACTCCTGCATCTCTCGTATAACTTCCTTCAATAGTTAAAGGATGGAAAAGACCAACCTCGCATCTCAATCCACTAAGTAAACGCGAGCTTATAAAATCCCCGCCAATTCTCTCGCTCTTTTCAATTGCAACATCAAAACGTCCATTAATATAAGAAATTCTTCCAACTCTCTCGCTATAAAACTCATCTTCAATAGTTACAGCCCCCTGTCCTATCTTTGCATTTCTAGTCCTGCTCAAAATAGCATTCGCCCATTTCTCTCCAAATCTTTTTTTACCTTCTAAAATAAAACCAACAAGTCCAGTCGGAACAAAATTGCCCCAATTATTACTCAAAAATCTTTCATATTCTGCACGATTATCTCCACAATACAATTGACATCCTTCCTTTTCATTTCCTTTTCTTATAGATGCAAGTTCTTTAATAACTGAATCTATTTCAACAGAATAAAGCAACTGCAAAAATCCAGTTTTCGGCTCTCTAATAAGTCCAATTGGCTCTCCAACATTAACCATATCTTGAGAAATTCCAAGCTCCTCGCTAGTTTCCCTTCTTAAAGCCTCCTCAACGCTTTCTCTAGGCTCAACAGAACCTCCAATAGTGTGAAAATGTCCTGGATAAGTAGCCATTCTCTCCGACCTTCTATCAATAACATAAAGCCCGTCTTTAGTATGCACAAGTCCACAAACTGAAAGAATATTTGGTCTTGGAGAACCAGTATTTGCACGCATATATCTTATAGCCGCAAAATCAGTTTTTTCAGCACTTATTTTTATATTTCCCTCTCTGTCGCTGTCAAGAGAGACAACCTGAAGATGCTTATCGTTGCGCGAAAGTCCAGAGGCAATTTTCTTTATACTTTCAAGAGAAGAACTTCCAAACTTATCATTAAAATTTTCTCCAACATTAATATCAACAGCTTTAATATTTTCAGTAATTATTTCCGCATTAGAATCAAATCTTTTATTCAGTATATCAACTAGATTAGTAGCTTTATTTTCCATCAGTTTTGTCTCCTTCTAAACTTACATAAATACAGCTTATATCATCATGAATCTTGAATCGAGGATAAGAGATTTTTTCGAGATCATCATTTTCTGTTTCTCTTACATGTTTTAATAGCCCTTTAATGCCTTCCTTCAATAAAAAATTTCCCATTCTGCCATAATCAGTGTTTTCAACAGAAGGTTTTCTTGAAGGGAACAGTAAACCATCACTAAAAATACAAAATGAAGCTACTTCACTAAGAGGAATATTTCCCTTCTCCATAAAATTCAGAGCCTTTGGCTCGCCATTCAACATTCCATAATTAACATTTGCGCGTCTTCTCACATCAATAATACTTTGCCTTATCTCAGAATCAAGTTTAACTCTGTCCTGCTTCAAAGCCTTTCTTTCTAATAGCGCAAGACTTGGCTTATCATGATTATAAGCTTCAACAACGCGCATTACACTAGAATTATCAAAATAAATAAGATTACAATCTCCCAATTGAGCCCATTCAAGGATCCCTTTCTCCTCTAATATTTTTACAGCAAAAAGAGCGCAACCCCAAAGTTTCGCTTTATCTCTAAAGTTTATTCCTGCAGAAACCATACTCTCTCTTAGTTCAACATTAGCTCTCTCAATTATTTCTGCCAATCCATTGACAGAATCTCTATCAAAAACATTCTTCACTATCTGAGAAGCAAGATATCCTCCAGTTTTTCCATCACGATTTTTAAAACCATCAAGAGAAGTCGCTCCATCAATAACAACATACAGATTATCTTTTACAAGAATAGCGTCCTCATTAATTTCTCCAGAACCTTTATCCAAAAGTGTTTCTATTTTTCTATAATCTCGTGACATTCAGCATCGCTCCTACCACCTCGCCTATGCCTCTATCAATATCATACTCGTGTTTCCAACCTTCCTGCCTTAGCTTTCCACTACTTAATAAACTTCTAAAAAGTTCTCCTGAAATCGCAGGTCTATAAACCACTTCAACTTTTTTCCCGATAATATTCTCAATTTTTCCAACAAGCTCTTTAACACTTGTTTCTTTTTCCGTAGAAACATTGTATTCTCCGCTCAAATTCAAAGAATGTAATGCTGCATTAACCACATCTTTAACATAAACATAATCTCTAGTTTGATTTCCATCACCATTAACCCCTAATTTCTCGCCCTTCAAAGCCTTATCTGCAAAAATAGCGATAACTCCCGCTTCCCCTTCTGGATTTTGCCTCGGACCATACACATTACTAAATCTCAAACAAACATAATCCATTCCGAAAAGATTTTTATAAAGATTCAAATAGCTTTCAACAGTCAGCTTTGCAAGCCCATAAGGTGAAAGTGGCTCTTTCAAAGACAGTTCATTACAAGGCAATGAAGCCTTAGGAGAATACAAAGCCCCTCCAGTTGAAGCGAAAACAAATTTCCCAACCTTGTGCTTAGCCGCAGTATCAATCACATTCAAACTTCCAGAAATATTAACCTTGGCGTCAAATCTAGGGTCGGCAAGAGCCCTTCTGATATTTATTTGAGCAGCTAAATGAAAAACCGCATCAAATCTTCCAACATTAAAAATTATATCAAGATTATCCATTATATCCATTTCAATAAACCTCGCCCTTAAGTTAATGTTTTCTCTTTTACCAGTAGAGAGATTATCTATAACAGTCACTTCATCGCCTCTCTCTATAAGTGCATCAACAATATGACTTCCAATAAATCCCGCTCCTCCAGTAACTAGATATCTCGCCATAAATTCAAGCATAATCAAAGCTTTTTAACTTTATCGCCATTTGAATTAGCATATCCAAAATCAATATGTTCAATGCCCTTTGGACCAATTCTTGCACCGTTAAAAGACAACCCGTCCAAGGGTTCCTCAGGAAAAAATTTATTTATTCTTAAAATTAAATATCCAGGTTCTGCCCTCTCGTCCTCTGTAGTTGCCTCAAATCTAACTATTTTCCCAGGAAAATCAGAAAGTATTACCATTTCACCAACTCCTATTCACCTGCTCATAAGCCGATGGTGTACCTATATCAAACCATCTCCCTTTAAAAACGAATCCATATACATCTTGAATGCTCAATAAATGCTCAATAAAAAATCCAGGCCCGTCCAGACTTTTCCCTCGCGAGATATATTCTGACAATTTCGCCAAATCTTCTCTAGTTAAAGCATATATCCCTGTAGAGCCAAAAGAAGATTTAGGATTCACAGGCTTCTCCTCAAAAGAAACAATCTTCTCCCCTTCAAGACCAACCACTCCAAAATTCTTCAGCTCTTCACGAGGCATCTCAAAAACCCCAGTAGCTGTCTTTCCCTTCTTTTTAAAAAAATCAATAAACGGCTCAAGGGCAAAATCAAATAAATTATCTCCTAAAATAATTAAAGTATCATCATCAATCTTCTGATTTTTAATAGCGAACCAAATATCTCCAATCCCTCCTAAACGAGTTTCGTTGCTTGTAGTTCCATCATTTAAGACTGCAACACGCGAACCATATCTTTTAGCCCAATCTGAAAACTGACTATAAAAACTCGCGTTTGATACGATGGTTATTCTAAAAAAATTAGCAGGAAGAGAATCAATAATATAATCAATTATCTTCTTTCCTCGGACAGGAAGTAAAGCTTTAGGAGTTTTAAGCGTCAGAGGATGAAGCCTTGTAGCATATCCTGCACAAGGAATGATTACTTCCATAAAATAAACCTTAAAAACTTTATATAAACATTACTATACTAAAATTTTGCTAAACTCTCCAGCAAAATTCTCAAGCATTTTTTCTTTTATCTTTTCAGGAGTTTTCCAAGAGCGATGCCCAAGAACCCAGCCAAGTTTTACAAAGGCAGTTTCAGGCAACATATCTTCAAGAAAAACAACTCCTGCTTCTAATAAATCGCGACCAGTAGAATAAACATGTCCATCCACACGCCCATAAAAAGTTTGTGTAGTCATGCAAACAAAAAACCCTGCCTTCGTAAGTTTCTTAATTACCGGAATCCAAGAGTTTTTACCTATCGTTGGAACATGTCCCATTCCAGTTCCCGCAATTACAATTCCCTTAATCCCTTTAAGAGAATAATATTCAAGAATATCTGGCTTCTGTCCCGGATAATAATGAAATAAAACAATCTTATCGCTAAAAATTGCGTCCAATTCATTTTTATTTTTGCTTCTCGCATTAAATGAAGATAAAAATTCAATTCTATCTGTAAAAATTTTAGCAATAGCTGAAGTGTTAATCGACTTGAAAGCATCTCTCCTAGAAGAATGCATTTTCCTAGTCTTAGCTCCAGAAAGAGCATAGCAAAAATCATCATTCATTCCTGCATGCCCCACAATAACAACTTCAGCACAATCACTCAACGCAAACTTAGCAGAACATCTCAAATTCAAATCAGCATCGCTACTCGCTCTATCAATACTTCTTTGGCTATAAGTCAAAACAACCGGCTTATTCAGCTTACCAAGAAAGAAACTCAAAGCAGCCGAAGTGTAATGTAAAGTATCCGTTCCATGACTAACAATCACACCTTCAATTTCATTATCATCCAACATTTTCTTCACGCATTCAGCAAGAGAAATCCATTCATCAGAAGTCATATTTTCAGAAAGCATTGAAAACGGAATTTCTATCTTAACATTCGCAATCTTAAATAACTCTGGATAAACTTTTCTAAAATCTTCCTCAGTTTTCAAAGGCGCAACTCCCCCAGTTCTTGCGTCAAGCTTACTAGCAATAGTTCCTCCAGTAACTATCAATCCTATAGTCGGCAATCCTTTTTTATTCCTAATCTCTTCGATTCTATTTACTTTGCCCTCAAATTTTCTAATTAAAATACTATCCAGAATATGCTCACGAGGAACTCCAATATTATACCCTGAGTCAAGTTTAACAAGCACAATTCCTGCATCATGGCTCTCCAAAATCGTACACTCTAACTCTCTATCACTTAGTCGAAGTTTAACAAAATCTCCCGGATTAAAATTCATAACTAACGCAATAAAACAAGCTATAAAAGATTATCTAATGAACAAAACTAAGAAATGCATCTAACTTGACAGCTCGGCTGTCCTCCACCAAATCCAGGACAATTAGATGTCGATCCTCGCTCAACATTAACATACCATGTTGACGTACCAGGGTTACCAAAAACTTCACATCTAAATCCTGTGCTACAATGAAGATCGTTAATCTGTGTTATCGCACAAAAAGTCTTGACTCCAGGAATAGTACAACTAGCACTTGTTCCTCCTGAAGGAACGGCACAATTAAGTTCGCCCACCGAAGTAACTGTCGCGGAAGGAATCACACAATCCCAAGCGCTTCCAGTCCAACTTAAAAATTCTCCAGTTGCACAAGGACTAGGCGGAGCAACATTATCAAGTGTATGTCCGGGATTTGGAGCCGTTCCTGGTGTCAAAGAATAAACAAATATTGCTCCGCTAATTAGCAACAAAGCCCCAACAATCAAAAAGGCATATCTCTTTTCAATTGACACCTCAATCTTCATATAATAAAGAATAAATCCATATATTTAAATTATCTTATCTGCTTTAAAATACATGAAAAGGGCGACTGAAAAAGCTTTTAATTTTAATACTAATTATTGTCGTTCTCGCAATCTTATTTATAACATACCAAATTTTAAAGATTAAAGAAGATGTTAAACTTTCTCCATCAATATCTTAAATTAATTTCGAAGAAACATTCGGCAAGCTAATAGATGAAAATGAATTAAGGTCCCAAATTGAAAAAGATATAGTAAGCGGAGAATTTTCCTCCGAACGCCAAACGAGAGAACAATATTGCGCAAGTGTTGCAAGAGCCGTGTATAGAAGTTATTGTGAAACTTATTGCCGTGAAAGATATGGTTGGTTTGACGGATTCTGTAGAGGCCATGCGGAGAACAATGCAGACCAGGAGTAGCGAGATTATGTTTAGATATAGTAGCCTTCCTAGTTGATTAAAAATTATTAAACCTTAATATTCTCTCGCAACATAAACAACTTCTTTCGCTTTATCGCCACAAACAACACATTTCCCGGAAACCTTCTGTTTTTCATCAAACCTAGTCCCTCTAACTTTAGCACCAACTTCTTTCTCAATTTTCTCCGCACACTTCTCCCCAGATTTATCAACAGAACAAAAACCACATTTAGCAATAGAACCACTCTCAATAACTTCCTTCAATTTATTCATATCTGAAGCTTGTTTAATTCGATCATCAAAAACTTTATCTGCTTGCTTTATCAAGTTAGCATCAAAAGTTTTTACAACTTTAGCAATATATTTCCCAAGTTCTGAAATCAAGACGATCTCCTTAACATTCGAATCTCTTCTAAAAACAATAACTTTTCCTTCTTTAAGCTCACGCTCGCCTAAATCAATTCTCAAAGGAACTCCCTTAAGCTCCCATGTGTTAAATTTTTCTCCAACACTATTTTCAGAATCATCAATATGAACTCTATAGTCTCCAAGTTCCTTTGCTAACTCGTGAGCTTTCTTCATTAGCTTTTCCTCTTGTTTTATCGGAACGATTACAATCTGATAAGGAGCAATACTCCAAGGCATTCTCAACCCTTTGTCATCTCCATGTACGATAATAACGCTCGCAAATATTCTCGAGATAGCCGGCCCATAACAAGTTGAATAAGGTACCTTATCTTTACCATCTTTATCCTTAAAACTCACTCCAAAGCCCTTCAAAAAACTCTGGGAAATTAAATGTGTAGACGGCTGCTGAACAACTTTCCCGTCAGGATTCAAAACATCCGCCGCAAAAGTTTTATCCGCTCCAGGAAATTTATCCCAAGCAGGCCTTTGAAAAAATATGAAAGGTAATCCAAAACTATCATGCAAAACTTCCTCTGTTGTCTGCATATCTTCCTCAACTTGCTTCTCCGCATCACTTAAATTTGCATGTAAACAATGAGTCTCAATCCAATGAAATTCCCTGCTTCTTAAAAATGGTCTTGTTGCTTTAGTCTCGTGTCTAAAAACATTTGCTCTCTGATAAGTTTTGAAAGGTAAATCCTTATAAGATCTCAGCCAAAGTGCAAACATCTGGTAAAAAGCAGTCTCGCTCGTCGGCCTTAACGCCAGCCGCTCCTCAAACTCCTTATTGCCTCCATGAGTAACCCAAAATACCTCTGGCGTAAATCCCTTGATATGCTCACTCTCTCTAGTTAAATTTCCTTCAGGTATTACCGTCGGAAACCAATAAGGCATATGTCCCTTCTTTCGCAAGTTAGCCTCAAAAATTGAATACATATTTTCCATAGCCATAACACTCCAAGGCTGAAATACTAAAAATCCCTTAACATTATATCGCAAATCCGCCAACCCCGCTTTCTGAATAACTTCACTATACCACTCCGAAAAATTACTTTTAGAAACTGAAAGTCCTTTTGTACCTTTATCAGCCATCAATTACTAAAGAAAAAAGCATATTAAAAAGTATCTAATGAGCAAATCGTAAGTCCTTAAGTGCCTGAGGAGTTTGTAAATCGCGAGTATCAAATTCCTCTCTATTAGGCAGTATTCTATTTCTATCCCAATCCATAAAGAGTCTTTCTCTAGCAATATCTTTTGGAACAACTTTTCTTTCGACTCCAGAAGGCACAAACTGATTTATTCTACTAATATCTTTTTGAGAATAATCTCCCCAAGGCTTAATAGACCAAGCAGTATATCCCTTAGGATTAACCCGCATATTTTCAAGAAGTTGATACTTTCCTTCAATTGGAGAATTATCTTTATCTATCACCATAACGGGATACCATAAAGTTAACGCGACATCGTTATCTTCAGCTTTTATCTCATCAAGCTCATTAAATAACGGATTGATAAGAAGATATGACAAAACATTTCCTATAGGTCCCGCCGCAGTATATTGGCTAAGCGGTCTACTATCCATACTTGAAAGATAAAATGAAGTTGCTTTTTCTGCAACAAATTGAGGATTAGCAGAAGCAATTCCGCTTGAAAGAGAAACTAAAGAAGCTAAAACAAGAGACTTAGAATCACCAATCAACCTATCTAAAGAATAATCAAAGGCCATAATTAAGAGCAGATTACCCTTACCCCATGGTCTCTTGCACAGGTAGTTCCACCACCACATTCAAAAATAATCGCATATTCTCCACCAATACAATTGTAACCACAATTACCTTTGCAAATTGGACTATTCGGATTACAAGCACCTTGAGGCATATTTCTTCTGCAAGCGCTAGTTCTTGGAGGACCATAAGGGTTAACATACTGTGAAAGCAAATTCTCAACAATAGGATTTGATTCTGTAACTACAATCTGTTTCTCAGAAAAATCAGAAGAGGAAGAAAATACATAAAAAAGACTAAAAGAAGCGATCACTGCCAAAAACACAAAAGCGAAAACCAAAGCTTTCTTTCGCATACATAAACAATATGTAACTACTATATAAATGTATTGATATGGCCCTACGAGGAATCGAACCTCGCTCACCCGGTCCCTTCAGTCTTTCTTTCCAATTTCTTTCCCAAAGAAAGCCTTCCGAAGCCGAGTATTCTATCCGATAAACTATAGGGCCAATATAAAAATAGATGAGCGAGGCTTTTTAAGTATATTGAAATATATACTTTAGAGGCTATATGAGTAAGACATTAACTGCAACAGCAATTTTGATAACAACAATGATTGGGGCAGGTTTTCTAGGAATGCCTTATGTAATATCTCAATCTGGTTTCGCAATAGGAATTCTCGAGCTAGTCGCAATCGGTACAATCTTAATGGTTACAATGCTTTATTTGGGCGAAATAGTTTTAAGAACAAAAGAACATCACCAACTAACTGGCTATGCCGAAAAGTATCTAGGACAAAGAGGCAAAAAAGCAATGGCCTTTTCTCTTGTCGTGGGAATTTACTCAGCTTTAATTGCCTATCTAATTGCTCAAGGAGAATCTTGGTCATTCATTATCACAAACACAACTTACTATGCACTCCCTTTGGGCATAGCAATCTGGGCTTTAATGTCCGCCATCTCATATTTCGATATAAGAACTCTCAAGAGAAGCGAGACTCTAGTTCTTGCGTTAATCTGCATTCTTTTAATTTTACTCGCAATTACAAGCATTCCAAATCTCTCGCTTAACAATCTCCAAACAATTTCAATAAAAAATGCATTTTCCCCACTTGGAATTATTTTATTCTCCTTTCTTGGATATAGCGCAGTTCCTGAAATAGCAAGAATTCTGAAAAAAGATAAATCAAAAATGAAACGTTCAATAATCTACGCACATTCTTTTGTTCTCTTTGTTTATGCACTATTCACATTCCTAGTTCTTGGTGTTTATAGCACAAACACCCCAGAAGTTGCAACTCTCGCTTTAGGAAAACCATTCGTTCTTTTAGGCATAATCACAATCTTCGGGGCTTATATCTCACTCTCAATAGCATTAATGGATATGTTCAGAAGCGACTACCAGTTTAAGAAAAATGAAGCTTGGGCATTTACAACAATAATCCCATTAGCACTATTCATAATTTTATCTCTAACAAACAATCTAAGCTTCACAAAAATATTAAGCTTTGGCGGAATAATTGCAGGTGGTCTCGCCCTATTTTTAATTCTTGCAATGGTCAAACAAGCCAAGCTTCACGGCAATCGCCATCCTGAATATAAAATACCTTATTCAAAAGCATTTATTGTAATTTCAATTATAATCTTGGCAATCGGACTTTTCACTGAAATAAAAAATCTAATCTGAACGATTCATCCTCTTCGAGCTTCTAGCAGAAAAATCCTCAACTAATCTTATTTGATCTGATTTAGTCAAGCCTTTATCTGCCCTTTGTTTAGTTGCTTCAAATAGAAATAATGCACTCGCAACGCTCACATTCAAACTCTCTACCATTCCCCTCATCGGAATCATAAGTTTCAAATCTGCAAAAGTCAAAGCCTCCTCAGATAATCCACTATGTTCATTTCCAACAAGCAAAGCAATCTTTCCCTCTAGTTTAGCATCAAACAAAGACTCGCCTCCAAGAGCGGTTGCAACAATTTTATATTTCATCTTCTTTAGCTCGCTCAAACACTCTTCAGCAGAGTGAAAAATATGAAAAGTCAACCATTTATTCGCAGAGCTAGAACTCTGCTTTCCAATCTTCTGAGGATTGTAAGGCTTCTCTTTATCAAAGATTAAATACACCTCTTGAACGCCGAAAGCATCACAACTTCTAAAGATAGCTTCGGCATTGTGCGGATCATGTATATCCTCAAGAACAACAACAAATCCAGATTGCCTATGAGCAACAACATTCTTTATTTTTCTCAATCTTTTTTCCGTTACCATCTCACAAAAAGAACAATTGAGCTTATGAACTTTCCCATAATCCTTAGTTTGCACTTTCCAAACTGAAGCATCAGCACTTAACTCCATAAATAGCATAGATATTAAATAACTCTCCCGCAATAAAAGCCATGTTACAATTAACAAAAAGAGGGATATTTTCTCCTGAAGGCAAATTCACAATCGACGGTAGAAATCCAAAAGGGATAAATATAGTTACGCATGGGCATACAGACCATCTAAAATCAGGGAGCAAATTATATCTAGCGACTCCAGAAACTTGCTCAATAATAAAATCCAGATTCAAAAAAGCACAAGTTCAAGAGCTAAGATATGGAAAACAGATTACAATTGAAAATACGAAAGTCTCCTTACACCCTGCAGGTCACGTCTTAGGTTCTGCTCAAGTTCGCATAGAATCAGGCAATAATATCTCCGTAGTTACTGGCGATTATAAGAGACAGCCAGATCCAACATGTAAACCCTTCGAGCTAGTAAAATGCCACACTCTAATAACTGAAGCTACATTCGGTCACCCAGTTTATGAATGGCCTGAAGAAAATCTAGTTTTAAATTCAGCAGCCTTCTGGATAAAGAAAAATCAAAAAGAAAATATAACCTCAATTATCCACTGTTATTCACTAGGCAAAGCTCAACGTATCCTCACAGAGCTAGAAGCAAGAGGAATAAAAAAAATATACGTTCAAGAATCAATAGAAACTTTCAATCACACATATAGAAAACATGGTCACAAACTAGCAAATGCACATTCATTGAATAAAGCAAAAGTAGGCTCAGTAATTATGTTATCTTCCAAGTCAGAACTAGAACTTGAAGGTGAGAAAGAAGAAGCATATTTTTCTGGCTGGGCTCTTCCAACTAGCGAAAAAAAATGGTTTTCAAGCAAACGTGGCTTCGTCATTTCAGACCACGCAGATTTCCCGACGCTAATAAAGACAGCCCTAGAATCCGAAGCAAAACAAGTTCTAACAATGCATGGATATACAAGAGAATTATCTCACGAACTAAGAAAACTAGGCCTAGAATCAAGTCCATTTGAACAACCAAAAATGCAACATCTAATCGAGCAATTTTTATAAAACAAGGGCCTTTCTTGAATATAATCACTTTATGTCTAACAATTTTTCTACAAGAGATCTCCTTTTATTTTCTCTTCCCCTTGCAAGAGATTCTTCTCGCTTATCTTCTCTCTCGTCCCTCCTCATTCTTTCATTTTTAAATTTAATAACTTCAGCTTCGCTTTTCCCTTCCAAACGCATAAAAAAGTATTCAACATCATCGTGAATAGCAGCAAAACTAAATTTCCCTTTTTTCAAAACTAAAGAATACTCTAGATCATCATGCACACTTTCGACATAACCATAATAACTATGTAGGCTAAATTTCCTTTCTCTTCTTTTTCTAACCTCTACTTTAATATTGGGCCTTAGTTTAGTGGAATAACATTTAGTAAATTCATACATATCTTTTACTTCAGATCGTCCTCCTTTATATTTCGGACCCGACCACTCGGGCTCATCAGGAAATTTTCTATCTCCAACCTCTTCTAGTTTCCATTTTTTAACAGATACTGCCTTAAGCTTCTCTAAGACCTTTGCAGTTTCTGCGTTATCTAAATTAACGACTTCCGTTGTTTCCATAAAAATCCTCCAAAAAACCAATATTTAAATACTTGCCGTAAATTATTTACGACATGATTGAAGAATTAAAGGAATTCGGCCTCTCAGAAAAAGAAGCTAAAGTCTACCTTGCAAGCCTTGAACTTGGAAACACAACAGCAAGCAACATAGCCATAAAGAGTAATCTTCCCAGAACACTAGTTTATGACCTTTTAGAAAGACTTGTAAAACTCGGGCTTGTGTCCTATGCAATAAAATCAAATAAAAAATATTTCAGAACGAGTGCTCCAGAAGAACTATCACGAATATTGGAAGAAAAACAAAAAGCAATATCTGAGATTATGCCTCAATTACAAAAAATGAACGAACTTCACGGCACACAAAGACCACAAATAGAGATATATGAAGGCAAAGAGGGCATGAAAACAGTTATGGATAATATTCTCCGTTCAAAAACAAAAGAATTCCTTGGATATGGGAGCTCTCGTTCATCTTATGAAATAATCCCCGCATTTATGGAAGAATGGCACAAAAGAAGAATAAAGCAGAAAACAATAATGAAAGTAATCTACAACAACACAAAACAAACAAGAGAAAAAATTAAGGATCTTCAGCCCTCACTTAAGTATTCTCATTTCAAAATAATGCCTATCGAACTTGAATCTCCAACTGCAACAATAATCTATGCCGATAAAGTTATTTTTCAATCATGGACAAAAGAGCCATTTGCCGTGGTCATTGAAAGCAAAGAAATGGCTGAAAATCAGAAACGCTATTTTGAAAAGCTATGGAAAATCGCTAAGAAATAAAGATTAGTCAAGCAATTTCTCTAACAATCTCTTAGCAACAGCAAAATCCGCTCTTCTACTCGTTGCTTTCATGACCTCTCCCATTAAAAAGTTAAGAACATTCTTATCTCCAGATTTATACTTAGCAACATTCTCTTTATTTCCCTTCAATATCTTTTCTATTATCACTCTTAGTTGCTTTTCGTCACTAATTTTTCCCTCAACCTTAGACGGATCAAAACTCTTAGGAACAAACTTATTCAAAATCTGCTTGCCCTGAAGCTCAGTAATTTTTCTCTGCTCAACCAACTCTAACAAAGAAATAAAATGCTCTGGCTTAATATCAACTTTATCTAAAGTAGTTTTATTCCAATTTAACACGCGCAATAGCTCAACAGTAACCCAAGGTAAAGCCAGATTAATAGAAATTTTCTTTGCAACTTGTTCAAAGAAATCCACAATGTCAATATTCTTCCCCAATACAAGCGCATCTTTTTCAGAAATTTTATAATTCCTTACTATTCTCGCAAGTTTAGCCGAAGGCAACTCAGGAATTTCCTTGCTCAACTCTTGAACAAACTTCTTATCAATCCTCAAGTCGGTTAAGTCAGGATCCGAAATAAATCTATAATCTTCCTGTTGCTCTTTACCTCGCATTCGCATAGTCTTTCCTTTAACTTCATCAAATCTTCTAGTCTCGCGAACCGATCCATCTCTAGTTTGCCTTTCAAGTTCAAATTCAATTGCTTTTCCGACAGATTCAATTGAATTTATATTCTTCACTTCAACTCTATCAGTTAACTTTGGGATATTTACGTTAACATCAACTTTAATACCCGCATCAGAATCTGCAACTTTCAAATACGCGAGAGCGTGCACAAGCTTACCAAGCCATTCCATAACTTCCTCTGCGTAAGTAAAATCAGGTTCAGTCACAATCTCAACAAGCGGAAGTCCCGAACGATTGTAATCTACCTTTCCAGAAGAAGGCTCCCAAGAAGCAGGATCTTCTTCAAGATGCATACTTGAAATTCTAATTCCTTCAAACTTCCCATTAATCCCAAGAGGAACCGCATGCGCCCCACTTAGAGTATTCTGATATCCCTTAGGCAAATCAGGCCAATCATAATGTTTTCTTCTCCAAGGCATTCTATTAGAAACCTCACAATTTAACATTAAAGCAATCTTAACCGCTTTTCTAACTGCCTCTGCATTTGGCAACATAGGCTTAGCCCCTGGCTGACCAGTACAAGTAGGACATACATTTACGTTAGCCTTATTTTTTTCACGAGAAGCAATGCATCTACAAAAAAGCTTCTCTTTAGTTGTTAAATAAGTATGTATCTCAAGCCCAATCATGCCTTTCATAATCGCAAAAGAATAAACCAGTTTTTATATTTACGCACCAAAATTTCTCTTCCTTCTAACAAACTCTTCAACCGCCTCTTTTAATTGCGTAGGCCCAAAATCAGGAAAATATAATTCGCTAAAATAAAGCTCTGCATATGCTCCCTGAAAAGGCATAAAACCGCTCGTACGTTGCTCACCACTAGTACGAATAATTAAATCAGGATCAGGAATCTCATCAGTATCAAGAAAAGATGAAATTTTACTCTCATCAATCTCTCCAATTCCCGACTTAAGCATTTTATTTATCGCTCTAGCCAACTCATCTCTGCCACCATAATCCAAACAAAATTGAACATTAAAATCAGAAAAATCCCGAGTTTCTCTCTCAAGTTCTTCAACTGAAGAAATTATATCTCTAGGTAATCTATCCTTTCTTCCAAGATGCCTAAATCTAATTTTCTCTTTCATAAAACTAACTTTTATCTGTTCAATATTTTTTCTAAATAAATCAAACAAATAATCAACTTCCTCCTTATCCCGCTTCCAATTTTCAGTTGAAAATCCCCATAAGCTAACATACTTCACCCCAAGCTCCCGCGCCTCCTTAAAAAGAGCCATCAAATTATCCTCTTCTATTGCTTTCTCATGTCCTTTGCTAGATAGAAAACCTTTTTCCTTGGCCCATCTTCTATTTCCATCAGGAATTATAGCAACATGCAAAGGCAAATTCTTTCTTTGTAAAAAGAATCTTCCTAAATTAGTAAAGCTAGATTTTTGATCTTTGATAAACCCGCTATCGACCGCAATTAAAAATTCATTATACGAATTACTCTTCTTTCTCCAAGCATAAGAAAATCCGCTAATCTTAGAAAATAACGGCCCCTTTTGAACTTCTACAAGAAATTTTTGCAGTTCTTTCCTTGAACCTTGAGCAACAACAAAAACGCTACCATCTTGACGATTACGCACAAAACCTCCAATTCCAAAAGAATCAGCAACTTTCTTGACAAATTGCCTAAAACCCACACCCTGCACGCGACCAAAAATATCAATCTTTAACTCTAGTTCCGCCATAGCAAGTAAAGCCAATATTAAGCTTAAAAACATTATCTTTACAAAATCTCGAGTTCAAGTCTTTCTTTAAATTCATCAAGTAAAGAAGTCTTTATCCTCATTCCAACTGCATCAGCATGTCCTCCGCCCGAAGCACCAGGAAAATGAACCAAAACTCTATTTAGCAAATCAAGAACATTCTTTCCCCGCATAGATATATTTGAAATCGCAGACTTAACATAGGCTACAACAATTATAGACTTTGGAAAATTATGAGAAAGTTTATTTGCGATTTCTGCACTCATGCTAGTCATGCCTGCATATCTAAAAAAAATCAACTTTCCTTTATGTCTTAAAGCTTCTGCATAAAGCTCGTCATATCTTTTGAAGAAAACTCGAACATTCTGCGCAAAATCACTATCCGAATCCAACTCCTCGCGAGCAAGCTCCGGAGAAATACATGAAATAAAAAAGTCCTCTATACGTCTAACAGAAGAAAGACTATCTTTTATTCCAAAACTTATCGCTCTAGCGAGTCTTCCTATCTCAGTATCATAATAAGCATCAAATGGCTTCTTCACATTACCCCAAAAACCCTTATATTTTTTGCCAAAATCCTTATTAAAAGAAGGTAAATAATGATCTGCAATACACCCTATCATAGCAATCCACATATCTTCCTTTCTCGCAGTCAGATTATAACAAATATTTGTAACTGGACTTAGCTCATCTCCAGAAAAGTGCGGATTATAATAATAAACAAAATCTCCCCATTCTACCCTTTCAGTTTTATGATGATCAATCCATAATATAGGCACATTAGCCGAAGTCAAAGTCGCAACAAAATCTGCTCCAAGAGAATGCCTATCAAGAACAACAACTAAATCAGCTCCGTGAGAAAGAGCCTTACCAGCATATCTCTCATCAATTTCAGGATTACTCCTCACAATCTCTCCGCTTCCCCTAGCAAGCCATCTCCTCAAAAGTACAGAACTACAAAAACCATCAGCATCACTATCATAAACAAAAAAAGGATTTTGCGAGTTTTCAAGCATCTCCCTAGTTCGAGCCAAAGAAATCAAATGCATATCAATCCATCTCAAAAAGGCTATTTAAGTTTATCAGAAACTCTTCAAACTATAAACCACACTAACTTGCGCACTAACCTCAACATCTCTAGGAGTGATTGAAGATGCAGCAACTTTAACATCAGCTATCTCTCCGCTAGTTAAAGCTCCATCTCCAGCACGAGCATAATAAGGCATAGGATAATAATTAAATTCCTGCGATGAAACGCTTACTAGTTTACCAAGCTTTTTACCCAGTCCGCGAGCTTGTGCCTCAGCTTTTGCTCTAGCGTCCTTGCTTGCTTGCTCAAGTGCAATTATCTTATTCTCATTCTGCGCTTCCTGTGATAATTCTAAAGATATTGTCGAAACATATGCTCCTGCGCCTATTCCTCGTTCAACAATATCAGAGACTTCATCAAAGTTATCAAGCTCAACAATAACATCCTGTCTCGTCACAAAGCCAATCTGTCTAGAATTCCCATTTGAATAATCATATTCGGGATAACTTGAAAATCCACTAAATTTAATATTTTCACTAGCAATAGACAAAGCAGAAACCAAATTATCCGTGATTCTAGTATTTTCCAGTTGCGATTGCCCCTGACTTACATTATGAGTTTCAACAACAAAATAAATCTTAATTCTATCCGGCTTAGCCTCAATAGTGCTACTACCTTGTGCGCTCACACTAGGCTGATCTCCAGCGAAAAGAAAAGCAACAACTAGAACAAGTGCAACAATAACTCCAATAGTAATTAACTTATTTCGTTCCATCATTGTGAACGCTCCTTAACAAAACACACTATCGCAATTATAAAGGCTACTATCGCGAAATAAAAAAAGTAAAGATACATGTTTGTAGGATAATCTCCAGGCACACATTGTGCAGTACATAAGTTTGAATTCCCAAATATACTAATTTTTATTGCCTCAGTCCAAGTCTTAGGCTCACAAGCGCTTCCACAAGAATTATATCCGATAGCATAATTAAAAGCAAAATATGAAGACACTAAAAGCAAAATTGCCAGAGCCAGAAAAAGATAACTTAATTTAAATCTCATATTAGTTACTCCTCCAATTCCACAATAGAAAAACAACAAGCACAGTTAAAGATCCAAGTAAAAACCAAGCCCAAATAGGCGATGCCGTCGCAAGAGGCCCATAATAACCAGTCAAATCAAGCTCTGATGCACTCTGCATAGTTTTCAAAGCGCCATCAGAAGCCACATTTGCCGAAGAACCCAAACTATCGCCAGAAGCATAATTAGCTACTGCTTGATCTGAGGGAAATGCAAACTTCAATATTCCTGCACCAAGAATAGAAGCAACTATTGCAGGAATTACTCCCTTAGTCATACTCTTCGGGGAAATAATAATCTTTCTATCAGAAACTCTATAAATTGGAACTTTCTTTCCCTTAGAACTCCATAAAGACTTAGTCTGCTCAATAAGCCCAGCGGAAACAAGTTTCTTAATTGTATAATCCATTGTGCTAGCAGGTATCTTCAATCTCTCAATCAGCTCACTCTGGCCCAACTCTCTTTCAGCCAAAAGCCCAATAACTTTCTTAGCAGTATTATTAGACAAAACTTCCGCTATTCTGGCGCTTCTCTCATCATGTAAATCAATCATCAAATAATTCTTACTCATCCGATCCAGAAGAGAAACATCTTTATAAATAAATCTAAGACTTCAACTGAACTTGAGTCACTCTCGCAAAATAGAATCAACATCATGTTTTTGAGTAAACAACTCCAAACCCCTCAAAAAAGCCTTATTACCCTCATGACAATGTAGCTCTCTCATATCTTTACGAGAGATATCAAGAACAGCGATTCTTTTTTGCAAGTCTATTATTATAGGAATACGTTTATATTCCGGAAGATCAAGATTAGCTATTATCATCTGACTAGACTCATCTAATCTTGCATTTCTATCATAATTCATAACAAAAGAAGCATAAAAAACTCCTTCTCCATGTCCTAGCTCATAATTTTTTTCAGTCATTTTATCAAGGTGAGTCACAATCCCTGCCATATATAAAGCTGTGTAATTACTATATCGCAGAATGAAAATGTTTAAAAAGCAACTCTATCTAAAGAAAATATGAATAAGTGGTCAGAATTATTACTAGGCTTGATTTTAATAATAGTCCCAATAATAATTGCATTCTATTCGGCAACTTGGGGAATCTGGAACTTCTGGACTGCAGCAGGCGAGTTCTTCAAAGGAGGTTTGTTCTGGTTTGTAGTTATGATTGGCGCTCTTTTCATCCTTTTAGGAATTTCAGATTTGAAAGAAGATATGAATAAACCAAGAATGGCTCCTCAAACCCAGATGCAGAATCAAGCGCCAGTAAAACCTAGAAAAAAGTAATTATCTTTTTATACAATTCTTACAAGCTTTAAACCTCAAGTTTACAAAATAACTCTTATCATTTGAAACAAGCTTAAACTTCTTCTTTATCAATTTGCTAAACCTGCAAGAACTTTTATGATAAACTCTAGCCTCACTAGAACCAACAAAATCAAATCTCTTATTCAATGACTTAACTTTAGGCCTATCAACATAAACATATTCCGGAACTCTATGAATAACTGGTCTATCAACAATAACTTCAATAGGCCTTTCAACTTCTTTAATTATCTCTCTATCAATGTACTGCGTTCTTTGAAAGAAATGCAAGCCGAAAAGCACAGAAATAAAAATCAAATATAATATCCCTAGAATTAACACCACAATAAATTTCCCAAGTAAATCTAAATTCAATCGGTCATTCAAAATTATCCCAATAACTAGCGCGATAAAAAACATGACAATAGCAATAAAAAAATTAGTCAGCTTCCAAAGCCCATGAAAATGCTCCTCTGAATTCGGCGTGAATAACATAATTTAACAAAGATAACAGATTATATAAAAGATATCAAAATTCAAAAAATGCAAGCCTTGGATGTTTAAGTTTCTCCATTAGTTCAGACCTCACATTATCCATTTCTTCATCTTGAACCCTTCTTACTTTTGAAGACCTAAACCAAGAGAAAAATCCTTCTGGCTTAACAAGGTAACCGCTTACTACAATTCCTTGCTCGCATACATTGCGAAATCCCTCTGATGTATGGATAACTTCATCACTCTCACGCTGTTGATGAAGACAAACTACCACTTGTCCATTATCAAGAAGAACTTCAGATATATCATAATTACAACTACCTCTACCAAAATACATTCTAGTAGCTTCGAAATCCAATGCGGGATCAACTAAAGTTGGGTAGTCATCCAAACGTTCTTTTGTCATAAATTATTCAGAAATAAACCCTATATAAAACTATTTCTTATTTGCAATTCTCTTTAAAACTTCTTTAATATTCTTGTTCAGCTGTTCCATAGCATCTTCAAGTTGAGCCTTATTTTTAGTTCCAGTACAGACAAGCTTTCCATTAGAGAAAAGAAGAAATGTGGCAGTCGGGTTATCTAGTTTGTAAACAAGCCCAGGAAATTGCTCTGGCTCATATTCAGTATTCTCAAGTTCCAACGCTAAAATATTAAGATTCAAATCAACATTAATAGTTCCAGAAGCAACAATATTCTGAACAGTTATCTTAGGAGTATCAGTAATCTTAACGCCAATCTTCGCTAACTGCTTGATAACTTGAGCAATAACTTCCTTAACTTGAGCAATACTCTTAGTTCCAGTACAAACAAGATTTCCAGAAGAAAATACAAGAACCGCTGATTTAGGCTTCTTCACTCTCAAAACAAGCCCTGGAAACTGCTCGGGATTATACTCAGTATTATTATGAGTCTTCGCAAGTTTAGTCAAAGACACGGGCTTCCCTAATGAAGAAGTAGCAACGATATTTTGTATTGCAAGATCAGATTTGGAGCTAGCCATTATTAGAATATCATTTATAAAGGAAATCGCTTTATAAAGCTTTGTAAGTTCACTCTGATTTTTTGGAGTCAGTAAAATACAGAGGTTAAAAAATAAAAAGATAAATTTTTCTAATCTTCAGACATTCCTATTTGAACATGGTTAACTACATGACCTTGTCTATGAGTAACTGGATGCCATGAACCCACAGATATATGGGGTAACTCTGCACCCTTTCCATTTGAAGGAAGAGATATTGAAATCCCTAGCAAGTCCGCGCCACAATTATATATCTCAATTGGTTTTCCTCTTAAGGTAGATAAATCAAATCCAAAGCATTTAGAATCTATCATGAAATCAACAATCTTATCTAATCCAGTTATTTCGATACAATTATTATTTCCCTTTACTCTAATCGATAAGCAAGAAAGACCATCAACAGCCTTCTCCTTATTTAAATAAGCCCTGCTACCCTCTCCAAATTCATAAAAATAAGCCTCTTCAATATTACCAGTTTCAATTCGAGCAGTTGCTAAATCTCTCTCAGAAACTTCTCTATTTAGTGGAGTATAAACATTTCTTCCTTCATATCTTAACATTTTCATATGACTTCCTTTAATCGCCACTATTTAAAACTTTCTATTTGTTACCACTATTAAATTAAATATAAAATTTCCTTATACATATACAAGAACAAATAACAATCTTTAAATACTTAGTAACTTAGTAACTTTGTATATGGAATCAAAAACAATTAAAATAAGCTCCGAGAATTATCGCTGGCTAGCAAGATTAGCGGCTGAAGCCCAAAAAAGAAAAGAACGTCCAGTTTCTTTAGATGAGGCTTTATCAGAAATAAAAACAAAAAAATCCAACAAAAAACTTCTTGAATTCGCAGGCATCTGGAAGATATCAGATAAAGAAGCAGAAGAATTAAAATCAAATTTAAAAAAAGGATGGAATTCATGGAAAACAAAGTCTGTTTAGACAGCGATTTTCTTATTGATTTTCTAAGAAACAAAGAAAAAGCAGTAAATTGGATAAAAAAAAATCCCGACCTTGAGTTAGCAACAACAATTATCACTGCTTTTGAACTCTACCATGGGGAATATAAAAATAAAGAAAAAAGTAATGTGCAAAGATTAGATAATTTACTGCAAACAATCACCTTGCTAAATTTAAATGAAGTTATAGCAAAAAAAGCAGGACAGATAACTGCCCAACTGCAACATGAAGGTTTAATAGTTGAATTTAGAGATGTTCTAATTGCTACTACGGCAATAATTAATAATTACTCGTTAAAAACTGAAAATAAAAAGCACTTTGAACGCATGGTGCAATTCGGATTAAAGTTGATTTAACAGCTATCTCTCGCTTTTCCTAATTCCCCTCTTAACTTCTTTCTCTATATCCTCTAAACTCGCAATATCCCTCACTCCTCTTTCAGGCCGGTAATGCGTAATACGAGGAAAACGCAAAGCGTGACCTGAAGAATACGTCGGACTTTTCTGAACATTCTGATAAGTCACAGAAACAATAACTTTAGGCTTCACATGAACATAATTCCCTTCTTCTTTAGTAACAAGTTTTTGCAAAATCTCATCAATCTCCTTGTAAGTCGTTCCCTCTTCAGACTTCTCTTTCAAACCAGAAGAAACCATTCCAACACTAAGAAAATCTCCATTATGCCTACAAGCAACGTTAAAGCTAGTCAATCCTCCAGTACGCTTGCCCTTTCCATATTCCGCTCCGATAATAACTAAATCTAAATCGGCAGCTTGAGGTTTCAATTTGACAATCTGCCCAACATATCTTCCAGGTTTGTATGTAGATTCAAGATTTTTGAAAATAACTCCCTCTTCCCCTATTTTCAAAGCATTTTTATAAAATTCTTCAGCCTTCTTAACATCGTCAGTAACAATCTGCGTCGCTAATTTGAACTTCCATCTTTCCTCTTTAACAATTGACTCTAATAGCTTTCGCCTATCTTTGAAAGGCAACTCAACACTATTCTCTCCATTATAGTAAAGAACATCAAAAACAACAACCTCCACAGGTAGCTCTCTAACCAATTTATCAATATGATATTTTCTTTTTATTCTCTGGCTTATTCCTTCAAATGGTAAATATTTTTTCTTCTCTTTATTATACCCTACGACTTCAGAATCCAAAATAAAACTCTTGCCTTTAACATAACTCTTAACATGCTCAACAACGTCCGGAAATTGCTTTGTCACATCCTCAAGTCTTCTAGTAAACAATTTAATCTCCTTTCCGTCAAAACTTATCAAAACTCTAAACCCATCATACTTATGCTCAATAGCTGCAGGTTTTCCACAAATCCTAAAAGCCTCATCAATCTCTGTAACTTTAACAGGCAGCATAACATTCATCGGCCTACCTGGAAGAAGCATTACATGTTCAAAAGCTTTCTTTCCCTTAAACGCCATCTCCAAAACGCGAGATAAATCCGTAACAAGATCATAAGCATGCCTAACTTTATCATGCATCTCCAAGTCTTCAGAAAAGAAAGCTTCAACGACTGCATCAAGAAGAATAGCATCCGCAACTCCAATACGCAAATCTCCAAGAATTGTCCTTATTATGTATCTCGCTTCATCCGAAGAAGCATTCATCAAAAGCTCAACTATAATATTCAATTTTTTATCAACTGCCCCATGTCCCTCAATTACACACAAAGACCGCAAACTAGCAAGAACGTGCTCCGCAGTCAAAGTTTTAGAAAATAAAGCCGATTGTTTCTTATGACTCCAAAGTGTAGCCGCAACATCTCCCAAGTCTCCTTCTTTACGAAAATGCTCAACTACTTTCTCGCTCTTCAATCCCGAAGATTTCGCTATTGCCTTTATTACAAGTTGCGTTGATACTCCAAATTCACGAACATCATATTCCGCAAATACCCTGCCCCTAAGAAGATAAACATATTCCTCATGTCCCCTAAAATGCGGAAGAAATTTAGCAAGTATAGAAGACTTCTCTAGTTTCCCAGTAGTCTTAGAAAGTTCATTATAAATAAGAACAATATCAGAGTATTTCATAAATGCTCCAAGAAAAATGAATATTTAACTCTATTCGCCATCAGAACATTTATAAATAGTTATACATAATAGTTATACATGACTTTACAAGTAAAAACGAAAAAATGGGGAAACTCTATTGGAATAATAATACCTAGTGAGGCCGTTGAAAGATTCAATATAAAACCAGAAGAAAGATTAATGATAAAAATAGAAGGAAAAGAAAATTCCCTAAAAGAGCTTTTTGGAGCCATAAAATTTAAGAAATCTACTAAAAAAATTATAGCTGAAGCGAGAAAAGAGATGGAAAGCAAATGGGCGAGGTAAAAAAATGCTTAGACACTTATGCTCTTGTTGAAATTGCATCAGGCAATCCAGCATTTAAAGAATATTTGAAATATCAAATAGTTATCACAGATATAACAATGGCTGAATGGTTCTTCGTTATTTTAAGAGAAGAAGGAGAAGCTGTCGCCAACTATTGGTATGAAAAAATGGAACAATATTGTTCTTCTGTAAATAGAGAAATTCTTATTGAAGCAGTGAAATTCAGACATAAAAACAAAAAATCAAACATATCTTTTTTTGATGCAGTAGGATATATATTTGCATTAAAAAATAACTACCATTTTGTTACTGGAGATAAAGAATTTGAGAATCTTGCAAATGTTGATTTCAAAAAGAAATAAAGATAGTTAGCAATTTAAACCTAAAAATCTTAATAATCCATGGAAGAAAAAACAAAAGTTAAATTTAGCGATAAAATAGACGCCCTAAAACTTGTTATGGGTTGGACTTTCAAAGCTTCTCCTCTCATGTTCTTTTTAATCGTCTTAATAACAATTCTTGGCGGACTTATAGCGATAATTGAGCCATATCTTTTCAAACTAATTCTTGATAAAATAATCAGCTCAGATGGATCCACACCCAATTTAGCTTCAGCATTCGCAATAGGAATAGGCGGAATATTAATAGTGTATGCAATTGCAAGAATTACTCAAAGTATATTTTGGGACGCACAAAATGTAATAAAGAGAGTTTATGGTCAAGTTATAGATAAAGAAGCAGCCTTATTCATGATGGATAAGATTTCATCTCTTGATGCCACCTACTTTGAAAACCCAGAATATCACACAACACTCTCAAAAGCAAACGACGCCCTTTGGAGAGCAAATGAATTTTTCTGGCAATCTACTTTTTTATTTGGACAATTAGTAAGCATCATAGTAATAATCGGAACATTAATCTCATTCAGTCCGCTAGTTGTCCTTTTAGTCATTCTCGGCACAATGCCTTCAATAATCTTGGCTTTCAAAACAACAGATGTAGTCTGGAACGCATTTGACGTCTATTCCCCAATAAGAAAAGAGGCAGGGTATTACAGAAGAATAATGACTGAAAGGCAGGATGCAATAAAAGAAATTAGATTATTTGGACTCCAAACACATTTTCTTGAAAAGTTCAGATTATTAGTTAATCAATTTGTAGCTAAGCAAAAAAAGGCTGCAATAAAGGAAACGTCCTTACTCGTACTTATGGGGATAATTGAAGGAATATTTTCACTAATTGCTGCTTGGATTGTTATAAAATCATTTATAGCTCAAGAAATTTCAATCGGCACCCTCACATTTCTTTGGGCTTTGCTTTTCCAATTCGCTGGGACTACAAGATGGGCAGTTCGAATGATTGGAGAAATAAACGAAACTGCAACATTTGTAACTCCTTTAGCAAAAGTAAGCAAATTTCGACCAATGATCATTGAAGTTGAAAATGCTAAAGAATTCCCAGAAAAACTTTCAATAGGGATTGAATTTAAAAATGTCTCTTTCAAATATCCCGGAAGTAACTCTTATGCTTTAAAAAAAGCAAGTTTTACAATAAAGTCAGGAGAAAGTATAGCCTTGGTTGGAGAAAATGGCTGTGGAAAAACAACCCTAGTAAAATTGCTAACTAGACTATATGACGTAACAGAAGGAGAAATCTTAATTGACGGAATAAACATAAAAAATTATTCAATTGAATCACTTCATAAAAATATAGGAATAATTTTCCAAGATTTCATGAAATATGAAGCTCTTGTTGAAGAAAACATCTCTTATGGAGACATAGGAAGAAAACAACGTTCGGCAAATGTTCAAGATTCGGCAAAAAAATCAGGTGCATCTGAATTCATTAAAGATTTAGAAAGCGAGTACAAAACTCATCTCGGCAAGACATTAAAAGACAAAGGCACAGAACTATCAGTTGGCCAATGGCAAAAGATAGCTCTCGCAAGAGCATTCTTCAAAGATGCACCAATTTTAATCTTAGACGAACCAACGGCCGCGGTAGATGCAAAAGCAGAATATGAGCTTTTCAAAAAATTTGAATCTCTCACAAAAGGCAAAACGACATTCCTAATCTCACATAGATTCTCAACAGTTCGCATGGCCAGTAAAATTATAGTAATGGACAAAGGTAGAATTATAGAACAAGGGAATCATCAAGAACTACTAAGAAAACAGGGACAATATGCAAAGCTCTTCACTCTACAAGCAAAAGGTTACCAATAATCACAACCAACCCTTCTTCTTCACTCCATCTTCTGTAATAACAAAATCCAATCTCTTTTCAGGCAAGCTTCTATGTTTTCTCAAGAACGCGCTTCTTCTCCCGTTATCATTTACCAGTTCAATAAGACACTTACTCCAATATTTCATCACATCCCCAGCAACCATTCTCACCCCATCATTCCAACTATAAACCTGATTAGTAACAATCACAGGCAACTCCTGCTTCCTAGCAATCTCCGCAAGTATTCTCATCTGTCTCGCAAGTTCAGCATTAATATCCTGTAAAGCCTCGATACCTTTCTCTCTAGCTTCAGCAAAATCAAGCCTGTAAAGCATAGTCATTCCATCAACCACAATCAAGCTCGCCTGATCTTTGATGTGTCTCAAGAGCTGCTTAAAAGCATCTTTTTGCTCGTTAAAACTAGTGGGCTTAAGCAAAAATATATTCTTCAAAACTTCCTCATAACTATCCCCAGATAGTTGTTTAATTCTCTCAACAGAAAACCCTCCTTCACTATCAATATAAATTACTTTATTTCCTTTTTTTGCTTGTGAAACCGCAGCCAACAAGCAAAAATTAGTCTTTCCAGTTCCAGAAGCCCCAAAAATAGCGGTAATTATTCCACTTTCATACCCGCCATGAAGCCACTTATTCAAATCGTAACTTCCAGCAGAAATCTTTTCCCGAGTATCCTCGATCATCAAAAAGAACTCTCCTTCTCAATATATAAAATAGATTATAAAAAATAAGTTATAAAAAAAATAAAAATAAACCTAGATGATTATCTGCGACGCTTCTTCGCAGGCATCATCTCACGTGACATATGTCCTCCTACAAAACAATTTTTGCAAGTAAACGAGTGTACCAATAGAACGATTGCCGCAATTATGACAATCCAATCTGAGTACGCTGTCTGCCAGAACATAAACACTAAAATGACAATCGCAATGATCGCCTCACACCAGCTGTTACACATTTTGCTAACCTCCTTATATATAACACAAAAGAAATCAGAGCTTATAAATCTATTACTTTATTACTTCTTTAAGAGAGAAGCAAACGCACTAGCATCCTTATTTATCGCAGAAACTGCATCAGCAACTGCCTTTCTAATAGTTCCAGAACTCACTTGAATCTTCATAACTAGGGGCTTAGAAGGGTGATTTCTTCTCCAAGCAGCAAACTTAACGCCCTGCTCATTCAAATAAACCCTAATTATCTCCGCTATTGTAGAATTATCAATATTAAATTCAACTTCATCCTTTTCCTGTTTAACTATCTCAATATTCATCTCCCAAAGGACAAAAAATGATTTATAAAACTATCTATTCAATCAAACTTGAACAAATCGGCAGATATAAATATCTATAAAATGCCTTTAAAATAATTAAGATGAAAAAAAAGTTTTTACTTTTTGGATTGGTATTAATTTCACTAGTTGTTGTAGTGCCGGCAACTACTGATGAACAACTGAATGATTTTTTTAATATGTATGCAACTAGCTTTCAAATAACAACTCTCTGGGCCGGTGAAGCAACTACTCCCGATGGCCAAATAGCAAAATTAGCAATTGTAAATATAGAATGGACGGACAATGAAGGGAATACCTTTCAGGAAAGACGATTTTACGCAAACTTCCAAGGGTCTGGACCAGATGTTGTTCGCCACTTTAGCGATGGACAAAATATTGAAACTTTGATTAGCTATCCTTCGGGAGATTGCGAACAAAAAGCACCAGATGGCAGTTGTGGAGTGAAATCCTTTGACTTTATGTATTCTTACCCAACAATAGGCAACAGCACAGTTGATAACTCCACTGGAGAATATCTTCGTGATACAATTGAAAGCAAATATCTCTACCATAATTACCATAAATACTCCATTCAAGTTGATCCTGCAACCGGTCAAGCAACTAGTGGAGTAGTGAAAGAGATAGTCACAGACGCTAAATTTAGAGGAAAGGCAGACATTGAAGATACACCTCCAAATCTCCAAAATAAACAATCAACTTTAACATTCATCAATCAAAATGGAATTATTTCAGAAGATACTACTAAATTTTATTATTTAGTCGGATAAAGTGAAAATGAATAAAAAACATTACTATATTATTGGACTATTGATTCTTGGAGTTATTTTATTACTCATGTTTATGCAAACTACAAAAAACACCGAAACATCAGAAAGAGAAAACAATCTAGAGATATATGATGCAATTGATTCTTCTATTGGGGAATTTTTAAATTCCAAATTAACCCTTACTCTCTTTCAATTTATTCAATCAACTGAATATCATCCCCAAACAACTTCTTAGAGTTCCCAGGCTCCATCTTCTTAGCCATCTCTTTCCTTTTCTGCAAACCCGCTAAAGTTATATCTTGCGGATAACTCTTCTGCGAATCAGCAACTCTAGCACTAGGAATCTCCACACTCTTAATAGCCACTCCTGCAAAAGAGGCCTTACGCAATTTAATAGCCAAATAACTCTCAAGCTTTGAAATCAAAATATAATCATCCTTAGGCAGTTTACCATTTTCAATTGCAATAATTTGTTCCTCACTCACATTAAGAAGATTCGCAAGTTGATGTCTAGTCAAATTCTTCAAGCGCCTTCCTTTGGAAATTGTCCAATGGAAATTCTCAATTAAGTCTCCGCGAACATTATTAGTCTTCAAGTCTATAATAGAATGCCTCATATTCTCTCTTGCCTCTGCAGACTTCCCAGGGGCTCTTGAAGGCGGAATATAAGTCTGTTGAATCAAAGGTCTACGCAAAATAATAAGTCCTTCCTCTTTAGCCTCTTGTTCCGTAACCTTAACTATGCCCCCATCTCTCAACGCTTCAACAATAACATCCATAAAAAGTCAACCCAAATACACTTTAAATGGTTTATTGCCCTCTAAAGCAACTATCTAAGATAGCCCTCAATCTCTTCAACATCATGATAACCATAAAGAATCTTATCTTCATTTATCAATATCGCCGGCAAGTCAGAAATATCATGTGCGCGAAGTTGCACATCAACTGCACCAAGCCCAAGATCGCCCGCAATTGGAATAAGAACAACTGAATTTCCTCTATTTTCCTTAACTTCCTTCAAAACATTAGATATAACTTTCTGCTTTGACAAAGCAAGATTGTCAGAAGGATCGCCAGAGTAAAAATAAACTATAGTATCAAACGGATCATTACACTTTTCCTTCAAAACAATACTATTCAACCACAATTCAGTCTTAAGCAAAACATATCTCTTCTTTTCCCTAGCAAGATCATCAGTAATCTGATTTGCTTCCTCATATTTCTCAAGTAAAAGCCCATCGCTATATATCTTATCGGCAAAAATAAAGTTCTGCTCTATTGCCGCATCACATTCTGCAGAGTTAAGAGTCTGGTAATAATAATTCTGCAACTTTAAATCTAGCGCTTCAATCTCATGTTCTAAATAGTTCGTGGCAATCTTATTAGTCCTTGAAAACTCTATATAGAAACCTATTGAAAATCCAACCATAAATATCACAAGCACAACTAGCAAAGACTCAACAAATATTCTAAACTTATTATTTATTATTTTGTATACCATCTGATATCCTTTCTCGCAAGTTTATATATCGCAATAATAAGAGGAACTACATATAGCGACCTATAGAAAAATGAGTAAGCGAGAATCTTTAAAACACTTTTGTTGCCCGTTTCAGAGTTCAAAAAGCCAATTTTATAATAAAATATAGCTAAAGCAAAGAAAGTCAAAGCGAAAAGCATCAAAAGTGTCAGATTCAAATTCAATTCAAGATATTGAAAGGGATTATATCCAAAAAGCGAATAATATCCAGAAAGTAAATAATAAGAACCCCTTACCCAAAAATATCTAATCACAAGTATAAAACCAAGTATCGCAAAGAAGAACGAAGCTGCCACATAAGGAATGACAAAATATCCAAATTCTCCTCTTCTAAACATACTCTTCCAATACTTCTGAACAGTCTGCAATCCTCCAAGATTCCATCTTACTCTCTGCTTAACCCAAGTAGAAAAATCACTTGGCACAGTAGTATAAACAATAGCAGAATAAGACATTCTAGTATTATATCCCCTACTTAGAATATTCCAGGTAATCTCAATATCTTCCGTTAAATTATGCGGATCAAAACCGCCTACTTCAAGCACAACTTTTCTCCTATAAATGCTCAAAGGACCATTAGTAACGTAAACAGAATTTACAAAATCCAAAAGTTTTCGCGTCCAAGCAATTACAGAATAGTCAAGCACTTGAAATCTCTCAAGCCATCCATTCTTATTTTTAACTAAAACTCTTGAAGTCACGGCCGCAACATTCTTATCCTCAAAATGCCCAACCATCTTCATCAGCGAATCTCTAGCAGGATAAGAATCCGCATCTACAACCGCTATCAACTCCCCTTTGGCAATTTTAATCGCCTCATTCAGCGAACGTGCTTTGCCGGAATTTATCTTATCAAGCAAAATAACTTCCCCATGTTTCCGCGCAAAAGCCCGAACTATCTCCGCAGTCCCATCCTTACTACCATCATTAATAACAATTATCTCCTTTTTCCCCGTAGGATAATTAATATTCAAAAGGGCATTTATTGTATCAGATATACTAGACTCTTCATTATAAGCAGGAACTAAAAAAGAAACACTTCTATACTTCCCAACAGGCGGACTAGAAAAAAGTCTCTTTCTATTATGATAATGTAAAAATAGAAATATAAAAAGGAAAAACATCCCAAAGAAAAAAAGGACAATATAAGTCGTAGTTACCCAGCCCATTTTATTCTCCTTCTTTCCCTATCAAATCTTTCTCTTTATTGGAATGAAAATAATCATGAAAACTATCGCTCAAGTTAAGCTCCCAAGTTCTACCACTTCTCTTCTTTGTTATTAACCCCATTGAAGCAAAATTCCTAATGTGATCATAAGCCTTATTACCTCTAATTTTTATCAGCACAGACTGCTTAACCGGCTGTTTATATGCAATAACCGCCAAAGTCTCCTGTTCGGCTCTTGAAAATTCAGAGCTTCCCGTCGCAAGCTTATTTACAATATGAACGTACTCCTGCGAAACATCCATCTTCCATAAATCCTCTTTATTCACAATTTCTAATCCGGACTCTCTATATTTATCCTGAATATCCACAAGAACTCTTCTAAGTAGAATAGGATTCAAATCCGTCAAAGTCACCAACTCTTTCACACTCAAAAAACGTCCAGCAATAAAAAGCGCAGCCTCGACCTTCCTAGTATGCTCTTTTCCTCTAGCATCATCCGCTTCATCAATACCCTTTTCAATAAATTCTTCCATATAAAAAACAACTATTCCAAGTTTTTAAAGATATACAAAATTAAGCAAGAGTTATAAGAAGCCCTTCAATTATCGCGGCAATCACAAGTAAAGGAATAATCACATACACAAATACTCTAAATGACTTAGTCAATTCATCAAGAAAGCTATTAATCTGAATAGCCCTTAGTTTCCTATCGCTTACAAAAAAGACTAAACAGAAAAGCACAAGTCCAAGCAAAACACAAAGAAAACCCCCAAAAAATAACAATAAATAAACAAAGTCATAAGCTCTTGAAGGAACAAACATAATATCCCTTATAGAAAGGAAAAATGCTAAAAGCCCCATTGATATAGCTGAAAAGCTGAATAATGCTTTCCTTTTCATTCTCAAGTTTTTACTATAGAATTTAAAGTATCTTGAAAAAAATCCGATTCCCAACCGCAACCCAAGCCCAAGAGAAATAAATATTGCAGGCAATTCAAATACTCCATGAGGAAGTAGCCTCCAAATAACAGTAGGTCCAAGCTCTTTAGTAGCAATAGAAATTACATAGCCAACAATAGCACCATTAATTATAGCATTAAAAATTGGAACTATGGCAAAAAATGCCCCGAAGAACAAACCTACTAAAGAACTAAGGGCATTATTTTGAAATATAAACCAAATTAAAGCAAGTCCTTGCAAGTCCTGGGTCTTATCAAGCAAATCTTTGATAGTCGTATCAAGAAATCCTAATTGAGAAGAAAAAGCAAATCCAATTATTGCAGAAATTAAAAATAAATCAATTGCTAAAAATATATATTTTTTACTTGATACTATATAATCCCAACAAGCCCTATAAACTGACTTCCTCATCTCCCAAACATCCTATTAAGCATATTTATTTTTCCAGGAAATTTAGCTCGCAAGTAAAACCCATACACAACGCCAACTAGCAAACCGCCAAAATGAGCACTATTTCCAACAGGTAAAGAAGCCGCAGCAGATAATGCCCACAATCCAAACATAAGAACAACCATCGCCATCCAGAGCCTCATAGGTATAACAAAGAATACCAATACCTTCATTCTAGGCATTAAAACCGCCAGCAAGCCACCAAGGCCGAATATGGCACCACTTGCTCCAACCGCGGAGATAGCAAGATTCCCAAAAAGAGCTTCAGTTGACGGCACGCCACTACCAACAGCTGCAAGAAATACATAAAACAAACCAGCAATTATCCCAGCGCTAATGTAAAAAACAAGGTATCGCCTCTTTCCGATTAACCTTTCAACAAAACTCCCCAAGAATAATAAAGAAATCATATTCACAAGTAAATGCGTAAAATTAACATGCATGAACATACTTGTAAGAACAGTCCAAAAATATCCATCAAAAAACAATAAAGGATTAAGCACAAGAAAACCACTCAAACGAGCAAAAAAATCAGGATTTCCAGAAACATTAAAAAAAACTCCCACAAGCGAAAATACCAAAAACACAATAACATTAATAGCAATTATTGAAGCAGTAACTCCCACGCCAGATAGAACGCCTCTTTTTTGAAGACTCATTTCTTCTTTGCTTTCCCCTTTGACTTCTTAACAGGCTTCTTTATGGTTTTTGCCAATAACAACTTCTTAGCTTTCATTTTTGCAGATCTCTCAGCTTTCGCCTTAACAGCAGCTCTTTTAGAAGCTCTTGCCCTCAAAGAAGCATTCTTCCCACTTACCTCTCCAAATTCAGAACTAACAATCTCCAACTGACTTCTAGCCTTGATAATTTGCCTTTCAAGATCAGCAATTAATTCTGCCGGTTCTCTTAACTGCAAAACTTCTCCGCATTCTGGACAAGCAAAATTAGCCAATAATGCCTGCTCTTCATTCATCTCAACATCGCAATTCACACAATGATAATGCCTCTCCGAAGTTCTAATTTTCAGCTGATTTTCAAGCTCCGCAATATTTTTTCCAATAGTTCTTTTTAGGCTTGCAAAAGATTTCTCAACATCAAGAGTCCAATAATAAGTATACCATCCGCCATTCTTTCTATCTTTCTTTCCTACAAAGCTAACAAGCCCCTCATCAGCAAGTTTGTAGAGTATATTTCTGGTCTGATTAATATTCAAACCAAGTTTTTTAGCGATAATAAATTCGTTAACATTCTTTTTTCCATAAAGAAGATCTATTATCGGACTTGCAGTTGGGTTAGCTATAACGCCCACAAGATCCTTCAAAAGCTTAATTTGCATATAGCGTGCTGAAAAGCACTGAATAAAAAACTTTCTAATTTTTTGTTACTATTTAATAATGTAGATAAACCTATAAAAACACTCTTTAAAATTTAAGATATATGTTCTGGGATAAAAAGAAAAAAGATAATCTGCTACCTGATTTGCCTCCAAGTTCAAGGCCAACTCTTCCTACACAGAGAAGATTGCCTGATTTACCATCTTATGATTTGGAAAAAAGCGAAACTCATCAGCTACCTTCCTTCCCAGATTCTCCAATGAAAAAGGGCTTCAGTCAAGCGGCAATAAAAGAGGCAGTCTATGGCGAAAACAATCAAGAAGAAGAATCAGAAAGGGAAGAGTATCATCCGATTGAGATAACCCAAGTAGAAAAACAAATGATGCAAATGACGCCCATAAGAAGAGCGCAAGAAGTCAAGCCAGTTTATGTCCGCTTAGATAAATTCCAAGGAGCAAAAAAGATGCTTGAAGAAATGAGTGCAATGATATCAGAATCAGAGTTACTATTAAAAAAAATAAGAGAAGTGAAAATGCGTGAAGAGCAAGAATTAAGCGCTTGGGAAAAAGAAATGCAAGTTTTACGTGCAAGAATAAATAACATCTCAACAGACATATTTGAAAGAACTGAAGAATAATGGAATACTTAAAAATAAACTATGCAGAAAGCATAAATGGGAAGAAACAACTTTTACAATCAGAGATTTCCCTTCTTGAAGCCCTAAAAAGAGCAAAAAACTATCAGACTTTAAGAACTGAAGAATTCCAACTCAAAGAACTTTTAAGACAAAAATTAAATCTAATTCATTCTAGAATAAACGACATAATGCCCACTATCCCCGCAATGAAAGAAAAGAAAGAAAATCCAAGTTCAAGCTTTGTAAAGAAAAGAAAAGACATCGAATTAGAGATAGAATCATTAAAAGAAAGACTATCCCTTCTGTCAAGTTAGATTTTTAAACCTCCGCTCAATAAAGCATCATGGTTAAAAGAGAAGAGCTCATAGAATCATATATAAAATTCTTTACCTCTAAAAATCATAAACTCATTCCCTCAAGTTCTCTAGTTCCTGCTAACGATCCTAGTGTTTTATTTACAACAGCAGGCATGCATCCCCTAGTCCCCTATCTTTTAGGCCAAAAACACCCTCTAGGAAAAAGACTTGTAAGCGTTCAAAAATGCATCCGCACAGGTGACATTGAAGAAGTTGGCGATGCCACACACCATACATTCTTTGAAATGCTCGGCAATTGGTCATTGGGCGATTATTGGAAAAAAGAATCTATCCAGTATAGTTTTGATTTTCTAACAAAAATTCTAAAAATTCCAAAAGATAAGCTAGCAGTTTCCGTATTTGCAGGAGACTCTAATGCATCATTTGACAATGAATCAAAGGAAATTTGGCGTTCATTAAAAATTCCAGAAAGCCGTATTCTCCATTTGGGTGCAGATGGTAACTGGTGGGGCCCTGCAGGAGCGACTGGCCCATGTGGTCCCGATACGGAAATATTTTATTGGGCTGGTAAAGGCAAAGCGCCAGAAGATTTTAACCCAAACGACTCAACAAAAGCTAGTGATGGAAAAGATTGGGTGGAAATCTGGAACAACGTCTTCATGGAATATGAAAAAATCTCAAACGGGCAATATCATCAAGCCAACCAGAAGAACGTAGATACGGGCATGGGCGTCGAACGCACTCTCGCAGCACTAAACGGCCTCGATGATAATTATCTAACAAATACTTTCCTTCCTATTATAGAAGAAATAGAGAAATTGACTAATGTAAAATACACCAAAGATGTGCAAAGAGTATTCAGGATAATGGCTGATCACATCAAAGCTTCTGTTTTCATAACTGCAGATGGAATAACTCCAAGCAACACAAAACAAGGATACGTTTTGAGAAGATTAATTAGACGTGTAGTAATGCATGGCCATAGATTCAACTTAAAAGAATTCACAACAAAAATTGCAGAACCTGTCTTTAAAATATATCAAAAAGACTATCCTGAATTAAAAGAAAATAAAGAGAAGATTCTAAAGATATTGCACACAGAAGAAATAGAATTTAATAAAACACTAGAAAAAGGATTAATGATATTTAGAAATAAAGTAAAAGATAAGCAAGGAATGTTATCGGGCAAAGAAGCATTTCTTCTCTATCAATCATACGGATTCCCAATAGAATTAATAAAAGAAGAGTGTAAAAATAGGGGTCTTTTTGTAGACGAATTTGATTTTGAAGAAGAATACAGAAAACATAAAGAGCTTTCTAGAACAGCTTCAGCAGGAATGTTCAAATCAGGCCTAGCAGACAACTCCGAACAAACTACAAAACTACACACCGCAACTCATCTTCTAAATCAAGCACTTCGTCAAGTCTTAGGAGAAGAGGTAAAACAAAAAGGCTCAAACATAACTCCAGAAAGATTACGCTTTGACTTCAACTTCCAACGCAAACTCACAACAGAAGAAATAAAGCAAATTCAAGATTTAGTTAATGAAAAAATAAAAGAACATCTTGAAGTCGAAAGAAAAGAGGAAAAATATTCTCAAGCAATAGCAGAAGAAGCTCAAGCCGAATTCGGCCATAAATATCCTACTCAAGTCAGCGTCTACACAATTAAAGATAAAAGCAAGAAAGGCTGGTTCAGCAAAGAAATTTGCACAGGCCCTCATGTGAAAAATACAAAAGAAATAGGCCAGTTCAAAATAATAAAAGAAGAATCAGTCTCTGCGGGCGTAAGAAGAATAAAAGCAACAGTCAGTTAGAACGGCGCTTCCTCGTATAAGGTTCCTTTCACACTTTCCTCAACTTCCAGTCTATCGCTAGAGCCTTCAGAAGAAAGCATTCCTTCTAAGAATTTAGATCTTGCTAAATCATGATCTTTGTAACAAATTGAAACTATCGGTAAAGAAGAAACTCTTGACACATAACCTCTTGCAGTTCCGTTTAAACGAGCAATTTCCAATTCAGGCAGAGAATAAACTCTAACCTCTTTAGAAGTAATCTCACGCCTTATAGTTAAATCCCCAACATCTAGTCCAATGCAGTCAACAATTTTCTCCGGCTCCTCAAATAATCCATTCAAAAAACTTGGAGTCAGTCTACTAGAATTCCTATAAGAAGAAGCCTCTGCCCTAGTAACAAGCTTTCGCCCATTATACTCTGCCTTCTGCTCAAGAGCTCGCGAAGTTAAATCTTTTAGCAATAAATAATCCAAGCGCAAACTATAACCCAAATTTCCAGCAAGCGACTTATGCAATTCTCTTTCAGGACCTTTAAAAGAGCGAATATTTTTAAGCCTGTGTTTGTAAATTTCAAAAATTAATCTATAATCCGGATGTCTCAGCTGACAGGAATCATAATTTCCAACTTGCTCATCACGCAAAATCATCTCTTTAGCATAAGAACAACCCTTACACTCTCTAGCAACTTTTCCAGGAACATCAACAATATCCACTCTTGGAAAAGAACTGATAAAAGAATCTGAAGATAAAAACGGAGAAACGCTATCAACAAGATTGCCTCCATAAATTCCCGTAGATAGCAACTCAAAAAATAAACCTATATGTGAAGAACTAACATCATTACCGAACATATTCCACAAAGCTAACTGATCATCGCCCGGCCGATAAATCTTAGCTTTTTGTGGCTCAAGTTTAGCAAAATCATTATCCCCAAGAACTTTATCTATCAGCCCCCTAAACTTCTCGCCCCTTTCCATAAATTGCTCTAAAGAGACTTATTTAAAAATACTACTATAATAAAAAATTATCTATCAGATATATATCCGCATACAATATGTTCTAAACTTTCTCTATCTCTACTATTAAGCCCTTTAAAGAATGAGCAATATTTTCCAAAAAGTTCAATCTGCCTATTTCCACCAGTGTGAACTGCATCAAGATAAAGCTCTACAGCTTCCAAAGCTAATTCTCTAATATTTCTCCCATCAGCAGTGCAAGTATTAAAATTATAACTCATAACAAAAAGAAACAAGGCTAGTTTAAAATCTTATCCAAAAAAGAAAAATAACATTATTACAACTGCCAAAGCAAAACAATATGCTGCAAACCATCTTAAATTCTTTCGGCTCGTTAAAACGTATTTATACAAAACGTGTATTGCGCCCAAAGCAACGACAAAGCAGAACAAAGTAGCCCATAAAAAGACTTGAGGTAAAGGCTCGCTTCCAAATCCTAAAGTAAGAACATTAGCTCCAATGATTATAGGTATTGACATAATAAATGAAAATTTCAAAGCATCCTTTTCTCTTAGCCCAAGCAACAAAGCGGCTGCAATAGTCGCCCCAGAACGCGAAATAGCAGGAACAATAGCAATCGCTTGAGCACACCCAACAACTAAAGCAATCTTCCAATTCAGCTCTCTCCTGCTAGTCAGCTCAAAACTAGCAATCATCAAAGTCACCCCGGTAATAGCAAAACTCAAAGCCAAAATTACAAATCCCGAAAAAATAGATTCAAAATAATCCCTAATTAAAAATCCAAATATCACTCCAGGGATAGTCGCAAGAATCACAAGCCAGAAAAATCTTGCTTTCTCTGTTTTCCATTTCAATCTAAGGACATCTTCGAGCATTTCTGTTATCTCTCGTCCAAAATAAACAAAAACCGCCATTAGAGTTCCAAAATGCAAAGTCACCTCAAGTAGTAGCCCACCAGAATACCCGAGCAGATATTCCGCAATTACAAGATGCCCCTGACTAGAAACCGGCAACCATTCAGTCACGCCCTGTACAATCGCCAAGATCAAGACTGCAATCAGTTCATCCATAAAAACTCTCAAGAAAAGCAATTAATAAATATGATTATTCCAAATTTAACCGGATAAATTCCGTCTTTTTACAAGAAAAAATGTTTGCAGAGTAAATAAGGAATTTAGTTTTAGCGATTAATCAGAAGGAAGGCTTATTTCTATCGGCAATTTTTTATTGAACGATGCCAATATCATTTTCAGAAGCTGAACCCTTTTTCCAAATCCTACAATCCCAATACTTTTAACTTCTCCAGTTTTGATATCTTTTCTTACAAAAACACCCTCTTGTATCTCTGTTGCAATTGATTTTGATTGCTCTCCAAATAGAACTTCTAAGAAGTCAGATTCTTTCTCATAGTGTATTTCACATGATTCTTCCATTTTAGTCTATCTCATCCATAAAATAGGATGTTACCACGAATCCATCTCCATTTAAATATTTAACGAGAACCATCAAGAATTTCTCTGGGTACTGCCGATTTTTGTAATATTTATAGAACTTATGCATAGTCTCATCAAAACTATGATGGATTGCTTTTGTAGGGTTTTCCAAGGTTTCTTTTATCATCTCCCCATGTTCAACTTCTGGGTGCTTTTTCCTGATTTTTGACCATTGCTCTTTTGTTAGCCTCACTTCCTTGCCATTCTTATCTATCACTTCAAAAATCAGATTCATGATGCTAATAATCCTTTGAAATTTTTAAAGATTGTGCTGAAACCACTCTTATCTGGAGTAATTATGGGAAAAGAAAAGAGTAATAATGTTCGCTTTTTCTAATAAAAGAATATTTTCAAAACAAAAAACTACTCAACAAATATCGCAGGCCTTCCCATCTTAGCTCTAGTTGCTTTCCCTTGTGGATCATGCTTCTTCGCGTCATTGACAGCAAATATAGAAACAGGCAAGCCAATCTTAGCCTCAAGAAAGCCAACATTATAACTATTCAATTCAGGCGGTATAACATACAAATAAACTTTCTTTGCCTTGCCCAAAAGAGAAATAATATTCTTAACATCAGAAACAACCTTCTCAAGTCGACTCTCAGCCTCATCTATTTTATTATTTATTTTACTTTCATCAGCCTTCGGCCATCTCTCCAAAGCAATCAAGCCAGCATTCCCAAGTTTATGCCAAAGCTCTTCAGCAATATGCGGCATCACAGGCGCAATAATTAATAATAAAGTTTCCAAAACTTTTCTAGGAACTTTTTTCCGCTCCTGGCAATAATTAACCATCTCCGAAAAAGAAATCATTGCTTTGTTAAATTCAAAATTCTCATAATAACTTTCAATCTCCTTCAAAGTCTTATTTATCTTATGCTCAATAACCTCATCATTATCCCCCCCAACATGCTTAAACAACTCAATAAAACGAGCTACAGCCCTTGAAGCTCCCTCAATACCCTGCTCGCTCCATTCCATATCTTTTTCAGGACTTGCAACATGCATTAAGAAAAATCTTGCTGTATCAATTCCATATTTTTTAGAAACCTCTTCGGCAGTAATAGTATTCCCCTGGCTCTTACTCATTCTCTTCCCATCTTTATGCAAAATTCCTTGATTGAATAATTTCATAAATGGCTCATCAAAAACGACCCATCCAGAATCTCGCAAAAATTTAGTGAAAAATCTAGCATATAGCAAATGCAAAGCTGCATGTTCAACACCACCAATATATTGATCAACGGGCATCCAATAAGCCACGCTCTTGCGATCAAAAATATCATGAGATTCTGGCGAGCAGTATCTCAAATAATACCAACTTGAATCAAAAAATGTAGCCATGGTATCCGTCTCTCTTCTTGCTTTTCCAGAGCAACTAGGACATTTAACATTCACAAAATCATCGTTTGTTGCAAGAGGATTCCCCTTTCCAGTAAATTTAACCTTCTCCGGCAAGAGCACAGGCAAATCTTTTTCAGGTACTGGAACGACACCACATTCATCACAATAAATTATAGGTATCGGAGTCCCCCAATATCTTTGCCTTGAAATTAACCAATCTCTCAGTCGGTATTCAATAGCTCTAGCTCCAAGACCCCTCTTCTCAAGAATTTTCGCAATAACTATAGAAGCATCATCACTTTCCAATCCGGAAAATTCTCCAGAATTCAAAAGTTTACCCTTTCCGATATAAGCTTCCTCTTTCACAGAACTCTCAACAACTCTCTTTACAGGCAGTTTATACCTCTTAGCAAATTCAAAATCCCTCGCATCGTGCGCAGGAACTCCCATCACAGCCCCAGATCCATAACCATCAACAATAAAATTGCCCGCATAAATTGGAATCTCCTCGCCAGTAAAAGGATGCACGGCATATCTACCAGTAAAAAATCCAATCTTCTCCTTTTCAGCATCTAGCTTTTCAGAGCTTGAGATATTGCTTAGAAATTTCAAGTAATCTTTCTCGTTCTTAGTCCCTGTAATAAGACTTCCAACAAGAGGATGCCTTGGCGAGCAAGCAATAAAACTAACCCCATAAATAGTATCAACCCGCGTCGTAAAAACTTCAATAGTCTCCTCAAGTCCTTTTACTGAAAACAACACTTTAGCACCTTCACTTCGCCCAATCCAATTTCTCTGAATCTCTTTAGTTCTTTCAGGCCAATCTACCTTGCTTAAATCCTTAATCAAATCTTCAGCATACTTTGTGATATTCAAAAACCATTGATCGAGCTCTTTTGTAACGACAAGACTATCACATCTCCAACATCTTCCAGAAGAAGCCTCTTCGTTCGCTAAAACAGTCTTGCAAGAAGGACACCAATTTACAGGTGCTTTCTTTCTATAAGCTATACCTTTCTCAAACATCCTCAAGAACAACCATTGATTCCATTTATAATAATCAGGCTGGTGGGTAGAGAAACTTCTACTCCAATCATAACTCAAACCAAGCTCCTGCATCAATTTTTTTATTATCTTTATGGCATTTTCAGTATATTTCTTAGGATGTGTCTTTTCCTTTATCGCAGCATTCTCAGCCGGCAATCCAAAAGCATCGAAACCCATTGGATAAAGCACGTTAAAGCCCTTCATTCTCTTATATCTCGCAGTTAAGTCTCCAATAGAATAACACTTTACATGACCCATATGCAAGAAGCTAGCACTAGGATAAGGAAACATCTCCAAACAATAAAATTTCTTCTTCTCGCTTCTCTCGCTAACCTCAAAAGCCTTAGTCTCTCGCCAAACTTTCTGCCACTTTTTCTCTATAGCCTTAAAATTAACAGTCATAGAAACCTACATTCAAGCGCCAATTTAAAGATTTCCACCAAACTTAAATAAGCCTTTTCCTATTAATAATAATGATCACGGCTTATCTCTCTGGCAATTCTGCATCCTCAACAAGCGAACTAGCATTCTCTCTGGTTGAAAAAAGTAACCTTGGAGAAAAACACAATTCCAAAATTACTTATTCGTTATTTGAAACTCTCTATCTGATGGAACAAAGGAAACTAGAACTATTTGAAAAAACAAAGCAAATCTCACAAGACACATTAGCAAAAAAAGCAAAAAAAGCCGATAAAAATTTCCAAACAAAATATCTAGTTTTTAGTGACTTAAGAAGCAAAGGATACATAGTAAAAACAGCCCTTAAATTCGGAGCAGACTTTAGAGTCTATCCTAAAGGCTCAAGTCCTGGCAAAGAACATGCAACATGGCTAGTCTTCCCAGTTCAAGAACATCAAACTCTAAGCTGGCATGAATTTAGCGCTAAAAACCGCGTCGCGACTAGCACAAAGAAGAAGCTCCTTTTAGCGATAGTTGATGATGAACACGACGTTCTTTACTACGAAGTAAGATGGTTGAGGCCTTGAAAGTGACTATGAAAAAAAGAGAAAGGAAAAAGTCTAAGAAAAGAGCAATATATTCTTTTCTAAAAATAAAGCCATTTAGCTTTGGCAAAGGAACAGAAAAAACAAGTAAGGAAATAGATAAAATTCTTTACAGCTAAAATGATACTTTTAGATTCCAGCTTTATCGTTTCCTATTACAATACTGAAGATGAAAATCACAAAAAAGCTGAAAAAATAATGCAAAATATATTTGCAGAAGAATATGGTGAGCCAATAATTATAGAATATGTGTTTGTTGAATCTATTAATGTCCTATCTACAAGACTAAAAAATATGGACAAAGGTGACGTTCTCCCCGCACTAAAGTGCGGGGCTTCTTGAATGATGCTCATCTTGAT
>JBBSYE010000008.1:0-142199 GCA_038045385.1 Nanobdellota archaeon
AGCGTAATGCCTTGTCTTCTGAATGGAGACGTGCATGAATGGTTTAACGAGGTGGTCACTGTCCCCAACCAGAACCTTCTGAAACCACTTACCGGTGAAAATGCCGGTGTCGCCTTGTGGGAAGCGAAGACCTTGTAAACCTTTACTGCAACTTGTTGTTGTGATATCGAGATAGGTGCATAGCATAAGTAGGAGCGTCGATCGTTACCCTCGGGGAAGCGGGAGCAACCATGTAATACTACTCACAGGTCTTGATATTGCTCACCCTTAATCGGGGACACCAGCAGGCGGGCAGTTTGGCTGGGGCGGCACCCTGCGGAAAAGATATCCGTAGGGCCCAATGACAGACTCAGTCAGGTTGGAAATCTGACGATGAGTGCGAAGGCAAAAGTCTGTCTGACTGTATCTCGCACAGCAAGAGATGCAGGGATGAAAGTCGGGCTTAGCGACCCCACGTAGTTTCTTAATAGAACTCGTGTGTGACAGAAAAGGTACTTCAAGGATAACAGGCTTGTCGCGCCCGATAGTCCATATTGACGGCGCGGTTTGGTACATCGCTGTCGGCTCTTCCTATCCTGGTTGTGCATAAGCAACCAAGGGTGTCGGAGTTCACGCATTAAAAGGGATCGTTAGCTGGGTTAAGAACGTAAACAAAAAGCAGCGTAATCCCGTACTGAATCGCAACTATCAAAAATAGCGGCGTTGTTCACGAGTGATCGTGAAAAAAATTAAATCGACTCATATAGATGAAGCCTTCCTTCGGGATGGTAATATCTAGGGAAGATTCGAAAGAATCCCCGTAGAGACTTTGATCTTTCTCGCAAGAGAATAGAACCCGTCAAGTTCGAAAGATCAAGAGCAGGATTACCCTGCTAATACGTCGATCTCCTATTAATTTAGGATGAAGGTATAGTCCACACAACGAAAAAACATAATCGTTGAGAATGTACGCGAGACAGTTTGTATGATATCTACAAGGTGCGTTGTTGTCTGAATGGAACGAGTATCTAGTACGAGAGGAACGGTACTTGGATGCCTCTGGTGAGCGGTTGTTATGAAGCAGGCCGCGCAGCTACGCATTACATGGATAAGTCCTGAAAGCATCTAAGGACGAAGCCATCCGTAAGACGAGACAACAGAGACCGTCAAAGAAGATGACGTTGATAGAGTTGGTGTGTAAGCTCCAAGAACACGAGGAGTTAAGCATGCAACTACTAAAAGTCTCATTGATTAGATGCCTTAGTTGGTTGTATTTTTGCCTACGCGTTTAGTTGTTTTTTCTTTTATAGTGTTATTTTTAAAGGGTAACAAATAGAAAGATTTAAATAATGTCTTTTTTGTTAATTTTTATGGAAAATAAAGATGGTTACACTCCAGATGAGGTGGCTGAAATGATATTTTCATATGTTAATATGACTAGAGCAATTTCTGCAGCAGGAAATATGCAAAATGATCCTACGGTTTATGCTATTCTTTTGGGAACAACATCCGAGAAAACCTTATTTTCTTTGAGGGAAAAATTATTTGGTGTTTTAAAAGAACGATTGCCACAAAATGTATTTTCTTCCCTTCGCCCTGAACTTAGGGAACTTTCTGATTTAGTATAAATAGTTGCTACATGGTTTTTTATGGTTGGTTGTTTTTCTAAATTTTTAAATTATGTTTGTTATGATAGTTTATATACTCTAAAAATTAAAAAGACATCCATGATAAAAAATATTGAGGAAATTTTACGGGCTAATCAAATTGCTGCTGCGAAAATACGTATAAATATTGCAGGAGTAGAAAGGAGAAAAAGAGAATATGATTTTGCTAGACATTCTTATAATTCTGCTGCTAGATGGTTTGAAGATGCAGGAGATAATTTTAACGCGGGTTTTTATCGAGGACTTGCTTTAGATTTAGAAGATTTTTGACTATCTAAATATTTAATAATTGTCTAGAAGTAAATTTTTTATGAATAAAAATGATTATAAATTTCAACTTGGAGATTTTGGGCCGATTGTTGGACTTGATAAATATCGTGAAAGGACAGATGATTTTATTATTGGGCTTAATAATAAAGAAGGCTGGGAAGAGTGCCGAAAATTTTTGAGACCAACCGGATATAGAAGGATGGGACTTATTTTATATAATTCTTTATTAGTTGATGCTCTCGTATTTTCGGGGTTATTATTATCAAGCGGGCTAGAAGCTTTGGCTAATTGATTTTACCTAAACAAAAGATATTTAAGGCTGAAAATATAATGATTGTTAATTAAGTCCTGGGGTTTCCTTCGGGAACCCCCAGATTTATACTCGTATGGGTGATTCTTATCGAAAGGTTGCTTTTTATATTGATGGGAGCAATTTTTATTTTTCTATTAAAAAAACGTTTAATTGTAAAGTGAATATAGAAAAGTTTTGCAGGAGATTAACTGAAGATAATAATTTAGTGAAAATTAACTATTATATTTCTCCAGTAAATCGTCTTACCAATCAATCTGTCTATATTGAGCAACAAAAGTTTCTTGCAATTCTAAATAAGATAGAAAAATTGAGTATTACTTTGGGCAGATTAGAAAGACGAAAAAGAAAGGGTGAAATTCATTATGTTGAAAAAGCTAATGATGTGAATTTGGCTCTTGATTTAGTGTTAGATGCTCAAAGTGAGGTTTATGATATTGCTTATTTATTGTCAAATGATGGAGATTTTTCAGGCGCGGTTTCTGCTGCAATTAATAGGTTTAAGAAAAAAGTCATTTATGTTGGGGTTGGAAGCAACAAAAATATTTCGTATCATTTGAAGAACGTTGCATCAAGAACAATTAGAATTGACTATGATTTTGTTAATGAAGTAAAATTATGAAGATATGTTTTAATTTTCTAGAATCCTCAGAGACTGAACGCTTGATAAAGAAAAATTGTATTTAAATGACAATAATACTTAAATAGCGATTTTTCAATAAAAAATTATGGGTAGAAGAAATTATGTGCCGGATAGTGATTGGCTTGATGAGAATCAGATAACTTATTTTGGAGACATGGGTGAAAGGGGTATGAAGTATGTTAGAAATGGAAAGCAAGTTCTGATATATGGGACTATAAGAAGTGAAGAAGGTTTTGATGTTTATTATCGGGACTTAAGAGATGTAAGTGTTAAAACTGGGGGAAAAGAAGGAACAGAAGAAGTAAGTGGAGATGATTCTAGCAAACCGAGTGAAATTATTCAGAGAGCTCTTGAGAAGCTTCTGATTCTTTAGAAAAATTATTTTTTTGCTTAAAATCCTTTTTGAAAAAATATCCTATGTAGATTAAAGCGAGGATTGTGCCGAATGTTGCAAATATATTTGTATAAGTTCCGTGAAATTTGAAAAGTAATGCAGTTACTACAACGCCAATTGTTGCTAACCCTACGACAAGACCTTCCCAGAGATTTGTGCGCATTACTGATTTTACGACGAGAAGAAAACCCGTAATTACTATGGTAATGAAAATACCCACTATAAAAGCGATTATGTTGAAAGGTAATCCTAGAGAGCGATTTAGTAGTAGGATAAAGATTGAGATGAGAATTGCGTAGGATGCAAATATTATTAGTGTTGATAATTTAATTAATGGAGAATTGTTATCTTCCTTTTCTTCGTTTTCTTCTTCTAGGTCAGATTTTGATAATTCTTTTTTTTCTAATTTTTTAATTTTATCTTTCTTTTTTTGGGGCATTTGTTTTTATGGATATTGAGGATTAAAAAGGTATCTGGATGGTTAAATTTAGATTGCTTATTTATTTTTTCGTGGTAACCCAAGACCTTGTCAAAGTGTTGTTCATTTTACCTTACTTTTTTGAAGCATAATATTGCTTATTAGCATCTAATAAATCTTCATAAGAATGATAATCTCTACCATCTTTTCCTATAAATGGATTCTTCATCGACTCTGCTGGGCGAAACCAATTTTTATCTAATTCTTTAGCTGGAAAAGAAGAAAAATTACATCTACTAATATGGAAAGGATTATCTGGGCTATCAATTACTTCCCTCATTACTTTTTCTTACTCTACTAATCTTTGTCTAAAGTTATCTAATCTTGGATCTATTTGTCTTTCTAAATTATTATTTGCCATAGTTAAGCTGACCTTCTTAGAGTAGGATTTCTACTTGCAATAAAATATACTTCTGGTCTACTCTCGATACTTCTTCCAACGATATATTCCGGATAAACTATAGTATACAATCCGTCCCCTATCCAAACAAGTCTATCGTGACTTATTGAGCCTCCCTGAGCGAGCTGTCCAGCTCTTGAATTTTTGTCTCCGATTCTACAATCTAAAATAAAGCCAAGAGGCTTTTGCTTAATTGAATGCTCTTCAACTCCTATTTCTTTTGCCTTATGAGTTTTTATCATGGTTTTTTATAAAATGATATTATTTAAACCTTCCTATTTGTCGCCTCTTTATAGTAACAGATAAATTTATATATCTCGCTAATTGATAATGAAGTGAGTCGGGAAGCTGACTTCGGAATTTTCCATTAAATTGGTAAGAACTGGAATGAGTTTTAATTCTGAGGAAGGTCCGGACATCCGCTCGAAAGAGCGAAAACGCGGCCCTTTGAAAAAAGGATACTCGTGAGGGTAAGCAACGCAACAGAAACGACACAGCCATTTTTGAGCTATGAACCTGAAGGGAGCTACGAAAAAATGGATTTGATGAAACGGGCGACTTCGCGGATGCAAGAGCCAAAGCCGCTCGCATAGACAGATGTCAGCACGCATTGTTTGCGCGTAATGGCGCGAAATTCGACAGAATCTGGCCTACCCGACTCACTTATTTTCTGTATGGCCTTGGAGTTTCTAGAGGAAGCATAGGTAAACAAATTCTCTGTAATCTTGCAGTATCTGCAAGCGATTTAATAAGAGGAGAGTCTTTTTCATATAGCCTGCTTAAAAAATTATAATCATTCTCTGCCGATGGATTTTCAATTATTAATCCTTGCTCTGGACTATCTTCTTGTGGTTTTTCAGTCATTATTCTTTCAAGCATATATTGCAAATACTTTTTAGGGAGTAATGCATGGTCTGTATCTATTGTCTTTCTCAGGAGGACGACTTCTCCAAGAGGCATATTTTCTCTTGAGAGTTTACGCGACTTACTTGGAGGATTTACTATTATCACACGCCAGCGTCCGTTAATCGCCTTTTCCTCGCTATCAAATAAAAAAGGATTTTCAGCAAAATTAACAAAACGATTATATCTATTTACTAAAAATGGCCAGAGTTTTGCGTGACCTTGACGACCCTCAAGTTCTAAGGGAATAGTACAAATATAATCTCCTCCTTGAGACTCAAGTTTTGCAGATGCAAGAGAACATAGTAAATCCTGTCTTCCAAGATAATGCGGAGCATTTGCTGGAATAAGTCGACTTCCTAAATAATCTTTTAGACTTTTTGGTTCTTCAGGTCTAAAATTTGGCATCTCTTTAGAGAGGTTAATGGTTTAAAATCATTATAGCGATTGAACACACTCTTGATAAGGTTTAAAAGCATCTTTCAGTTTCAAAGAGCAATAGGGAGTGTAGCTCAGTGGGAGAGCACACGACTGAAGCTCGTGGTGTCGGGGGTTCGATTCCCTCCACTCCCATCCTATTTTTCTAGTAGATGAAGTAAATTTTATTTGAAAAGTTAATAAGAGATTAATGCGAAGTTTTATACATAAATAATAAGTATAATCTACTTACTATTTGTTATCTTAGGCTTATCTTATACATATATAATAAGGTTTATAAGACAAAATACACATTAGATAAGTAATGTCTGGACACAAAAAAGTAGGATTGATTAATGGAAATTAACGAAAAAATTCGCGAAGCTGAAAGATCGCGTAATGAACATATTTCTTATCTCCAAGATTTAACAAGAAGACTTGGGAATCGTGAAATTACAAGAGAAGAATATCACGAGTTTGCTAATAAAAAACATTCAGGAAGAAGCTCTGGAGAGTGGATAGAATTTTATGATAACTACTTGAGTATTGCAAATAATGCAAAAGAAAAAGAAAGAAGAGATTTAGTTAATAAAAAGATATTTCTTGGTTTTGTTGGAGCGATTTTTAGTTTATTTATTTTGGGAATTTTAATTTTTAGTTCTGGAATAAATATAACTGGATTTGCAATTGGTGATTTTGCTATATCCGAGGATAGTATGAGATTCGATTTGGTATTAAATGAGTCTACGGATTTGCCCTTAGAATTGGGCTTGGCGGATTCTGAAAATATTATTAATTTGAAATTCTCTGGAGAATTTAGTGAAGGAGGAAACGCGAGAATTTTATTTGAAAATAAAGTAATTTTTGATAGTTCTCTTCTTGAATCTGATAGTGCTTTTATTACTGGAGATTATGTTAATGAGCAAGGGGTAAGATTCTTTCAGATTTCTAATGCTTGTTATGAAACTTGTAATCTTTCTGATATAGATATTGATTTGGATAATTCAGTTTTGCATATTGAGTTGGAAAATGCTACTTTAGTTTTAGGTTCTCTTGATTATCAGACCATTAGTATTTCCGACTCTCCGGAATCTGAAGAAGAAATTCCAACTATCTCGATTGTCAATGAAACTAATATCTCTGAAGAAAAAAATAATTCTGAGCAGATTGTAAACTTCACAGAATTCACTCCATATGAAGATAATTTCTTAATTCAGGGAGAGGCTAGCTTGGACAAGCCCGTGCAATGGACACTGCGAATATTAGGAAATCGCACGTTGCCTTTTGATGTTTCACTTCCTTCTGGAGCTAAATTCAAAGAGGTAAGAAAAACATCCGTTAATAATGAGTCTGGCGAGATTATCGCTGTTCAGGAATTGGATGGAAAATTAATTTTAGATAAAGAGGCGGAAGCCTATGAGATTATATACGAAACTTCTGCTCCGATAGCATCTGAGAAAATTGTTGATAAACGTGTAAAGCAAGTTACTATTTCTGGGCCAACTGAACTGCATTATACTAATGTTCGGTCTTTTACAAATATTGATGAATCGTTGAATATTAGACAAGCAAGATTTGTTAGACTATTTTGGATTGTAGATAATGAAAAAAGAGCACATGATTTCAATGTGGAAGATACAAATGGAAATGGAATTGTTGATAGAATAGCGTGGAATACCCCTAGTTTGAGTGAGCAGACATTTGAGATTATTGTTATTACAAATGCTGAACATCTTGATTTAAATAGAGCGTTTATTTCAAATGTTTATGAGGAAGTTAGAACGCTTGATGGAATTTGGAGCGAACCAATTCAAGATGGAGAATACGTTCGAGTTACTTTTGAACGTGCACTAAATTCAAAGAAAGATATTACTCTTTATCCTAGAATTGTTTCTGGAAATCCGGAGATTACGGTTTATGAACGAGATTCCGATGAATCTTTAACAAGATTTTCTCCCTTACTAGATAATCAATATAATCAAGTTTTCCTTACTAATCTTCTAAACTCGCAGGACACTTTTGATTTGCAAGTAACTGGCGGGACTGTTGAGATTGATCATATTATTGATCCAGTAACGCTAGTTACTTTAGTTCCGAATAATGTTACAAGTCCTGTGCGTTCTGGGGCTATGACGGAAAATTCATATACAATTTCTACTATCCCCGGAAATCAGCCCCATACTTGTTATGTTGCAATTAACGCAACCCCTTTGCTTACTTGCTTAGAAAACGAAGGGACTGCGGCTTTAGATGCATTTTTTATGTGGAACGTTACATTGCCTGCAAATGAAGTTTTGTACTCTGTGTCTTTGAAAAGTATTGCGGCAAATACTGCAGGAGTAGATAAATTAAATATTTCTCTATGGAACTATACTGCAAGTAGAAGACTTTCTTTTAATTGGACTAATGCTACAACTCCGGTTAGAGGCAGGAATTTTACATTAACTTATAACTTAACTAATGCATTTTATAAAAATTTTCTGAATGCCTCAAGTACACAGTTGATTTTTACCTCTAGCACTGTTGGAGGTAGCGCTGATGATCTATTGCAGGAATATTTCGAGGCGGTTGTTGTTTACGAGGGTATTGCTGTTCCTGTTGTAAATTTAAAAGGGCCTGCAAATGCAACTAGCACTAATGCAACCTCATATAGCTTTAATGCTACCTTGACTGATAATGTCGGGTTATTTAATGCTACACTTTATATTTGGAATCAGACTGGAGTAATAATAAATCAGACTGGAGTCTCACGATTTAGCGCTTCAAACGATAGCAACATCACATTTACTTTCCCTTATAATGGAACATTCTTCTGGAACTATCTTGCTATTGATAATGCAACTGGTGCGAATAGGGCTATGAATATTAGTAATTGGACTGTCTTTTATAGAGATATTATTTTTCCTCTTGTTACTATAAATGAACCGAGTAATATAACTTATAATGCAAGCGGAATGCCTGTCTTATTTAATGTGACACTTAACGAAGGAGCTTTTTGGTGCAATTATACGCTTGATGGCGGAGTATTCAATTATACTATGACTAATGTCGGAGATAGATACTTTAATGGTTCTAATGCGACGATTGCAGATGGAGGATATAGTACAACTTACTATTGTTGGGACTTTAACAATAATCTAAATAATAGCGTAACACGTTCTTTCTCGGTTGATACTACTGCTCCGGTTGTTACTATTAACGCTCCGCTTGCTAATCGTTCTATTTCTAGTGTTTTATTTAATGTAACTACAAATGAGGATGCAAGTGCTGCGCTACTTTCGCTTGATGGCGGAATTACAAATATTAGCATGCAGAAAAATGGGGCTCGTGATTTTAATTATACAAACTCAAGTATAGCAGATGGGATCTATACATTAAATTATTATGTGAATGATAGTTCTTATAATGTAAATCGCTCAACAAGCAAAATATTTTTGATTGATACTATTCTTCCTTTGATTAATTACAGTTCTGGGATGATTGGAGACGGAAGCACTGTTGCTCAAAATTATATTTTCGTAAATGTTACTCTAACAGAGATAAATCTTCGTAATATCACTTATCTTTTAAAAAATAATACTGGCATTATTAATTTTACAAGTTTCACAACTGGAGTAACTAATATCAACTGGTCTGGACTTGGATATACCAACTATTCATTTAACGTTACGATTATTGATACTGCTGGGAATGTTAATGCCACTACTCTTGGTAGCATTAATCTTGCCGAACAGGCTTCAAATACGGCTCCTGCTATTACATTCGTTCAGAATAGCACTTTAGATTCTGTGAGTATTACTGAATCAACATTTACAAGTTTGATTGTTAATTTTACTGCTTTTGATGCAGACGGGGCGAGCGATTTGAATAGTGCTAGCTCAAACTTAACAATAATGAAATTCGGCGAAGCTGTAAGGCAAAATGCTTCTTGTGGTCAATTAGTTACTTGGGGAAGTTATGCTAATTATAGCTGTATGGTAAAGATTTGGTGGTTTGATAGTTCTGGTGCTTGGACAATTCGTGTTGGGATTAATGATTCTTCTGGTTCAAGTGCTAGCAATGTTTCTACTAATTTCACTCTTGCACAAACTTCTGCTTTCGTTTCTAGCGCATCTATTGCTTTCTCTTCATTGTCTCCGGGGGTAACTAACCAGACGACTACAAGCGATATTCCGCTTTTGTTGAATAATACTGGAAATAAGAATATTTCAGATATGAATATCCAGATTAATGCTACTGATCTAGTTGGAGAAGTTGATAGTGGTAAGGCTATTTATGCTAAGAATTTCTCGGTTAGTATCTTTTCAGGGGTTGGGAGTGCTTGTGCTTTGAATACAAATATGACTTCTCAGTTGAATAAGTCTGATTTCCAGTATATTGCTAATGCGACTTTGACTAGGGGTAATTTTACTATTAATGATGGGACTGGGCAAGAACAGTTATATTTGTGTATCCGCCAAGTTGGAAGCGAGCTGAATGCACAGCCTTATTCTACTCTTTCTCAAGGATCTTGGACTATCAGAATCCTTTCTATTGGTCTTGCGTTTAGGTTGCCAAGAAGAAATAATAGACGCAATAAGAAGTTGAAAGAAGATAATCTTGTCCAAGCAATGAAGCTAATTGCTGATGAATTAAAAGAAAAATATTCTATGAGTAAAGAAGAAACTCTTTCTTTATTGGTTGATGAATTAAGAGAGAAATATGATTTAACTCAAGAGAATGTCGCTAGATTAGTTAGAAAAGAAACTAAGAAAGTTATTAGGGTGCCTATTTCAGTATTCTCCGCTAAATTAGGGGCTTTAGAAAGTGTATGTAAATACTTACATGAAAATGAGGGGATGAAGTATTCTGAAATTGCAAGAGCGATAAATAGAGATGATAGAACTGTTTGGACTGCCTGTAACAAGGCGAAAAAGAAAGAGGAAAATATATTTGTCATCGATAACTCTAGCGAGCAAATTCCTTTAAGTGTTATGAATGATGAAAGATTTACAATACTTGAATCGCTAATATTACATTTGAAAGAAAGGGGGCTTTCGTATAAGGAAATAGGGCTCTTGCTTGGAAGAGATCAAAGAAATGTTTGGACTATTCATTCAAATGCAGTAAGAAAAAATTAGAAGAAAGGTTTAAAAGCGGAAACACTTAATAGAGACAGCAAAAAATGGGTGAAAATAATCTTGAGTTTGGAAAGTTGTTTTTTGCTATTTCATTATTTATTTTTCTCTTGATTGTAGCTTCTTCTGTGACTTCTGCAGGAGTAGGCGATTGGCTAAGAGGCAAGGGAATTACTGGAAGGGCGACAACTTCTTCAGTTAGCATAAATGTCTCTCTTTCAAATACGGCTCCTGCTATTACTTTTGTTCAGAATGTTACTTTAGATTCGATAAGTATTACTGAAGCGGGTTCTACTTCTATGATTGTTAATTTCACGGCGTTTGATACTGATGGAGTTGCTAATTTGAATGGGGGAACTTCTAATATCAGTCTTATGAAAGCTGGAGAAACTACTAGGCAAAATGCTTCTTGTGGTCAATTAGTTACTTGGGGAAGTTATGCTAATTATAGCTGTATGGTAAAGATTTGGTGGTTTGATAGTTCTGGTGCTTGGACAATTCGTGTTGGGATTAATGATTCTTCTGGTTCAAGTGCTAGCAATGTTTCTACTAATTTCACTCTTGCACAAACTTCTGCTTTCGTTTCTAGCGCATCTATTGCTTTCTCTTCATTGTCTCCGGGGGTAACTAACCAGACGACTACAAGCGATATTCCGCTTTTGTTGAATAATACTGGAAATAAGAATATTTCAGATATGAATATCCAGATTAATGCTACTGATCTAGTTGGAGAAGTTGATAGTGGTAAGGCTATTTATGCTAAGAATTTCTCGGTTAGTATCTTTTCAGGGGTTGGGAGTGCTTGTGCTTTGAATACAAATATGACTTCTCAGTTGAATAAGTCTGATTTCCAGTATATTGCTAATGCGACTTTGACTAGGGGTAATTTTACTATTAATGATGGGACTGGGCAAAGAAATCTTTATACCTGTCTTAGACTTGTTGGAAATGAATTAACTCAACAGCCTTACTCTACTCTTTCTCAAGGATCATGGACGGTGAAAATAGTATGATGACAAAAAATATCTTATTTGGAGTTCTTGTAAGCTTTCTTCTTGTTTCTTCAGTTAGTGCATTCGGAGTTACGACTCCTTACTGGGATGAAAATCCATTACAACTTTCAAGCGGACAGACGCATGAATTTAATTTTGAATTACAGAATTTTGTAGGAAGTCAAGATTATATAGTTAAAGCTTCTCTTTTCAAAAATGAGGGAATTGCTACTCTTATAGACCCTCAAGAGACTTATTCTGTTCCTTTGGGTACTAAAGATACTAAAATTCCGATAAGAGTTAAGATTCCTGATGATGCTATTCCTGGACAGAAATATACTATTGGAATTTCTTTTACAACAATAACGACAGACCAACCAGGTTCCTTTGGGTTAGGTAGCGCTGTTGAGACTTATGTTCCTGTACAAGTTGTTGCAGAGACTCCCTCGGCTAGTTCTTTTAATGTGTCCTCTAATTTGGTATATATTGGCGTTGCTATTGTAATTGTTCTTTTTGTATTCTTCGTCTGGAAAAGAAGAAAGTCTAATTCTTGAAGGGCTTATTTTTACTTAATATTTATATAATCTAAAAATAGGTAAATCTAATGAGGGGTAAAAGATATCTGCTTTTTTTATTGCTTTTTACCTTTTGTTTATTTCAACTCTCTTTTTATTTAGCTTATGGACTGACTATAACTGGAAGAGCTGTAATGCAACAGGCTACTGTGAATATAACTATTGTATCAACGGCTCCCTCTTTGAACATTAGTCGTCCTCTCAATGCGACTTATTTTACTAATCAGTCCCTTCCTTTAGCTTATTCTGTTAGTGGCGCTCTTAACGTGTGGTTCAACATTGATAATGGGGTAAATATTTCTCTTCCTGCTTCTTCTTATCAAGGTAATTTTAGTACTGGTGCTGGAAGTCATACGCTTTTTATATTTGCTAACAACAGCGATTCTGTATTAACAAAAAAGAATGTTAGTTTTTTTGTTAATCTTACCGAGCATTATATAAATTATAGTGAATTCCAGGGAAATTATTCTGGAAATTCTACAAACTTTGGCAGTTATAGTGAAGATGAACTTCAAAACTTGACTGGAATTAGATTTCAAGACATAAGGGCTGGGCAAATTTTCTTTCCAGGAGCAATAAATGTGACTAATGTTGGAGAATCTAATGTGGATATAAGCCAGTTCATAAACATTTCATTTAATCGCGTTGAGCTTAACTCTACGGGCTTGGGAAATTTTAATACTAGCGCGACTTTGTCTATTTATGATTTGAGCTTTTCTAATCCTTCTATATTAAGAGATGGCTCTGAATGTCCTTCTTCTATTTGTACAGAACAGAGTTATTCTGATGGGAATTTTGTTTTTAACGTCACTGGATTTAGTACGTATAGTGCAGAAGAAAGTTCTTCTGATGACGATGGCGGTTCTGGTTCAAGTGGAAGCTCTGGAGGTTCTGGAGGCGGTGGCGGTGGTGGCGGAGGAGGAGGTGCAAGCGCAAAACCTACTCCGAAGATAACTGTTGACCCTGAAACAATTTCAATTGGATTGGAACAAGGAGAAACTAAAGAAGGAGAATTTATGGTGAAAAATATAGATTCAAAGCTGAAAGATGTAAAAATTAAAGTTCTGAAAATAGAGGACATAATAAAATTAAATGAAGAAAATTTTATTCTCGAACCTGGGGAAGCTAAATCTGTGGGATTTGATGTGATTGCAAAAGAAAATGCACTTGCTGAGACGAGAATTGGAAAAATAATCGTTTCGGCTTTCGGAGAGGCGCATGAAATCTTAGTAGCGATTAACATAAATCCGAGCGGGGCTCTTTTTGACTTAAAAGTGGGAATACTGAAGAAATACGAAACTGTGTTACCAGGAGAAGAGATAATAGCTACCTTGGATATATTTAACCTTGGGCAGCTTGGTGCGGTTGATGTGCTTATTGTTCATGAGCTTATTGATGAAAATGGGAATAGTGTTTCGAGGCAAGAGCAAAGCGTTGCTGTTGAGACTCAAGCAAGTTTCATTATAAATCATAAAGTTCCGCTCGGACTTGAGCTTGGAAGATATGCTCTCGTAGTTTCTGTGGATTATGATGGGGGGAAGCAAGCTTCTACTAGCCACTGGGTAAATATCGGCAAAGAAGATTCTTTTTTTGATAATATTTCAATATCTGTTTCTCTGGGGATAACTATTGCTTTGATTTTGGTAATCGCGATTATCTTTGCTATAATAATTTTTGAGGATAGAAGAATGTTAGAAAATCTAAGGAAGGGCTCGAGGTATAAGAAGTGAAAGAGATCCTTTATATTTTAGTGATTTTTGGTCTTGCCCTTTCTATTTATTCAAGTTATGTTACCAGCAGGATAAAAAGAAACATAAATTATAGGCCATTTTGTGATGTAAACAATAGAGTATCTTGCACTAAAGTTTTTAATAGCCTTTATGGATCTCACTTTGGCATTCCTAATTCTTGGTGGGGAGTAATATTCTATATTTTTATTTTTGTCTTATTGACCTTTGGGTATTTGGAGATATTATTTTTTTCTGCAATGGTTTCTGTTTTTTTCTCTCTTTACCTAGGTTATCTGATGTATTCTAGAATAGGTAAATTTTGCTTTATTTGTAGCCTTATCTATCTAATTAATATCGCTCTTGCGATTATATCGTATAATGTTGCCTTTTGATTGTTTTGAGCGGTTTGGACACAATCTTTATAAAACATATTCGCTTGGCTAGAAGATGAAAAGAGAGGAAATTGTTGATAATAGTTTTGGCATTTCATCAGTTATCTTTTCTATATTAGGAATTTTGTTTTCTATTGTTATCCCCTTTGTTGGTTTGATATTGGCAGTTCTTGGGCTTGGTTTTGGGTTGATGCAAAAGAAGAGAACTAAGAATAAATGGAGCAAATTGGGGATTATTCTTGGAGTTATTGGAATTTTATTAGGATTAGTTTTTAGCGTTTTAACTGTAATCTATGCGTTTAAGATTGCTCAAGAAAGCGGGGCTTTGCCTTTTGGAGTGGATTATGGTTAAAAGAGGAGCGCTTGAGCTTTCTGTTGGGACTATTGTTATTTTAGTTTTAGCTATGAGTATGTTGATTCTTGGAATAGTTCTCATAAGGAATATCTTTGATTTTGGAAATGAGGCTGTTGAACTTATTGATAGTAATGTAAAGGCACAAATTAATGATTTATTTAACGAAGATGATAGTCAAAAGACTACCGTGTATTTGCCTGGAGGGGAGGCTGTGATTCAACCTGGGAATAGATATAATATTAGATTTGCTATCAAAAATGTTCTTACTGGGGTAAGCGGTGCTCAAGAGTTTAGATATGCTGTTTCTGTTGCTGAAATTGAGCCTGGATGTCAGCTCACTCTTGCAAAAGCTAATGGATTTATAGTTCAAGGTAAAAGCAGTAGCGTTAAAATTGCTCCTGGCGCAGCTCCTGAAGAAAGGACAATTGTTATTTCTGTTCCAGAAGGATCGCCACTATGCACTTTGACATATAACATAGATGTGACGCAAGCAGGCACATTCTATGATGGATCTTCTTTCCTTGTTACAATAACGAGTTAATTATTGAAATTTTTCACAGATTTATTTATATAGTCTAATGGTGGGAAAATAAGGTGGTTGCAATAAGCAAAGAAAATGAAAGGTGGGTTTTGAAAGCCGTTAGAGATCTTAGTGAATTTAGCGGGCTCATGATGCAGGCAGTTAATCTTCCTCAAAAAGGTGTTACTATGAGAAGTGGAAATACTCATTATTTCTCGCCTTATGACATCTATCGCCATGGGAATAATATAAAATTTGAGGATCTTGATGAGATATTTATCGCACCACATGCAAGTAATGTTCCAGATGTACTAGAAAGTTTAATCAAGAAAGGTAATGTTGATAAAATATATGCTGGAGGATATCCTTATTATCGGGCATGTATAAGAAATAAATCTTCCAATAAACCTTAAAAACTGCCTTTCTCTAGAATTATATGAAAAATTTTGCTAAATATCGCTGGTTTTACACTTCAAAAGGAACGCTTGTTGTTGGGGGAAAAAGCGCTGAACAGAATGATTTGCTTTTGAATGAGATTAAAAACTCTGGAAAGAGATATTACATTATGCATACGTCCTCTCCAGGAAGTCCTTTTTCTGTTATTATAAAAGAGCCTTCAAAAATCGGAGAGGGGGAGCTTGAGGAATGTGCGATTTTTACTGCTTGTTTTAGCCAAGATTGGAAACGCAAAAAGAAAACTAGTGAAATACATATTTTTGAAAGTGGGCAGATTTCTAAGCCTTCTGGTTTAAAGAGCGGTAGCTGGAAAGTTGAAGGAAAGGTTAAGAAGATTTCCGTCCAATTGGGCTTGGTTTTGAGCTTGCAGGAAGATATATTGAGGGCAGTACCTGAAAAAAGCGCTAAAGAAAAACTTGCATTTATTAAGCCAGGAGATTCTGATAAGAAAGAACTTGTGGCTGAAATAAAAGAGATTATTGGCAAGAAATTTTCAGAAGAAGAGATTATTTCTGCTCTGCCTGCGGGGGGTATAAAAATATGTTAAGAATATTAAAGTTTCAAATTGGAAAGCTAGGATTGAATGAGGGAGTTATCTTGAGCTTGAAGAATGCTTTGAAAACTCATAAAATAATTAGGATCTCTGTTTTGCGGGGAGCTACGCCTAGCAAAGAAAAAGTTAAAGAAATGGCTTTGAAAATTGAGGACTCTATAGAAGGGGTTTCGACGAGAACTGTTGGTTTTACTATCATTTTAAAGAGAACAAAAGCCTTTATTTCTGAAAAGTAGAGGGCTAAAGTAAGATTTATAAGGCATCTTTTGCATGCTCAAACATGACAGATATTCGCACCATGCCTGCAACGGAATATAACGCTCGCTTGGCGATAATGATAAAAGAATTAGATGAATTTGAAGTGCCTGAATGGGTTGCTTTTGTTAAAACAGGAGTAGCAAAGCAAAGGCCGAATATAGATCCTGATTTTTGGTACAAACGTGCTGCAAGTATAATGAGACAAGCATATACTAGGGGAATTATTGGAGTTGGCCGATTAAGGACGAGATTTGGAGGTAGAAAGAATAGAGGAATGAGGCCTGCAGAATTTAGGCCTGCGGGTGGAAAAATAATTAGAAAAATACTACAACAGGCAGAGAGTGCTGGATTACTTGAAAAAGCTAAAGGAAGCAAAGCTGGAAGACAACTTACTGCTAAAGGGAAGAGCTTTATGGAGAGTGTGAAATGAGAAATGCTTATCAGAAAAAAATTACTTTAGGGACACACGCGAAACATACTAAATGGGCTCCAATTTGGGCGCTTGTTAGAAAACTTGGAAAGGGAAAGAAAAAACATCCTTCTGAAATAACTGCACAAAGAAGAAGCTGGAGACATACTAAATTGAAAGTTGGGCCTAGAATAACCGGCAAGAAACATTTAGGATAAAATGGCAGAGACTACGCAAAAAACAGATAGTGAAAGAAGTTATATTATTCCTTTGAGAGATGCTTGGAGAAATAAATCGAATTATAAGAGATCAAGAGCTGCCGTGCAAGAGGTTAAGAGATTTGTTGCTAGACATATGAAGCTACAAGGAGATATTGAGAGAGTTAGCGTTGATATACATTTAAATAATGAAATTTGGCATCGCGGTTCTAGAAAACCTCCGGCAAGAATTGAAGTTAAAGTTAAGAGAGATGGTGAGAATGTTATTGTAATGCTTGTTAAAGAGCCGAAACATCTTGAGTTTGTTAAAGCTAGACATGTTAAGAGACATAAAAAAATAGATTCAAAGAAGGTTAAGGAGCCAGAAAAAGAAAGAACTCAAGAAGAGAAGAAGGCTGAAGAAGAAAAGGAAAAGTCTGTTGCCATTGCTAACGAGAAACTGGCGGAAGATAATGCTAGAGCAATAAAACATACTACTAAGATAAAGACTCCAAAGATAAATAGAATGGCTTTGCAGAAGTAATTTAAAGACAGCTCTTTTTTCTAGATAATGAACGAATTGTTAGATATAAAATCTGAACTGAAAAGATATTCTAGCCCTGAACGATCTCAAGGAAGCATTCGATTTTTTAAAACTGGGCCTGGAGAATACGGCGAAGGAGATAAATTTATTGGAGTTAGCGTGCCTGATACGAGAAAGGTTGCTAAGAAATATTATTCCGCTGATCTTGCGGATGTAGGAACTCTTATGTCTTCTGTGATACATGAGGAAAGATTGCTTGGGCTTTTTATACTTGTTAATAAATATAAGAAAAATCCAAAAATGAGAGATAGGATATTCAATTTTTATTTGGATAATATCTCGAGAGTAAATAATTGGGATCTTGTTGATTCAAGTGCAGATAAGATAGTCGGAGAGTTTCTTCTTGCACAGGGAGATTTATCTTTTTTAAAGAAACTTGCCCTATCGGATAATCTTTGGGAGAGAAGAATCGCCATAGTAAGCACATTTGCGCATATAAGGGCTAAGTCTTATGGGGCTAGTCTTTATATTTCAGATTTACTTTTGAAAGATAATGAGGATTTAATCCACAAAGCATGCGGATGGATGCTACGTGAGGTTGGGAAGCGCAATCTTGAAATCTTAAAGACTTATTTAATTGAAAGATATAAAATTATGCCGAGAACGATGCTTAGATATTCTATTGAGAGATTTCCTGAAGCTGAAAGGAAACGATATTTGAGGGGAGAAATATGAAGCCTTTTTCAGAGTTGCTCGAATTTTCTATTATAAATCTTGATAAGCCAGCGGGCCCGACGAGCTTTGAAGTTGCTCTTAAAGTTAAAGATATTTTTGAGATTGATAAAGTTGGACATTGCGGTACACTTGACCCCGGAGTGAGTGGAGTATTGCCTTTAACTCTTGGAAGAGCTTGCAAGATTTCGGAATACTTTAAGAGTAGAGATAAAAAATATGTTGGGATTATGAGATTGCATGAGGAAATTAAAGATAAAGAGCTGAAAAAAATTATAGATAATTTTATTGGAAAAATAAGGCAAATGCCTCCAGTAAGAAGTAGTGTGAAGCGAGAGGAAAGAGAAAGGGAAATTTATTCTTTTGATATTCTTGAGCGCGAAGATAAAGATGTGCTTTTTGAATGTCATGTTGAGGCTGGGACTTATATTCGTAAGCTTATTCATGATATTGGACTTGAGATTGGAGGAGCACATATGTTGGAGTTAAGGAGGACTGGCGCGGGATTTTTTGATGAGCTAGAAAGTGTGACATTATATCAGCTTGAAGAGGCAATTGACGAATATAAGAAAGGCAAAGAGGGAAAGATAAGGAAAATATTAATTCCTGCTGAAGAAGCAATTGCGGAGATAATGCCTTCTGTTCAGCTTAAAAATAATGTTGAGCAGATTCTCAAGGGCAAACCGCTTATGATTGGAGATGTTGGTAATTTGCCTGAAAGCGAGAGATTTGCTCTTTTTTATAATAAGAAATTTATTGCTATTATGCGGAAGTCTTTAGAGGGAGAAATTATAGCAAGAGCTGAATTTGTTTTTAATTAGATTTATATATTAATTAAATTGTATTTTGAACCATGGAAAAAATAGGTAAGAGAGAAAAATATGCAGAGTTATTTTCTGGTCTAATTATTGGAATTGGTTTGGGTTACGGGGGAGTTATCTGCTCTTATGTGCTCCCGTATAATGTTTTGCAGATTAATGGGTCTAAGATTATTGCAGAAACTAATGACCGAATAGAAGAGAGTCCTCTTTTAGTTAAACTACGGAAACCTTAAAAGCTGACTTTATTCTTAATTAAATGAGAGAATTTGTTTATTATTCGCGCACAGCGCCTACAAGTGGAAACTTCGGAGAAGATTTGCAAAAAGCTGGAAGAATTGATATTGCTATACATACAGTTATAGGAGTTTTCTTTTTGAGTCATAAGCTAAGAAGTGATGCTAAATTGCATTTAATTTTTGCTGGTCCGCCTGATCCGACTAAACATCTTGAGTTGCATCCCGTTGTTGAAGGCAAAACTGGGGTTGATAAGATTTATCTTGGGAAAAAAGATGTCGGAATAATCTTGAAAAAAATGCTTTACAAATATCGTGAAGGCGAGAAAAGAGAGGTCTTTCCGGGATTTTGGATTGAAAAGAAGAATTTCCATGACGTTGTTAATGGACTTGATGATGAAGGAAGGAATTTGTATATTTTAGATAAAGATGGGGAGGACATAAGAACTGTTGATATAAAGGAGAATCCTGTTTTTATTTTGGGAGACCATAAAGGGCTACCTGAAAAAGAATATAAGAGACTTGCGAGAATTTGCACGCCAGTTTCAATAGGTAAGAGAATGTATTTTGCTTCGCAGGCTGTTGCTATTGTGAATAACGAGCTGGATAGACGAGAAGATGAGGGAAGATTAAAAAAAGAATAAGAAAAAAATAAATTTTAGTTTAAATCTTTTTAAACGCAACGACCTGCAGAGCAAGTTTTATTGAGTTGTGCACAATTTTGATTCCATTGCTGTTTATAGATTGTTCCGTTAACATTAGAACAAGCATATTCAATCAATGTTGAATTGTTTGTGCAGAAATCTGTTAGGGTGAAATTTGAACCGCTTAACTCGACGCCGTAAGTGATGCCTAATCTTGTGACATTCACTCCTCCGTCGGTATCCAAACAGCTTTGAACTTCTGATTGCTTGACGAGAGTTGCTGCAAAAGCTATTGTTGATAAAATCAATACTGCTGCAAAAACCATGACGATTTTTTTCATTTTTATTACCTCCTTATAAATTTTGTTTTTTATAGAATAAATGATATATATAGATTGTTGTTGAATTTTAGCCAATTCAGAATAATTTTTAATCACCGAAATATATATATAGGTAAAAATTATATTTGCTTATGGAAAAGAGTGAGTTGGGTGTTTTTGCTTTTACTATTTTAGCTTTATCTTTGATTTTTATCGTTAGTTCTAGCGTTTCTTTTGTAAGTGCTACACATAATGCTACGCATAATTCTACTAATCAGACAGCAAGTTGCGTTGATAGTGATGGGGGTTTGAATTATTATGTGTTTGGAAGAGTTACGCAAAATGGCTCAAATGGTTCAACTGTCACTAACGATGTATGTAGTGGTTCTGCTATTGTTGAGGCTTATTGTAGCGGTGTAAATACACGAGTTGAATGGTGGAGCTGCCCTTATGGATGTGCTAATGGTGCTTGTCTTTCCAATCCTGGGGGAAATTCAACAAATCAAACACATCGTGCTTGTGTTAACAACACTTGTGCTTTAGTTAATGGTAGCGGGTCAAATCAATGTTCAACGTTAGGGGCAAGCTGTGGAAATCAAACTGCTATCTGCGGTAATGGTGTTGTTGAAAGCGGAGAAGTTTGCGATCCTCCTGGAAGTTCTATTTCTTGTACATCTCAAGGAGTTGCTGGGACTAGGACTTGTAATGCTCAATGTACAAGCTATGGTTCTTGTATAATTCCTTATCATAATGAATGTAGAGAAGTGAATGGAACAAAAAGTTGCGTTCCTATTCCTGGAAATGGGACTGTTCAATGCAGAAATGATGCTGGATGTCAGACTGGTCCTCTAAAGGGCGGAAATACTGGTAGAGGGTCTTCAACAAGCGTACAATACTCTCCTCCTTCTGCTTTATTTGCAAAGTTGATGTGTTTTTTTAGTAGCAAGTGTTAGTTTGAGAAATTAATAGAGTAGTTTTGATATTGACTTTTGTATCTATAATTGAAACGCAATAAAACTTAAATAGAGGAGAGTAAAAATATAAACATGACAAAGGGTGTGGCGATAAAATTTAAGTCTTATGATGAGACTGTTCCTGCACTTCTTAGAGTAATAAAGCTTGATGAAGAGCTAAAGAAGCATGATAAGATTGTGTTGAAGCCTAATTTGCATTCTAACTCTGAGCACTTTACACCGACTGATTTTGTTGAGCAAGTTGTGAGATTTTGTGTGCAACATAAAAATCCTGGAGCTGAAATCGTTATAGCTGAAGGATCTGATGGGCATGATACTCTTGATTTGTTCGAAGAGCGAGGATATAGAGTAATAGCAGAGAAATATGGAGTTGGACTTGTTGACTTGAATAGAACCGATGTTGAAGTTGTTAGCGATAGTGATTTTTTGATTAAAGATAGCGTTATGTATCCGAGGGTTATGAAGAATTCTTTTGTCATTTCGCTTCCATTGTTAAAGAAACATGATAGCTTTGGGCTAACTGGCTCTTTGTATAATCTACTCGGAGTTTATCCTGGAAGCCATTATAGGGGATTTTTCTCAAGGAATAAGAATAAGCTTGTTGGGCCTGTTAAGTATCAGATTCATGATATAGTTAAGGCTAAAATGCCTGGGCTATCGCTAGTGGATGCTCACGAGCAGGGATATATTCTTGCAGGTCATCCTCTTGAGACTGATAAGCAGGCAGCGAAGATTTTAGGGCTTGATTGGCGTTCGGTTGGACATTTGAGATTGGTTGATGAGAGCTTGAAGCCTAAGAAAGCTGAAATTATGCCTGTTCTTGAAAGACAATAAATTATATTAACCCAGGTATTTGAGGAATTATATGAAAAAGAGCGTAAGATTGTTGATTAGTGGCTCATTACAGCCGATGTTTTATAATGAATATATTAAGAAAAATGCAGATATACTTAATCTTAGAGGATATTTGAGAAATCTTGAGGATGGGAGAGTTGAAGTTTTTCTTGAGGGAGATATGAAGGCCATTGAAGAGATGCTTGAGGTTTGTAAGCAAGGGCCTTATAATACGCAGATTAGAAATATTGAGAGGAAGGAAGAACGTTATCAGGACTTCAAAGATTTTAGAGTGATGAGGATTTAGGTATTTTTAATTCTCCAAACATTTAAAAACTTCTGTTTAACGCAATCAAATATGGAAGAATACAAATCTACTGAAAGATGTAAAACTTCAGGGTTAGATATGAGAGAAACTCTTGAATGGTATAAAGATTCTGGAATTGAAATGCCTGAAATTAATGAAATGAGTTTCCCTTATCCTATTGAAAATGGAGGATTAATAGAATTATCAGAACGAGAATTGGGTGGGCTTTTGGCTTTGTTTCCTGAAAATGCAAGGAGAAGATTGATTCTTAGGAAAGTGGTTGGACAACCATCTACTTGGTTTCATGGAAGTTCGACAAATGAACAACCGCGACCGACAACCAATCAAGCAGAGGCATTATCCCTAACAGCGATAATTCCTTCTTATATTGATTATACTCCTTGGACTGAATTAAAAGTGCCTACGGCAGATATTTGGTTGTATAAAATTCCGCAAAATTCTGCTTCTGAAGAGGTTAGAAAAATTGTTTTGGCTGAGGGATTTATTCATGAACTTGGTCATGGCATAGTTCAGCCCGCTTTGTATGTAAAAGACCATAATCTAAAATTCCCAGATGGAAAAATTGTTAATGGTTTGGATGCAATGTTGCATTTTGCTGAATTAGCAGAACAACATTCGCCTATTTCACACTATGCCTCAACATACAGGGGACTGAACAACAAATTTGAAAGCGATAGACCAAATTATAATGCAAAAACTGCTATTAGCGAAGAAATGTGCGAGACTATAGCCGGGTATATTCTTGATTTCTCTTATTGTGGAAATGATGCAAGAGGGAAAAATCCATTTGCAGATAGACTAGAGATTAGAGATTTTGTAGGGAATTTTTTAAATGCAGAATTAGTAAAGAAAGATTAGAGCTTTATTAATGAACTCAATAATTATATAAACTACTTTTTTCTAAATCAATAATGGGCAGACAAGACGAAATAATAAAAGAAAGAATGCGAAAGATTGAGGAGCTTCGCGCTAGTGGGATAAATCCTTATCCTTATTCTTATGACCAAAAAGATTCTGCCGCCGACTTGCAAGAAGAACATGCTAAACTTAAAACAGAAGGAAAATCTAAAAAAATTGTGAAAGTGGCTGGACGATTAATGAGCGTTAGAGATATCGGAAAGATTGCATTTGGTGTGTTGCAAGATGGCTCTGGGAGAATACAAGTTTTGTTGCAAGATGGAGAGACGCCAGATAAGACTTTTGAATTCTTTAAGAAATATGTTGATTCTGGAGATTTTATTGGCGTTGAAGGTCCTGTTCTTAGGACTAAAAGAGGGGAGTTAAGCGTGCTTGTTAAGAAGATGGAATTGTTATCTAAATCTATTTTGCCTTTACCTGATAAATGGCACGGACTAGAGGATAAAGAAGAGCGATATAGAAAGAGATATGTTGATTTGCTTATGAGTCCTGAAGTTAAAGAAGTTTTTTTAAAGAGAGAGAAAATTATTGATTCCATTCGCGAGTTCTTGAAATCTAAAAAGTTTAACGAGGTTGATACGCCTTACTTACAGAGTGTTTATGGCGGGGCAGCTGCAAGGCCATTTAAGACGCATTTGAATGCGCTGAACATTGAATTATTTTTGGCTATATCCCCGGAGCTATATTTGAAGAGATTGATTGTTGGAGGATTTGATAGAGTTTTTACTATCGCAAGAAATTTTAGAAATGAAGGAATTGATAGATGGCATAATCCTGAATTTACGATGATGGAAATCTATCAAGCTTATGCGGACTATAATGATATGATGACTCTGACAGAGGATTTATTTGAGCATGTCGCTAAAAAGGTTAATGGGACTAGTAAAGTAAAAATTGGGGATAAAGAGATTGACTTTAAGGCTCCTTGGAAAAGAATGACTATGCTTGATGCAATAAAGAAATTTGCTAAAATTGATGCAGATAAAATGTCCTCAAGTGAGCTGGGAGATTTTATGCGAAAGAATAGAGTTGAGCCAAAAGGCGAGAGCTGGGGTTGGAGAGTGCAAGCGATATTCGAGCATTTTTGCGAGAAGCACCTAGAACAGCCGACTTTTATTATTGATCATCCTGTTGAGACTACGCCGCTATGTAAGACGCATAGAAGCGGGGATAAGAGATTGATTGAGAGATTTGAGCCTTTTGCTTTAGGTGCGGAGTTGGCTAATGCTTATTCTGAACTGAATGATCCAGTTTTGCAGAGAAAAATGCTTGAGGATCAGCAGAGCGAATTGAGCAAGGGAAATGCTGAAGCAAATCCTTATGATGAAGATTTTGTTAATGCTATTGAGACTGGACTTCCGCCTACTGGCGGATTGGGAATTGGAATAGATAGAATGGTGATTCTTATGCTTGGACAGGAATCTATCAGAGATGTAATATTATTTCCATTTATGAAACCTGTGCAGGAAGAAAAAAGACCTGAGCCTGTTGAAGATAAAAGCGTTCATATTGAGGGCAAAAGACATCCTGAATTGCCAAAAGAAATTCCCGCTGGGAAAGCTGTGTCTAGAAAAGAGGCTTTAGCGCTTCTTATGGAGTATGTTAAATCGGATAGTCTTCAGCAACATTGCTTATCTTTAGAGGCCGTAATGAGGGCCTACGCCCGTAAACTTGGGGAGAATGAAGAGCTATGGGGAATTACTGGATTATTACATGATTTTGATTATGAGAAATTCCCTGAAAAGCACACTATTGCAGGAACTTCAATACTTATTGAGAAAAAATATCCAAAAGAGATAATCCATGCAATTCTATCTCACTACTCGTCTTTCACTGGAGTTCCACGTAAGACTCGCATGGAAAAAGTTCTTTTTGCTGTGGACGAACTTGTGGGTTTAATTACTGCTTTGTCTAAAGTTAGAGCTGACAAATTTGCAGGAATGACTCCTGAGTCTGTTGAGAAAGCAATGAAAAAGAAAGATTTTGCTGCTAAGATAGATAGAAAAGATATTGAACTTGGTATTGCTGAAATGGAAAGTATTGGGGTAGACAGAGAAGAACATTTTAACCTTGTTATTGAAGCTCTTAGAAATTGGCATATGGGGAAAAATGGTTGAACTTATTAGTAGAAAATCTTCGGGATAAAATTTATGACAACATTTATAAATCTGGTTATATTGGTATAATCAATACTATGACAATAGAATTTGAAGCAGGATTGAAGCGATGGGGAAGGTCGTTTGGAATAGTCGTGCCTATGGAAAAAGTAAGACTTGGAGATTTCAGGGAGAATGAAAAGCTACGAATAGCTATAGTGAAAGAGAAAACTCCTTTAAAGAAGCATTTCGGAAGTCATACGTTCAGTAGATCTGTTGAGGAAATCTTAAATGAAGGAGATAGAGAATCCTGGGACGAATAAAGAGACATATTTTTTTGATACTTATGCTCTTTTTGAAATAATCGGGGGAAATCTTAACTATCAGAAGTATTCAGATTGCAATATCGTAACAACCATTTTTAATCTTGCAGAGTTTAATTATAACCTGAAGAAAGATATGCCTAAAAAGAAAGCTGATGATTATACAGAAGATTATTACGATTTCATGGTTGAAGTTGAACTTGAAGATGTGAAAAAAGCTATGGATTTAAAATCAGCAATGAGAGAGCTGTCAATTCCTGATGCAATTGGCTATATCGTAGCGCAGAGACTTGGAGTTAAGTTTCTTACAGGAGATTCTGATTTTGCTGACATGAAGAATGTTGAATTTGTTAAGAAATGAAGACAATAGATTTAAAACTATATTTTTCTTTGCTGGACTATGGGTGATGTAGAATTAATTATTAAGAGCAAGATTAAGTCTGCAGTTCCTGAATTAAGCGTTGCTAGTGAGGTGCCTGAAGCGTTGAATAAAAAAGTTCTTGAGCTTTTGAGAGTGGCTAGTGAGAGAGCAAAGGCTAATGGGCGGAGAACTTTACAGGCGAGAGATTTGTGAGATTAAATGATAAGCAGGTTTTATTTTTTCCTTGTAAAATAGCTATTGCGCGTGCTTTTCTGGAAGTTAATTGAGCAAGATAATCTTTAGTTTCTTTTGCGTGAATTTTGTCAATTTATTCTAGAGCTCTAGCTTCAAAATCGGCGCGCGTGCCTTCGGCACGAACGAAATCCACACGACCACTCGCACTGGAGCCCGCGACGCCCCAATCCGCGTTCCAATGGCCGCCCCTATAGCGGTCCAGCCTGCGAAGACCTGAATATCCAACAGGACTAAATCTTCTAAGGGCTTCTTTTGCTTGCTCTCCGTGTATGATTAAAGAATCGTCTTCACTAAAAGCAAATTCTAGCCCTTTATTTTTTAGGACAAAACTTGAGGGATGAGCTAATATTGGTAACTGCCAATTTCTTTTTTGTGCTTCAATTATTAGAGGGGTGGCTAGTTCTTTATTTGGGGATCCATCTGAATATATTGCTAAACCCAAGTCTCTATAAACTCCGTTGGTTAATTTGCCTTGTTTATCTAATTGCATTGCTTCGTCAAAAGTTAGTGTTCTCTTTTTTGATGGTGCTAAAACTTCGTTTGCAACCACCATAAGCTGAAAGTTTGAACCATTTATTTCTCCTGTTTCTTTATTATATTGCCAGTATGCGTTTGCCCATGGGGCGTTTGCATATTTTTCTTTGATTTTTTCAACGACGCCTTGATGCAAATCTCTTGCGCCATCATGTATTAATTTTTCTGCATAGCTAATGCGTTGGACTGGCTCTAATAAAACAATTCTTTCTGCTTCTTGCGCTTGGTTTGTCATGTTTTTTCTACTCATATCGGGTATTTAAAGATAATTATTATTGAATTTAGACGATAGCAAGTATTTTATACCTTAAGATATTGTGTTTTTTATGAAGATGAAAGGAGGATATAATATGAATAGACTATATGTTGCTTTGATAATTCCATTACTTTTGCTTTCAATAGCGGGATTTGCGATTGCTGAATCTGTTGATATTGAAGATGGAGATGATGACTCTGATTCTGTAAGCGGGGTTGATGATTCTGAAGAAACAAGCGATCCATTTGAATCAAGCGATGAGACTAAAGATGTTGAGGATGCGCTTGAAGAGAATGAGGTTGATGACGATGATGTTAAGAGTGTCTTATCTGGAGATAGTGCCGTTACTCATGTGATAACACACGGACAAGGATACTTAGTTTCAAGTTCTGGGGAAATTTCACTGACAAGTGGATTTTGGAATTCGTTTACTAGGGCTGAAGTCTCTAGGGGAAAGGGATTCTTGAATATCGGTGGAGCGAAGTTTGTGCTTAAGGCGACAAGTTCAAGCGAAACTGAAAAGAAATTCGACCTTTATAGAAGAGAGGTTAAAGTTGGAAGCGCTACATTTACTAGAACTAAGACTGATAATAATAAGGCCTTGTGGGATGTTGATGTTAGCATAACTACTGATGAAAGAAGCGTAACTGCTGAAGGGGTATTTGCTACGGCTACTAGAAGCGTGACTAAATCTCAGGAGCGAGATGATGACTCTGATAACGAAAAGGTTAGCGACAGAATCAAAGAAGCAAGAGAATTAGCTAAAGAGGAAGCTAAGCAAACTCAGGAAACTTCAAAGAGATGGTTCCAGTTCTGGAAGAGAGAAGCTAAAGAAGTGGGGCAGAATAATGCTGACTCTGATGCTGAATAAGGATATTTTTATTTTTCTTTTTTTCCTTTAGTTTTGAGTTGGTTTTTTATACTCTCGAGCTTTCTAATTTTTATGAATGAAAGGTCTGAAAAGGGTAGGAAGGGTAGAGTAAATGGTAGAATTTTTGAGCTTAAAGTTAGAAAAGATTTGGAAAAAAAAGGGTGGGTTGTTGCGAAGTGGAGTAATAATGTTGAGTTAAACGAAGAAGATGGGGAGCTTATACCTGCAAAGCGAAAGTATAATCCTTTTACTAAATTTGCTTCTTTTGGAAATGGATTTCCTGACTTTATAACTTATAAGCTACTTGAATCGGGAAGTTATGAGGTTATCGGCGTGGAAGTTAAGTCAAGGGGTTATTTGGATAAAGAAGAGAGAATAAAATGTTCATGGCTTCTCAAGAATAAGATATTTAATAGTGTTTCAATTGCCAAGAAAGGTAAGCAAAGAGGAGAGATAATTTATGATAAGTTTAACACTGGCTGAAAATGCCTATAGACTATGGGTTGTATCATAAGTTATTTATAATGAAAAAATCTGTTATTTAAATGAGCCAAGATAAGAGATTCAAGGGGAAATTAAGCGATGATTATGACTTGTTTAGCAAAGTTTCTCTTCATGAAGATGAAATTCAAGAAACTGTAGCGATAGCAATAAAGGAATATTTCGCAAATAAAAATCAAGAAATTATAACAGTTTTGGAATTGGGAAGCGGCACCGGGCTTACAACTTCAGTTATATTAAACTCTGATAAGAGAACGATAGTTACTGCGGTAGATAATGAGAAATCTATGATGAATCAGATTAATGAAAAAATGAAGAAAGATATAGAAAAAGGTAGAGTCAAGCCAATAAGAGAAGATTGCTTAGAATATCTTAGAAATATTGATCAGGATAGCTTTGATGTTTTTGCTAGCGCTTGGACACTTCATAACTTTAACAAAGATTATAGAAAATTGGTTTTAGAAGAAATATACAGAGTCCTAAAGAAAGGGGGATTTTTCGTTAATGCAGACAAATATGCCTTAGATAATCCAGAAGAACAAAAGAAGGAATCTAAAACACATATTGCTCGATTTGCAGAGTTTGAAAGGCTAGGTAGACCTGATTTAAAAGAAAAATGGACTCAACACTATCTTGAAGATGAAAAGCCGGAAATAATTATGATTGAGGGAGAAGCAATATCGCAAATGGAAGAAATTGGCTTTATGAACATTAAGATTCCTTACAGAAAAAGTATAAATGCGACAATAACTGCAGAAAAACATTAACTTTTAAACTTAGGCACTTTTTTCTTTAGCTTGTATGTGTTAATTTATTGATTGTTTTGTAATGTATTCATAAGCGCTATATGCGGCAGTGCAACCTTCAGCAACGCCAGTTATGGCTTGTTTGAATGGTTTGTCTGCGACATCGCCTGCTGCGAAAATGCCTTCTATGTTTGTAGCGGAGGTTTTATGGTCAATTATTATCTCGCCCTTGTCATTGAGCTTGACGCCAAGTGGCCTGGCAAGATCAGAAAGGAAGATATGGCCTATTGCGACGAATACGCCATCTAGCACTAGCTCTTTTGAGCCATTATAAGATTTGTCAAGAATAACTTTTTCTACTTTTTTTGTGCCGATGATTTGAGTTATGTTAGTGTTGTTGATAATCTCTATTTTCTTATTTTGTTCTATTCTCTTTAAGTTAATTGGCTCTGCGCGAATCTTATCTTTACGATAGATTATGTAAACTTTTTTTACATGACCTGCAAGTAATAGAGCATCTTTTGCTGCGCTGTCCGAGCCCCCTACAACTGCAACGACTTTATTTTTGTATAATGGAGCATCACATAAGGCGCAATAGGCAACACCGCGATTTTCAAGCTCTTTTGAACCAGGGACTTCAAGCTTGCGCCATTTTGTGCCTGTTGCAAAGAGAATTGATTTTCCTTGATAAATTGAACTTGAGGTTTTTACGCTGAAGCTGGATTTACTTTTTGCTATTGATTCTACACGTTCGTCTTTTATGCTCACTAGGTCGTATGACTCTGCATGTTCACGAATTTTATCCGCAAGTTCCGTCCCTGTTAGCTTGATAAAACCAGGATAATTTTCGACGATATCGGTAGTTGTTATTACCCCTCCTAAAGCGAGTTCAGAGCTGAATGAACTGCCCAGACATATGGTCTTAAGGCCTAGACGAGCGGAATACATTGCGGCTGCAAGTCCAGTAACGCCTGCACCAATAATTATTGAATCGTAATTTTCTGCCATTTACTTTTTCCCCTTTAATACCCGGTCTAGTTTTTTATTTATCTCAGCCACATTTTTTTCTATTGAACGTACTCTGAATCCCAATTTTATTCTAATTATCGCCTGAATTATCATTATTACCATATAGATTATGAAGATTATACCTGCGGTTTTTGCTAAAGTTAGAATAAAAGATAAATCTGGAGAAAATGCTTGGAATATATTTTCGCTTAAAGCAGCGATAATTGAAGATGAATTTTCTGCCATCTAATCTTATGGATAATTAGGGTTAAAAATCTATTTGCCTTTGTTTTATATGGAAAAACTTGGGGCTATTTTTATATGTCTGGTTTTGACTTCTAGTTTTTATTTAGTTTATCAATTTGCAGAGAAAGATAAAGAGCAAGTTATGATCGTGAGAGTTATTGATGGAGATACTTTTGTTCTTGAAGATGGGAGAACTATAAGACTTTTAAATATAAATTCGCCTGAAAAAAAGACTTTTGCTGCGCAAGAAGCGACTGACTTTTTAGAAGAACTAGTTGGAAAGGATATTGAAATTGAAGTGACTGGTATGGAAAAATATGGGAGATTTTTAGCTAGAGCTTACGTACCGGAATATCTTAATCTTGAAATTGTAAATAGAGGTTTTGCGAGTATTTTTCTTGTTGATGATTCTGAAACTAGAAAATTTTACAAAACTCAAGAGAAAGCTATTCTTGAGGGAGTTGGAATGTGGAAACATTCTCAATATTTTGGTTGTTTAGATGCTGAAATTAATAAGAAAGATGAATTTGTTGATTTTGAGGTTAATTGTAAAAATAACTTGTTAAAATGGAGTGTGAAAGATGAAAGCACAAAGACTTACACTATTAAACGCTCGATTTCGGAAGATTTTATGCTTTATTCTTACGAGGGAGAGGACTCTGAAGCTAAAAGATTTTGGAATGAAGGGAATGTATGGAATAATGATAGAGATTCGATATTCGTGCGTGATGAGAAAGGAGAGTTGGTTTTTTATGAAAGTTACGGATACTAGATTATTTTTTCTGTTTTTCATGGTCATTATGCTTGCTAGCGGAGTTTTAGCAGAGAAAATTGTGCTCACTCATTCAGAAACTGAGGAAGAAATTACGCCTTATGGGTTCATAGTTTTGAATTTTCAATTTATCTTTGGAGCTTTTTGTCTTCTACTTGTGATTTTTATAATTTGGCGATTGCTCTAGAGGTTAGAAAGAATTTAAAAGGGGCTTGAACTGAAGGAAATATGGAAAAAATTGAATCAAGAATGATATTAGAGATTCTTGGTAGACCTGCTGAACATATAGTTGTTGCATTAAATGAGGTTATAGATAAAATCGGGAAAGAGCAAGGCGTTAAGCTAGTTAGCCGTAAAGTGCACGAGCCGAAGGCCTTGAAAGATACTAAAGATTTGTTCACTACTTTTGCGGAAATTGAGGTTGAATTTGATTCTGTTATAAATTGTTTCAGAATTGTATTCACTTATCTCCCGGCTAATGTTGAGATTATATCTCCTGAAACTTTTAAGATGAAAAATGACGATTTGAATACTCTTGTTAATGCTCTTGCGGCCAGATTGCATGATTATGATTCTATTGCGAAGAGACTCGTTGGGGAGCGAGAGATATTAATCAATAAGCTTAATGAAAAGAAAAAAGATGATAAACCTGCGGAAAAAATTTAACCCAAATCTTTTTCTGCTTTTGATACTTTTGAGCTAAATGCCGAACTAGATTTATTGGTTTTATAGTACCTGAATATTATCCATAATAAGCCTAATAATACGATTGTGCCTATAACATAGCCTAACCAAGAGTAACTTGATTCTGTTTTTGGCTCGCAAACGCTAATGCAACATTTGCTTTCGTCTAAAGATTCAATAGTATCTGTTGAACAGACTTTATCTGCAGAACAGGATATTCCAGATAATTCTGCGCAATAATATCCTTTTGTATTTGATATCAAGTCTGGGCTGGATACTTGAGATTGATTTTCCGTAAAAAGTATTTCAATTGGGAGTTCGTAAGTTTCATTGCCTAATTCAAATGAGATTGTATCTATTATTGCTTTGTCTCGCGATTTTGGCTCTATTTCAATTTCTAAAGAGCCATTTTCTTCTATTCCAATTTTTGCTGGTTTAATTGTGAACAGCTCGTCATTATAATTGAAAGATACGTCGGTTAAAGACTCGCCAAAATTTGTTATTCTGAATTTTATTGGAGTTCTATCTGAAATTAGATATGTTCCATAAATCTTTCTTGGTAGAAATTTGATTCGCTCGTATCTATCTGTTGAGCTTTCAGAGTTTGAATATACAAATATATCGTAGGTTCCGACTTTTAGCTTGTTTAGACCTTGTGGAAAATTGGAAAACTGGAAAGATATGCTGTTCTCTCCTGGAGAGAGGATTATGTTTTGATGATTTGGAATTGAAGTTTGGATTTCAGTATTTGCATTTGCAAAAGAGTTAATTATAATACTCGCTTGGGTTGAGCCTTCAAATAGAGCAGGACGGACGTTATAATCTGCATTTTCTGAAGTGGTAAATATTGGTATTTCTATATCTGAAATTTCTTGTGTTCCTTGCTGTACTACTTGGGCGTCTTTTATTATTAATGTGTAATTTGCCTCGTTTGATGGCGCTAGGCCATAAACATAATAGTCTCCGTTGAAGCGTTTAATTCCGTGTTCAAATGGAACTTCAACATTTATTCTTTTTAATATAACTTGCTCTTGTGATATTGAATTTTGTATTTGAATTGGGAGTTTGATTACGAAAGTTTCTTGTTGTTTTAATGTTATATTTAAGTCCAGAGATAGAGAGCTTGCAAAGGGCATAAGCAAAAATAGGGCTATGAAAAATAATCCTTTCATGGAATTATTATTGGAAAGAGGTTTATATGTATTGCGTTATTTCCCAATTTCTCTCAACTTCTTTAGAGTTTCTTCCATTTCTTTATCTAATCTAGAAGGCGCTCTTCTTTGAGGCTGTGACGATACTGGAGCATATGGTCTAGTTTGCGAGGGTAGCATTGGGGGGAATGGAGGTCTTCTTGTTATAACTTGGGAAGACTTTAGTCCGCCGCGGTTTCTGAATTTGAAATACCAAAGCTGAAGCTTCTTACGATAAACTATGGCCAATACTACTAAGACTATTAGCAGAAGAAGTAAAATTATCCAGCCGTAGCTGCTCCCTGAAGAGCTTTCTGTATCTTTTGCGAAACAGCAAACTTCGCTAGATAAAGAGCATTGATCTGAACTTTCATCTTCAAATTCAAGGTCACATGAACTTTGACAGAAACCTCCTGATGATGTACATTGGTCTTCGCTTGTAGTTGAAGGCTCGCAAACTCCAGTGCAACAGCTTCCGTCTGATGAAGGAAGTTCTGTGCTTGAGCAGCGCTCATTGGATGTACAAACTTGCCCAAGAAGCTGAGAGCAAGATTTTCTGCTTGACTCTAGAGAACAGCATTTTAGTGAGCCTGAACAAACATAATTGCCTAAAATTTCTCCGCCGCCATCAAGACATTCAAGAAGAGGGCTACATGAAAAACCTGCGGTTTGGCATTGTTCTATACTCCCTCCGCCCCCTATTGAACCTGAACGGGAGGAATCTGGAAATGCGCTATAAAGGACGAATGCCGTGTCTCTTATGTTATTGTTGTTCCAGCAGCCTTTTGGAGTTTGAATGCTTTGTAGATAGGACTTTGCATTGTCTGATTCTGTTGACTGGCGACCTTGTAAAGCTAATAGTGCTAGCGATGTATCGTAGAATTTATTGTAAGGAGTGGTTGGAGCTTCCCAGAACTTGCTCTGCTTCTGTGCTTGGACAAGAGTTGAATAATGGTCATCTGCATTTGTAAGTTTGAAGATGAAAGAACTTGGAAGAAGATTTTGATTCTCTGGAGCTAAAGCGAGAAGATATGGGATATAGGCAGAGATGTCGTCGCCAGCCTGTTGTAATGCAAGGGCTGCCCAAAGTGTTCCTTCATAATCGCAGGAGCTAGAGAGCTTGAAGCATTTTGCATTTACTTGTTCTATTGTTGTGCCTGAAGATGAAGCTGAATGTGTATCTGGAGAAATGAATATGGTTTCTATTCCTGACTTTTGATATACTAATGTGCTAATAAAATCTTGATTGCAAGAGATTTCAAATTTCTGTTCTAGACAGCTTGAGGAAATTTGGAGCCAGAAGCCTGAAGGAATTACAGAAAGACAACTTCCTGCATCGCCTGAAATTTTTTGATCTTCTCCTATGTTAATCGTCCTTGTTGTTGAGCCTTGCTTTATTGTGCATGTGCTTGAGATGTGATTTGAAATGTCAATCATCACAAACCAGCTAAGATCGCTCGTGGAGCCATTGCGCTCATAAAGATATTTTTTTATGTCATTAGTATTTTTGCCGATATGATCATAGGCCAATAAAACTTGGGCAGTTTCTTTTAGTTTACAGGATGATTTTGGCCAGCAATTTTTGTTTGAACGCTCGTCTTCAATTTTATCTCTAGTTTTTTGGCTTTCTCCGAGAGCTAGAGTGCTGAATATTGCTTCACTTAAAGAGAGAGAGGAAGAGGTTTTGTTACCTAGCTCTGATTCAAGGCATTGGTATGCTTTGTCTATTGAGTCGTCTGAAATATCTGCTGACGGGGAGGTTTGATTATCCGCCGCAAAAACTTGAGAGATAGATATCAAAAGAACTAATGTAAACAAAAAAACACCTTTTTTCATGTATATGTCTTAACTCTGCGATATTTAAAAAGGTTCTGTCAGTTATTTATTATCCTGGGTTGGGGAATATATCTTCTGCACTATTTTTCTCCTTACCTTAAGACTATTCGCCCATTTGGCGTAAGCGTTCCAACCTTGAAAACTTTCTAAAATTTTGTCTTTGGAAATTTTTCCATTTTTATAATCAGCGATTTTTGCAACCATCTTTCTGATATTTCTCTTTCTTAGAAGCCTGAAATAGTAAAAATTACGAAAACCTATGAAGTCAATACCTCTTGAAAGTTGAGTAATTTTTGATTTTTGAGGATGTAATTCTAACTTTAATTTATCTGCTAAAAATAGATTAATTTGTTCTTTCCAGATTTCAAGCTGTTCTTTGCTTTCATGTAAAATTACAAAATCATCAACATATCTTATGTAATATTTTACTTTCAGTGAGTGTTTGACAAAATAGTCCAACTCATTCAAATAGACATTTGCAAAGAATTGGCTTGTGAGATTGCCGAAAGGCATCCCCTTTGGCTCCAGCCAAAAAATTAACTCTCTCTCTCTCTCTTCGTTTCGGAGTTCGCAACAATTTTTTTGATTAGACCGATAATATTTTCATCTTTAATCTTTTTTGAGAGAATTTTGACTAGAATTTTATGGTTAACCTTTTCAAAATAATGTTTTATATCTGCTTTTAAACAATATCCTTTTATTTGGTTATGAGTGAAAGTTCCATTAGTTTTTCCGTTTTGAGAAATTTTTCTTACAAATTGTTCAAATCTCTTTAATGCAAATAAGTTGCATTTACCTTTTTGGTTTGCACATGAATCATAAATAAAAGTTGTACCGAAAATTGGTTCAATAATTTGAATTAGTGCGTGATGTACAATTCTGTCAGGAAAAGCTGATTTAGAGATTTTTCGGGTTTTAGGGTCTCGCAAAATAAAAGTTTTCAATTGCTCTGGTTTGTAAGTTAAATTTTCAAGCTCTTCTTTAAGCTTAGTAAGATTTTTTCTTAGAGAGGTTTCAAATTCAAGCACATAGTTTTTCTTTGTTTTGCCCTTTCGTGCATTTTTCCATGCAAGATTCAAGTTTTTAGGTGTGAAAATTTTTTTATAAAGGTTATTGTATGTTTTTGCCATATTTGGTCTTAGTGCTAGAGCCATTCCAAAAGCATAGCCGTTGTTGTCGTTCCAGTTGTTGCCATTGACGTTCAACCTGTTGCTGTCCGCGTTCCTGTTGGAATTCAAATCCGCAACCGGACTATGTAGCCTTTTGCTCTAAAGTAAAATCACCAATGCTTCATTGTTCGCTCTGCTCATTTTCGTTCCTTCATCGCTACCAAATGTTGCATCTGCATTTCATACCCTTACGAGCATAAGCAAAAGGCGTGTGGCCCTAGCGTGGTTTTATACCAAACTAAGACAAAATAATAGAGAAATCTCTTGTTAATAAGTGTTTACTAATTTTTTTGCGCAGCCGCTTCGCGGTCATCTAACACCCCAAAAGCACAGCCGCCGTCGACGTCGTACCAGTAGTCGCCAACGACGTCCAACCTGCCGCTGCCCGCGCCCCTGTCGGAATCCAAACCCGCAACCTTTAATATAGATTCTTTAGTAGGCTCAAAGGCATACACATTAACTCCTCTTGGATAATTCGTTTTGCAAGCAATTAGTTTTAGAATTTTGGTCTTCGGAGCATGCTCTAAAATCCTTGCTAGTCCGCCTTCTAAAAAGACATCTTGTTCTTGGACTCCTCTTTCAAAAGAAGCGTAATCTGCGAAGCCAAAGTCTCTTAAATTTTCTGAATTTTCTACTAAATAGACTTGTCCTTTGCCTGTTTTTATTGGAGAGATTCCATTTAGATATTGTTTAAGAATTGCTTCATTAGTTATTGGGTCGCCTTGCTCATCTTTCGGAGGATTAGCAAACACTCCTTCGTTTGTTCTTACTATCCATCCTGCTTGGAGCCATCTTGGGTCAAATATCTGAGGTTTAGCTCTATTTGCAAAATCGCATGATGCAACTAGAATAGATTCTCTTGTAGTTGGTGCTCTAAATGTTATTTCTTCTCCTGTTTCGGGATGTGAATAAAGTTTTTGCATTTCTTTAGCATTGTTACTAAAATACTCAGGACCGAAAGCTTTTGCACTTGCTATTCGGTTATGTTTTTTAATTAGTATTAGACTTCTTGGCGGAGCCTTTGGCTTTCCTGCTTCAATTATTTCGTATCCTGTTTCTGTCATACTTTATTTAGAAATAATCCCTATTTAAATCTTTCTATTATATTGTATCTTGGTAGTGGTAACTAAATATTATTGTTGTCCTGAAAACAAAGAAACCAGTGTTTTATCTATCTCTTTATCAATTAGCTGAAATTTTCTTTCATTCAAGAAAGTTCTTTTTGACAGCTCATCGTGAAGCCTTTTTTTAAGCAGAGCTTTAATTTCAGCTTTATCTTGCGTATTCCAATTATAATCGAGAGCTAGTTTTTCTGCTTGAATAAGATAATTCTGAGATTCTTTTTTGTACTTATCTGCATACATATCGCCACTATTTACGATAGAACCAATGCTGTGGGCTAAGGCTAAGGATAAGAATACTACTAAATTTTTTATTTTATCTTTTTTTGTCATGATTAAGAATAGCGTAAATTTCTGCAATTTCTTTTCTTAATATGTTTTGAAGCTCTTTCTGTGTTTTTTTGGCTAATTGATGGTCATTTTTCATAACGCTAAAAATTTTTTCTCCAATGGTTTCTTTAATCTCTAAATCTATGTTTTTTTGAGAATATTCTTTTCTTTCGAGAAAATGTTTTATTGATAATAGCTTTCTTAAAGAATCATAAAAAACCTTTCCAGAATCTAGAGGATATTTTGATAGGTCTTCTGGAAACATCAATAAATATTTTATGTGGTTTTCATCAATTATTATTGGGGGCATCTTTGGAATAGGCTTATTTGAAAGAGAATTATAGAGCATGCTTCTAACTAATGGAGAAATTTTTAACTGTTCAGATAGTTCTTTTTCATTAACGCAGATTAAATGCATTTTAAAATTAACTTCTTTTGTAATTATTGAATGAAATTTCTCTTCTAAATTTTTGATTTCAGAAACAATCATAACATCTATATCGTTATAGTCTAAGTCTTTTGTAAGAAAAGAGCCGAAAATAAAAACTTGCTTTATTTCGGGATATCTTGTAAGAACGGAGAAAATTTTCCTTGTTATTTCTTCTTTGAATGGACTCAATTTTTGCGTATTTTTTGAATAATAAAATTTTGAACCCTTCTCTAAAAGATTTACTTCAACAAGGTCTCCGACTTCAAAGTAAGGCATTTTATCTTTTGGTATGTAAATCTGATTAAACCTGCTCCCTCGTGAGATTACATGAGTAAAGGTCTGATTGTTCATAATACGGACTAAGTACGTACTATTTATAAGGTTTGTGGTATGTCTGAATAAATGAAATTAATAAGAATCTTAGTTTTTCTGCATGTGTCTTAATTTTCTCAAAACGTCTACAATTGGATTTTTCGTTTGTGGCTCTTTATCCAATAAATTGAGGTCTTTATAGAAACTTGCATTTGAATAATTTGGCGGGAGAATTTTGCGTTTTTGTCTAAAATTCCAATCTATCTGACTTTTTATGTACCCTTCTTTTAAGGGGATTTTATTTTTTTTGTTCCATTCATATATTTTTGCAACAATATAATCTTCTGGGAATTCAAGACAGCGTAAGAAAGTAAGAAGTATGAATAACCCTCTCTTTCTGCCGTCTGTTAAACCTTGGAGAAGTTTTTTTATTGCGGGAGGAAAATCTTTTTCAGAAACCCCTGAAAAATCTGCGCTTTGAGTGTATTCTGATTTCTTTTGATAAGATTTTTCTTCAAATTGCTTTTTTTCTTTATAGTATGCGAGGGCTGCGTTCAAAAGAAATAGGGCTTCATTTTCTTCTGCAACTGGATAAAAGTCCCTTATTATAACTTTTAGAGGGTCTGCGTCTCTTGGACTAAATTTATCTATTTCTTCTTTTTTTATCACAATACTTGCAAGAGCGGTTTTTTCATGAAGAGAGTATGGCATTCTGAATAGATGTCTTGGGGAAACAAGCACAAGGTCTAAAGAGCCTAACTTGTTGGCATCAAACTCTTCTTCGAATTTTGCTGACTGGTTAGAGCCTTTTTCATAGATTATTTTTTGGGGATTTGTGATATCTTGAGTTTTATTGAAAGAACTTGTTTTGCAGTTCTCGCAATAATAGTATTTCTTTCTTTCAATTTCTTCAAAGAAACCAGGACAAGTAGGGTCAGTGCATTTTAACTTGCGCTTTGTAGGTTGATAGTCTGGCCTTTCATATGGAGTATTGCAGCGGTTACATTCAAAGCGTACACTCTGTTTTTCTATTGATCTTGAGCCACATGAAGGGCACTTGGCTTCAAATAAATCGGATTTTGCAAGATTAGTCTTTCTTTGTAAGGCTTCAAAATTAACTCCCGTTTCAGAGACTAGACGATTATATTTTGGCTTTATTGAATGAGTAATATATTCGACAAGGGCTCTTGGCCACTCTGGAAAGGTTTTTCTTACTTCTTGACCGAGGTGAATTTCTGGAAATGCGCTTGAAGGAACTATTATATGGAAACCTTTATTGCCGGAGAATTTTATTCCATAAGAAAAGACTTTGTTTAATTCAAGAAATTCTATTACTAACTTTAGAGCAATTTTTGAATAATCTATATATGGGGAGTCTATATCTATTAGTAAGTCCCATCCGCTTCTTAATTCAGACATTTCATCTGGAGTCATTTCAGTAGTTAGTTTTAGGGGGTCAGACCATAATTCCTCAGAACCATGGAAAGAAGTTGCTCCGCGTGCAACAAGATTGGTTATATCATTTTCATAGCTTAACATATCTGGTCGCTTGCCGAAGCCTTCACCATAGCGTGGAACAACTTCACGATTTTTTGAAAATGATAATATTGCTTTTACAACCTTGGGATTTGAATAGTAAAGGTTTGTGATTTTATTTATTTTTTCGCTCATGGAAAATCCAACTTGGAGTATTATATATTGTTTGCTGTTGGCTTCTAACACTCAAACATCATAAAGCTTAAAAGTGATATATGCTCGGAGGTAATATGATGTTAAAATTGGATGACCCTAAGTTGTTTGCGAATATAATATCCATTATATCTGAGCTAGTTACGGAGGTAAGATTAAAGATTACAAAAGAGGGAATGGGGTTGGTTGCTATTGACCCTGCGAGCGTTGCTATGGCTTATTTCCATATTCCTGCAGAGCTATTCTCGATATTTGAAGTTGAAAAAGATGAAGTTTTGGGAATTAATTTAGATAATCTACATTCAGTCTTAAGAAGGTGCGGACTTGGGAGCTCATTGACTTTGGAAAAACATGAAAATACTTTGAGATTGGGAATTCATGATAAAATAAAGCGCGACTTTACCTTGGCGCTGATTAGCGTTGAAGGCGAAGATAGGGAGTTTCCAAAATGGGAATTTACAAGTGTGATAAAGATGGATGCTCAAGCTTTTGTTGAAGTAATTGAAGATTGTATGGTTGTTTCTGATGCATGTACATTTTTTGCAGAGCCAAATAAGTTCTCTGTTGAAGCGAGAGGATTAAATTCTGCAAGAGCTGAATTTTCAAGTGATGAAATTGAGATTTATTCTGATACTAGCTCCGCTCGTTTCTCGCTGGAATATTTGAGCAAGTTTGTTAAGGGAGCAAAGATAGCTTCAAGAGTTGAGATTAATTTTTCAGATAATAAACCGATGAGAATAAACTTCCCTTCTGGAAAAGTTATGTTGTCTTTTGTTCTTGCACCGAGAGTTGAGCAGGACGATTAATTTAAATATTATCAGAATTTAGCTTGTTATGCCTTTCTCAAGAATGATTAGGAACTCGGTTATTATCGGAATAATCCTTGCAATAGTCTTTCCTATTTTGTTTTTATTTTCAGATATTGATATTTTGTCAGAAGGTTTACTTTATTTGGGATTTTCTGCTTTAAGCATTTTAATATTTGGAGGATTTGGAGCATTTTTTGAATCTCCTATTGCTCTATTTTACTTAGTCTTGCATTTTGGAATATTTGTCTTGCTAAGCTTAGGAATTTCTTTTTTATATAATCATTTTAGAAAAAGTAAAGAAATTTCATTTTTACATCAAATTTTGGTTGCTTTCATTGTAACTTTAATTATATCTTTTTTAGTTGGACTAATTAGCTATTCTTTTTTGATTTAATACTTCGTAATACTTTTTAAGATAAAGTATATAAAGTATATTTTGTGTTATTTTATGTGAAAACTAGAGTTTCATTTACTATTGAAGAGGATTTAGATAAGAAGCTTGATGCTAAACTCAAGGATACAAAATATAGAAATAAGTCTCATTTGATTGAAATTGCTCTACGTAAATTTATTGAGGAGAAAAATGATTAAAAGAGGACAAGTAGTTATTTTTGTTATAATTGCGCTTTTGCTTATCGGAGCTTTGCTTTTATTTTTTACTCTGCGAAATTCCCCAAGTGTAGCGATTGGGGAAGAATTTTCTGCACAAGCTTTCTTAGGGCAATGTTTACGTCCTGAAATAGTGAAAAATGTTGATTCTCTTCTTGCTAAAGGCGGATTTGCTGAGCCGAATGATACAATTATTTACGATGATAAAAAAATAATTTATTTGTGTAAAAATATAAATTATTATGAAAAATGTATAATGCAACATCCAACTTATATTGATGAAGTCAGAAACGAACTTGAGCGAGAACTTGGGGATGAGATTACGAATTGTTTTACTCTTTTGAACGATGAATTGAATAGAAGAGGATTTAATGTATCTGAAAAAGAACTTGAGTATTCTGCTGTTCTAAAACAGGGCTCTGCTGAAATTTCTATTGACAAAGAACTTGTTTTATCAAAGGGAGAAACAAGCGAGAGTTTTGATAATTTTATTATTATCGCAAAAAGCCCTATTTATGAGCTTCTTGATGCTGCTCAAGAAATAGCTCGGCAAGAGGGACAGTTCTGTTATTTTGAAAACCTTGGATATAGTTTAATTTATCGGGATATAAGTATCGATAAAGATATCATGTCAGAAGCAACAAAGATTTATACACTTACCCATAAGGAAAGTGGGAAGAAACTGATGATTGCAATAAGGGGGTGTGCTATTCCAGCCGGACTATGAAATTAACTGCTTTATTTGAGATTGCGCTTCTAGTTGTTGCGATTGCTTCTTTTTCTTATATCATTGGCCAGTATGATGCTCAAATAGGAGAGATAGAAGAAGAGGGGAAATTTGTTAAGGCCGCTAGAGGAATAATAATAGGTTTACTTGATGATAATTTAGTTTCTGCGGCAGATGGTATTTGGACTTGTGCGCAAGATAAACAGGGAAGTGTTTGTCAAGAATATCCTGCAATTAATTGTAATGCAAATTGCAACGTTCCATGTTTTACTGGGAGAAGAGCTGACTTTGGGGATTGTCGCTTGGGAACTTGTATTGATAAAATAGAAGGAACTTGCTCTCCGCAGAGTCCAAAAAAACTTTGTGAATCCGGAAGTGGGGTGTGGAAAGCTGATGAGACTTCTGAGCTTGTTGAATGTAGAAGAGGATGCTGTCTTATTGGGGATGGAGCTCAATTTTTAACCGAAAAAAGTTGTCAGACTTCACAGGCGAGATTGGGGCTTGCGGGAGAATTTAGGCCCGTTGATAATGAACTTCAATGCCTTGCTTTAGCAAATAGGGAAGTTGAGGGGGCGTGTGTATTTGGCTTAGAAGAAGATAGAAGTTGTAAATTCATTAAAAAGGGAAGCTGTCTTGATCAGGGAGGACAATTCTTTGAGAATAAGCTATGTTCAAGTGCTGAATTGCAAACTGATTGTGAAAAACAAAAAAGAATTGGATGCTTTCCAGATAGAGATGAAGTCTATTGGTTTGATAGTTGTGGAAATCGCGAGAATATATATGATGCGAATAAAGATAAAAGTTGGAATAACGGTTTAATCTTGGCTAAAGGGGGCAGTTGTGAATTAGCCATAGGAAATAATTTGCTGGCTAGACAGGGAAGTTGTGGAAATTGTAATTATCTTTTAGGTAGTGTTTGTGGTGTGCCTAGAGCGCAGGATGAAAAGCCTTCTGCTGGAAATGCTGTATGTCGCGACTTAAATTGTATTGATGAAAAGGGAAATAAGAGAAAACATGGAGAGGCCTGGTGTGCTTTTGAAAGTCAAATTGGGATAGAAGGAACTGGTAATGCGCAGAGAAGTGTTGACGTGCCGGGAAGCACTCATTACAGAAAGGTTTGCTTTGAAGGGGAGATAAAAATTGAGCCTTGTCAGGGTTTTAGAAATGAAGTTTGCGTTGAATCTAGAGATGAAGTAGCTAAGTTTTCGCAGGCGCAATGTAGAGTTAATTTATGGCAGAAATGTCTTGAAGCAAATGGCGATAAGGATAAACTTGCTGATTGTGAGAAAACTACAGATTGTAAGATAAAAACTGTTGACTTAGGAAAAGGATTTAAGTTTGACAGATGCGTTCCTAAAACTCCACCTGGTTTTGATTTATTAGCTAACGCAGGAGGAGAAGTCTCAGAAGGTCTTTGTAGTCTTGGGACGCAGACTTGTACAGTAGTTTATCAGAAAAGCATTACCGGAAAATGGAAGTGTAAACAAAATTGCGATTGTAGAAAAGCAAAGTTTACGGAAACTATGAATAATCTTTGTATGAGTTTGGGAGATTGTGGGGCTAGTGTTAATGTTGCTGGAGAATTTACTGATGCAGGTTATAGTGTTAAGAAAGCGCCTAAGTTATCGCAGGCTTACATTGCCGCGCTGAAAACGCTAGCGACGCCAAAAGAGGGGCAGAAAGTTGCGCCTTTATCTGAAGCGGAAATTACGGCGCTCTTTAATTTGGACCCTTCACAATCATCAAGTTCAAAGCAAAGTAAAATTGGCGAATATCTTGGATATCTTGGCCTTGGAGCTACAGGCACTGCTTATGCTGCGGGGGCAATTCTTGGTCCTTCTGTAGGGCCTGGAGCGATAAGTTATACCTTTGGTCAATTTGGCGCTTGGGGAAATGCTCTCGGTTCTGTCGCAGCTGGGGCTGCAATAGGTTTTGTCATTGGAAAAGCTCTTGGATTAGAGGGGGATGCTTTGACGGCAGTTGTTTTAGCGAGCGCAATTACGGCGGTAGTAGTCACGCAATTTTTCAATGTTGCTCTATTAAGTTTTGCATTCCTTGCTTGGGTTGGAGGTGTTGGATTAGTAGTAGGTATTGGTCTTTTACTTATTGGAGTTGGTAAAACTAAGAAAGTAAAAGTTGAATTTACATGTAATCCTTGGCAACCGCCTAAAGGAGGAGCAAGTTGTGATAAATGTGGAAAAGATGGATTACCTTGTAATAAATATCAATGTCAAAGTCTCGGGCAGTTATGTGAGTTTGTAAACGAAGGGACAAAAGATGAAGCCTGTATAAATGTAAATCCAAATGATGTTCTTTCGCCGATAATAAAGCCATATCAAGACGCGCTTATTGGAGGTTTTAGTTATACTAATATCGGAGATAATGGATATACTTTGAAAGGGTCTGGAAGCGATGGATGTGTTCCTGCATACCAACAAGTTCGCTTTGGAATTTCTCTAAATGAAAGAGGAGCTTGTAAGATTGATAGCGTGAGAAAAGTGAATTTTGATGCTATGGAATTTAATTTTGGAGGAAGTAGTTTGTATAAATTTAATCATACACAAATTCTATTCCTTCCATCCCTTGATGCTCTTGCTCAAGCGCAAAGCGAGGGTGTTGTGCAAGATAATGAAGAGCCAATTGATACTGACTTGACAGTTGTTATTGATCCTACAAAGAGAAATGATTTTACTATTTATGCAAGATGTCAAGATAAATCGGGAAATAGTAACGTGAATGAATATGCTATTAACTTCTGTATTTCTGCTGCGCCAGATAGAACTGCGCCAATAATAAATGAATTCATTCCTGCTTCGCCAGGATATATTGCTTTTGGAGGAACTGGAAGAAATGTTACATTTTTTGTTAATGAGCCATCTGAATGTCGCTGGGCTAGCATTGATAGCGATTATGATTCAATGACTCAGCAAGCAATATGTAATAGCGACGTGGAAGATGTAACAATAAAAGGATTTGAATGCTCGACAAACTTGCCTGTTACGACTGATGTGAGTAATTACTATTTCAGATGTAAAGATCAACCTTGGCTGACTGGAAATGTGACTTTGGATAATGGAAAGACTAGAAATAAGAATGCACAAAGCGCTCTTTATGTTTTAAGAAAGACTGCTATTCCATTGACTATTGTTTCTATAAATCCAAATAATAAAACGATAAGTTCTGGCGGAATTCCGATTGTTGTTGACTTGGAAGTTCAAACTGCTGGAGGGCAAGGACCAAGATATTGCGAATTTAGTAGTGCGGGGCAGTTTGTAACCTTCTTTGAAAATTCTGGAGATAGACATAAACAGCCAGGATTACAATTTATTGAACAGAGAGCTTATGATATCCCTATTAGATGTAAAGATGAGGCAGGGAATGTTGCTAGTTCTTCTGCGAAATTTACAACATATATTGATAATCAAGGGCCAAGGATAACTAGGGCCTTTAGACAAAATGGATTGACTATTGTGACTAATGAAAATGCAAGATGCGCTTATAGCTTGAGAGATTGCACATTCTTATTTTCAAATGGAACTTTGCTGACTGGAAATGAACTTGTGCATAGCACTTCATTTAATATTACGGCGACACATTACGTTTCTTGCAGAGATAGATTTGATAATCCTGGAGCTTGTATAGCAGTCAGAGCAGGAGAATTTTGATGCGTAACTATTATAAACATTTGTCAGCTTCTAGAAAGATGAAAAGAGGACAGGTAGCAATTTTTGTGATAGTTGCTATTGTGCTTGTAGGATTTGTTCTAGCTCTTTTCTTTTTACCGCAAGCTCGTGTTCTGCTACCTGGGGGAGAATCTCAAGATCCTGGAAGTTTTATGCGTTCATGTTTGAAGTCTAAATTAGAAGAAGGATTGGGGAAGCTGGCTGAACAGGGAGGCTCTTTGAATCCGTCTCCTTCTACTTCTTATCAAGGAAAAGAAATTCAATATCTATGTTATACTGATGAAAATTATCTTCCTTGTATTGTGCAGAAACCGCTTCTTGTAAAAAGTTTTCAACAAGAACTTGAGAATTATGTTCGTTCAGATGTTAAAAGATGTGTCTCTGATTTAAAAAGCGATTATGAATCTAGAGGTTACACTGTAAGCTCGAGCAGTGGAGATTTTAACGTAAGCATAATTCCAGGAAGAATATCTCTTGAACTTGAAGAGGGAATTACGATAAGCAAGGAAACTACGCAAACTTTTAAGTCATTTTCAGCGACGCAAAGCAGCGAGCTTTACAACTTATTATTGATTGCTACGAGTATAGTGGATTTTGAATCTAAACTTGGAGATTCAGAAACAACTTTATATATACAATATTACCCTGAATTAAAGATAGAGAAAATGAGAAGAGATGCTGATAAAATTTATACTTTAACTAACGTGAATAGTGGAGAGAGCTTTACTTTTGCTACACGAAGTTTAGTCTGGCCTGCGGGCTTTGGAGGAGAGTTATCGTGAAGAAATTTATTTTTGCTTTGGGGTTTTTTACTTTGTTTATTTTTACTTTTAGTCTTTCTTCAGCCTTGACTGCAACGGTTTGTTGTGAGAAGACTAAACTTGGAGCTTTTTGTCAGAATGCTCCTGCTGAACAATGTGATTCTGCTTTTCAACAAGTGCAGACTAGTTGCGATTCAACAAGCTTTTGCAAGGCAGGAACTTGCTATGACTCTAGCGAGGGAACTTGCTTGGATAATACTCCACAAAGAGTATGCAATGCTAATGGCGGAGTTTGGAGTGCAGAGGCGCCAGCTCAATGTAACCTTGGATGTTGCGTTCTTGGAGACCAAGCTGCTTTTGTTTCGCTTGTGAGATGCAAAAGATTATCTTCTTTTCTTGGATTACAAACTAATTTTAATAGTGGAATTGGAAATGAAGTTTCTTGTATAGCTTCAGTTCAAGCACAAGATAAAGGGGCGTGTGTTTATGAGTTTGAATTTGAGAAAACCTGCAAGTTTACGACGAGAGCTGAATGTTCTGCAAGTACAGGAACAAGTAATGGAACTACTTCTGGAGGAAATTTTTATAAGGATAAATTATGCTCGGCTGAAGAACTTGGAACTATTTGTGGACCTTCACAGAAGACTACTTGCGCTCCTGGAAAAGATGAAGTCTATTTTGTTGATACTTGCGGAAATCCTGCGAATATTTATGACTCAAGTAAGGCAAGCGATAAAGAATATTGGACTAATGTAAAGCAAAAGAGTGAGAGTTGTGCTCCAAATAGCGCGAATGCTGGAAGTTCAAGCTGCGGAAATTGTAATTATCTTCTTGGAAGTTTTTGTAGAAGTGAAAGTGCCTCTAATGGGAGAGCTAGAATTGGGAACAATATTTGTGCTGATTTGAATTGTGTTGATGAAAATAATGTGGAAAGAAAACATGGAGAGTCTTGGTGTTTGAATGATGATAAGCAGACTGGAAAAGCAGCAAATAGTGTTGGAAGTAGATTCTTTAGAAGGATATGTATGAATGGGGAAGTCGTTACCGAACCTTGCGGAGATTTTAGAGCGCAAGAATGTGTTCAAGATGAGATTGAAACTTCTCTTGGTAAATTCTCACAGTCTGCTTGTCGTGTTAATAGATGGCAAGATTGCTTAGCTCAAACTGAAAAGCTAGATTGTGAAAATACGGATAGAAGAGACTGTATATGGAAAGCTGGGTTGGAATTGGCGAATGAAACTATAAATGGCGTTTGTGTTCCGGCTAATACTCCTGGACTGAATTTTTGGAATAGCGAAGAGACAAAGACAATTTGTGGACAGGGAAATAAAGCTTGCGTTGTGACTTATGAAAAAGGATTATTTGGGGGAGAGGAGTGTGTTGATAATTGTGAATGTCTTGAAACTGGATGGGAACAGAATTATGCTAACCTTTGTTCGTCTTTGGGAGATTGCGGGCCTAAATTGAATTGGGCTGGAAGTAAGGGATTCAAAGAAGGATACAAGAAGCAAATTGGCGGGGAAAAGCTCTTGAAAGAGCTTGGACTTGCTGAAGAATAGCGAAAAAAGAAAAGTTTATATACCCCTCGTAAGTAGTGTTTTTATGAGTAAGTTTAGTAGAAGTGCTAAAGTAGGAATTTCTGGATTATTGTTAGGCGGTGCTGTATCTTTGCAAGGTTGCGGAGAAATTATCGCTGGGTTGCTTATTTCAGAGGCCATTAATGGCCAAACTAGAGCATTAAATCAGAATGCTGCTCAAATGGCTAATACTCCTCAAGGTAACGTGCCAGCTTCAAACTATAATCAGAATTATCCAGTAGGAGTTCCTTCTCAAGCTTCTTTTGTTTGTAACTCTGTTTCTGATGAAAATAGGAATAATTTATTTGATAAATGGGAGATTTCTGGCGAAAAAAATAGTTTTTCTGCTCATGAAAATGTGAACTTGGGACTTAATGTCTCCGGACGTCAAGGACAAAATTTAATTGTTCGTATTTTTGATGTTTCAACTTTTAATAACGTAGATTCTACAAGAATTGGTAGTGTAATTACTAATCCTTCGGCTTTTGTATATACTTTGGAATCTGGTAAGTTAGGGAAGGGCAAATATAAGGCAGAATGGTATGCAGATAATAGAGAAATTTGTAGCTCTGTATTTTCAATAAATTAATTTTTCTTTCGTCTAAATCGGAAAATATAAATACTATTAATTAACTTTAAAGTGATGAAATTAGCTAATAGATTGGTCGCTGGGAGTGTTGGATTAGCTGGGATGTTGAATCTGACTGGATGTATCCCGTTTATGGCCGGATATATTGGTGGTTCGCTAGCAAACCCTAGAAATCCTGTTTATGTTCCAGTTCCTACGCCTGCTCCGCAACAGAATCCAACTGGATTTTCCATTAAGAATGGTTATTTTAGAGCGGAAGGAGAAACTCCTTTTAAAAAATGGATTGATGGTGCTAACGGGGGTTTGATTAATGGAATTATGGAAGGAAATGAATTTGTTAATTTTTATCCCGAAGTTGAAATTAATACGCAAGTTCAAGTCTATATTACGGCTCATTTAATTAACGCTAAAGGATCTACTCTTAATGGAGAGATGAGAACAGCAGAGGGCATCTTAGCGTATACTGCTTCTCCTTCTTTTGTTGGAGAGGATGGTGAAGTTCTCTTGCCTTGGCCAATTCAATTAAAAAAAATTGTGGAAGAGAGTCCTTCGGAGTCATATTCAACAAGAATGTATATGAACGGTAAATCTGTTGAAGAATTTAGATTTAAGAATACTAATTTTCAACAATTTCAACAAAGCAGTTTGCGTTTTGGTAATTAATAGTAAGAGAATATTTGGTCCTAAATAGAAAAATATAAATACTATCAATTCACTATAAAGTAATGAAAAAGTATAATAGGTTCGCAATAGGAAGTCTTGGATTAGCTGGAGTTTTAGCTATACAAGGTTGTGGACCTCTTCTTAATGCTGGTGGGCAGTCTGCAATTTATGCAGGAAACGCTGGAGTTGGTATTCCCTTATCTGCTTTAGGACAAGGCATTGGCGCGATTGAGGCAGGTAGAGCTTCTAGTTCAAATGTTAATGTGAATAATAATTTTAATGGAAATAGTCAATCGGATAATCGCAATAAAAATTATAGTGATGTTCCATATAAAATGCCTCCAAATCCTTATGAGCCTAAATATAGTGATGTTCCGTATAAGATGCCTGATAATAATCCTTATTATAAAAATGCAGATCATAATCCCTGACGTGCTCTGAGAATAATCTCTATAAAGATTAAAAATAAGATATTCTTGTTCCGCTACACAATATGTTTATAAGTATGTGTTCTTTTTTAGTTTTATGCTAAAGAGGGCGAATAATTTTGTTGTTTGTGCAACTTTATTTCAAGTAGCGCTTATCGTTTCATTTTCTATTGCGATTAGTTTCTTAATTGCACAAACAATTCCTTCTGTAATAGCAAATACTAGTCCAGCAGTAAGTGTAGTTCCTGTTAGTCATGTTCCAACTTATACCACTTCTTCAGGTCCGTATGTCTTTGACATTGATTTTGGAAAGGGATCTGTTCCAGTAAAATGGACAGGCACTAATCCAGAGACTGGCATTGCTAATGGAATTCTTGCTGATGGAACTCCTACTTCATGGAAATCTATTCCCAACTCTGAAATAGCACAGGCAGATATTACCAATAAGTTTTCTGCAGGACAACTTGATAATTGGGGTAAAACCACTTTAATTGGTGGAAAGTCTGTTGCTAATGTAGATTTTTTAGGAGATCCTAATAAATTTGGACTAGTTAGAGATGGACAACTTACCCCAGAAGGAATAGAAATCGCTGAAAAGGCTGGAATTAAAAACCCTGCAATTGACCCTACAGGAGCCATTGTTGGAAACGGAGAAAGTTATTCATATTCTCTTTTGGGATATCAAATAACTAGTAACTTCTTTTTGGGTCACCTTATTGAAGGGGCTTCGTGGGCATTGTTTGTTGTTGGGGCTATTCAGTTAGTTGGAGGAATTGCAGGACTTGATCCAAAATTAACTAATACATTAAGTATTGCTGCGGCTTCTGGAATAATTGGGGGTAAGGCGATTTACGGACTTTTTGGACAAGCAACTCCTGGTTTAAGTGGAAGCGGTGGAATTGCTGGGGCAGGAGCCCAAGTATTAAGTCCGTTGCAAGCAGGCCTCATCGGCATTGGCATCGCAGCTATCGTCTTCGTATTATTATATAAAGATGAAAAGAAAAAAGTTGTTACGCTACAATGCTTGCCGTGGGAAGCGCCACTTGGCGGATCTAAATGCGAGCAATGTAACGGAGATCCTCTAAAGCCGTGTTCTGAATATCGTTGTAAATCTCTTGGGCAGGCGTGCGAGATTGTTAATAAGGGAACTGCTGAAGAGAGATGTGTTTGGGTTGCGCGTAATGACGTGAGTAGCGCTACAATTGAACCTTGGGCTGAATCGCTTAAACCGTTGAATCAAGGCTTGAGATTTACTCCTGATAGCACAATAAGACCGCCAAATAGAGGAGTTAAGATTGTTAGCAATAAGGCTGGGGGATGCGTTATGCCTTTCACTCCACTTGAATTTGGAATAAGAACTAATGAGCCGACTCAATGTAAGATAGATACCGAGAGACCGAATGGAACTACTGCTTTTGATAGTATGCAATTTTACTTTGGAGATAGTAATTATTATGCATATAATCATACGCAAACTATGAGATTGCCTTCACCGAATGCTATTGCTGATGAGGCAGGATTAGAGCTTGAGAATAATGGGGCGTTTAATTATTTTGTAAGATGTAGAGATGCTAATGGTAACGAAAACGTTGATGATTTTGTAATAAACTTCTGCGTTGATAAAAGTCCTGATACTACTCCTCCTGTGATTGAGTCTACTTCGATAAATAGCGGAAGTCCCGTTGGTGCGGGAGTGCAGAATTTATCTTTGGGAGTTTATGTTAACGAACCTAGCCAATGTAAATGGAGTATTCAAGATAAGAACTATAATGATATGGAGAATACTATGAGTTGTGTAAGCAAGATTTATCAGCAGAATGCAAAACAGTTGTATCCTTGTGTGGCTAACTTGAATGGGATTAAAGATAGAGCGACGAATACTTTCTATTTCAGATGTAAAGATCAACCCTTGAAGAATGATAGTGAAAGAAATGTTAATAGCGAGAGTTATGTATTTATTCTAAAAGGCAGTCAGGCCCTAAATATTATTAAGACTTCTCCTAATTCGACGATAACTGGAAGTACTGATGTTGTGCCTGTTAATTTGAGCGTTGAAACTAGCAATGGGGCTGAAGAAGGCAAGGCAATATGTTACTTTAGTCCAACTGGAGTTGAGGGAAGTTATGTTTTGATGTTCCAGACTAATAGCTATAAACACACACAGATATTATCGTTGACTTCTGGAAATTACAATTATAGATTTAGATGTGTTGATGCTGGAGGAAATGCTGCTGAATCAAGTTCGAGCTTCAACGTCTTGACGGATAGGCAGGCGCCTTTTGTCACTAGAGTTTATCGTGAGGGAACTGATGCTCTAAAAGTTGTAACTAATGAAGACGCTGAATGCACTTACTCGACTACGAGCTGTAACTATAATTTTGCTGAAGGTCTTAAATTTATTTATAATCCTGTAACGACTAAGAATCAGCATTTTGCAAGATGGGAATCTAGCAAGACTTACTATATCAAATGTAAAGATGGATATGATAATCAGCCTGCACCAAATGCTTGTAGCGTTATCGCTAGTGCAACTAATGTTAAACAGAAATAGCGAAACCTTTAATTAGCTTTTTCTTCTTTTGCTAGTATGAGAAAGAGAGGTTTTGAAATGTCCTTTAACTTTATACTTTCAATAATAATAATTGCATTTATTATTGCAGCTGCAGGATATGCTGTAAGTCATTTTTTAAGTTTGAGAGATTGTGCTGAAGCGGGACTTTTTTATCAAGAGCTTAAAAGAGAGATAGATAAATCTTGGACTTCTGAAATTGCAAGTCAGACTTTTTCTTCGAGTGTGCCTTCTGGTATAGAGAGCATTTGTATTGGTAATGTTAGCACAAGCTCTGATTTGAAAGAGTATGATTCTTTGAAGAGATATAGACGGCAAGGGTATCTGCTTTTCTTCTATCCTGTTGAGAAAGCTTGCGGTCAGGCAGCATATAAATTGGAACATCTTGATTTGCAGACAACTGGAACACTCAAATGCTATCAAGTCAAGGAGGGCAAGGTGAACTTTGTTATTAGTAAAGATAGTGCGGCTTCTCTTGTTTCTATAAAATGAAGCGCGGACTTGAGGTAAGCTTTGCTTGGATTTTTGCAATAATTGTCGGGGCTTTTATTTTATTTCTCGCAGTCTATGGGGCTTTTAATTTTATTTCACAAGGAGAAGTGCAAACAAATACAGAGACTTCGGCACAACTTGTTGCACTCTTGAGCCCGGTTGAAACTAGAATTGAAAGTGGAAAATATTCTAAAATTGATTTTGGAAATGAAATTAGAGTGACGAATAAATGTAGTAGTCTTGGAACTTTTGGAGACCAAACTATCTCGACTCAAGGAAAATCTGGCTTTTCTGGGGGATGGACTGAATCAGGAGTTCCTATAAGGATGATTAATAAATATTTTTTCTCCGATTCTATTGAAGAAGGCAAGACTTTGCATATTTTTACTAAGCCTTTTTATTCGCCTTATAAAATTGGAGACTTAATTATCGCTAGTGCGGATAACTATTGTTTTGTGAATGCTCCTGAAGACATTGTTGATGATTTGAAATCTATGGGCTTACCTCATATCTCTTTTACTGACAAAATTAGCAAATGCGTTCAAAATGAGCGAGTTGTTTGCTTTTCGGGGACTTGTGAAATTAAAGTAGATTTAGCTAGAGGGGCTGTTGTAAAAAATGGGAAAATTGCTTATTATGTTGAAGATGAAAATAACGCAATATTTTATGCGGCAATATTTTCGGACTTGGTGATTTACGAATGTCAAATAAAGAGATTGATGAAGAGAAATGCTGAACTAGCGGAACTCTATGCAAGGAAAGCTGAATTTTTACAAGGTAGCGGATGCTCGAGCAACCTTGCGCAAGAATTAAGAGCTTATTCAAACTTCGCGGGTTCTATAACTGGCTCGGGAGCACTTGGTAGCATAATGCAGGAGGCAGAAAGACTTGGAGATGAAAATGAAGTCCTTAGCTGTAGATTATTCTAGAGGGCAGTTGAAAATACAGCAGATGGCTTTTGTACTAGTCGCCTTAATGATATTATTTGGAATTGTTATTATATTTTACGTTTCAATAAAAACTGCCTCGCTTAAAAGTAGCGCTGAGGATATAGGAGATTTGAGATCTAGAGAGCTTGCTCGCAAACTTGCTGGAAGTCCTGAATTTATTTATCCTTCTGGAGAGTGTGCCGCGTGTATTGATTTTGATAAAGTATTCGTGCTTAAGGAGAAAGCGCAATCTGGAGAGTATAGCTCATTTTGGGCATCTCCACTTATTCAAGTAAGAAAGTTGGGATATGGGGAAGATTGTAATAGGCAAAACTACCCGAATTGTGGAGTTATAACGCTTAGTAACACGAGCGATGATTTTAGCTCTGTAAGTTCTTTTGTAACTTTATGTCATTATGACTCTGCTATAAATGCTGAAAGATGTGAATTGGGTAAGATTGTTTTGGGGGTTAAAAGGCAATGAAAAGAGGGCAAGAAGAGATAATTGGATTTGTTGCCATAGTAATTTTGCTTGCAGTAATTTTTCTTGTTTTTCTTGTGATATCATTTAGAAGCCCGGTTGAGGATATAAGAGAAAATAGTGAGGCGTATTACTTCTTATCAAGTGTCATGGAAGTTACAAGTAACTGCACTCGAGGACTTGATAATCAAGCTCTGAAGATAGCGGAACTTGCAAGTTCTTGTAGGCAAAATGATAAGTGTAACAATGACTTGGGCTCATGTGATGTGCTGAACATGACGTTAAATTATCTTGTTCAAGAAGGATTCAGACCTGGAGAAGATAGCGTGACTAAAGGGTATGTTTTAAAGACTAGATATGTTAGTAATTTAAGTTCTGGGCAAACTGGACAGGATATTTCATCTATTAGCTCCGGAGTGTGTGGAAATTCTTTTAGCGGGGCTAGTTATTCAGTGCCAGATTATCCTGGGGTAATTACTTTTGAGTTAAAACTTTGCTCTTAAATTTTAATTTCTATATGTACTGTATCTGCTAAAATTGAAGGTTTAAGACGAGTTCTTTTTCCAGTGCCTTCTTTTTTTAACTCTATAAATCCGAAGCGTTCTAGAAGTTTTACATCTTCGTATACTGACTTAAAGTTTCTTGAGACTAATTTAGCTAGCGCATAAACTGAAGATGGCTTCTTTGCTTTTATTGTATGTAGTATTCTCGCTTTCTCATTTGAAAGTAGTTTCCTTAATGCTGAAAGTCCTTCGAAATCATATGGACTTTCATTGCCGAACATCTTGAAGAATGTTGAAAATGTTCCTTTGTCGTCGGTGATTGTTATCTCTCTAACTTTAGTTTTTGTGGCCATTTTTATCTATACTTATAATACCATATATCTTATAAATGTTGTTATTTTATATATGTTATTATCTGAATATATTACCCCTATACCATATATATGCCATATAACCATTTGAACGCGAGTGTCACTTACGCGAGTAATAGCAAAAGGTTTATAAAGGAATGATAGAGATTTGTCGGTAGCGAAGATAAAATGCGAATTTTATAAGAAAGGTTTTTAAAGGCCGATTAACTGGGTGATATACTCTAGAAAGCTTAGTACTAGAGAAACTCTATGATAAGTAGAGTCACTTGACGGGCTTCACAGCCTCCTCTATGGGGGGTCCTGCGGGACTGTTAAGGGTACAAAGCTGAAAGGGGGTTAGAAAAAAGAAAATGTTTAAATTTAAAAAAATTGCGTCTGTTATGGCATCAACTGCCTTAATGTTATCAACTGTTGGACTAGCACTTGCTGCAAATTATCCTCAACCTTTCGAGAGTGCGGGTACTGCTGCAGTAGTCTGGGGAACCAATGCTGATAGCTCTGACATCGCTGCTGCTGCTAGTATTGCAACTGGTTTGCAATCTGCACTAGGTGATGGAGGAAGTACAACGACGACAACTATAACTGGCGAAGCATTCCCATTATTTACTAGTGGAACTGAAATTTATTTGAACGATACACTTAACGTTGCTAGAACAACTGTAACTGATGATAACCTTCCTACAATCTTGGAGGATGGAGACTTTTCAGGTAATGTTGATGCGGAATACACACAAACTATTGTGATTCCAAGTAATAGCCGTGTTTTGTTCGGACAACAGCCTAGTAGTAATGATGATCCTACGGTTTTTGTAAATCTTGGAACTAGCTCAACTGCTATTGTTTATAATACAACAATAACTTTTGATAGAGCGGTTAACTTGACTCATGCAGATTCTGAAGGAGAGGCATTAAACTTGTTTGGAACTGAATGGACAATCGGAGCAGACACTGATGGAGATACAATTGTATTGTATCAATCTTCAGAGCGTATAGCTCTTTCCTTAGGCGGAAGTAGTCCTAATCCTTCTGCAACTGTTGAAGTTGAAGGCAATAGTTATACTATTGAACTTGTTTCTGCTAGCGATTCTGATGCAACTATTAGGGTAACTGATAGTAGTGGAGGTACGCAAAGCAAAGAAATCAATGAGGATGATTCAAAGCAAATAAATGGAATAGAAGTTTCTGTTTCATATGCTGATGAATCTGATGCGACTGGAACTGTTTCTGCTGAAGTTACTGTAGGTAGTCAAAAGATTATCTTGGAAACTGGGCAGGCGGTTAAAGTTGGTTCTGATGAAGAATCTCTTGATGGAACTCTTGTTAGCTTTAATGGTGGAACTGTTGGAGCAATGACTAAATTAGTTATCCAAACTTTCTCAGATGATACTGATGAAGATGCTCTTATTACTGGAGGCACTTTTGCAGACCCTACATGGGGATCTTTTATCATGCAATTCACAGAGACTAGCTCTGATTTGGATGATGAAGGAAGAGATATGATTACTGTTTCAGCTAATGGTGACGATGAAATGAAAATTTCATTCACGGACCATCGAAGTGATACAAATTCATTCGTTTGGCTTAATAACCAATCTCAAACTATGAGGCTTGCTAATAGCAATGATGGTAAGGAACTTCTAAAAGTTGCAGAAGGAACTGCTTTAAACAGGTCTATGTTCGCAGTTGTTGGAAATCAGGATGAGGGAACTTTGGTTCGCTTGAAGACTGTTTCCAATAGTAGCGGAGATACTAATGACGATATTGTTTTTGAGAATGTCTTTGACACATCAACAACATATAAAGCGTCTATAACTAGCGAGGGAGCTGGAACTATTGATATAGGTGGTCAAACATTTGCTGTATCATATGTTGGAGCTTCAACTTCTCCACAAGACATAGTTGTCAGGTTAAATTATCCTGATACTACTGACTCTGGAAATATTGTTCTTTATCCTACGATAGAGACAGACAAGGGGGCCAAGGTATCATTCTATGAACCTTTGACCATGAACTTGACTGCAGGATCTACAAGCGCGACTGTCGGATCTGTTAATGCGGCTATGCAGAATTATACTGTTGTTAATTCTGGAACGACAAATATCACTGGATTATTATTCCCTGATGGAGATAACTATAACACAGCAACTGCTGTGTCATACTACCTTGGAGGGGGAGTTAACGCTAACGGTAACGTTACAGTGGGTGGCGTTTCTTTGAATGCGACAATAAACTCTACACAGGGCCCAACAAGCACGACAATCACTTCAGGTAGACTTACCTATAACGTGACTATTTCGGGTCATAACACAGTTACTGTGTTCTTACTCGATCCAGTTAATGGAGGAAATATTGTTACTCCTTCTGTTGTTATTTGGGAAGAAACTGAAGATAGAACTGACAATGAAGAAGCTCTTGTAGTTACACTTACTGGTGGAGGAACAAGTGCATCTGAAACAGAGGTTGATACCGTTGTTTCAACTGCTACTACCCCTGGAACCACAACTGGAAATGGAAATAGCTATACCACATTAGAATCTAACGATGATTTGTCTCAAATTTTGACCTTGTATGGAACACTTGTCACACTTGACAATCCTACAAGCGGACAAAAGAGTGCGAAATTATCATATCCTGACGATCAAGTTCAGGCAATGGTATACTTCACTGAGGCAACTGCTTCGGTAGGTGATGGTGCTACAAACACTGGCGTTGTTACAATCAGAGACTCGGAAGCAAGCACATATTCCTCAAGGAATATGGTTGTTGTTGGAGGAAGCTGCGTAAACACTGTAGCTGCTCAATTATTGGGCTCAAGTTGCGGATCAAGCTTTACAAGCAGTACTGGAGCAGGTTCTGGTGAGTATATCATCGAGACCTTCACTTCACCTTTCTCAAGCAGCAAAGTTGCTGTACTTGTGGCTGGTTACAATGCTGATGACACTGAGAATGCCGCTACATACCTAAGAACACAGACTGTTGACACAACTGTCGGCAAGAAGTACAAAGGTACAACCGGAACTCAGGCGATACTTCAAACTGTTTAAGGATAGTAATATTATTTTTTTCTTTTTTTTTCTTTTTTTTATCTCCTGCTGTCAAGCTTCGGAGAAAAATATTCATTATTTTAGACATACATTAAATTTTTAAAAGGTAATTTGTTTTACCCTTTATGAGAGCAATTGAAAGTTTTGAAGTGAGAGAGAAAAGAAGCAAAAGGAATAGACTGATTATGGGCGTTCTTCTTATTGGCCTTATGGTGCTAAGTACAGCGGGTTACGCTTTTTATGGCGTGACTGATGCATCCGATTCTAATGTTTCAAGTGGGGGAATAAGATATGACGGAAGCTATTGGATATTTCCCTCAAGTTACTCGGATTTATATCTTTTTAATGACCCAACGAATATTGTTAAAGTTAATCTGAATAATAGGGCTTTGAACTATGGGGGAAAGATCTTGTATATTGATTCTGAAGATAGCTTCGTTAGAGAGCATTTGGCTCTTAACTTGGGGACTTATTTTAATGGAGTTTATGAGGCATGTTATGGTCCTTGCTTGAGAGACTTGCCTGAAAAAGATTGTAGTGAACCAATAATAATCTATCGAGATAGCTCAGAGAACTCTATAAGGCAGGAACAGAATTGCTTTTTCATTAACGGAGATACAGGAGAGGTGGATAAGTTCATATTGAGCTTTACGCAATAAAAATACTTAAGATTTTTAAACCATGAATGAGGGAATAATAGATGACTGAAGACACTAAAATAGAAACTAAAGGAGAGAAAAAGAAGGAGAGAAAAATTGAGCATGAAATAATGTGGATAGTGGGTTTTGCAGTTGTGCTAGTGCTTATTTTTTTGGGAACTCAGCAGATTGTAAAATGGAATACTCAATTTGATTATGAGGGGCTGCATTTTACTAAAACTAAAATAGGGAAAATTCCATTATATCATTATTATTATAACTTTGTTGATTCACAAGAAAATACTATAAGATATAATATGTATTTAAGAACAGATCCTAGAAAGAATGATATTCCTATTGATAGACCAGTGTTGATGACTACTAAACTCGCTTATGTTGCACTTGATTTAACGAGTGATTTGGAGGGATGTTCTGATAGTAATCTTGCCGTCGGAGATTTTGCTTTATTTTTGCAACAGAATCAATTTGCCGTCAAGTCAGGTATTACTAATGAAAGTCTCGCGGACGAACTTGGGAAGGATTATGTTACGTGTGAGCTTAAAGATACTGTTGAGGTTTTTGAAATAACTAGAGGTGAAGAAACTAGAATTGAATCTGAAGGTTTATGTACTAAAATTATTGTTGGTCCAGATTGCGAGATATTAAATGCTATAGAAAAGCTTAAAGTTTCAATAGTCTCTGATGCTCGTTCTAGAGCTCAAGGTCTTATTGGGTAGCGTTTGCGTATCGTTCTATAAAGGAAGATTATTGGAATTAAAGCAATTATTAGTACAATTAATATCTCGCTGATGTAATCTTTAATTAATAATAAATTATTTCCAAAGAGTATGCCTAGATAAATTAATAATGCGCTCCAGAGTCCCGCGCCTATGGCTGTAAAAAGACTAAACTTGAATAAATTCATCCTAGTAAAACCTGCTGGGAGCGAGACGAAAGAGCGAAATGCTGGAATTAGACGACCAATTAAAGTGGTTATCTCACCATGATTATCAAAAAACTTTTCTGCGGTTGTTATATGCTCATGTTTGATGAAGAATATTTTTTCATATTTGAATAGAAGTTTATTTACTGCTCGCCTGCCTAGATGCCAGGCAAGAGAATAGTTTATTAGTGCGCCCGCGACGCTACCAAGAATGGCCATTAAAAGGACTAAAGTAAAAGATAACTGGCCTTGCGAGACCAAAACGCCAGCGGGAACTAATATTATTTCCGCTGGAAAGGGAATTATTGTGCTTTCAATAGTCATAAGAATAAATATTCCAAAGTAGCCCAAAGAACCTACGAGCGAAATCATGAGGTTTACAAATTGTTCTAATATCGCATTAAGCATAATTTATCTAATTAAACGTGCTATAAAAACTTGCTCTCGACTAAAAGAGATTTTATATCGCTGTAAATAGGAATCTCTTTTATTTTTAATAGATATATATTCGCAAACCAAAGAAGAACTACGAAGATTGTGCTACCAATATACCAAGTCCATAGATGTGTAAAGTCAAAATACTTGAAACCTTTATAGAAGAAAATGCCGAAAACTATTATTCTTGCTACATTTACTAGATAGAAAGAAAAGAGAAGAAAAACTAGACTCTTTAGTCTTTTAGCTAAACTCATGGGAGTTGTTAAATTTAATATTAAGAGGAAATAATATGCAGAGCCTGCGATACAAGCATCGACTATATGTGCAAAATAGCCTTTGAAGCCAATTACATTACCTCCATAGAGAGTTGCATCATAGAGATAATCGAATGCGTAGAAGACTGGATAGACCGTTAGAGGAGTGGCTATCGTGTATATTATCGCGATGTTTATCCCTAGAATAAGAAGGATAATATAACGAATTGATAGAGAAACTGATTGATTATAGTCCATTAAAGGTATAAAAAATTGAACTATAAATTGTTATCTATGAAGATTTATCTTTTAGCAAGTCTTATTGCTACAACGATAACAAGTATCAATAGTATTACATTGATAGCCCCGATTATCCAGATAAGATTGTTTCCGCCAAAGTCAAACGATAAGCTCTTACTTGTAACATCGACTTCAACTTCTTGTCTGTCAACAGAGCCATTTGAATCTGTTTCAATGAAGAAGCTTTGTGTTCCGTCTGCATCTTCATCTACATTGAACACGATTGTTACTTCAGCTGATTCGCCAGCATCAAGATTCAATAATCTCTCTGATACGTCGTCTAATGAAGCCCAGTCTTCATAACCGCTTAAAGCTATAATGAAAGTTCCATCGCTATCGCCAGTATTTCTAACTCTTGCAGTGATAGTCAATTGTTCTCCTGCTTTTGCATCTGAATCAAGAGATGCTGTTATGCTTGCTGAACCGCTATCTACATTACCAGGATTTCCAGTATTATCTGGAGAACAACCGATAACTTTCAAAGTTCCTAAGAACTTATCTTCAGATTCAACATCGTAATCATCGCTATTGTCGTCATAGTCGTAGAATGTTGTGAACTCAAGATTATAGTTTCCATCGGTAGCGCTATCAGGGATTTCAAAGTTGAACTCTAGAGTTTTATCATCGCCTTCATCAAGATCTTCTCTTATTACAAAGTCTTGACTTATGCCTAGTTGAGCGTTTCTCATTTGAATTTTAACTTGATCTTCATTCTGGCTTCCGATATTGAATACCGTGAAAGCTCCGCTTATTGTTTCTCCACATGTTGCTTGAGCTGGTAGCTCTATATCATCAACTACTATTGTTTTTTCGTCATCTGTTTCTTTCTTTACAGAGATACTTGTGAAAACTTTTCCTTGGAATTCATCTGAACAATCTCTTGCTTGGCCAGTATCATCACTATATGCTTTGAATGCTAGCTTGTAGTTTCCTGAATCAAAATCTGCAGGAACTTTGAATTCGAAAGAGACTGTGTCGTCATCGTCATCGCCAAGATTACCAAGATCTGCTTCTTCTTCATCAGAACTTGTGAAATCAAGATCATTAACAACATTTCTTCCTGCGCTATCGAATAAGCCCATTTCTACAATAACGTCATCAATGTCGTCATTTCCGTTGTTTTCAACATCAACATCAATAGATAAAACATCAAGAGGCATCCATTCCTCATCTTTATCTCCGCTATTGCTAACATCAACATCTTTGATTGAAAGATTTGCGCCAGCTGGTCCGTTTGAACAGAATCCAGTTTGGAAATTAAGAGTTACTATCTTTGTAAAAGGAGCGCTTCCTGCATTTGAAATTCCAGTTATATTAAGTGTTCTTGAGAATTCTGAAACTGGAAAGCTTGTTAAATCGCTTCCTGTTAAGGTAATATTATATCTAAGACTTGTAGCCACATTATCTGCTGAACCGATTGGAGTTACTGCAAGATTGATTGTTTTTCCATCAAGAGTTTGACTTGAACCGCCAATTAAAGTAGCTGTGAAGTTTGTAACTTCTCCAGTGTTATCTACTTGAAGAGTAGTGCCTTTCTTTGTTACAGCAACAGAATCTGGAGCAGTAAATACAACTGCAGCGAAAACTAGACTTGATAATAGAACTGCTGTAATCAAAAATGCTGAAAGTAATTTCATATTCATTTTGTGTTGTAACTCTGCAATTACTATGGTATTTAAACTTTTCTATTATAGAGAAGATACTAGATTTTGAGAGTTTAGGCAATTATATATACTTTAGTCGTCTCTATTTTTTATGGCTTTGAAAGCGAGAGAAAATCTTTTTAGTGCTTGGGCTTTACTTGTTGGAGTTGTTATTGCGCTTATTGGAGGCATTTTACTTAGTTTTGGAGGACAGGCGAATCCATTCATCTTGGGGGTTCTTCTTGTGCTTGGGCTACTACTAGGATTCTTTGTTGAAATCAATCAGCATGAGGCTAGTACATTCATGCTTGCTTCGCTTTCTCTTGTGATAGTGAGCTTTGCAGGGCAACAGGGCATTGCTAATATTCAATTTGGAGAGATTGCATTGGGTAATATTATAGCTTCAACACTATCCGGATTGCTTGTAATGCTTGTGCCTGCGACGATTGTAGTTGCTATAAGAAGTATATTTTTGATTGCTAGGCGATAAAGTTACCCTGCGCTAAATTTGTAAATATTTCCTTGCAGTAACCCTGAAAGAACTTCAAGTTCCCATTTTTTATTAATGCCTTCTTCCCAGGAATCGTACTCTTTAGAATAGGAAACTTCAACGCCAGCAAGTGATGCTTGATAAGGGAGAACTTCAAAGTCAGATTTTGTTTTTATTGGTAAATCAACCAGATGATTGGTCTCGCCAGATTTAATATTTAAGGTAACTAAACTCTCCATATCAGTTCGGTGACCTCCAGGCCTTCCACGAGTTAGAGAGATTACTTTTCCTCTTGTTCTGAAATTACTATCTGAATGTAGGGGTTCCATCATTCTTTTTTCCTAAACGTAAGGATATATAAATGTTATCATTTAATAATGATTATCTTTATTCAATTTAAAAAAATCTAAAAATAAGAACTAATAGTCTTCTAAAGGATTAACTTTCTTCTCTGGAGCTAAAGCTTTGTGAACTTCAGCGAATTGAGGAGTAGCGATTATTGTGTTTTCTCCGAAGCCTGCGATTGAGCCTTCAAGAGCTTCAATTGTCTTCTTGATTTTAGCGATTGCACGCTTTAGCTCTACAATATCCTTAGATTTTAGAGGTTTTATATCAATTATAGCTATTGTATAGCCTTCTCTTAGTGAATTTAGAATTTCATTGATATCGTCATACTGCTTTAACGAGAAAGGACGAACGATTACTTTGTTCTTTGACTCTTGAGCTTGAGTAACGTCAATTTCAAGGTAGTCTTCCGAAGGTCTTGAACCTCCGAACACGCTCTTTAAGTTAAATGCCATGTCGTATTATAGAGCATCAGTATATAAATATTATCGTTCTGAATTCGTAACTTTATAGGATATAATTAAAAAATTATTTTTCTAATTTATCGGAGACTTTTCTATTTCTCGACGGATATCTTCAGATTTTTTTTCAAGAATTTTTTGTTGTTTTTCAAAACTTTGCATTTTAGTCTCAACTATAGTCTTTTTTTTCTGTAAATCCTCAAGAACTTTCTTCTTATCTGCTCTTATCATTACTGAACTAACTACTTGATAGACCTCTCCGGTTGATGATTTGACTTCTCCTAGTGCAGTATTGAGTTCATTTAGCTCCATTTCTGAAGTTTGGAACTGCATTAAGATAGCTTGAAGATTTTGTTCTATAATTCCTAATTCTTGTATGTGCCTTGATGGGTTCATAGAGCTTTTACCTTTACAATGTGCTTTCTAGGTTTAAAGAATATTTTTGAATTGCAATGTGGACAGACAAATCTTTTTTCTAATATCTTATTAGTTATTCCTTTGCCGCACTTGAAACATTTGTATTGAGCCATTTTGTTATTTTGTGTTATAGGTTTTTAAGTCTGTCTATTGAGCATGTAAGCATGTCCTGCAAAACGCTTTCCGCATCTTCTACATGACCAAATTCCAACAGATTCGCGCTTTGCGCCTGGGCGATTGCAGTAAGGACAAGTTTGCTTTTTTCTTTGTAAAGCTTCTACTTGGTTTAATCTGTTACGAACGTTAGTGCCTGCGCGAACTCCAAATCTTCCTGCTGCTTTTGTCTTCTTTAATTTTGAACCCATATTTACTTTCAATCTATATGGTTTTTAAATTATGCGGTTTGTATGGATTCAAAATTAAGTTATGAGATGGGAAATAATTTGAGCTACTTTTTATAGAATCAAATCTGGTCATATTTTATCTCTTTTATTAAAAAATATTCTATTAGTATCAAAAGTAGAATAAAAGATATCATTTTCCACAAAGTAAAATTATTATTAAGACTATTAAGAAATGCTCCTATAATCCCTCCGATGATAGAAGATGTAATAATTAATCTTGCTTTTCTCCTTTCTTTGTTCATCTTATTTAATAAATTTAATGTTTACCTATTTATTATCCTTTCTTTCATTCTAGTATCTAAATCTTTAAATTGTCCCCAAGGGCTATGGTCTTGATGGTTGAGATTGATGAAAAGTGGTTTGATGGATGGCCTAAAGATAAATTCACACTTTATCTTGCTCATGCTTCTGCAAGTCGTCAACTTGTGAGACAATGGGAACTTGCATTTGAGGCAAAACATCCTGAAATCGCTCTTGTAAATCCTTTTTATGATGTTGGGGGTCCTGGAGGAAGAGAGGACGTTAAGATTGCTGATATGGGAGGATCGCCGATAATTCATAATAATCAGCACATACTTGTAGTTGAGAGAGATAAAGAAGTAATTAGAAGATGCTTTGGAATACTTGCTGTTCTCGATAAGAGTTTTACTATTGGTGCTCCACAAGAGATAGTATATGCACATATGTGGAATAAAAGACCGAGAATTTGCGTTTGCACTAATGGGCTTCATACTAATCCTTGGTTATTATTCCATGCTGAAAAAGAATTTGTGTTTGCTTCTTTTGAAGAACTTGATGCTAGAATAAATGAGATTGTTGCGAAGTTTAAAATTTAGTTTCTTAAATAATTTTTAATTCTATTAGCGTATTTTATTATCTTTTCTCCGATAGTTTGAGATGAGCGAAATTCTTCTATTCTTTGGAACATATCATCCAAATCTCTTCTTGTTAGAACTTTTCCTGCTCTGTAAAGATAGTCATCGGAAGTTCGAGCACATTCGCAACCAAAATCATCAGCAGACATAATATTAGAAATTTTTTTACTATAAATAATTATGGGGATACCCGGATTTGAACCGGGGCCGCGACTTCCCAAAAGTCGAATCCTAACCGAGCTAGACTATATCCCCAATTGCTTTAAGCGGTTTTATATCATTAATAAACTTTGGCACTTCATTTTTCCGATACAAACACACATTCTTTTTGTTTGCACTCACAAAATGATAGCCGAGATGAAGCGCTAAGTCTCTAAATTCTTCAAGTAATCTACGATTAAAATTAGTAAATTTGACATATCGTTGCTTTTCTCTTTTGCAGACATAGATACACCCGTCTGTATCAATAAGGCCTCGTATGCATCGTTTTGCATATATTTCTTTGCTCTTTATCCAATCTGGAATTCCGACATTGTTTTTGATTTTATCTCCTTGAATAAGACCAAAACTAGTCAATTCTTCGGCAAACTTAGAACTATAAAAATAGAGATAGCCTTGATTCGTGGTTTTAACGATATATGGTCTTAAGCCGGCCCCGGTTATCTTTTTGAAAAGAGCACCTACATAATCCATATAATTCGTGTTTCTTTTATCGAACGCGATTTTCACGCCGCCTTTATGAAAGTGCCCGTCTCCTAACATAATTCCAACAAATTCTGCCAAATGCTCATCTTTTTTCAATTGATTCGTAACAGGTTGGCCATGGGCATATTTTCCAAGATTTCGCTCATAATTCATTATAGCTTCCGATAAGTCAAATGAGCGATTAAGCAATCTCGATATCTTTTCTAGATGGCTTTCTTTAATCGTTTTATTAGCGAATAACAAATTTTTAACTTGAAAACCTGCTCTTTGTCCTAGTTGTTCCAGACTGTAACCGTTATTTCTCAAAGCAGTTTTAAGTTCTTCGGTAATAATATAGCGCTTCATGTCAATTAAAAGAGCATCTAAAATATATATTTGCTGAAGTAACTTTACCGTCGTAAAATTTATTTCTTCTTCGCTGGAGCCTTTTCTGCTGGGGCTTTAGCGCCTGCTACTGGGGCAGATGCTGGAGTTGAAGCGGATGCTATTGCTGCCGTTGCAGGTGTTGCTGCAGCTAATGCCGCCTTAGCGGCATCTTCAGCCAGTTTAGCGGCTTCTTCAGCTGCTTTTGTCGCTTCCTGTTTAGCTTTAACTGTTGCGAATGTTCTTGTCAAACGGGCTTTCTTATCTGGAGAAACATCTGTTTTTTCCTGTTTGATTTCTTTGTCATAAACGCCAGAGTCTATGTCTTCATTGACTTCTTTTGCGTTCTTGTCCTCTATCATTACGCCAAGAGAAACACAACTACCAATTACTAGTTTGACTGCATTTTTCAAATCTTTTGCTAACATATTTGGTAATTTTGTCTTCGCAATGGATATTATTTGTTCGATGGCTAAATTTCCGATTTTTACCTTTTCAGGTTGTCCAGAGCCTTTTTCAGCACCAAGTTCTTTTTTAATAAGTTCGGCAGTTGGAGGAGAGAAAACTTTTATTGTGAATGATTTTGTTTTTGTGTTAACATCTATTTCTACTGGAACTTTAACGCCTTTGAAATCTGATGTTGCTGTATTAACGTCTGTAATTACTTTTCCTAAATTGACGCCAGTTGGGCCAAGCTGCTGAGCTATAGTTGGACCTGGCTTCATCGCCCCGCCTTCAATAATCATCTTAACTATCATTAGTTTCTTCTCCTGGAGTTTCAGGCTCGTTTTCACGCCTTATAACTCTTACGTTATCCATTTTAACTGTTACTGGAATTGGAACTGCTGCGCCTAACAAAGAGACAACTACTTCCCGCTTTTGTTTATCCACACGAAGAACTTTTCCTTTTTCTTTCTTGAATAAATCTGCAATCATTTCAACTATATCTCCGACTTCAATCTTATAGTCTTCGACTTCTGGCTGGACCATGTTCTTTATTTCTTCAAATGTAACTGTCTTGCCGATTATTCCTTTTACATAAGGAAGATTGAAAACTGCATCTTCTGCTGCATCTCTGTCTGCTGCTTCAAGAATAATATATCCTCTTAATCCGTGAGGTCTAGCGACGGCGTAAACTGCAAGCTGTTTTTTTAGAACCTTGTCGGTAATCATTTCAATTGCTTTGTCTTCTTTATTTGTTGTGACTTTTATGATGTAAATCATGCTCTGCTACCTCGTGAACTTGCAAGAAGTAGTAATGAAGAAGATTTTAATCGGTATATAAATCTTATCATACTATCGCTTTCATTATTAGAGAAACTGCAAAGCCACAGAATCCTAATAAGAGAACTCCAATTGCGGATACTTTAGCAACCAGCTTGAATTCTTCTCCAGAAGGCTTGCGTAAGACTCGCCAAACTCTTAATGATTGATTGAAAAAATTCTTGAATTTCTGATACATTATTCTATGAGCTTTGAGATGTTTTTAAATTAATCGCCTTCTTTAATTTCCTGGCCACATCTTAAGGTATTGTTTATTTGATCGATTAAAGTATATTTTTCCTTTGAAAGAGTTCTCATTGTTGAAGGAATCTTCATTAAGATCAATCCTACAAACCCTCCAATTACTCCGCCAGCCATAGCACTTAAAATTGGAATTCCTGCTTCAACAAGACCTGCTATTGGTGCTAAATAATGAGAAGCTCGTTCTAGATAGTTTCCTGCAGAAACCGCTGGAGAACAAGTATAAATATAAGCCGCAACTCCTGAACCTAATCCTGCAAGTAATCCGCAAGTTCCTTCAAAATTATTAATGTCATTTGCTCTTATTTTACGAATATTTGCTTCATCATAAATAGTCCTGAAAGACATTAAGAATTCTTCTTTTCCCTCGCCATTCAACTCAAAAGAGCAAGTTGCTGAGGAAGCATTTTTCTTGCTATCATCTAAGATTGCCTCAATTGTTCTTTGAACTCTATAAATTGAAGATTTTGGATCTGTAAAAGCAGGAAATGTAGAAGTATCAATATTATAACTCACCGAGAATGTCTTTGGCTCGTATTTTCTGGTAACGCCTAAGTTAGATAAGCGATCATATTTTGAAGAGCCCGTTGGAGAAAAGTCTGCTGAGTCCATATTTTTCCTTAGAATTCTATCTTTTAATCTTTTCTATACTCTGCTAATCGCCATTTTCAACAAAATCTATGCCTAACTCGCTACTTATTGTTCCCGATTTATCTTTGAAGTTGAAATTTGTGCCTAGAATTTGAGAGCTTTGAACGCCAGTTATTATGAGAAGAACTTTTATTGATTTCTCCATGTCTGCCGAAATTTGAGCTCCTGAAATTATTTTTGCATCTGGTGATATTCTACTTCCAATTTCTTCCATTACTAATTTGTATTCATTTAGAGACATGTCTGGACCGCCAATTATATTGACTAGAGCGCCTTTTGCTTCTCTTATGTCTGCTTCGAGAAGAGGATTATTTATTGCTCGTTCTACCGCTTCTATTGCTCGATTATGTGCTGAATCTGATTCGCCAATGCCAATCATTGAAACTCCTCCATTGGACATTACTGCTTTGATGTCTGCAAAGTCTAGATTTACTAGGCCAGATGTTGTTATTAGTTCGGCGATTCCTTTCACGGAGTTAGTTAAAATTTCATCTGCTACTTTGAATGCTGTGTGTAATGGGAGTTCTGGAGCTAACTCAAGTAGCTTGTCGTTTGGAATTACTATTAATGTATCTGCTACTGCAGCCATTCTCTCTAAGCCATATTGAGCGTTTTCAATTCTCTTTTTTCCTTCTACAGTGAAAGGTAATGTGACTATTCCGATTGTTAAAGCTCCTTGTTTTTTTGCTAAATCGGCGACTACTGGCGCTGCGCCAGTTCCAGTTCCTCCGCCTAGACCGCAAGTGACAAAAACTAGATCACTATTACTAATTCTCTTTTTTATTTCCTGCTCTGACTCACGAGCAGCTTCTTCTCCGATTTTAGGATTGCTTCCTGCGCCTAGTCCATGAGTTAATTCACGACCAATGAGAATTTTATGATCTGCATTGGAGTATAATAAATCTTGAGCGTCGGTATTTAATGCTATGACCTCACAGCCTTTAATTCCGGTTTCTTTCATTCTTGAAACTGAATTTCCTCCACCGCCTCCACAACCAATAACTTTTATTCTCGCCACTTGATTTTGTACTAAAGTTTCAAGCTCTTTATCTATTTCATGCGTGGCGCTTGAATGCCCTCTTTTTTCTATTGTCAATGCCATTATTAATATAAAGATAGTTCGTTTATAAGGATTGTTGTGTTTCTACTTCGGGATTTTGCAATTCTTCTGATTTAATAGGTTTCTTTTCTTCTTCTTTAAAAGATAATTTTTTACCGACTAATTTTTCAAATTTTTCGGCGAATGCATTTATGAATGGCTCTAGAGGTTTTTGCGCTGTTACTATTACTTCTTTCTCGTGGACTTCAAAATTTGGAATAAATCTAAAAAAAAAGCCAAAAAATGTTTCTGCACGCTCTTTAACGTCATGAACAATATGAAGAATTTTAAAATCATAAGATAAATCTTTTCCGGCAAGAGGATGATTAAAATCGGCTATTACTCTTGAGCCTGAAACTGCGCTTATTCTTACTAATGCTCCATCTAAGGCAAGAGTCATGCCTGCTTTAGGATAAACATTTTTTTCTATGAATGCTTTCATTGGAATAGTTCTTATTAGTTCTGTTCTTCTTGGGCCAAACGCTTCTTTTGATGGAACTTCTATTGAATATTTTTTATTGAACTCTTTGCCTTCAAGAGCATTATCAAAGCCCTGATTAACCATGTGTTCTCCGACTATTAAGATTACTTTTCTTGGAGGATTTTCTGAATCTATTTCTTTTATATGTTCTTCATCGTTGGTATCGAAGATTTTTCCTTGGGTTCTTCCTGTGAAAACTATCTGGATAAAATCTCCTTTCTTGGTATTTTCCATGTGTGCGTGTGTTTAGTAAGTTTTATAAACGTTTCTTGTGGGATTGTGTCATGGTGTTGAAATTAATTAATGCTACAGAAGCTAAACCTGGCACAACTATTCTTGTTGATGGAGAAGCATACACGGTTAGAACTAACGATATTAGCAAAACTGGAAAACATGGGGCTAGTAAATGTCGTATTGAAGCTATTGGGGTTTTGAGTGATAAGAAGAAAGTTCTTGCTGTGCCTGGACATGAAAGATTTGAAGTTCCTATGATTACAAAGCGCAAAGCGCAAATTTTGAGTTTCAATGATGAGAGTGCTTCAGTTATGGATTTAGAAAGCTTTGAGACTATGGACTTACCTTACGCTGAAGAAGTTAAAGGCCAACTTGAGGCTGAAAAGACTGTTGAATATTGGAATGTTGAAGGTAAGAAAGTTATTAGGAGAGTATTCTAATGGCTACAAAACTTGTTGTTGCTCATAATAGAATGTTCCGAAATGTTTTCGTTTGTAGAAATTGCAATCAGAAGACGAGAACAGAACCTATCAGAGTCGCGAATAAGTCTGTCTCGTGCAGAAGATGCCACGGGCGAGTCTTCAGACCTGTTCGGACTAAAAAGAAGTGAGTTAAATGAGCTTTGTACTATACGATTTGACGTTTTTAGTAGTGTTTACATTAGCGGTAGTTCTTTTCCTTTATACTCACAGAGCGAAATTGCAGAGACAGGGAGTTTTGTATTTATATCGAACTAGCATTGGGTTGAAAATTATTGAGACTACAAGCAAAAAATATGCTAAAATTTTGAAACCATTACAATATGTTGTTGTTGCTACAGGATATTTACTGATGGGGCTTATGATTTATTTTCTTGTTACCCTTGTGAAACTTTATACTTCTAATGCCGTAGTTAGAGAGACTAAAATTCCGCCTATCTTACCTTTAATTCCTTACCTGCCTGATTTATTCAAAGTAGATTTTCTTCCGCCTTTCTACTTTACCTATTGGATTTTGATTATCGCTGTTGTTGCTATTGTTCATGAATTTGCACATGGAATTTATGCTAGATATTATGGGATAAAAGTTCATGCGACTGGCTTTGGCTTTTTAGGTCCTTTCTTGGCTGCTTTCGTAGAGCCTGATGAAAAGCATATGCAGAAAGCTAAGAAATTTCCGCAATTAGTTATTCTCGGAGCGGGAGTATTTACAAATATAATTGTTGCTTTTCTATTTCTTGCGGTGATGTGGGCATTTTTCAGCGTTAGCTTTGTTCCTGCGGGAGTTAATTTTAATGCTTACGGAACTTCCGTGCTAAACCTTGATGATATTCAAAGCATAAACGGTTTACCTCTGAGTCAAGCTGGTATTTTTGCGGAGAATGATTCATTACAAAGAATTTTCGCTAACAATCAGAGTTATTTGACTAGTGGAGTTATTTTCTCTAAAGCGCTAGAACAAAATGCTGAAGCTATAATTGTTTATGATGATGCGCCTGCGATAAATGCGCAGTTTAAAGGGCCTATACTTGCCGTGGATAATGAGAAAATTGAAAATATTGATAGTCTTAGAGAAATTCTTTCTGATAAGCTCCCAGGAGAGACAATTGAAATTTTAACAATTGTTGATGATGAAAAGGAAACAATCTTGATTACTCTTGATGAGAAAGATGGAAATGCATATTTAGGAATTGGAATTCGACCGCCAAGAGGAAAGCTAATTGGTGCGATTTATTTTGTTGTCTCTAAAATAAAAGACCCTTTTGTTTATTATGAGCCGTTATATGGAGATTTTGCTGTATTCATTTATGATTTTCTATGGTGGATGGTAATAATAAACTTCAGCGTTGCTTTAATGAATATGCTTCCCGTTGGTATATTTGACGGTGGGCGTTTCTTCTACCTCACAATTTGGGGCTTAACCGGAAGAGAAAAATGGGGCAAGTGGGCTTTTGCGATAGCGACTTACGCTATACTTGCCGTTTTCGTTTGGATGACGTTGCGTTGGGTTTGGGTTTTCTTCTAGGGGATTGGTTTTTTGTATTTTGATGAGATAGATAGATTTTGAAATAAGGTTATTAAATTACGAAAAGAAATGATTATAAATAAACCTTGCTCTTAGAAAAGATGGTTATTTGTCCATTATGCGATCAAAAAATTTCTCTATTCCAAACTTGGAAAAATATAGATGGTGAAAAATACCATGAAAAGTGTTGGAAAAATCAAGAAAAAAGGGTTCTTTCAGGAAAGAAAGGAGAAAAAGTCGCAAGAGAATACAAAAGGAAATGTAACCGATGTGGCAAAATTTGGTATGTCCCTGTGGGAAAAGAATCTTCTATGAAGAGAGGGAACGCTTTAAACGCTTTAGTTGGAATAGGTACTGCTCTCCAGGGAAATTTTGATGCGAGCACACAAGCTACAAGAAACATTGATGCTCGAAATGAGACGCTTAGTAGAATCGGTAATTGTCCCGAGTGTCATTCTTCGAATTATAAACAAGAAATAGTTGCTTATTCTAAAAAGAGATAAATTGGTATATTATTGCAAATTTGTACCCTGCCCTGAAAAAAATATTATAGCGCAATTTCGCTGTAACCCTCTTAAAGAAAAGTCTTTAAGTGTGTCCGAGCTATAATTTTATGGCTAAAAAATTTGGATGGAAGAAGAAAGAAGGAGAAGAGTGGTATGAACTAAGGGTTGATCTCCCTTCCTTAAGTTTGAATCAATCTTTAAAGGTGCAAGAGATGTTCGATAATAAGAATCATCAGAGATTACAAGAAAGATTTAATTTATTGATAGTTGTGTTGACAACTTTTACTGTTCTTGGAGTATTTTTCAATTTTATCATCACTTCATACAATCATTTTTGTAAAGACCCCTCAGTTTGGTATTGGATATTTTTGGTTGCCTTTGTAATATCGGCTATTTGCTTTTTGTATATTGTATTACCTAAATCCTTTTTCAAAATACGAAAAAAGACTGCAACTTATACAAATAAAATCGATAATCCGTTTAGTATTTGGTTATTTTTGGATTTATTTGTTAATATCTTAACTATGTTGGCAGTTGTAACAATATTAGCTCAGTATTATAACGGAGGAAGGTTATTCTTTCTAATTGCCTTATTTATCTTTTGGGCTTTTCGACCCCTTTATTTGGCCTTAAAACAACTAAAAAAATAATATGCGAAAAAATATTATTGTAGATATTGAAAGTTTTATTCTATTCCATAAAAATAGAATTTCTTTGTTAAAGGAATTTGCAAAAAATAAATCTCACGGAAAACTCATCTTTCAAATTTCTTTTCTTGGATTTGAAAGCCTTGCCAGACTCTTATATCCTAAAGAAAACGACTCGTCAAAGAGGTTTATTGATCTTCTTTCTCTTCCTAATATGGGGGTCGATAGAAATACAGCTACAGAACTTTATGGTTTTTGGAGAAATTCTTTAACTCATCAAGGATTCATTGCTTATCCTTGGACAACCTTAGAGGCATGGAGCGAATATGATATTCCCTTTTTATCTTATCCGGAAAATAAATTAAGAACTTCAACTGAGTTTCCGCCGGAATCAATGATTGCTATCTACGAGAGTCGGATTGAATATTTAGAAGACTTTTTTAAGAAAACAGAGGCTAAGAAATTAGAATTTTACCCTTAATTTTAGAAGATTAGTCTTTTAGGCTGAATATCTCTTTTTTAAAAAAATCTTCAACTTCTGAGATTAACCTAATGCTAGAATTATAGACTCCATCTAACATAATAAAAGAACCTCGTGCATCTTCAATAGTCCATATTTTATTTCCTTTATTGTCTGTGGGATATCTAAACCCTTCAAGTTCTAAGAAATATCTATTTTCATTTATTAAGTCATTATCTGTTATCAAAAGACGTGGCAATTTGCTTAGTTTAAAATTTGGATAGGCTTTTTCTATTTCTCCCAATAGTTTTCTTAAATCGTGAGTTGGTAAGTTCTTTCCAATCTTTCCTAATAAAGACTTAAAAGAAAGCTCAATATAATGATGAAAAAGATGAAGCGCGGGTAAAACATCTTCATCATCATATAGACTACCGAGGAAGGCTTCTTGTCTTTCTTTTTCTATCAAATTCAAAAAAGCCTTTCTATAAGAAACAGCGAACCTTCTGAACTGCATCCAAGATTCCTCTTCTTCCCCTATTTTGTCCCAAACTTGATATTCTCTATTTGTCATCATCCCATAGAATTTAAATAGTTAAAATATTTTGCTTTTTTATGCAAAGACATTGGTCAGATAATGCGATAGATGATATTGTAGGGGCTTTCAGAGTTTTTGCTATATCTGCAATAGTAATATATGTTGCTTTAGCAATAGCAAAGGCTTTGTATCCGTCATTCCCTTTAAGCAACACTTCTTCTGGAATAGTTGCTATAATCTTAGGTATTTTCATTGTTCTTATAAAATATATCAAAGGTAAAAATAATTATTAAAATGAGTTCAAAACTAATAAAGCCATATAATTCCGATGGTGGTGAACATGAGAATTTATACGAAATAAGCACAGAAGAGTCGCTAGAATGCCCTTTTTGCTTTATTCAAATAGAAATACAGATATTGCGAGGAATATTTTGGCCAGCGAAAGATTTACAACTTTTCTTGAAATGTAAGAAATGTAAAAATTCTTTTATAGGTTATGCTAAACAAGATGGAAGTATTTTTCGTATAGTGAGACTTTCAAAAGGGAATAATCGTTCCAAGGAATTTCCTTTTGAAATAAAAGAAATATCTCCGATGTTTACTAAAATATATGGAGAATCTGAGTTTGCAGAGCAGGAAAATCTTTCTGAAATTTGTGGTGTTGGGTACAGAAAGTCTTTAGAATTTCTAATAAAAGACTATCTAATAAAAAAATATCCCGAAAAAGAAGAAGAAATAAAGAGAAATCTTCTTGGAAAATGCATAAATGAATTAATTGAAAACCCTAAAATCAAAGAAATTGCCCAGAGGGCTTCTTGGCTTGGAAACGATGAAACTCATTACCATAGAAAATGGGAAGGGAAGGATTTACAAGATTTAAAAAAATTAATTGAAATAACTGTGCATTTTATTTCTATGGATTTTCAAACGGATAGATACATGGAAGAAATGATATGATGATTGATAATATAGTATACTGTCTTAAAAAAGAATAATTTTATAAAAACCAAATACCTTGTGTAATTGATAAAAATGGAAGAAAATCAATTCAAATATCTTGTTCGTGAAGTATTTATTGCTAAACCAGGGTACGCTGGTGAACTGGCAAAAATGATGAAAGAGGAAATGGAAAAAATGCCTGATTTTAACGGGCATGTTCTACTTGATTTTGTGACAGATTATAACAAAGTTGTTATAGAATATAAAATTAAAAGCATGGAGGAATTTGAAAAATCAATGACAGAACATAAGAAGGAGCAGGAAAAGAATAAGAGCGATAAGCCTCCCAAGTATACAGAGCTCTATAAATTTGGAAAGAGAGAAATTTTCAAGATTCTCTAAAATGACTGAACAGAAATAACTTTAGTCTTGTAAGATTTGGGTATCAATTAACAACTTCAACGCCATTCTTGGTAAATGCGACTAATCGAATACCCACTGGAATGCTTAGTAAAGCGGAGATAATGGCCATGTGTTCTTTGCCGGAGCCTGAGGCAATTGAAAGACAGGCTTCAAAATCATTTAAATTGTTTTTTAGATTGCTTACAAGATGAGCTTTCAATTCTATTAAGGGTTTTGTTGTTTCAAGAATTATCTCATAAGCTCCTTCAGGTGTTGGATAATCTGAAGCTTGAGAGGATTTGATAAGAACAATTTTATCCCATTCTTGATGATTTATAAGTCCTGTAACTTGTCCCCATGATTCTCTGTCTGCGCCAACACATGCAACTAATTCCATCTCAATCTGGCGAGGGGTAGATTTATAATCATTGTTATCGCTTTTGGATTATGGCTCGGGACGTTCCACTTGCGGAGATTACCTTAAGAAAATATGAAAGGCCTTATGATGTTTCTCGCCGTGAATTAGTGAAGAAGATTTGTTTGAGCTTAGGGCTACTACAGCCGGGCGATTCTAGAGATGTAATTGTGGATATTCTCTTAGTTTTAGATGAGGCGAGAAAAAAGAAACAGGAGATTAGTAGTTTTGAAGTTATTGATAAAATTCGCGCTTCTAGAAAGGAACATTCGCTTGAAGAAAAGGGATTGGCGGAGAGCAATGTTCGCCGTCAATTGAAGAGATTGAGGGATTTGATGATTGTTGATAAGAAAAATAATGTTTATCGTTTGAGTGAGTTTGAGCCTCTATCTAGCATTTTCAGTAATAAGATTGAGAATTTTTTGATTCCACAAACTATTGAGCGTGTAAAGGAATACTTGCATAGTTTTGATAAACATACCGAATAGATTTGGCAAGGATTATTTTCCTAAATCCCATTCATTTGGCCAACCTTTGCCATACACTACTTCTTTAAAATCTGTATCAGATTCTTTTTGGAGAAGACAATTTTTTACATTTTCATATTTGCCTCCTGTAGACTCATAGCACTCTATAAAATCTGGCCACCTCTGACGATTACTTTCAAGATACATTTGTTCAGATTCTGAATTAAAGAACTTAATACTGAACGGAGTTTCCTTAGAGTTAGTTAATATATAATAAAACTCCCTTATGAATTCTTGATTGCCCTCCTCACTTGCTGTTGTTGATGCAAAACAGCCTTCCCAGCCTCCGCCATAACCTCCATCAAATTTAGGTAGATAGACCTGTCCAGCATCATATAATCCGCAATAGGCACAAATCTTTCTTTCATCAGCTTGGACGGCATAGGGACATAAGCAACCACTATTACGTTGATTATATCCTCCTCCGCCTTGAGAGTTATCAACAAGTTTATTGCAAATTGTAGCATCTTTTTGCTCAATAGCTTTTTCTAAAATACACTCATCATTAGAATTGAAGTAACAGCTATTAAAAATAATAATAAGAGAGGCTAAGATAGGCAATATGATTAAAATAGATAATGTTGCGATAAATGTAGTTTTGCTTTGAGTTAAAGTTAGGGAAGTTTTTATTAAACCAATAAGAGTTATTAATATTCCTATTGTAAAAATACCAAGCCCTATGAATATTAAATAATAACTAAAAAATGTTCCAAGATAATAAGAAAAAATTATCGCAATATAGCCTACTAGAGAAATAATCTGCCCAATATAGATAATTTTACCATCTGGTTTGAAAATAAAAATAATGATACATACAGCTATTAGAAAATACAGGGGTATCAGTTGGATGGCCATTCCAAGTCTGCCTGCCTGATTCTCGCTGAATATTTCAAAAGATGAGATAATAATTGAAACTACTAAAATAATTATTTGATAGGTCCTTTGATTAACCATCTATAAATTGTTTAAGTGGAGTTTAAATAATCTTTGATTTGATAATCTTTAAATATAGCCATATCTCTTTTTTTTATGAGAATTAATAGATTCAATGAAGACGAAGACTACATAGAATATGATCCCGAAGAAGAGATAGGAAAAATCCTTGAGGGCGCTAGGCCTAGCATTTGGACTGAGACAGAACCAGAAGGCTTAAATAGGGCTCGTTTATACAGAGATAGTCGAAATACTACGTACCGATAACTCGACTGAGGATGCGGGCCTGACGTAGGAGACTCAAATGAAGTTAAGAGAAGCACTTGAAACATTAAGAAAGGAAGAAAAACGAAAGTTTAAACAATCTGTAGATTTAATCGTAAATCTAAAAGGAATTGATTTGAAAAGACAGACTATTTCTCTTATTGTGCCTTTACCTTATAAAATTAAAGATAAACAAGTATGTGCGTTTCTTGAGGCAAAGAATAGTGCTGTAAAAACAATAACTAAACCTGAATTTGATTCTTACAAAGAGAAAAAAGCTTTGAAAAAGCTCGTTGCAGGGTATGACTTCTTTATTGCAAATGCTAAATTGATGCCAGCCGTAGCAGGAGCATTCGGTAAGGCTCTTGGACCTAGCGGAAAAATGCCATCTCCTCAACTAGGGGTTGTGACTGATGAATCTCCTGCAGTAATTCATGCTTTACTTGAAAAAATTTCTAAATCAGTTAAAGTTCGCGCAAAGGAACCAAGTATCAAAATATCTGTTGGTAATGAATCTATGAGCGATGAACATCTTGAAGCAAATGCTTTGGCTATTTACAATACTCTTGTTGCTGCTCTTCCCACAAAGAAGGAAAATGTCAAGAACGTTCTTGTGAAGTATACTATGACTAAGCCAATAGGAGTTGAGCTATGAGCATAAGAAAAGGTAAAGTTCCGGATTTTAAAGTTAAGGCTGTAAAAGATTTGGCTAAGAAGATGAAGGAATCTAAAACTATTTTGCTTGCTTCATGTAAGGGCTTACCGAGCGCACAATTTCACGATTTGAAAAAGAAGATGCGTGGAGTTGCTGAAATTGTTTTTCTAAAGAAGAATGCTATAAGCAGAGCAATCGATGCAACTGAAAAAGGCTCTTTGCAAGTTTTGAAGGAGCAGTTAAGGGCTGATTTCGTTTTGCTACTGTCTAGCGTTGATGCTTTTGAATTAGCTGCAACTTTAGCTGAAAGTCAAATTCCAACTCGCGCAAAGGGAGGAGATATTGCTCCTGAAGATATTGAAATTCAACCTGGGCCTACTGATTTAGTTCCTGGTCCTGCAATTTCTGAACTATCTGGCGTTGGGCTTAAAGTTGCTGTAAAAGAGGGAAAACTTGAGGTAATCAAAGGAGCGGTTGTTGCTAGAAAGGGCGAGCCGATTAAAGATAATGTTGCTAGTGTTTTGGCTAAACTTGGCGTAAGCCCGATGAAAGTCGGTTTTATTCCACTTGCTGCTTATGATTCTCATGCTGATAAAGTCTATGTTGATATAAGAATTGACAAGCCTGGCACTTTACTTGCATTACAGGATGCTATTGTTAAATCTCAAGGGTTTGCTGTTGGTATTAAGTACTTAACGCCGGAAACGCTAAAGTATTTCATTTCTATTGCATCTATGGAGGAAAAGGCAATTACTAAGCTCTTGTCTTTATCGCAATCACAATGATAAGGAGGACTATTTAATGGAATATATTTATGCTGCTCTTTTGTTGCATAAGCTTGGCCATCCAGTTAACGAGGAACACTTGAAAAAAGTTATCTCCGCTACTGGATCTCATGTAGATGAAGCTAAAGTGAAAACACTTGTTGCTTGTTTGCATGGAGTGGACATTGCTGCTGAATTAGCGAATGCACAAATTGCTGTTGCCGCACCTAGTGCTGCTGCGCCTGCTGCTAAAGCTGAAGAGAAGAAAGAAGAAAAGCAAGAGGAATCTGCTGCTGGACTTGCGAGCCTGTTTGGTTGATTTTATTTTTTATTTTACCAAATAGGATTTTATTTAGTTGGAAATTTAAGGGATGATCTTATTTTTTATCAGAGCGTCTCTGACAATTTCAAATATTAACTTGTGACCTTCGTTATTTGGATGCACCCCATCAGGTAAAAGTTTTTCATAGCCTTTTATTTTTGTCATTTTGCTATAAACATCAATAAATAAGATATCTGATTTTTTACAGACCTCTGCAAGTTTTTTGTCATATTTCTCTATGTGTTCATTTTTATAGGAATGTCCTTTAAGCCAAGGTATCGGGTTTACTTTGCTTTCATCAAGAGGTTTTGCCCCTACAAAAAGTATCTTTGTTGAATTTTTCTTTGCTAGTGCAATTATCTTTTTGATTTTTAATTCGTAAGCTTCTAAAGAGACGTGGTGTTTCTTTGTTTTGTTATTAATTATTGAGTCATTTGTTCCAGCTCCAAGAATCGTGATAACTTCTTCGCCTTTCTCAAGAAGTTTAGTTCTTTGGAGAGTTTCAAATTCAACTCGCTCTAGAATATCTGTAGATGTATTACCATCTACTCCTAAATTATAAACCATATAGTAAAGATTTTCATTTGCAAGTTGTTTTTCATCCAAGTGTTTACGCAGACGTTGAACCCAACCTCCTTCAGTATCCCAAGCCCCATAAGTTGTGCTTGTTCCGAAGACTAAAATGACTGTCATGTTAATATTTAGTTTTTCAGGCTTAATAATCTTTATTTACTCTCTTTATCTTGAGGATATATGAAACGCTTTTTTATAGTTCATAGATGGGATGGATATCCGGGCGGAGATTGGTATCCTTGGTTGAAAGAACAACTTGAAAAGAAAGGATTTTTTGTTGAGATTCTTGATATGCCTGATGCTTCTAGTCCGAGTGTGTTTGAATGGACCGAATATATTAGAGAGGCTATAGGAACTTGCGATGAGAATACTTTTCTTATTGGACATAGTATCGGATGTCAGGCAATACTAAGATGTTTGGATAAATTGCCTCCTGGGGAAAATATTGGAGGGGCTGTCTTTGTCGCTGGATGGTTTACGTTAATGGGGCTTGAAAGTGAAGAAGAAAAAGTTATTGCAAGACCTTGGCTTGAGATTCCGATTGATTTTAACAAGGTAAGGGAGCATCTTGGGAAGAGTATCGCTTTATTTTCCGATAATGATCCATTTGTTCCTATAAATAATATTAATTTATTCAAGGAGAGAATTGGTTCGGAGACTATTATGGAACAAGGAATGAAGCATTTTACTGAACTTGATGGCGTTATTGAGTTGCCTGCTGTTTTAGATGCTGTGTTAAAAATATCTGATGATTCGAGATAAATATTAAATAGTTGAATTTTATAGCAAGAGAATGAATTATAGCGCTTTTGTATATGCAGTTAAAAAGGAAATTAAAGATATTAAACCTAGTAATAAGGCCGCTAGTTTTGCGCTTCGAGAAGGATATAGTCACTTGCCTCATGATCTTAGTAGAAAAGATGCACAAAGATATGTAGAAGTTTTCTGTGCAGGATATAGAGGGGCTTATAGGTCTCATATGCATGAGGAACGTGTTAGAATATCGGGACTTATATCAAGACTTAGGCTCGGTGGGCGAAATAGAGATTAGAATATCTGATTAGAGAGCTTTAAAAATGCTCAATATCTTTTGTTTTGAGCCGACGTGGGACAATGGTACTCCGTCCGCCTTGAGAGCGGATTTCCTTCGGGATCTCCCGGTTCGATTCCGGGCGTCGGCGTAATCTTTTTGATTAAAATCTAAGCTTGTCCTTGCTTAATATACTAATAAGAAAAGTGACAAATGGTCGAAGATTATTTTTATATTGCGCTTCCTGCAAAACCCCATAATACTTAAATCTTTTAATTTTTGGTATATTTATCATAGGTAATTTACTTTTGTGCAATATAAAGTTCATTAATAATCTCCCGACTCTTCCATTACCGTCCACAAAAGGATGAATTTTTTCAAATTCTGTATGAAAGTGAGAAGCCAAGATTAGTGGATGAAGAATCTTTTTATTTACAGAATACCATCTTAATAGTCCGGCCATTTTATCTGGAACGTCTTGAGGTTTGGGTGGAATGGATCTTCCAACAAACACTTGCACATTTCGGTATTTTCCTATTTGAGATAGCAAATCTTGGCTCAGGGTATTAACTACGACTAAATCGTGTAGCCTTAAAATAAATTCTTTTGTAATATCCTCTTTATAATTTAAAAGATAGTCAAAAGCTTTTTTATGATTAATAACTTCATGCACCTCTCTTAAAGATTTTTCTTTGGGAACAATTCCTTCAAATAAAAGAAAGGAGGTTTCTTCTAAAGTCAATGTGTTTCCTTCTATCCCTGTAGAATCGTATGTGAATAATGAGCAAAATGCTTCATATCTATTTTCATAATTTTCCTTTGGCTCTTTGCTGAATTCTTCTTTTATTTTTTCAAGAAACTTCGTATCTTCTTTTGATAAAATAACGCTGAGTATATTCAATTCTTTATCTGCTTTAACTTCTTTTTTATTTAAATCCTCTTTTTCTAAATCTACGCCTAAATAAATCCTCTCCTTTCTTACTTTCTTTCCAGTTCTAAAGTTCTTTACTCGGTAATAATATTTCCTTCCTTTTTTCTCTTGTATTTCGGTATGAGCCATAGTTTTATTATGACTACACAGTTTATATATTCTTCTATTATGTAGTCATAATGTTATGGCTACATTCGTTGCTAATTAAGTTTCTATGTAGTCATAATGTAGTCACCTAGTTATTTAGCAAAATTGGGACACTTTGTTCTTTCGGGAGTCTGGGCGTTTTTTATCACGATAATCTTTAAATAATATAAATTTACGAGAACTATATGGATGAAGGAAAAGATAATAGGAGATTGCTTCTTATTTCAAATTCTACTTTACATGGAAGTGGATATCTTGACCATTGTGAGCCTATGATTAGAGATTTTATGGGAAAGAATAAAAGAATATTATTTGTGCCATATGCTCGGCCGAGTGGGATGACTCATGACGATTATGCTAAAAAAGCATATGAAAGATTTGATAAAATGGGAATTCGCCTAGACTCAATTCATCAATGTGATAGCACCTCATATAGGGCTGTGAGAAATGCTGAAGCTATTTTTATTGGGGGAGGAAATACTTTTGTCCTATTAAATAGTCTACAGAAGTCTGGCATTGTTGGAGATATAGCCGAGAGAATAAGAGAAGGTATGCCCTATATTGGAACAAGCGCTGGTGCAAATGTTGCGGGTAAAACTATTATGACTACGAATGATATGCCTATAGCGTATCCTGAAAGTTTTGACGCTATGGGGGCAGTTCCTTTTATCATTAATCCACATTATATTGATCCTGTTCCGGATTCAAAGCATATGGGTGAGAGTAGAGAGACTAGGATAAGAGAGTATCATGTGTTTAATTCTGATCCCGTTGTTGCTTTGCGTGAGGGGGCGATGTTGAGAGTTGAAGGAGATAAAATGGAATTAGCCGGAACTACTAATGCACGTCTCTTTATGCAAGACCAAGAAGCTATAGAATATGCTCCTGGTTCAGACCTAAGTTTCTTGTTATAATAATCTATTTTAAGGCTTAATTTTAATTAAAATAATGAAAAAGAAGCTACTTACTTTATGTCTTGTTGAAAGAGCTGGAGAAGTTCTTCTTGGTATGAAGAAACGCGGTTTTGGCGAGGGAAGATGGAATGGATATGGTGGAAAGGTTAATGATGGAGAGACAATTAGTGATGCGGCTCGGAGAGAGCTTAGAGAAGAAGTTGGAATTGAGGCTTTGAATCTTAATTACAGAGGATTTTTTCATTTTATTTTTGACGATAAACCAGACGAAGCGCTTGAAGTGCATTTATTCAGCACTACGGAGTATAGCGGAGAACCTAGAGAGAGTGAGGAAATTGGATTTAGGTGGTTTAGATATGATGACGTGCCTTATGATGAAATGTGGCCAGATGATAAGCATTGGATGCCTTTATTTTTTGCAGGTAAAAGCTTGACTGGAACTGTGCATTTTAAAGATAAAGATAATATTAGGGAGTATAATTTTAGAGAGATTTGAATTTTTTACTAGGATGTAACTTTTGTGGAAGGTTGATATATTCCTTCTCTAAGAATGAACTCTTTATTTGTTTCTAACGTGACTTTTCGCATGACTCCATCGCAATGTGTTGTCTGTCTATAATCTGGGGCTCCTGTTCTTTCTGAATAGATATTTCCGTGCGCAATATGAACTGTACCTGATGCTTTTTCATCTTGGAGCATTCTGCCTATTAAATTTTTAACATCTAAAGCCCCGACGCCAATTTCTCCTAGAATATCTCCGTTGTGACTATCAAATACGTATTTGTTAATTTCCGTTTCTAAATCGCTGTTTTCAGGGCATTTAATATCAGTTATATGATTCCCGCGAACAGTATATTTTACTGGCGTTTTTTCAAGAGAGCCATATTTTTGGTCGAAATGGTCGCCTAAAACTCCATCTACTACATAAATTCCGTTAGTATTTGATGGCCAGGTGAAAACTTCTCCTGAAGGAATGTTATGCCATTCTCCTTTTTTAGAAAAATCCCAGTCACTATTGATCCAATTTATGTTTGGACTAAATTCTAATCTGATGTCTGTGCCTGCCGGGGTGGTCAAATGTGCCCACTCTATCGGAGAAAGACGTTCATAAAGTTCTTTACAACGTTCATTAGATTCTAGAATATCTGCTTGCATACCTGTAAGCATTATTTCATTATTAATTCCTGGTGCATGTCCGTGACGTGCTCCAGCTTTTACTGCCGCACCAACAAAAGGCATTCTAAATGCTAGCTCTCCGGGTTGATTTCCTGAAGCGTAAATTGTGACATCAACTTTTTGTAGAGCTTTTTCAAGTTCAGATGGTAATGAAAGTAATGGTCTTGGACCAAATTGCTCCATAGAATATCTTTTTGGAACTTTCGCAGTTAATAATTCTGCTTGACGATAGAGAGCATCTCCAAGATCTCTAGTTGACTCATCAGTGATAAGAAGAACAGATTCTCCTGATTGTAGTCTAAGCCCATTTTTAAAAACATTCCAAGCCCCATAATCTAATGTATTTTTTTCTGGAATAAAAGTCATTGAAATTGTGAATTATTGAGTTATTTAAAGATATTGGCGATTAATTGCTTTTTATTAGCGATTAAAAATATAATTTAATAATATTGATGCTGAAATTATTGCAGTTCCTAGATAACAAGTGTGAGCGATTACTACTGCTTCAAAGTACATGCTAGCGCGAGAATGTGTATGTTGGTGACTTTCAGTTTCATCTTTTAAAGCGGATAGAACTCTTAGAGGATAGTTTATTGCTCCTAATACTGGGACAAAATCTTTCCAGTTTCTGCCTATTCTGGATTCTAAATTTCCCCAATTGTTGCAATTATGTTCGTGATGGTGATGATGGTTGTGCGACATTTAACTAAAGAGACGCTTCCAGAAAGAAGGTTTTTCGGATTCGGAGATTGACTCGTTTTGAGGAATTGCTTCAATCTTTGGTTCTGGTATTGGTTGTATCTTTGGAGCTTGTCTTGCAATTTCTTGGTCAGCCATTTGGAAGGCTTTGTCAACTTCATGTTTCATATTTCCTTGTCTAATAAGAGACCAACGCAAAGAATCACGGCTATAGCCTTTATTGCTATTTTTTACAATATAATCTACCAAATTTTTAAGATGACTTGATTCTCTTATCATAGTTTTTGGACATAAAACTAATATTTAAAGTTACTTATACCTAAGAATAGTTTATCTTATTTTAATAGGGGTGATTTTTTCTAGAGCGTTTAGTGCATGGGTCATTTTTTCTCTAGACTCTGAATGAATTGTGAAAATAACGTCTCCTTTCTTTACGCTATCTCCGACGTGGTGGACGAGATACATTCCTGCCGTTTTATCTTCTGGCGATCCTGCGAGTCTACAAATGTAGTTTATATCTCTATTTTCCATTGTGATTATCTGGCCAGATTGCTTTGCCTTTATGTCTTTTGTATATTTTGCTCTAGGGAGATTGTTGAAGCTACCTTTTTGCGCAGTTATTATTTCTTTGAATTTTTTTAAGGCTTCTCCGGATTTTAAAATTTCTCTGGCTTTTTTTTGGCCCATGCCTGTTTTTGCCTTGCCCATCATTTCAAGAATAGTTCCTGCAAGAAAAACAGATTTGTTTTCTAAATCTTTTGAATGATTTTCTTGACGTAGGACTGCAAGAACATCGCGAATTTCAAGAATTGGGCCGATCCCATTACCTATTGGATGATTTCCTTCTGTTAAGACAGTTTTTATGTAGAGCTTTAGCTTTTTGCCCATAGCTCTAAATTTGCGGGCTAGTTTTTTTGCGCGGGCTTTTGAGACTTTAGCACCTACGCCGAATGGAATATCTATCAAGATATGAGTGCTACCCATTGCTAGTTTTTTTGCTAATATTGAAGCTACAAGTTGAGCTTCAGAGTCTATATTTATCATTTTTTCAACTTTTATTATTTTATCGTCAGCGGGAGCCAGCCCGAGAGCTCCGCCCCAAGCAAGACAAGCCCCTGTTTTCCGGACAATTTTTTGAAGTTCATCTGATGAGAAGTCAACTCGGGCTATGGATTCTATGACGTCGGCAGTTCCCGCTGCTGAAGTTATCGCCCTTGAGGAAGTTTTTGGCATTATTATCCCTGCCGCTGCACATATTGAAACTACGATTGGAGTTGTTCGGTTGCCAGGGATACCTCCTATTGAATGCTTGTCTGCAACTTTGCGATACGGCCATTTTAGCATTTTTCCTGTTGCAGCTATCGCTTTCGTGAGATAGACAGTTTCTTCTAAAGAGAGATTGTTTCTATGAACGTCTGAAACAAAATAAGATATTTCTGCGTCGGTTAAAGCATTATTTACTATGTCGCTAACGATTGTTTTGAGATCTTGTTCAGAATATTTTTTTGAAACTATTTTCTTCTGAATAATCATTGAACTTTGGGGATGTTCAGCAAAATTAACTTCTACTATTCTACCTTTTGCTTTTGGCAAAATCTGAAGTGCTTCTTCTGATAAGACTATAAATCCTGGTTTAAACATATCCTTTGTTTCGTCGACGATTGCAAGACAGCTATGTCCATTTGTTCTAATTCTAACTCTTGACCCGGGATATGCTTTTATTTTTTCTGCATCTTTTTCATGTAGAAAGGCGATTGGACGACCTGCAGAAAGATTTATTGATTTCACCCTCAATTTCATATAGTAAATAAGCTATAGAGATTTAAAAACTAATCTGATGTGAACATTTCTGCTAGAGTCTTATTCTTGTAAGCCTCAAGTAAAGTTAGTAAGTATGCAAGAATTAACGGACCGATAATTAACCCTAAGAAGCCGAATACTAAAAGTCCGCCGATCATTCCTATTAAGACTATTACGGGAGGAATATTTGTTCTTCTTGAAATAAGGTAGGGTCTGATGAAATTATCTATTGTAGATATGAATATTGCCCCGTAAATCATGAAAGCAATTCCTGCGCTAACTTTGCCGACGGATAATAAATATATCGAAGAAGGAAGCCAAACTAATGCGGGGCCCACCATTGGAATTATGGAAGCGAATAATGCAAATACAGTTAGAAGAAGGGCCTTTGGAACTCCGAATATTAGCAGGCCTATGCCTGTAGCGATTCCTTGAATTAATCCGACAATGACGTAACCAAATATTATAGAGGAAGTTATTTCTCTGAATTGGTGTGCTAGGTGCTTTTCTTTGTCTCTCTTTAAAGGGGAAAGTCCCGTAACATAATCTCTAAGTTTATCTGCATCTCTTAAAGAAAAGAAGAAAACAAAAATTATGACTGCAAAATAAAGTAGATATATGGGAAGATCGAGAATGAAAGTTGTCAAGAGGCTTATGACGGATGAAATTGATTTGCTAACGAAATTTATTATCGCTGAAGTTAAATCTCGCTTTATTTGTTCTGAAAATGAAGGAAGAACTCTTTCTACAAGGCCTGCTACATCAAGTTGTTGAGAAGCATTGAATAGGTCAAAGAGTTGTTGAACCATTAAAGGTATTAAAAACCAAAATGGGATGAAAATTATTACAACTATAAGTATACATGTTGCTAAAGCTGCCGTGTTTCTTTCTCGAAATATTTTAAGTATTAATTTATGCAATGGGAAGAATACGTATGCAAGTAAAAGTCCACCGACTATTGAGAGAAATAGTGGTCTTATTATGAAAAAAGCTGAGACGAATACAAGTAAAATAAATGCTATTGCCGCAAATCTGCGTATTTCTTGATTGTTTAGCGCCACGAGATAAAGAAAGCGAACAGATTTATAAACGTTCGTAACTCTTCGAATAGAATTGGAGAATTATGGAGAGTTTTATAAATAAAATATTTCAGCAAGAGATTGATGAGATTGTACATTTACAATTTCAAAAATTTAGCAGGGGAATTTTCAAAGGGAAAGCTATGATTAAAGCTAAAGATAGTAGTAAGGGCTTTTCTTTTTCAACGACTTCAGAATATGCTAACGATCTTGTTCGTGCTTTGGCGGAAAAACTTGGTAGTTCTAAGGCGGAAATAAGCGGTGTTGTTGTTTCAACGGCTAATTTGGAAGGTAAAATTCCTTCTACTGGAAAAAAGCAATTTATGGGTATCAAGCAGTATGTTATTTCTGGGCAGATGTCTGGCGCTGAGATAATCGGGCTATTGAATGGGTTTCCTGATGCATTTTTTGCTCTTTCATTTAGCAGCTCTGATGTTGTGTTAAAAATAAAAGCTAAAGCTCCTAAATCTGCTAAGCCAAGCACTTCAGAAAAAGGACCAAAGATTGATTTTTGTTCTGTAAAGACAACTGATAAGGAATTTGTTAAGAAATTTATTTTTGAAGAGCTAAATTTTAAGGATTTTGAGGCAAGGCATACTTATGTTATTGAAGAAATAATTTTACCTGTTAAGTATTCTAGCCCTGAAGAGCTACGCAAGTTAGCAAAGAGAAAAGGCAAGCTTGTTCGTGAGACGACTATCGATGGCGTCTCGCATAAAAAAGAGATTGAGTTTGTTGCTTAGAGCTACATCTTTATATAAAAGTAAATTGTTTTATAATTATGAAATTAACTAATATAAAGTCAAAAGAGGTTGTAAAAATTTTGCAGAAATATGGCTTTGAAATAAAAAGGCAATCTGGGACTCATATTATCTTAAGAAAGGACAATAAAACAGTTGTTGTTCCTGTTCATAAAGTAGTTATTCCTGTTGGAACGCTGAAAAGCATTGAGAAACAATCAGGCATTGACTTCAGAGAAATACTCTCGTGATTAGGACTGGTTCTTCTTTCTTAAGAAGTGCTCTTTTTTCTGGGGTTTCTTCTAGCAAAAGAGCTATGCCCTTGCGAAGATTATTAATTGCCTCATCAACGTTATCTCCAAAGTCTGAAACGCCAAGTTCTATGCAATCAGCTACAAAGACTTTCTTATTTTCAAGCTCTTCTTCATGTAAAGCTACATTAAAAGATAATTTTTCTTCCATGTTATTAGTCTTGTTAAGTTGTATATAAAGTTTTGTGGGCATTAGATTTTACTAATATTTCAGCTCTTTTATTTTTCCTTTTCTTATATTGCGTTCACTCGCTTTTATTTGTGACATTATATCTTTATCTTGGACTATTTCTTTTTCTTCAAGTCTTCTAATTTTATCGCGAATAGACTCGCGTATAAATTCTGTTTTAGTCATGTAGTTATGCTTTTTCATTACTTTTTCTATTGCATGTAAAAATCCAGTTTCTAGCTTTAAGCTTATGTTTTCCATCTTACTACTTGGTAGTATTAAGTAGTATTTAAATTATTTGATTATTTTTGTAAGTGTAGTTAATTTTAACTCTTGTCCTCAATTGCTATTCTTAAAGCCAAATTACCTCTTACTTCACCAAGTTCTGCTCTTTTTTTCTCTAAATTAGGAGATACCATCTTTAGTGCTCTGCTGTAAATTGATTCTGGATCGGAAGCTGGATTGTAATCAAAAATATTTAATGCCCAGCCGTTTAGAAGAGTGTCTACAGTTCTCATATGAGATAAGTGCAAGTCAATTCTTTCTAGTCTTTCCATAGCTTGATCTATATTCGTGAGTAAATTTCTTGCTAGCTCTTGAGGAAAGGGTCTTGTTGAAAGAATCGCATTATAATCTGCTGGAAGGTCAGAGTAAGTTGTTCTGATAATTTGAGCTTCATGCATAATGCTTTCGTCCAATCTGAATATTGCTCTTTCAAGGAAAGTTTCAGCTTCCTGTTCTGGATTAAATGGATGTTCCATCGTAAATTTTTTAGTTGGATTATATTTAAGCTTTATTGCTATTGAATTTTTGAAAAAACTCCCCGTAAGCTTTAAATACTCACAAAATAGAAAAAAGTTGTAGAGTCGCCTGCTGATAACAGGACGAGGAAGACGGAGAACACTCAAACGATAGGCGTCGTTTGTGGAGTGGAGAGTTACGCCATTTCTAGGTCGCTTAGTGCTACGGCTATACGTAGAAACATACACAACGGAGAAAAATAGAAGAAAATGGCACCACCAACAAGACCACGATTTGGAAGCTTGCAGTTTTGGCCTCGAAAGAGAGCTCGCAAGTTTGTACCGAGGGTTAATTGGAATGTCGTTAAAAGTGAGGGAATTGGAGGAGTTATCGCGTATAAGGTCGGTATGGGAACTGTTATGGTTAAAGATAAGACGCCACACTCGATGACGTTAAATAAGAAAGTTGCTCTTCCTGTTACAATTCTTGAGGTTCCAAAGTTTAAGATTTTTTCAGTTAGATTTTACAAAGATGGAGAGGTTGTTGGAGAAAAAGTTATCTCAAATGATAAAATATTGAAGAAAAAGATAAAGCTTCCAAAAGTTCATGGACATTTGGATAAAGCTCCTGAACATGATCAAATAAGAATTATAGTTTACCCTGTTATGACCGATATGTTTAAGAAAAATCCTGACTTTTCCGAAGTTGCTTTTAATGGAGATTTTGAAGCTGTTAAAAAACTTGAGGGTAAGGAAATTTCATTTAGAGATTTCTTTAAATCAAATCTTGTTGATGTTCGTGGATTGACTAAAGGAAAAGGATTCTCTGGAGCCGTTGCAAGATTTGGAATCAGCTTGAGATCTCATAAGGCAGAGAAGGGAGTTAGAAGACCTGGAAGCTTGGGTCCTTGGCATCCTGCGAGAGTAACTTACTATGCACCTATGGCTGGACAACTAGGAATGTTTACAAGAGTTCATTATAATTTGAGAATTATTCATTTTGGAAGTTCAGGAGATGGTCTGATGAAAGTTGGTTTTAAGAATTACGGACTTGTTAGAAATGATTACGTTCTTGTTACCGGAAGCGTTCAAGGGCCTGCAAAAAGGCAAATACTCTTAACTCCCGCTCTACGCCCGAGTAAGAAGATGAATAAGAAAAATTATGAATTTTTGGAGTTGATGAGATGAAAGCTGCTGTTTATGATATGTCTGGAAAGAAAAAGTATGATATTGAGTTGCCTAAAATATTTGATTCAAAGATAAGAGAAGACATAATTGCGAAATCTTTTGAAGCAGAAAGATATTGGCAACCTCACTCGAGTTTTAGCGACGCTGGAAAAAGACATTCCGCTTCTGGAACTATAAGCCATAAGAGACATGATTGGAAAGGGCAATATGGAAAAGGAATTTCAAGAACACCACGTAAAGCACTATGGAGAAGAGGGGTGCAGTTCAATTGGGTTGGCGCAGAAGTTTCTAATACTAGAGGCGGAAGACTTGTACATAGACCTATGGGAATAAGAAGAGTGAGAAAGATAAATGAAAAGGAAATGGAAATTGCTTTCTCCGGAGCGGTTGCTGCTACGGCTCATGGAAAATATATTGTTCAAAGATACGCAAGAATTAGCAAAGTTGAAAAGCACCTTCCGTTCGTGATAGAATCTTTTGATAATGTTAAGGCAAAGAAATTTTTACATGGACTAAAGGAAATGCTTGGAGATTTATTTGAAGTTGCTCTTGCTAAAAGAACTGTTAGGGCTGGAAAAGGAAAGTTAAGAGGAAGAAAATACAAATCAAATGCGGGACTATTATTAATTAAAGGAGATAATGAGAAAATGAAAATTCCTGGAATTGAAATAAAGTCTGTTAGCGAGGTTAAAGTGTCTAATCTTTATCCTCTTGGAAGGCTTGCGGTTTATACTGAGAAAGCCTTGGAGGAATTGAAATGATAAGACCTGTTAGCTCTGAAAAAGCAGTAAAGTTGATTGATTTGGAGAATACTATTGTATTTGAAGTTGCTAGAAGAAGTTCAAAGGAAGATATTAAGAAAGAAGTTTCAAGTCTTTTGGGAGTTAAAGTTGATTCTTTAAGAACCTTGATAAGAAATAATAAAAAATATGCCTATGTGCGATTTGACAAGTCTGTGCAAGCTGCAGATGTGGCGTCTAAAATGGGAATGATGTAAATGGGTAAGCGAATAATATCACAAGCAAGAGGAAAGGGAAGTATGAGTTACAGAGTGAGAGCTAGAGCTTTCGTTTATGAAATAAAATATCCTCCAGTTTCAGGCGAGGGAAAAATTGTAAAACTAATATCTTCTCCTGCGCATTCTGCTCCTTTAGCTAAGATTGAATTTGGTAGAGGAGTATTTTTCAATCCTGCTTTTGAAGGCGCGAGTGAAGGTCAAGAAATATCTATTGGAAATATGGAAGTTAAAAATGGAAATGTGTTTTCAATAAAGGATATGCCTATTGGAACAAATATTTACAATATAGAAAGAAACCCTGGAGATGGTGGAAAAATGATAAGAAGTGCTGGATCAAGAGCAGTCATAAATAAGCGTTATGAAAATAATAAGGTTGGAGTTTTGATGCCTAATAAAAATGAACTTAGACTTGATGGTAATTGCAGAGCAACTATTGGAATTGTGGCTGGAGAAGGAAGAAAATTGAAACCATTCATTAATGCTGGAAAGAAATTCTTTGAAATGAAAGCGCGAAACAAATTATGGCCGCGCACCTCGGCGGTTAAGATGAACGCTATTGACCATCCTTTCGGTTCTGGAAGAGGAAAGCGTATCAAGTCTAAGATTGCTAAGAGAAACGCGCCTGCTGGAGCTAGAGTAGGACATATAAGACCTAGAAGAACAGGGAGGAGCAAGTAATGGAAGTAGAAGTAAGATCAAAGGAAGTATTCTATAAGGGAAAAGAACTGAACTACTTGAAAACACTTGATATTAGAGAGTTTGCTAAATATCTTCCCTCAAGAGAAAGAAGAAGCATCTTAAGACATTTTGAAGTTATTGATAAATTCGTTAAGGAATGCGAGAAGAAAGAAGCTAGTAAGAAAAAGATAAGAACTCATTTGAGAGATTTAATAGTTGTTCCGAGACTTGTTGGTAAGACTATTGAAATTCATAATGGAAAAACGTTCCAAGAAGTGAATGTTGTTGCTGATATGATTGGCCATAGATTTGGCGAATTTGCTCACACTAGAAAGAGAGTTGCTCACTCTGCTGCGGGAATAGGAGCTACTAAGAGTTCGAGGGCTCTAAAGAAGTAAAATGACTGAACATAATCATAAAGTTGAAGAGAAAAAGGAAGAAGTTAAAAAAATGGAAGAACCAACTAGTGAGAAGAAATCAGATGTAAAGAAGACGAAAAAGCCAGTTGTTAAAAAGGAATTTGCAGTTGCTCGTTCTAATAGTCTTCATATTTCTCTTAAACATTCTATGTATGTTTCAAGATTCATCAGAGGAAAAACAATAGACCAAGCGATTGCTGATTTGAATGACGTAATCGCATTTAAAAGAGCTGTTCCGTTTAAAGGAGAGATCCCACATAGGAAAGGAAAGATGATGTCAGGAAGATACCCTATAACTGCTGCGAAAAATTTCATATTAGTATTGAGAGCATTAAAAGGAAATGTTCTAGTTAATGGAATGGATGCTGAAAAAGCTAGAATAACTATTTCCAATCCCAGCTGGGATAGCAGACCGATGAGACGAGGTGGAGTTCACGCAAAGAGAGTCAATTTACTTATGGAAGCAAGAGAAGTGGAGGAAAAGAAAAATGGATGAGAAAAAATTTGTTCAGTTTAAACATGATGAATTAGGAGTTAAAGAATACATAAAGAGATCCTTAGGAAAGGGTAGAATTAGCGAAGTTAATATTGAGTACACTCCGGTTGGAGAGAAAATAATTGTTGCAACTGATAAGCCTGGAATAGTTATTGGATCGAGAGGAGAAAAAATAAATGAGCTTACTGCTACATTGAAAAAAAGATTTAAGTTTGATAATCCTCATATTGACATAAAAGAAATTACTGAGCCTAAACTTGATGCTCATCTTGTTGCGGACGACATTGCGATTCAACTTGAGAGAAAGGGTTCTTTGAAGTTTAAACTTATTGCATATAGATATATTTCGGATATTATGAGGGCAGGGGCCTTGGGAGTTGAAATTGTTCTTTCTGGAAAGCTTCCGAGTGAAAGAGCAAAGTCTTGGAGATTTTCACAGGGATATTTGAAGAAAACTGGAAATCCAGCTAAAGTTGTTGAGAGAGCAATGTCTCAAGCTAGAACTAATCTGGGAGTTATTGGAATTAAGGTAAGTATTTTGCCACCTTATGCAGAGATTCATGACAGGATAATCATCAATCAAGAGATGCTTGATGGATTTAAGAGAGAGGCAAATAGAGAAGTAGTTGTTGTTGAAAAAGTAGAGAAGAAAAAGAAGAAAGGAGCTAAAAGATAATGGCGAAAAAAACTAAAGAACTTGCTTCGATGAGTGTTGAGCAGCGTAAGACTAGAATTAACGAATTGAAAATGGAACTAGTTAGAGCTTCAGTCCCTGGGCAAAAGACTTCGATGAAGACCAAAGAGATTAAAAAGGCAATCGCACGCATATTCACGTTCAACCAGGCTGAAAAAGCTAGGAGGTTGAAGACAAACTAAGATGCATATTGATCCAAGAACAGGGTTGCCTATTGAAGCGCTTTCATGGGAAGATCTTGCTAAAAGCGAACAGCGCATTGCCGTTACGACGGAAAAGCGACGCTACGGCAAGTTTATAACTCTGGTGTCAGGGCTTGATAAAAGCGTTGATATCAAAGCGATTGCAAAATCTCTCAAGGAAGGACTTGCTTGCGGAGGCACGGTTAAGGACGGCATCATAGAGTTACAAGGAAATCACAGGAAACAGGTCAGACAAATACTGGTTAAGCTTGGGTTCGCCCAAGATTCCATTAATGACTGATTCTGGGAATGGAAAATGAAAGAAAATAAAATAATACAGAGCGAAGGGAAAAGACTTTTACCAGTGAGAACTCACGGAAGAACTTTTCAAGGTTATGTTACTAAGAAGTTTGCGACAAGGATTGTTGTTGAATTTGAAAGAACAGTATATGTAAAGAAATATGAAAGATTTTTGAAAGATAAAACAAGATTGCATGCAAGAATTCCTAAGGGAATGCATGTTGCTGTTGGAGATTATGTTGAGGTTTGTGAATGTCGTCCTTTGAGTAAGATTATTCATTTCATTCTCATTAAAGTTGTTAGAGTCGCGGAGGAAAAGAAATGAAAGCTATAAGCGCGCGCACTACAAGAGGATTAAATATTGGTAGCAATTTATTGGCTAGCGATAATAGCGGAGCTCGTATTGTTAGAATAACTGGAGTTGTTCATGGAAAGAGCGTAAAGGGAAGGCAACAATATGCAAAGCTTGGAGATCATGTTAAAGTTTCAGTTAGAGCTGGAAAACCAGAGATGATTGGGGAAGTTTTTGATGCGATTGTTATTCGACAGAAGAAACCTTACAAGCGTAAGACTGGAGAGAGAGTAATGTTTGAAGATAATGCTGTTGCACTTTTGAAAGATGATAAAGGAAATCCGAAGGGAACTCAAATTAAAGGGCCGATAGGAAGAGAAGTTTTAGAGAGATGGCCTGTTGCTGCTAAAATTGCGGAGTTTGTACTATGATGACTGCTGAAATGTCTAAAGTAAAAATCGCTTCTGATGATTTGGAAAAATTTGGAGGATTTTTCATGGGAATGAATAATTATTTAGATGCTGCTGAGGGGAAATGTAAAGAAAGAGTTTACTCTTCAGCATTATTTTTCCTTAATTGTGCTTCGAAAGAATTAGCAAAAATTGATCAAAATATTGGTTGTGTGACTGGAAGTAAAAGAAGACAAACTTATGATGTTCTCGGAGAATTAGCAGGAGATGAGTTTGCAAGTCGGGCGAGAAGAATATTAAATATTTATTGCAATGGAAGGCAGATAAGATGAAAAAGAAATTTTCCCCGGCTTGGAAATCAAGCTCGCAGGTAAGAAAGCAACGAAAATATGTTTATAATGCTCCACTTCACGTTAAACAGAAGTTAGTAAGTGCACATTTAAGCAAAGAGTTGAGAAAGAAACATGGAATTCGTGCTTTGAGCTTGAGGGCTGGAGACGAAGTTATTGTTCAGCGAGGAAATTTCAAGAAAAGAAAGGCGAAAGTGACTGAAGTTGACTTGCTTAAGAAACGTGTGACTCTTGAGAATGTTACTAGACAAAAGAAAGATGGCTCGAAAATACCTGTTTTCTTTGACGCAAGTAATCTGCTTTTGATTTCCATTACTGGAGAAGATAAGAAACGTTTAAAACCAACCAAGAAGGAGGATAAAAATGCATCAGACAAGATCAGCAGCAAATAAGAGGCTACCTATAGCAAGAAAGGGAACAAGATATTTAGTTAGAACTCGCGACCATAATGAAATTTCTATTCCTGTTCTTATTGCGGTCAGAGATATGTTGCACATTGCGCAAAACTTGAAAGAGACAAAGCATTTGATTCATAATAAAAAATTAAAAATTAATGGTAAAAATGTTCGTGATTATAGGCAACCTATAAGACTTATGTCTTTATTTGAAGCGGATAAAAAATATAAATTAAGTCTTTTGCCGACTGGAAAATTCTTTCTTGATGAATGTAAAGATTCAACTAGAATTGCTAAAATAACTGGAAAGGTTCTTGTTGCTGGAGGAAAAGTGCAGATTATATTCCATGATGGAACTACTCTCATTTCTAAAGAAAATTGTAAAATTGGAGATTCTGCAGTGCTTAGTGAAGAGAATAAAATAAAGAAAATAATCCCTGTTGAAAAAGGTGCGGAAATTATGGTTATCTCTGGTAAGAGCGTTGGGAAAAATGGAAAAGTAAAACATGTTGAGGGAAAAGATGTTAATGTTTCGATGGAGGGTCGTGAAGTTGTTCTTAAGAACAAGCACGTTTTGGCAATATGAATGTAATGATGCAACCTAAAGTGGATAAAGTAGTTCTTAGTGCTGGTGCTACTGGGCCTGATTTGGAAAAAGCTAGAAAACTTTTGGAAATGATAACTGGAAGAAAAGCTCAAATAATAAAAGCTGGTCCTCAAAGAAGAATTCCTGAATTTGGAGTTAAACCTGGACTTGAACTTGGAACTAGAGTTAGCGTTAGAGGAAAAGAGGCTATTGAATTATTGAAAAGATTACTTGGAGCGATAGATAATAAGCTTAAAGTCAAGCAGATTGCACCAAATCATTTTTCATTTGGGATAAAAGAATATATTGAAATTCCTGGAATGGAATATATCAGAGAAATAGGGATTAGAGGATTTAATGCTACTATTGCTTTCAAAAGAGCTGGAGTAAGAGTAAAGCATAAAAAGACTAAGTCTGGCAGAATACCTAAGCGCCATAATATAACGCCAAAGGAAATAATTCAATTCATGGAAAACACATTCAAGACGAGGTTCGAATAAAATGACTGCAAGCGATTGGACTAAAATATCTAAGCAATTGAAAAGCAAGCCTGCTATCTTGAAGAAATTTACCAAACATAATAAGCCTAAAGAACGCAAGTTCGGAGTCGCTGCTAAGAAATGCCGAAGATGCGGTAGATTCGGTGCGCATTTAGGTCAATATGAATTAAACTTGTGCCGACAGTGCTTTAGAGAAATCGCAACTGACATCGGATTTAACAAATACAGCTAAAATGAGCCAGGACATACTTGCAGACACGCTAAATAAGGTAATGAATGCCAAGCGAGCGGGGCATGATGGAATAACTGTAAAAAGATATTCAAACTTCGTGCTTTCCGTATTAGCTTTGGCTAAGTTGAAAAATTATGTTGCTAGTTATAAGGTTGCAGATAAAGAACTTGAGATTAAGATTGGAAGCAAATTGAATGCTTGTAAGGCTATCAAACCTAGATTGATTGTTCGTGCAGATGAGATAATGAAATATGTTAGAAGATATTTACCTGCGAAAGATATGGGCGTTGTTATAGTTTCGACAAGTCAGGGGATTATGACACATCATACTGCCTTAGAGAAGAATATCGGAGGCGCTTTAATTGCGTATATCTACTAATGAAACATAAATTTCTTGAAGAAATTGCAATTCCTGAAGGAATAACTTGTTCTTTTTCTGATAAGATTTTTCATTGCTCAAAGGCAAGTAAAAAACTTGAAAGGAAAATCTACATTCCTGGAGTTGGAATAAAAATTGAAGATGGAAAAATAGTTTTTTCTGCAAAAAAAGGAAATAAAAAAACTTTGGCTTGTATTAAAACTTGGTGTGCACATATAAGAAACTTATTTTCTGGTCTTGAAAAAGAATTTGTATACAAAATGGAAATATGTAACGTTCATTTCCCGATGACCGTCAAGGTTGAGGGAAGCAAGTTTGTTGTGACAAATTTCCTTGGAGAAAAAGAAAATAGAGTTGCAAATATTCTTGATAATGTTGAAGTAAAAATTAATGGAGTTAATGTTGAAGTTAAAAGTATTGATTTGGAGCGAGCGGGGCAGACTGCTGCAAATATTGAGAAAGCAACTTTAGTTAGAAAAAGAGATAGAAGAGTTTTCCAAGACGGCATATTTATAACGTCAAAGCCGGGAGTTGAAGCATGATAGGAAGAAAATTTTTGAGGCAAGATAGCGTTAGACACGTTAGACTTGGAAAGAATAGGCCTAAATTGCAAAAATGGCGAAGACCTAGAGGAATGCATAGTAAGATTAGAAAGAAGAGATTTGGTTATCCATTATTTCCGATGACTGGTTTCAAGAAGAATGCTAATGATTCTGGAAAAATACATGGGCTTCTTCCAAAGGTAGTTTATTCTAAATCAGATTTTGAAGACGTAAACTCTGGACATCTAGTTATTTTCAGTAGAAAAATTGGGGCTAAAAAAAGAATTGAACTTGTAAAAGAAGCTCAAACTAGAAAGTTTAAGATTTTTGAAGGGAGGGGCAAGAGAAATGAAGCTTGAAGGTAAAAGAGCGTTAATTGCTAGAACTCTTGGAGTTGGAAAAGGGAGAGTTGGATTTAATGCTGAACACTTAGGAGATATGAAAGAAGCAATAACAAAGCAAGATGTTAGAGAGATGTTTGCTTCTGGAGTAATATTCATAAGAGATGTGAAGGGAAGAAAAACTATCGTTAGATCAAAGGGAAGAAGAAGACATGGAAAGATAAAAAATCCTGCTCGTAATAAAAAGAGAGAGTATATGGTAATAACTCGCAAGTTGAGGGGTTATGTAGGAGAGCTTAAGAAGCAGGGAATTTTGACGCTAGAGCAAAGCTTGATGCTAAGAAGAGAAATCAGAGCAAGAAAATTCAGAAATAAAGCGCATCTTAAGGAGAGATTGACGCTGTTTAAAGAAAAATGAAAGGAATAGGAAAAACAATACCAAGAAGAAGAAAACAAAGCAAGACTGATTATAAGTCTAGAGTGGGTTTGATTAAATCTGATTCTGCAAGACTTGTAGTGAGAAGAAGTAATAGATTTGTTTTAGCTCAAATAGTTTTAAGTGATGGAGCTCAAGATAGAATTATCTGTCAAGCGAGCTCTAAAGAACTTCTTGCTCATGGTTGGCCTAAAGAATTTGAGGGAAGTCTAAAGGGTTTACCTGCTGCTTACTTGACTGGAATGCTTATTGCTTCTAAAGCTAAAAAGAATAATGTTAAAAAGGCTATTTTGGACATTGGAATGCAGAGAAGTGCATTGGGTGGGAGAATATATGCAGTTCTAAAAGGTGCAGTTGATTTTGGGCTTGAAATTCCTCACGGGAAAAATGCAGTTCCTGACGAGAAAAGACTTTCAAGTGTCAAAGAAACCCACGCGCTTATAAATTCAATTAGGGGGAAAATAAAGTAATATGGCAGAAAAAGAAAACATAAACCAGCCTAAAGCCTTGATTGAGGCAACTCCTGAAGAAATGAAGAAGTTGGATAAAACTTTTGAGGAGAAACGCGATTCTGGAAGACTAGACGCTTGGAATCCTAAGACGCAAATCGGTAGAGATGTTAAGAGTGGGAAAGAGAAAGATATTGATCATATTTTGAAGAATAGGAATAAAATTCTTGAGCCTGAAATAGTTGAAATGCTTATTCCTATTGAGACTGATTTATTGGCCATAGGACAAGCTAAAGGAAAGTTTGGTGGTGGAAAGAGAAGGGCCTGGAGACAGACTCAAAAGAAAACTATGGAAGGAAATGTTGTTACTTTCTCTGCTATGGCTGTTGTTGGCGATAGAAATGGACATGTTGGAATTGGAACTGGAAAGGCAAAAGAAACTTTGCCTGCAAGAGAGAAAGCTCTTCGTGCTGCTAAACTTAATGTTATTCGCGTTGAGAGAGGTTGTGGTAATTTTGACTGCTCTTGTAATCAAATGCATAGTCTTGCTGTTTCTGTTGAAGGTAAGTGTGGGAGCGTTCGTGTGAAGCTTTTGCCTGCACCTCAAGGCACTGGACTTGTTGTTGGAAACGAGTTAAAGAAGATATTGAAACTTGCTGGAATAAAAGATATTTATGGAATTACTAAAGGTCAAGTTAGAACTACTATTAATGCAGGAAAAGCTTGTATGGATGCACTTAGTAAAACTACGGAGATAAAAAGATGATAGTTGTAATAAGAATTTCTGGAATGGTTGAGATACCGGATAATATACAAGAAATGCTTTATCGTATGAGACTTAGACAGAAGTATGCTACGGTTATAATGCATGAAACTCCTGAAAATGCTAAGATACTTGAGAGAGTTAGAAATTTTGTCGCTTTTGGAAAGATAAGCGAGAGTATGCTTGAGCAACTTATTGAGATTCGTGGAGAGAGATTTGACAAAAAGAAAATTGATGCTAAGAAGATAGCCTCTGAACTTGGGAAGAAGAATCTTGAAGAGCTTGGAGTTAAGCCATTCTTTAGACTTCATCCTCCAAGAAGAGGAATTGATAGTAAGAAACATTTTGGCGTCGGAAAGGGAGTTCTTGGTAATAATGGCGAGGCTATAAATAAACTTGTGGAGAGAATGTTATGATGAATGAAAGAGAAAATTATAGTGGAAGAAGATATGCTAGCAGGAGATTGTTAAATAGGATAGTTGGTTTAAGCCAAATAGGTATCGGAGCAATTGTAGCATTCAATTTTGATGGAGATAATAATTTAGCATTAAATGTAGGTCTTGGTCTAGGTTCTGCAATGCTTATTGCTAATGGCGCAGGAGATTTAATAACTGGTTATAACAATTATGTTATTAATAGATTAAATGATATGGAATTATCCTTTAGAGGGAGAAGATTATGAAAGTTAAAAAACGTAAAAAGTCGACAAGATATAGAGGTTCTAGGTTAAATAGACGGGGATATAAGAATAGAACTAAGGGCTCTGGAAACCGAGGAGGATATGGTATGGCTGGAACTGGAAAGAGAGGAGACCAAAAGAAAACTCTTGTTTTGAATCTATATGGTAATAAATATTTCAAAAAAGATAGGTCTGTTACTAGAAAATGGAAAGTTCCTTCTATGAGCATAAGGACTATTGAAGAGAGGCTTGGGAATTTTGTTAAGAGTGGGAAAGCAAAGCAGACTAGCGGAGGATATGAAATTGATTTGAGTAAATATAAGATTGTTGGAGATACTAAAACTGATATAAAGATGGTGATAAAGGCCCTTGGTGCTTCAGCTAACGCGAGAAAGGCGATTGAATCTGCTGGGGGCAGTATTCTTTAATCTTTGATAAAATTTATTTTATTCCTGTTAAAACAAAATTAAAATTTTCTCTCTTCTTTCCATCATATTTGCCATTTATTAAATTTTCATAAATTTCCCAATTTTGATGATATAGATAGCTTACATTGTTAACTCCATAAATTGAATTACATGACAATATAAAAGCCAATTCTTCTAATAAATAACAAACGGCTTCATCAACAGCTCGATCCACTTCAATTACGTCATTAAATTTATCGGATATTACTTTTTTTGTATTCTCTCTTGCATCTTTTCTGAAAGAAGCATTGTTTTTGTAGAGTAACATCGTTTCTTTGTACTTTTTCTCATATTCAGGATTTCTGACAATATCTCTTTTCCAATAAACAAAATAGAATTTGTCTTTATTCTCTATTTTTTGCAGTTCTCTTTTAGCTCGATTTATTAAGAGATTTGAATTAAGACTTGCTTTTCTCCTTGCTTTGCTGTTAGAGTAACCTAAAGCTCTGAAAGTATGTTCTGCGGGTTCATCTGGAGATAAGATAATTATTTTTTTGAATTTTTTCTCTGCAAATTTTAACAATCTTCCTATAGTTTTTTCATCAAAATAACTATTGCCTGCACTCATCCAAATTAAACCTAATTCTTCATTCATTTAGAACATACATAACCAAGCCATAAAAAACTTTCTAAACCAAAATAAGACGACGCTAGCTTAAATAACCATTTAAGACTAATATTTAAAAACCAGTAAAATATAGAAGATTGTGGCGCTAAAAAACATTTTACAGCATCTTCCTGAGGTTAAGAAGCCTGTTGAAAAGAAAATAAGTTTTAATGTTAAACTTAAATGGACATTAATAATTCTTGGCTTATTCTTCATTTTATATAATATTCCTCTTCATGGATTGAGTCAGAATTCGTTAGAAAGATTTCAATTTCTTGCAGTTATTCTTGGAACTGATTTTGGAAGTATAATCAGCTTGGGTATCGGTCCGATAGTAATGGCGTCTATTATTTTGCAACTGCTTGTGGGTTCGGGTATTTTATCTATTGATACAAAAACAGAAGAGGGTAAGAAATATTTTCAAGGTATTCAAAAACTTGCTGTATTCTTCTTCATTTTATTTGAAGCGATAGTGTATGTTTTACTTGGAGGATTGCAAGCTGCGCCAGGATATCAGACCTTGGTAATAATTCAGTTAATACTTGGAGGACTTGCAATAATGTTCATGGATGAGGTTAGTAGCAAGTGGGGCTTTGGTTCAGGAGTATCATTGTTCATTCTTGCGGGAGTAGCATTGCATATTTTCGTTGGTTTGTTCCAGTTCATAGGGCCTACTGGAGAAAATTGCCTTATTGATTTTGGAAACGCTAATTGCGTCGGAAAAGTGTTAGTGATAATTCAATCTGTGATAAATGGAGTTCCACAGGAAGCAATTCTTGCAGCTACGGTAATTTTGACTACTGCTTTGATTTTCTTTGGAGCCGTTTGGGCGCAAGGATTGAAAATTGAAATTCCACTTTCTTTTGATAGAATTAGGGGCTATGGTGTAAAGTGGCCATTGCAGTTTTTCTATGCTTCAGTAATTCCAGTTATTCTTGTTTCTGCTTTAGTTGCGAATATTCAGCTATTTGGAAGTCTTTTGCAGACTAAATTAGGTTACGCTACATTTTTAGGAGACTTTTCAAGCAATGGGCAGGCTATAAGTGGGCTCTCTTACTGGCTTGGATACACTAATCTTGTTGAAGCTATAATAAGAGGGAGTATAAGTTCTGGAATGATATTGCAAAGCATTATTCATGTCTTGTTCTACATGATATTTGCGATGATATTTTCTATATTTTGGGTAAAGACTTCTGGAATGGAAGCTAGTGCGCAGGCTAAAAATATTATGTCTTCTGGTTTGCAAATTCCTGGATTCAGGAAGGATGAGAGAGTTTTAGAGAGCGTACTTGGGAGATATATTATGCCTTTAACTATAATGGGTGGGCTTAGCGTCGGGGCTTTAGCGGCTATTGCGAATATTCTTGGAGCTTTAACTGCTGGAACTTCTATACTTTTAGCGGTTATGGTTACTTATCAATTCTATCAGAGCATTGCGCAACAACATGCATTAGATATGAGTCCTGCTTTGAGAAAGTTCATGACTTGAGCTTTTAATTAATTTTTAATTGACAAAATAATATTTATAAATAAAATATAGAGCTACTAAAATTATTATCCAAAAAGCTAAACTTCTTCTTTTTATCCAAGAGACAGGGTAAAAGTTTTTGTTTATTCCTTTAGGTTGAACCCATGTTATAAATTTATTACATCTCTCGCATCTTTGTCTCCAATCAAATACATTTGAAGAGGACTCACTAATGAATGTAGCTCTATTCCAATTATGAAAACCAAGAAAACATAATAAATTATTTCCCATATTGGTAATGTTAATACTTGTATATTAAGCTAACTTTGTACTGGAATTTATTCTTTCAGCATGTTTAAATAATTGTCTTTTCTTTTGGAGATATGAAAAAGAGTTTCGCAATTTATTTCGCAGTATTGCTGATATCCTTGGGTATTGGAGCAAGTTGGGATAAATATCCAATAATAAAGAATACTGCGCATGGTATACTTGATCCTACTGCTGGACTTTTGCTTGAATGGAATTTGCTTTTCGGATTTATCATTATTGTTGCTGTCATCAGTCTGATTCTGACAATAACACAGAAAGTTTTTGTAAATCAGGAAGAAATGAAGGCAGTTAAAGCCGAGCAGAAATTTTTACAAGCTGAAATGAAGAAGTATTCAGAACATCCTGAGAAGCTTATGGAATTACAAAAGAGAAATTTGCATACGGCTGGAGCGACATTTCATTTGATGACGCGCTCGCTTGTTGTTACGGCAATACCCATAATTCTATTTTTTAGATGGTTTCAGGAGGCATTAACGCCGATTTGGGGCGGATGGTGGATTCTTTATTATCTTGTTACTACAATAATTTTCTCAAGTATATTCAGGAAATTGATGAAGGTCGCCTAGAGCCTTTAAGTATGAAGTATTCTTTTACCTTTATTTATTATGAATAGTTCTTTTTTATATAATCTCTTTGGTGAAGAGTATTTTTCTTCTATTTTTAATTTAAGATATTTCATAAGATTATCAATTTCTCCTTCTTTGAAATATTTAGAAGGGTGTATCTCCACTTTTTGTTTCGCCATAAAATTAGTTTTTATATCGTTATATATTAAAGACAACTTTGACAATAAACTAGTATATGTTTCTTCAAGAATGACTATATTGTTTCGTGATACTCTTATTATTTCTTTTATTATTTTATCTCTTAGTGTTATATGATGCAACATGTATGTGGTCACTACCGTATCAAAACTCTTATCTAAAAATGGAATATTTAGTCCGTCATATATGCGGAGATTTTTCTTAAATATGGAGTCTTTATTCGAACATATATCTAAACTTATGATGTTTTTGTTATATAGCCAGATAAAATGCGAAACATAACCTAAACCAAAACCAATTTTTAGAACCTTGCCTGAAGTTATCTTAGATTTATACTTATAAAACCATTTTAAATCGTCATCGTATATGTATCCTTGTTTTTTAGACTTAAATTTAATCGGTTCTAATATGTAGAGATAGGCTTTCCACCCATTATTTTCTTCTTCATAAAAATTTTTAACAAAAAATCTATTTTCAATTATAAGTTTATTTAATAAATCTATATCCCCCGTATTAGAAAAACCAAGTATTATTTGTCCATTAGTTTTAAGATAATTTTTAGCATTATTCATGAATATTTTTAGAGCCCTATAGCTTGGATCGGAAACGCCATATTCCAATATATTATTAGGTTTGTTTCCATGATAGGGGGCAGCAAAAGTAATTGTATCATATTTATCATTTACTGATTTAAAGACATCAGAATAAAATACATCAAAATTTTTAATTTTATGGTTATCTAGATTATTCTTTGTATTCAATAAAGCATTTTTATTTATATCGACTGCGGTTATTTTATTTGCGCCCTGAAAACCTGCAAATAATGAAATTATACCGCTACCGCAGCCTATCTCTAAAAAATCTTTTCCTTTTTGATTAGGCATCTTTTGTATGTGAAACCTAGAGGACCAGTCATACTTGGGAGACATGACGTTAGGATATACAATAATCTCTTTTCCTAAAATTCTGGTTTTATACGGAATCTTATGCTTTCTAACTCTTTTTAGATAAGGATTTGTAGTAAGATGGGTTTTATAGCTTTTCATTTATTATTTATTATTTGCCGTATTTTTATAGGTTTACTCTTGACAAATAATCCTTGCTTTTCTTGCGAGATAGAATTGTTGAAAGACTCTTTTCCTAGTAAGGTTTTTATAGCTTAATTCTGGCTTGTGATATGGAACAAGAGCTAATAGAGCAAGCAAGACAAAAATATGAGCAATCTAGGATGATTGAAGAGCAACTAGCGCAAGTTAGCGAACAACTTGGAAATCTTGAATTATTTAAGGAAAATATAAATAAATTTGAAAGTTCAAATGATAAAGAAATATTCGCATCTCTCGGAAGAGGAGTTTTCTTTTCTGCGGAAATAAAAGATAAAGAATTCCTTGTTGATGTTGGTGCGGGCATTTTGGTGAGGAAGAATGCCTCTCAAGCTAAAGAGATTGTTGATAATCAGATTAAACGACTTGGAGAGATTGGGGAAAACTTGAGGAATATGCTTGATAATCTTGCACAGGAACTTGAGGAATTTGCTAGAGAGATAGTAAAAGCTAGAGATCCACAAGAACATATTTAAGCGTTGTTGATTTTTGGCTTAAATGTTAGAGATGATCATTAACCCTAGAAAGGCCGAAAGAAAACCTTGGGAATTATTTTTTGTTGGGCTTTTCTATGCTAGCGCTTCAATTCTTCTTGTTAATTGGGTTTTTGCTAAAGATTCCGTACTTTCGGCATATTCTGGTATTCTTGTTGTGACATTTACAGTTATGTTTTCTTTGCCTTTTATGTATTATTTGATAAGGCTTGAGGAAGAAAGAGCGATTCAGAAAATTGGAGCTATACGCCTATTGAAAGAGCATAGACATGCATTATGGGCTTTTCTATGGCTTTTTATGGGTTTTATCGTCGCTTTTTCAGTTTGGTATATACTACTTCCTACAACTGAAAGTTTCAAAGCCCAAATTGATACATTCTGTCTTATTAATCGGCCGGGTAACTTTCAGTCTTGCGTCGTTCAATATGGCTCAAAGAGTTCTGTGCAGACTGTATTTGTAAGCAATAAGGAAAGATTATTCTTAATTTTTTCAAATAATATTTATGTCTTAATATTCACTCTTTTGTTTTCGCTTATTTTTGGTGCAGGGGCTATATTTATTTTGGCTTGGAATGCGAGCGTTATTGCAGCAGCGATAGGAATATTTAGTCAATCTGAACTAAAGCTTTTGCCTGTTGCGCTATTAAGATATATGATTCATGGACTGCCTGAAATAGCGGCTTATTTTATAACTGCGCTTGCTGGAGGAATTGTTTCTGTTGCAGTTATTAGGCATCAGGTTGGAACTGATGGCTTTTGGGATGTTCTTCAAGATGCTCTTGATTTGATTATTGTTGCTGTGGGAATATTATTTTTGGCTGGGCTTTTAGAAGTATTTTTAACGCCATTTTTATTCAATTGAAAGATTTATAAAAGTCGTTTAATCAGAGATGATATGGAAATCAGATGTGATAGATGCAGATACAGGTTTAAAGCTGATAAAAGACCTGAAAGATGCCCTTATTGCGGTGAGAAGAAAACGTTAGCAGAAGATGAGAGTGCTGAAGATCTGCTTGAGAGTCTTTCATGAATGAGAGCCAATTGATTGAAGAAAGAAAGAATAAATTACTTCGTTTTCTAAGAGAGCGAGTTGAAGTAATAGTTTGTGCTTTGTTGATTTTTGTAATGGGCATTGCTACTTGGATAAGAATTCAACCTATGAGAATAAATCCCTCGACGGGCAAGCCTGGTCTTTGGGATGTTACTACAAATAATTGGACTCTTGGACCGGATTTAGATCCTTTTTTATTTTTAAGATGGGCAAAATCTATCGTTGAGAATGGTAGTCTATATGCCGTGGATGTGATGAGATCCGTTCCTTTCGGCTTTAGCACAAAGCAAGAACTTGTTTTGTTACCTTACTTGATTGCATGGTTTCATAAAATGGCCTCTTTGTTTGGAAGTGGCTCTATTGAGCAGTCAGCTGTTTTATTTCCGGTTTTCATGTTCGTAATTGCATTACCTTTCTTCTTTTTATTCAACTTTTTTATATTTAGGAAATTCTTTAATAAAAAAGTTGCTTACTTCTCTGCTATTTTAGCCACACTTATCTTAGTAGTTCAGCCAGTAATTTTACCTAGAACTATCGCAGGAATTCCTGAAAAGGAGGTTGCTTCTCTTGTTTTTTATTTTGCGGCGATGCTTTTCTTTACACTCTCCTTCCAGACAGGATCAATTAAAAGAGCATCTATTTTCTCTGCACTTGCTGGAGTCGCTACCGCGGGAATGGCGCTTGTTTGGGGAGGTTACATATATTTCTTCGTTATAGCTGCAGTCACAACATTCATATTACTTATTTTAGAAAAAATGAATCTTGAAAGAAGTGTGGCTTATTTCATCTGGCTTGCTCTTAGCGTTATTATTCCTTCGGTAGTTTCATTGAGATATGCTTTGTCAGATTTCTTGATTTCTACCACTACTGGACTGTCTTTTTTTGTTTTGTTTAGCCTTATTATCTATAGACTTGCGGAGACTCAAAGAGGAAAATTGATTTTGGAAAGAGCATCATTTATCAAAAAAATGCCTATTGCTTTGCTATCTGTTATTGTGGGAATTATTTGTGCGCTTATTATTGGAACGGTTATTTTCGGGCCGTCTTTTGTATTAGATAAAGCGCAAGATGTTGGTAAAATTATTATAAAGCCTACAACAGATAGAGTGGGAGTTACTGTTGCTGAAAATAAACAACCTTATCTTGTTGAGTGGATTGGGAGTTTCGGTCCATTTATTCCTAAAACTAACCTTTCAATTTTCTTGATACTCTTTGTATCTGGGGCGGCTCTTGCTGTCTACATGTCATTGAAAAATATGCGCTTTAAAGAGAGAGTGATTATTTCTTTAAGTTATCTTCTTCTTGTAATAGGCATATTGTTTAGCAGATATTCTCCTAGTGGAGCTTTAAATGGGGAAAATTTTCTAAGTTTGGCTTTTCTCTTTGCTCCGTTCTTTCTCTTTCTGATTATAGCAAGTTTGACATTCTATAGACAAAATAAAAGAAAATCTTTCGAATATAGGGATATAATTTTTGAGGCTATTTTTCTTTCGGTAATGCTCATTGTTACTATTCTTGCTGCTCGTGCGGCGATAAGACTTGTTATGGTTCTTGCGATACCTACTGCAAGTTTAGCGGCTTTTCTAATTGCGGCTGTTTATGTGAAGATGAAGAGCAAAAATAGAGAAGATTCATCAAGAATTTGGATGATGGTTATATTTGCGATTGTTCTTATTAGTACAATTTTTGTTGTATATGCATTGTATAATAATAGCGTTTCTACTGCAAAACAATATATCCCTTCTGGATACACTAATCAATGGCAAGAAGCCATGTCTTGGGTAAGGGAAAATACTGATGAGAAAGCTGTATTTGCGCATTGGTGGGACTATGGTTATTGGGTTCAGTCAATAGGAGAGCGCGCGACAATTCTTGATGGAGGAAATTCTTTACCTTACTGGAATTATCTTATGGCGCGATGGGTGCTAACGGGAGAGAATGAGAAAAATTCTTTAGATTTTCTCTATAGTCATAATGCTACTCATTTGCTTATTGACTCAACGGATATTGGAAAGTATCCTGCTTATGCTAGTATTGGGAGTAATGATAGTTATGATAGAAACAGCTGGATTAGCACTTTTAACTTAGATCCAAGTCAGATAGTAAATAGAAAAAATACTAGTGTTTACGTGTATACTGGGCAATTTCCGCTTGATGAAGATATATTTTATTCGATAAATGGTAGCGAAATATTTTTGCCGGCTGGACAAGCAGCATTACTTGCAATTGTTCTAGAGAAGAATTCTTCTGGAGATATTGTAAGCGTGCCGAATGGTATATTTGTATATCAGAATAATCAAATAAATTTACCTATAAGAAGAGTTTTTGATGGTAAAATTATTGATTTTGAAGAAGGCGTTGATTCTACTTTGTTTATGATCCCTAGACTCGCTCAAACTGATCAAGGACTTCAATTTTTCGATGATGGCTCAATATTATATTTGAGCAAGAGGATTCAAAATACAAATTTTGCTAGACTTTACCTTTATGGTGAGAAAGATGATCACTATGTCTTGAAACACAGTCAAGATGACTATTTGATAAGTGAGTTAAAGAGTAGAGGAATGAGCAATAATGATTTTGTTATTTATGATTCGGTTCGTGGGCCTATTAAAATCTGGGAAATTAAATACTCTTCTAGCGAAGTTAGAGAAGATTATCTTCTAAGAACATTTCCTGAAAGCGGGAGAGTTTAAATGGTCAACTTTATTTTGTTCTTATTTCCATTAATCGCCTTTTTTATTTCGCTATTTTGCTTGAAATTATGGATTGTAAAAACTCATCAAATAGGGCTAGTTTGGGATGACATGAATAAAATAGGTGCGAAGAAAGTGGCTGGTTCTGGGGGAATAATCGTCGTATTTTCTTTTCTTATTGGAATTTTTCTTTATATTTCTTATAGAACATTTTTCATTCAAACTGAACTAGAATTATTTAAAATTCTCTCCCTATCCTGCTCGATTCTTTTCTTGGCAGGCATTGGGCTTATTGATGACTTGCTTGGTTGGCAAAGAGGAGGACTTTCAAAAACTTCTAGAATTCTTTTGGTTATTATTGCTGCAATTCCTTTAACTGCTATAAACGTAGGAAAATCGCAAATTGCGCTTCCATTTTTTGGTATGATTGATACTGGTTTATTATATCCTTTATTACTTGTACCAATAGGAATTGTTGGAGCTGCTACAACATTTAACTTTCTAGCTGGATTTAATGGATTAGAAGCAGGGCAAGGAGTTTTATTGTTGTCTGGTTTGGGTTTAGTGGCCTATAGTACCGGCAGTGGTTGGATTTCTGTTATTTGTTTTTGTATGGTATTTGCTCTTCTTGCTTTCTTGGTCTATAATTGGTATCCTGCTCAAGTATTCCCTGGAGATGTTCTTACTTATAGCGTCGGGGGATTGATAGCAATGGCTGCAATATTAGGTAATTTTGAGAAGATTGCTATTTTCTTCTTTATCCCAAATATGTTAGAGGTCTTTCTAAAAGCTAGAGGCGGTTTGATTAAGCAATCTTTTGGGAAACCAAATGCAGATGGGTCTTTGGATTTGCGTTATGACAAACTCTATAGTTTGAATCATATCGCATTATGGATACAGAAAAAAGTAGGAAGAAGACCTAGTGAAAAGGTAGCTGTTCTTCTTATCTTGGCATTTCAATTAATAATTATTTTGCTTGGATTATTTATATTTAGGGAGAGCGTTTTTCTTTAAATATGAAATTAAATGGGGCTTTATTAAGAGGAAGTTTAGTTTTGCTTATTTCATTTAATATATACAACGCATTAAATTTTTTATTTCACCTTGTGATGGCGAGAATGCTGTCTGTTGCAGAATATGGAATTTTAGCTACTTTATTTTCTTTTATGTACATGTTGGGAGTATTTAGTGAATCGATACAACTTGTTGTTGCTAAGTATTCTGCTGAGAACGCATCTCGGGGAAAAATAAAAACTCTTCTTGGTAAAACACTAAAACGGGCTTTTATTTTTTCATTTGTAATTTTTATAGTCTATTCAGTTTTTGTATGGTTTTTAACAGACATACTAAATATTAATTATTATTTATTATTTATTAATGGGTTTATTATTTTTGCTACGTTCTTAACTCCAACAACTAGAGGAGTAATGCAAGGGACAAAGAGATTTGGTTCACTTGGATTAAATATGATTTCTGAATCTCTTTTCAAATTAATTGTTGCTGTTGTTCTGGTTGTAATCGGATATGGAGTATATGGTGCAATATTGGGCACCCTTGTGGGAGTATTCATCTCGCTGATTTTCTCTTTTTACATTGTTAAAGATATATTTGCGTTCAAATCTGAACCATTAGAAACTTCCGGCATATGGGCTCAAATTAGACCTACTTTCTTCATAATACTCATGATTATGGCTTTCTATAGTTTAGATATAATCTTTGTTAGGGCTTTATTTGACGAAGACTCTGCAGGGGCTTATGCTATTGCTTCTGTAATTGCAAAGATGCTATTCCTTGGAACTTATCCTGTCGCGAGAGCAATGTTTCCATTGGCTGTTGAAAGTAATTCTAGAAAACAGAATTCGATTAACTTATTTGTTAATGCTATGTCCTTGATAGTTTTTGGGGCAATTTGCGCTTTACTTGTATTCTATTTTTTACCTGAACTTATCGTTAATATTTTCTCTGGAAAAGAAATATCTATTGCTTCAAACCTGCTTTTTGTCTTGGGCATTTCAGTTTCTTTAATTTCCTTATCTAACTTAATATTATTCTTTAAAATTTCAATTGGTAGGACTAAAAATTATTATATAATGGCCCTTCCAGTTTTAGCTGAACTTGTTATTTTATATCTTTTTGCGAGTAGTTTATACCTATTTTCCATAGGTTTTGTCCTTGCCTCAATTATTTTACTTGTGGTTTCTATATTGATGAAGTAACTACTTGGCTATAGATTTAAAATAGCGAAAAATATGTATTTTTATGCAAAAAGTATCGATAGTAATCCCTGCGCATAATGAAGAAAGAAGAATTGGAGCTACATTGATTGCTTATAGTAAATTCTTCAATAATAAATTAAGTACTTTTTATGATTTTGAGATAATAGTTGTCTTGAATGCCTGCAAGGATAATACTTTAAAAATTGTGAGAGAAAATAAATCTAGTAATGTCAGAATACTTAATTTTGTTAGAGGTGGGAAGGGATTTGCAGTTATAGAGGGTTTTAAAGAATCTTTAAGGAGAGGGGCGGACATAGTCGGATTTGTTGATGCTGATATGGCGACTCCTCCAGAAGCCTTTTATCAACTTGTTAGCAAAATTAGAGGATATGATGGAGTAATTGCCAGCCGTTATCTTAGAGGTGCTAGACTGGTGCCTGCGCCTTCAATTGGGAAGATTTTTGGCTCTAGAATATTCAATTTTCTTTTGAGAACTCTTTTTTTCATCCCTTATAGAGATACCCAATGTGGCGCAAAAATATTTACAAAAAGATGTCTTTTGAAAATTATGCCTTTTCTTAGCATGTCTCAATGGGCTTTTGATGTTGAGATGCTCTATGTAGCGCATAGAGAGAATATGAAGATTCTTGAATTAGCTACAAGTTGGTCAGAGAAAGAATTTTCAAAGATTGATTATTTGAGAACAGGTATTGGAATGGCTCTTGGGATTACAAGGCTAAGAATAATCAATTCTCCTTTTAAGAAGGTAATTAAAATTTATGAGCGTGTTTTTCTTCATAAAAACTTATAAAGACAAGTTTCGCTCAATATTGATGGATAAAGGAAAGCCGCTAATAAGCGTCAATTTGCCAACATATAACGGCGAGGCTACGATTAGAGATGCGCTTGAGTCTGTAAAAAGACAGAATTATAAGAATTATGAGATTGTTATTGTTGATCATTATTCAAAAGATAGAACTATTGATATTGCTAAAGAGTATACTAAAAAAATTTACTTTGATAAAGGTAGACTTTTGAGCTCAAGAAAAATAGGGCTCCAAAAAAGTAAGGGGGAGTTAATTTTGTTCTTGAGTTGTGATCAGATTTTAAGCCCAGGGGCTTTTGAGCGTATTGCTAAGGAATTTAATGAAAAAGATATAGACATGGCTGTAACTGAAGAACGTTCTCATAATCCTAAAACTTGGGTTGAGAAGATGACTGATATTGACAGGAAGATAGTTCATGAAGAATTTATTATTGACCCTTGCAAGAGCGTTTTACTCCCTAGTGTTTTCAAAAAAGAGTTATTGATGAAGTTTTATCATAAATTTGGACAAAAACTATTGGATACTGTAACAATTCACGACCATGCCATTACATATTATGAGGCTTGGAAGATTTCGCAAAAAGTAGGTGTCGTTAGAAATGTGTATTATCATCAAGAACCTAAATCTATGAGAGAACTTTTCAGCCATTATGTTTCTTGGGGTAAGAGAAGTCATGCAGTTGATGGAATTTTATCAAAAGAGTATGATGAAATGTTCAAGAGCAAGATGCGTTATCGTTTAAAAAATATAAAAATTAGTAAAGATTCTCTATATAGGGCTCCGATAATTTTAGCTAAGGGGCTTGGATTTAGTATTGGAAGGCATATGCCTCAGAAAAAGTAAATCATATGACTTTAGCAATCTCTTGTAGAAAACTATTTTTTACTCCAAGATAAGAAAACTTACTTGCAGAAGAGATTATCTTATTTCTATTTTTTTTCTTTAAGTTCGATTTTATACATAAATCTATTTTTTTGCCGAAATCTGCCTTATCATAAGGTTTTGCAAGAAATCCTGTAACGCCGTCTGTGATTTGTTCTGTCGGGCCTGCGCCATCGTTCCAGACTATTACTGGAGTTCCGCATGAAAGACTTTCTGCAGGTACGAGACCAAAGTCCTCTCCGGGGGTTGGAAATGCGAATACTGATGCGCTGGAGTAATAAGCAAGAATTTCTTCTGTTTTTAGCCTTCCTAAGAATTTCACCTTGACATTTTTTTCTTTAGCAAAATCCATAAGCTTGGATTTATAGCTATCTTCTACAGATCCCGCAAGATAAAGAGGGAGTTTTGATTTTGAAAAGGACATCGCTTCGATTAGCCATTCATATTTTTTATCTGGAATTATTCTGCTTGAGCTAAAAACAAACTGTTCTTTTATGCTTTCTTCGACGGGATGGAAACGCTTGTCTAGAGGAGGGTAGCTGACTATTGAATTCATATTATAGAGTCTGTCTAATTTTTTCTTTGTGAAACTGCTGTTTATCAAAATTAGGTCGTTCTTTTTTATCAGTTTTCTGTCAAGAGCTCTTAAAGGAACTCCAAGAAAACGAGAAATCCAAACTACAATCTTTCTTTTTATTCCTTGAGTTCCATCGGCCCATTCTGCCTTTTCATCGTCGGATAAATAGAGAAAATGCGGATAGTGATTTACGTAGTTTATTCTTTTGGTTTTTTTATTTCTAATAAGATAGTTTGTTGGAAAGCTATAAGTGATAAAGAGATCGGGATTAATTGCATTGAGCTTGTTCAAACCAATAAAGCACAAGGCTAGATTAAGCCATTCATATTTTGTCTTGAAGAGGCTTATTTCGCGAATCTTAATTCCTTCAAATGGTAATAAGGTGAGAATCTTAGGGTCAAGATGACAAGTTAGCAACTCAACTTCATATCCTGCTTCCTTAAGAAAATTAGCATGGTTTATTAGTTCTCTCTCAAGACCTCCTTGCTCTGAAAGAAATTCGTAAATTAAACAGACATACTTTTTTCTGTCCATTTGTATAAATCCCCTAAACCTACATCAAGGGAAACTTGAGGTTCCCAGCCTAAAATTTCCTTGGCTTTGGCTATATCACAATAGAAAACTTTCTGATCTGCTGGACGCCAAGGTCCAAAGGAAGGTTCTATTCCCCATCTTTTGCATAACTCTAGAAGAGATATTGTGTTTTGATAGCCTCCGCCGACATTAAAGACTTCCCCTTCGATGCTAGGTTTAGTATTATCAAGAAGGCGTTTGGCTTGCATTTCTAATAAGCGGACGACATCATCTGCATGCACTGCATCTCTGACTTGTTTGCCGTCTCCGTAAATAACTGCAGGTTTGCCTGATATCTTATTTATTGCGAAATAAGAGAGCCAGCCTTGGTCCATTATTCCATGTTGATTAGGCCCATACATACAAGAGCAACGATTAACGACTCCGCCAAACTCGCGAACATATATGTCTCCCACAAGTTTTGAACAGCCATAAGGAGTGTGGTGTTTTGCATCAATTGAGAATTCCTCATGAATTCCTTTTTCTTTTAATTCCCCATCAAAATCGTATCTTGATTCTAATTCTCTTATCGGAACTTTGTTTACATTGTCTCCAAATACCTTGTTAGTTGAAGTGTAAATGACTTTTGCGCCGACATTATGGGCTGCTAAAACGACTTCAAAAGTGCCTGTTCCGTTTATAGCAAAATCTCTTCTTGGGTTTTGAAGGCTTGTTGTTACGGCAACTTGTGCTGCAAAATGAAAGACTATTTCAGGTCTTACTTTATAGATTATGTTAGGAAGATCTTCTATTTCGACATGAAAAAAATCAAATGCTGGAAAGCTATCTTTTAGTTTTTTCGCATTTAGCTCTGAACCTTTCCTTGAAAGAGAGTCTGTTCCGACTACTTGATGACCTTTTGAAAGCAAACTTAAGGCTAAATTAGTTCCAACGAAACCTGCCGCACCTGTTATTAAACATCTCATAGCATTACATCTAGGGTTCATTTTTAAGGTTTATGGTGAATAAATCTCCCTATTAAGGAACTAATTTTTCATAATTCAGATGGATAAAAATAGAGTTATCTGAAAGTATCTTTTTAACTTTTGGACTAAGATTCTTGTTCCATTCTTTTGGATAAAATCTTTTCCAAGCGGAAGCTACGGCATGAATTACATAAGGAGGCCAAGATTCGTCAATTGAATGGAATTTTTTCCAAGTTGAATGGCCATCTGATGCGTTAATCGATTTTTCATCTATTTTTATTTGCTTTGCAAAGCAGAGATTTGGTGTTGAAACATTGTAATTACGCAGATTGTCTTCTTTATTGTTTGGCTTAAAAACTATAGTAGCAAAGCCAAGAAAATCTTCTTGAACGATGTTGATGTCTATGCCAATTTCTTTTTTAACTTTTTCTTTCGCGATTTTTTGATAGTTTACGCTCTTATCTGCGCGGCCTCCAAAAATCCACCATTCGCCTGGAGCGACTCCTTGATTATTTCTTTTTCCTAATATTACTGATGGTTTGTCTTCTAAAGGGATTAGAACTACATCGATACATAACATCGGACCATAGCGATGGAGGAAATCATAAATTGGGCGCTCTAGCCAGTTATCTCTTTCTGGTCCTATTAACTTGATTGCCTCTTCAAGCTTTTCTTTGATTTTATCTTCTTGTGTTGTCATTTTATTTTTTGAGCAAGTACCACCATCTGAGGAGCAAGCCTTGGCATTTTTGCGACTAATCTATCAAATGGAAGAAGCCATTTTGGAAGGCCTTCTTCATAACTTGCGCCTTTTACTTCTATAAATTTGAAACCATTCATTACTAATAAATCTTTAATTGCATCTATGGTGAAAATGCGTATATGTCCTACTGGGCGACTGCCATCTTTCAAGCCCTTTAGTGGACCAGAGCCTACAAGTTTTGATTTTGTTGACATTTCAACGAACAAGGGCTGTATTCCGAGAAGGAGAAGTATTCTGTTAAACCAAGCACAAAGATTGGGGGTTGACAAGATTAGATATCCTCCTTTTTTCAAAATTCTATTCATTTCACTTAAGAAAATATCTGGATTGTAAAGATGCTCAATAAGCTCTCCTGCGTATGCAATATCATAAATTTCTGACTTTAGGTTTATGCCTTCTTCAAAATCGCTTTGGATGACGTCAAATCCATTTTTTCTCGCTTCTTGAACTTCTTTTTTTGAGTAATCAAGACCTTTTATCTTTAGTTCTGGGAATAATTTCTGAATGTAAAAAAGAAAATCGCCATGACCGCAGCCTGCATCTATGAAATATTTTGATTTTGTTGATAATTTTTTTATAAAACTAAGAACTAATTTCTCTCTATGATAGAGAGTTCTTTTTTGTTTTCTATTTTTATTCCAATACTCATAATGGTCAATTGTTTTCACTTTATTTAACCTCGTAAATTATAAGAAGGGCTTGTGTGCGGGCTTGGTCTGCATAATAAACTTGAACTGGACTGATTCTATTTTGATTTTGTGCAATCCAGTCGCTTATAGCTTGAGGATGTGGCTCAAATATGGATACTTGAAGAAATCTTGCATTTGTTGCCTTCAATAACTCGTTGAAATCCTCTGGTGTTTTTATGAAAGAGTAGCTTCTTGTTTTACGTTCGGAATAATACGCTGTTTGGGGGATTGAGATTGATAGGACTGTGTCTTCAAAGTTTGAGTTTGCTCTTATCCATAATCCTGCGTCCCTTACTTGAGAATAAGAGTCTTCTTTTAGATTTATTATCTCATTAGCATGAGAAATATGGCTATATCCTGCGAAGATAAGAATAACCAATATTAGTGCTAGGGCTATATACTTGCTATGCTGTTTAATAAGTGAATAAAGCCAAATTAGAGCTTCGCTGGACATGAAAAAGATGAATGGTAGCCATAAGAAAACCCATCTGTCTTCGGCCCCTCTGACATAAAAGACATAGAACAAGAGAACCACTATAATTGAAATTAGCGAAAAAAGACGGGGATTGAAGCATTTGGTTTTATCTTTCACTAGTACATCTAAGTATAGCAAAGGACTAAGGGAGATTACTAAACCAACTATGAAAAAGATGAAAGAGATATTTTCAGTTAATGAATAGAAAAACTTGAAGACATACCAGCCAATTGGTTTATTCTCTAGGACTACTGAAGCATAACCTGAATCAGTGAGGAATGAAGTTGCGCTGCCAAATGATACGTAAGAATAGATAAATTGAGGGATTAGAATTATTAGGAAGGCTAAAAAGAAAATCCAATAGTCTTTATTCTTTATGAAAGAAAGTCTATCTTTTATCAAGATGAAAATAAAGAAAGAAGCCGGAACTAGTAGTCCTGAAACTTTAAAGTTAAAACCTAAAGATGCGAAAACTCCTGCAAATATTATGAGCTTGGTTTTATTCTCTTTCCAATAACGCCACATAAAATATACTGCAATAACTTGGAATAACATAGATATGGGGTCTGGTTGTAGGCGAGCTGTCCAAAAAATTAGACTCCAGTTTATAGCAATTAGAAATGAAGCAATTAAGGCAACCTTACGATTGAACATTTCTTTTCCTAAAAAGTATACTGCGCCTACTAGGAATACTGAAGGTAAAACCACAAGAAGAAATTTTATAATTTGTTCAGAAAATCCAATTCTAAATAATATGGAAATTACCCATGAAAAAATAAATGGCCTTTGATTGTTTAATAAATAATCAAGTCCTATTGAGAAATATTTGGCTATTGAGCCATACTCTGACTCATCCCACCAAAGAGCCTGCCCCTTTGTTGAATACCAAAAATAAACTCGGATAATGAAAGCAAATGCTAAGATTCCTAAAAATATTAGATTATATCTATCGGATAGCCATTGTTTTGCTTTATCCTTGAGTTCCATCTTTATTGTAAAAAAGTCATGAATTTACTCTTTTTATTTCTGCCTATTTTGTGCTCTCCACACGTTCCCAGTTATTTTTGAAAGATCTTTTCCATAATCTTACATCTAAAAAGACTCTTGCCCAGATATAGGACTTCATAAATATTAATAATAGAAACCAAAATAGTTCTTTAAAATTCTCAAGTTTAGTAAAAATCCATAATGTGGACTTTGCCTCTTCGGTTAGGGAGGCTGTTTTTGAAATTTTGAACATTTTTTTAAGTTGGTAAAACCTTGCGGCAGTCCTTTTTTTCTGTCTTATCCAATCTGGAAGAGTAGTTGGATATTTTACATAGACTTCTGCTTTAGGCTCGTAGAGCGTTCTAAAACCTTTTTTTTGAATCAAAAAAGAAATATAAGCGTCATCTGCAAGTACGTCTTCAGGTAGAGAAGAGATTATTCCTGTTCTTATTGCATAAAGATAGCCCGAACAAATTACATTCTTTGCTTCTCTTTGCTCGTTTAGACGCATTCGATGAAAGGATTCAGTTAGCAAATATGCCCAAAACCCAAACATACTTTCCTTGGAATTTGTAGAGACTACTCGGGAAGTCACTGCGCCTGTTCCTTTTGAATTATTAATAGATTCTAAAAGATATTTTATTGAGTCTTTACTTGAATAAACATCACCATCTGTTAGAATCAAGACTTCTCCTCGTGCCTTCTTGAAAATTAAGTTTAGGGCGGCTGGCTTACCAAGACCTTTGTCTTTTATTAGCGAAATCTTCTTATTTTTTTGTATATATCTTTCTACAATTTTTTGAGTTATTTTATCTGGAGATGAAACTATTAACTCATAATCTTTAAGATTTTGATTTAAAATTGAGTCTATTGCTCGTCCGATTGTTTTTGGTTCTTTGAATGAGGCAATCGCAATGGATATCATTTTATCTCGCTTAGCACCTTCTCGGGAGAGATACTATTAATGAGTTCTTCGTTGTATTCATCGCTTCTTTCTGGAAAGAAGTCTTCTAACATTGGAGAGATTATTTTTGTAACTAGACCATAACTTTCAACTTCATTGGGACTAGTGCAGAAAAATAGGGCGATAGTTTTTTTTCCAAGCCCTACTGATGCATGCATTGCAAGGCTGTCTGAGCAGACTACTTGAGTACATAAATTCAATAAAGCCACAAACTGGCCCTTTGTATTAGTAGGATTATTTCTAAATATTTTTAAGCCGCTTTCGCTAATTTTTTTAACTAGAGATTCGTGCTTTGAAATTTCATCTGGTCCTCCAAATAAAATAACTTGGTATCCTTTATTTAGAACAAGAGTAATAAACTCTTCCACATGCTCTTCAGACCATGCCTTTGAAGGCCATCTTGGAGAAGCCCCCATGTGAATGCCGATTAGCTTTGAGCTTTGTAGACCATTTGACTTTGAAAATTTTTTTGCATATTCCAAATCTTTGCTTGGAATTATTAAAGAATATCTCTCTTTTGAGTATTGAAGTTCGGCTATGTCAAACATCATTTCTTGATAAGTTTTCTTATTGCTTTTCTTTACTTCATCATCAAACATTGTATTAAGATAATATTCTCCAGCCGAATTATAAGCGGAGGCATATTTACCTTCTTTGTGAAATCCATATTTTTTTTCTGAACTAACTAGAGTCATTAAATTTAAAGCTTCTTCATCTAAATCAAAATTATAAACTTCATCAAATTTTTGATTTGCTTTAAAAGGCAACGTGACTGCCTTGTCAATATAATTTATTGGGGTTAATAATGAGACTATATCTCCTTTAGTAACCCAAGTTAGTTCGCTTGATGGGTTTTTGTCCTTTAACTTTTTTGCTAGAGGAAGAGTCCTTAATACGTCTCCTGAAGCCCCTAGTTTGATTATTAGGATTTTCTTCATAGATATAGCAAATAAGCGTATTTTTAAGTTTGATGTAAGTAAAACTTATAACCTTTCAGATTATGGATTTTTATGAAGATATATGTTGCTGGAAAGTTAGGGACCTCTGCTGAAAGAGAGTTCCTTGAAAAAATTGAAGCTATCTGTATTGAGGTTGGATTTGAAACTTTCATGCCTCATAGAGATGTTGGCTTTGCAAGAGGGTATGGAGATGCTAAAAGAGTATTCAAGGGAGATATTGAGGAAGGACTTGGGAAATGTGATGCAATGGTTGTTTCACTTGAAGGATTGCATGTTGGAGCTGGAACTGCTTGGGAGATAGGATATGCTTATTCAAAAGGTCTGCCTATTATTGGTATTAAAATTGACGAATCGCCAGTTGAAGGATTTGAATATCTTAGCGCAATAATAGTTTCTTCTGTTGAAATAACAAGATCGTTAAAGAAATTAAAGAAAAAACTTGGAGATTTAATCGAAAGTGCTAGTTGAGACAGTTAAACTTTCGCCACGCCAGCCATCTTGATATTTTGAGTGTTTTTTTAACTCGTTAAATGCTTTAAGATAAATGTAAAGGCGTGCAGGATAGAATAAAATTGACCAATATAGTTCTTTAACTGATCTTGCTTGTGTTAAGACGAAGAAAGCTCCCTCTTTTACTTCGTTGAATAAAGATTTAGTACGGGGCATCTCTGGAGCAATCTTATTTAGATTTTCGTGAGCTTTTATATTTCTTATTTTTTGTGTTGTCCAATCATTCCATGTTGATGGATTTTTTACATATACTTCTGCTTTGTCTGCATAGTGTATTTTAAATCCTTTTTTCCAAAATAGATAAGGGATAATGCTATCTTCTGAAGTTTCCAATGGAAAATCAAAAATTACTCCTTTCCTAATTGCAAAAAGATAGCCTGAACATTCAAAGAACTCTCTTTTATCTGATAATCTTTTACGAACTTGATGAATTCTTGTGAAGGCTAGATTGGCCCAATAGCCATATTTGGAATCTCTTTTGTCTAGTGGCACAGGTCGACATGTTACACATCCCACTGAAGATTGTTTAAAACTCTTTAATATTTCTGAAATTGCGTTATTTGAAACATACACGTCGCCGTCTGTTAGAATGAATAAATCTTCTTTGTTTGATGAACCATATTCTTGAAAAAGCAAATTCAGGGCATAGCTTTTACCCTCTCCTGGATCTAAGAAGAAATTGAACCTTTTGTCAGATATTTCTCTTTTTAGAAATTCGCCAACTTCTGGAAAGGGGTCCATAACTGTAATTCTAGAGTCTTTTGGAAGTTTCTGTTTTAGGAAAGATTTTACTGCAAACAAAGTCGATTTTGGCTCATTATAAGAGGCGATTATTATATCAATCATTTTACTTCAAAAGGATAATCGGCTGGACGAATTACTATCACTTTTTCTCCGTTATTTTTTTCTAATTCAATCCTGCATTTTTTTGTCCCTTGTTTTCCAATATCTGACAGCTCAACTTGAACGACCTTAAGAAATTCTCCTCCAATAGATAAAAAATCTCCAATTTTAACCTTGTCGGCAGTTTTTTTCATTTTATTAGAATAAAAAAACAAACTTATAAAGATGTTGATTCTTTATTTATAATGAGGCAGGCTATAGTGCTTTGTTCTGGAGGGCTAGATAGCTCAGTTGTGGCTTATTATGTAAAAAATAAGAGAAAATTTGGCAAGATTAAGCTGATTTTTTTAGATTACGGACAGAAAGCCAGATATGCGGAAAGGGCTTCTGTTAAATATATAGCAAAAAAACTCAAGACATTTGTGAGAGAGATAAATCTTGACTTGAGAGCTATTCCTTCTGGGCTTACTGGGCCTGTGAGAATCGGAAAGATAGACCTTAATAATACTCTTAAAGAATCAAAAAAATGGTATTTCCCTGCTAGAAATTTAATTTTTCTATCTTATGCAATTGCTGAAGCAGAAAAAGATTTTATTGAAAAAAAATATAAATCAGATATATTTGTAGGCTTTAAGTCGGAAGGGAGAGAGCATTATCCTGACACTACTCCTAGTTTTGTAAGAGCTGTAAATTTGACTGCAAAAGAGGGAACTGAATCTAAACCTAGAATATTAGCTCCTTTTGCTGATAAAGATAAAGAAGATATTATTATTATTGGAAAAAGACTCGGGGTTGATTTGGGTAAAACTTTTAGTTGTTATCTTGGGAAGAAGCGGCATTGCGGGGGGTGTTTGGCTTGCCTGCTTAGAAAGAAATCTTTTTATTGGGCCAATTTAAAGGATCCTACTTTTTACGAACGCTAGTTTTTATTAAATTGTCAAGTTTTTTTATTATCTTATCCCATGAAAATTTTTCTACTGATTTTCTTGCTTCAATGCACATTTTTTTATCATTTAATTTAATAGATTTGTCAATTAATCTTGCTAGACTTTGTGAATCGCCAATGTCAAATAAAAAGCCATTCTGGTCATTGTTTATTAATTCCTTTGAACCATCATTCTTGCTTGCAATAACTATTTTTTCTCTAGCCATCGCTTCTATTAATGATTGAGGCATACCTTCTCTTTTTGATGGTAAAACAAAGATTTTTGCAGAATCTATTTTTTCTATTTTCTCTTTTATATTATATATTGGTTTTGAAAAAATAACTCTATCATTCAACTTTAACTTTTTTATTAGCAAAATTAGCTCATTTAGATAACTCTCTTCTGCTGGCCCAGTTATATCTAATAAAAACTCTTTGTCTTTTACCATAGAAAAAGCTTTAATTAGGGCTTGAATATCTTTTACTGGGGCCACTCTTCCTAGAAATAGAATTCTTTTCTCTTCTTTGCCTTTCTTTTGAGTAAAAAATTCTTCAGGTATTCCGTTTGGAATATAAACCATTTTTTCATCTGGAACTCCGAGAGCTTTTAGATATTTTTCCTCCCATTTTGCTATAGTGATTATTTTATCAAATCGGGATAATGTTGTTCTACCGACAAAGGGGTCGTGAATAAGATTAATATAATTTTTAGCTAGAAGGCCCCTACTACCTTCCCCGAATGGGGCATGAGCGACTAGAAAAGATTTTGCGCCTATTTCTTTGGCAACTCTGGAGGCTATAACTGTGTGGGTATGCCTATAAGCATGAGCGATTATTATGTCTGGATGATAATCTATTATCTCTTTTCTTAAATTTCCTGAAACAGATTTACCCCAAGCCATATAACTTTCATTAAAAGGAAATTTTGTTCCCTTAAATCTCTTAATTATTACAGGCCCTTCTTTATCATCAAGCTTTGCCCTTTTACCATTGCCTCCTTTTATTAAGTCAGATGAAAATATCCTAACTTCGTGTCCTAAACTTGCTAGTCTTATAGATTCCTCTTTTACTCTTGCAAAAACTCCGCATATTCCAGAACTGAAATTTGTAATTTCTAAAATTTTCATCTTAATATGCTCCGATATTCTTTTTCAAGTTTCTTTGCTATATCTTCCCAAATATAATCTCTAGATAGTTTATTGTTTAATTTCTGCATTTTGAATCTTAGATTTTTATTGTTAATTAATATTTTTAATTTTCTACTTAGTTCTTTATTGTCTCCATAGTTAAAAAGAAAACCATTTTTGCCTTCTTGAACTAGATATCTTCCGCCTTCTGTCCTGCTTGATATTAATGCATTGGAACGAGCCATTGCTTCTAGCAGAACGATGCCGAAGGCTTCCCATTCGCTAGGAAAGATAAATATCTCTGATATGTCTAGCAAGGCTAATTTTTCAGATTCTGTTACTTCTCCCGTAAATATAACATTATCTTTAACTTCTAAAGATTTTGCTAAATCTTTTAGTCTGAGCGTGTCTTCTGCATCTCGTCCTATTGCTAGAAAAGTAACTTCAGGACAGATTTTGGCTATTTCGGGAAGTATTTTTACTATTTGGTCTAGTCCCTTATATTTTTGTATTCTTCCTACATATGAAATAATAAACTTGTTTTCTAGGCCGTATTTCTTTCTTGTATTGTTAATAACTGAAGAATTTAGTTTTTTGAAGCTTTCTTGGGGAATTCCATTTGGGACGAATGATATTTTGCTTTTTGGAATGCCGTATTCTTTGGACATCCAGATGTGTTGCATTGGATTGACTTCTATAATCTTATCGTAATTTCTAAGAGAATTGATTATGAATGGGGTATAAATTGTCTTGAATAAACTCCCTAGGAGATTATATTTGTTTAATGCCATGAACGGGCCATGGGGCGTGCAAACAACCTTTAGATTGGGATTTTTGCTTTTTAGATTCTTTATGGTAATATCGTGCTGTATAAATCCTAAGCCGTGAACATGTAAGATGTCTAATTTAAAACGGTTAATTGATTGATTTAGAGAAGGATACAATGCAAAGTAATACTTAATTCTTAACAACTCTTTTGAGCGATGAACGTGAATTCCATTTATTATCTCATCTTTATCTTCTTCTCCTGAACAGAAGACGTGAACTTCGTTATTTTTTGCTAGCTCTCTTGCTAAGAAATAGCAATTACTTTCTGCTCCCCCTGTTTGTGGGTAAAAATATGTAATTAGAAAGCCGATTTTCATAAAACTAGACATTAGTAAGGCTTATATAAATTAGCTTCCCGATGAAAATATGCATTTGATGAATCTCAAACCTAAGCTTAAAGTGACTATGTTTGTTGACACTGAAGCAGATTTCTATTACACAGTTCCAAGTCCTCACTTCAACTCTATGGATGCTATAAAGTGGAGAATGAATAAAATTGCAGGAAGAATGTTTCGATACCCGTGGCCGTCAAGAAAGGGATTTGAACATTTAGTTAGTGCTTTTAAGAGTTATAATCAAGAAGCAATATTTTGCGTTAGTGGCCATCTATATCTAAAAGAATGTGACGGGCCATATCACTTTGGTATAAAACAGCCTCAAAATCCATGGTATCATCCCATTATTGGTAAGAACTGGTATCATTGGGACGTTGGGGGCAACTATAAGACCTTGCCTGGAGTGTATTTAGGAGATTTAATTGAGAAAGAGAAAAATAATAAGTTGTTTAAATTTGGCCTACATGGTTTTGCACATGAGGCTCTAACTCTTGAGTCTAGAGAGGTAATTGACTCTATTGTTAAGACTGCAAAACATGCTGCAGGTCTGGTTGGTATAAAGACTGAATGGTTCGCTTGTCCATTTGAGCTTACTGAAGATGAAGATGATCCGGATAAAGTTTATGAGATTTTACGCAAACATGAGATAAAAAATATTTTCTATTCTGGTAAGGATAAAGGTCTACAAATTAAGAGACATTTTTCTGTTTCCCCTATATTGAAAGAGCATGGGATGAATAAATTCTGGATTTCAAACTATTTTGAGGGGACTTCTTCAAAAGATAGACTAAAAGCTATAATGAATGAAATAAAGGAAAATAAATACAAAGAGGCAGTTTATTGCCTTGGGACTCACGATTTTACTCATAAAAATGGCGATAACGTCAATGAAATAATAAAATTCCTTAAATCAGAGGGTTTTAGCTAGATTTTTTGTATAGCTTTTTTATGAAACGTAAATGCTTCATGAGACTTCTAATGACTGGGTAGAGACTATTTGTTGAAAAAACTGCTTGCTCTCTTATTTCACCGCCGAATCTCTCTTTGAATTTATTTATGTTGGAAGTCTTTTCGCCCCCTCTAGCTTCAGAATCGTATCCTCCAAGGTCAAATATTTTAAAACCTTGGCTTTTTGCATATAAAATTAAGTTCCAATATAAGAAAGGCATTGCTTGAAGTTTTAAGCCTTGGGGAGTTGAGGCAGTTAGCGATAGAGTTGCTGTATGTTTATTGAAATCTAATAATATCAGACCTCCCGCTATGATTTTATCTTTTGAGCGAATCAGAAATAGCTTTGATAATTCTGTATTTGCAAGATTTTTTATAAAATCTCCATCTTCAGGAGTAAAATTTCCATCTTCTGCAGTTTTTTTATAAATTTTGATAAAGTTAGATATATCTTCTTTATTGGATATTGAAAAAGAGAGATTATTTTTTTTTGCGGAGTTTATACCCCATCTTATTGATTTCTTTTCGAGGTAAGACCATAGTTCGCTCTCTGATTTTGATAGATTTAGTGTAATTGTATGATTTGAAGACTTTTTGTAGCCTTCTTGGACAAATTTTGATTCATCCGAAAGGATAGTTGGGGCTATTGTTCCATAAAAATAATTTTTGGAAATTCTCTTAAATTCTCTTAATATTTCTATTAAGTCTGATTCACTTTTGTATATCGGATTTCCGTGTGCTTCAAGAATTATCTTTTTTCCTAAAGGAGTTTTAATGGTTTTCTCATAACAAATTATCCCTGCGATTGGTGAATTTTCTTTTCTAATTACTAATTTAATTGGTTTTTTAGTCTTGCCATAATATTCATTAAAAAACCAATTCTGATAAACTCCTCCTTTAGAAGAGATCCATAGGGAATTCCATTCCTCTTTTGTAGCTGATTCCATAATAAAGGATAATCAATACTATTATAAACCTTAAGCTTTTTTCATTTTCAAGAAAAATGTTGATTAAATCTTTAGTTTTTTTGAAGCACCTGGTTGAACTTTTGTACTTTAAAATTATTCCTCCAAAAGAATTTATTTTTAACGGGAAAAATTATCGTTATTTCTATGCACTTTATAATGCTACTTGGACTGCTGAACGCAAGATTGAGATACCTATATTTGAAGACATTGTGAAAAGTTCTTCTGGAGAAATACTGGAAGTTGGTAATGTTTTGAACCACTATTTTCCTTTTAATCATGAAGTAATTGATAAATATGAAATAGCTAAGGGTGTTATTAACGTAGATGTTATTGATTTCAAGCCGAAAAGAAAATATGACCTCATTGTTAGTATTTCCACTATTGAACATGTTGGATTTGATGAGAAAAACAAAGATAAAGATAAACCTGAAAAAGCAATTTTACATCTCTTAGGATTGTTAAAAACTAAAGGAAAGTTAATTATTAGTTACCCTGTTGGTTATAATCCTGGGCTTGATGCTACTATTGAAAACCCTCCATTTAAAATTAAAAGAAAATGGATTATCCCAATTAGAGCTGAAGGATTAACTAAGCGTCCAGTAAAAAATATTTCTATAGTTGAAATAGCTAAAAAATAAGAAGCGGTCAATAGGCTAATGTTGTGAAAATTATTAGATTAAGTAAGGTTTATAATAAAAGAAATTTAACACTCATAATGAACGAACAAAGGTCTGATTTCGTAATGATTAAAGATTATAAGTCTTTTCGCAAGGAATTTGACTATAAAGATCCTAACTACTCAATTTATTATAAATTTTTTAAAAGGCCAATTTCTTATCCTTTAACTTGGATTATTTATAGATACACTAATTTAAGACCTAATGCTTTAACTTATATTGGATTTTTTTTCGCCCTGATTGCTTCATTTTTCTTTATTCTTGGAGATTGGAAATCGTTGATTATAGGGATAGTATTTTTTTTTATTTTTGAATTATTTGATGATTTTGATGGGATAATTGCAAGATCAAAAAATATTCGTAGTAGGAGAGGAGGATGGCTTGACATATTAGCAGGATATATTGGAAAATTCATTATTCTTGGATCACTTTCAGTAGGCGCATTTAACGCAACGCAAAATCCTCTGTTTCTCATACTCGGTCTTGTTACAGTTATAAGTTTTGCCGCCCTTGCAGAGATGGATCACGTTAGTAAGATAAGATTCTCTGTTGTGGCTCAAAGGAAATTAAAATTTGAAGAACACAGGCCTGATCACAGAACATTGGGGGGTGCATTGAGCATCGCTTCTGAAATCTTGGGAAACGCATGGCAATATCTTCTTTTAATAGCCTGTTTAACCAACCGAGTGCCCGAGTTTATTATAGTAAGTGCCTTGTATTATCTAATTTATGCCATCGCTCAATTCTTCTATTTGAACTGGAAATATAGGAATGCTTAGAATCGAGATACATTAGACAGCAGTGAGACAACTCTTTCGTGGATAAGCCCATTTGAGGCAATAATTCCTCCTTCGTGTGCAAATGAATCTGTGAAGAATGAAAGAGGTCTGCCTCTCCAGTCAGTTATTTTTCCCCCTGCTTCGTGCAAGATGACACTTGTCCCACATAGGTCCCATAGATGCATTGTGTGACCGGGGGGCTGAATAAATAATGTAGCCTTCCCTTGCGCCACATCAATAATCTTGAACGAGCTTCCGACAGAGGTAATCTTTTTAGGCGATAATTTCTGAAGAATCTGTTTAAGCTCTTCATCCATACGACTAGAAGTTACAAGCACATCAATTTCTTTCGACTGCTTGACTCCTATCTTATTTTTATTTGATCCTTCGTATGCCTTTTTTCCTTTTTGAGCATAGATAAGTTCATTGGGTATCGGACGATACGTCATCCCGAATATAGGGTTGTTCTTATGCAACAACCCTATGATTATTCCAAAATTGGTGTTATTTTTGAGATATTCTCGTGTGCCATCGAGAGGATCTATAACCCAGCAATACTTCTTTTCTAAATAGTTTTGTGATTTTTTTCTCTCTTCATCTATGAGACCATACGAAGGAAAATTACTTTTCAACCGTTGAAATATGTAAGAAGAAGATTCTTTGTCAGCCGTAGAAACTAAAGTATTATCTTCTTTTAGCTCTATCCCCTTTGGATTTTTATAATTTTTCAGAAGCAGAGATCCTGCGTGTTTGATTGTTGCTCCCAGAAATTCAATCTGATTTGCGGTGAGAGAAAAATCAGAATTCATTTACTGCCTCTTTCTCTCTTCTATCAACTTATGCAATGCCTCAATAAAACTTGTCTCGTTGATACTGTTTCTTAGGCTTTTTTTTAATAATTGAAGCATATTTGTGTCTGTATTAAGTCTGAAGAAACTAATGTCCTTATTTTTTTCATCAATGATGTCAATATCGATATTTTCCCAAAGTTTGAGATATTTCTGATAGTCTTCGGCATTGTTAGTAGGTTTGTGCAGCCCGTCACGTGAAGGCCTACTGGTTATACGTTTAATCGCAGTTTTTGAGCTACATACACATTCAATAACCACAATAGGTACTGAGCATTCTCTCGCGATGCTATAAAGTTTGTCACGCGCCATTTTAGTTTTGTTTGCAGAGTCAACTATGACTCCCTTATCTTGGTCAAGAATGAGCCTCATTGTAAGGAAAACGTGTTCATTAACTTGAGGGGTATCTTGAGGGTCAAATCTATTTTTGCCCAGTATTCTTCTTGTATCATCCGTACTAACCCTAAAATAATTGGAAAACTTTTGGGCAAGTTCTTGAGCAAATGTGGTTTTACCTGTTCCCATAAGGCCTGTAAAAACTATGAATAAGGGTTTTTCAAATTCAGTCATGCAAATACTGCCCCTAAATTGATTATAAATCTTTGGTTAGCATAAGCTTTTATAGAAATAAAATTCCTATTTTCTATGTGCGGAATAACAGGATTCAATTGGGAGGATGCGAAGCTTGTCAAAAAGATGGCTGATTGTATCAGTTATAGAGGACCTGATCAGGAAGGATATTTTGTTAATGGAGTTTCATTGGGGCATAAGCGACTAAGTATTATTGATTTAAGCTATCAAGGTCGACAGCCAATGTTCAATGAAGACGGAAGTATCTGCGTTGTTTTTAATGGGGAGATATACAACTTTCAGGAATTAAAACCAGAGCTGGAAAAGAAAGGGCATATTTTTAGATCCCATACGGATACAGAAGTGATTATACATGCATACGAGGAATATGGTGTTGACTGTTTGCATAAATTTAACGGCATGTTTGCATTTGCACTATGGGATAGTAATAAGAACGAACTTTTTATTGCAAGGGATAGGCTGGGGATCAAACCTCTTTATTATCATTATAAAAAAGGAAAGCTAATTTTCGCTTCTGAGATTAAAGCTATTCTAGAAACCGGGGTAAAGAGGGAAGTCAATGAAGACTGCCTTAAACAAATTATTTACTATGAATACCCCATAGACGGATCGACACTTGTAAAAAATATTGTGGAATTGAAACCTGCTCATTATCTTTTGTTAAAGGACAAGAAATTAGAGATAAAACCTTATTGGAGTCTTAATGTTAAAGAGACCAACTATTCCAAGGAGTTTTATGTAAAAAGATTAAAAGAACTCCTGACTGAGTCTGTTAAGAGAATGCTTGTAGCGGACGTGCCTATAGGACTGTCATTATCGGGAGGTATTGATTCGAGCGTGATTGTGGCGTTAGCAAGTACCTTATCAAATGAACCGATAAAGACTTTTACACTTGGTTTTGACGTGCCTGACGATGAATTTCAAGCTGCTCAGGTGGTTGCAGAATACTATCGTACCGACCACACCGAGATACATGTTGATTCAAATGATTATATGAATGCTCTTCTTAAGGTGTTATGGCATTATGAAAGACCTTTCTCAAAACCTGCAATTATCCCAGTATACTATTTAATCAACAAAATAAGGCGACAACTTACAGTCAGCCTTTCTGGTGAGGGGGCTGATGAGCTTTTTGCAGGATATAGAAGATATGACGCTTACAGTGCTCCTCCTAAATCAAGAGGAGATTTAACTGAAGAACAATATGACGAAATAAATAAGAAGGTAGCCATGTCTTTTGAAGAAAAAGTGAGGTATGTTTCTTCGAGTGCATTTGGTCCTAACAAAGAAGAATTTTTTACTTCTGAATTTCTCAAGTTACCTCCGCACTTAGATGTAATGAACACGTTTGGGCCTTTTATAAAAGGAGTTCCATCGGATGGTTCTCAACTTAACAAAGCGTTGAAATATGAGCTGGAGACAGAGATACCTTATTTTCATTGTAAAAAACTTGACGCCATGAGCATGGCTAACTCCCATGAGGTACGTGTCCCTTATCTTGACCACACAGTTGTCGAGTTCGCAATGACTATTCCTGCAAAATACAAATTTTTAGGGGGTGAACGTAAGATAATCCTCAGAGAACTTGCAAAAGAAATACTCCCCGAACAAGTTGTAAACAGAAAAAAACAACCTATGGTAACTCCTCTTTCAAATTATTTTAAGGAGGGGCTCGTAGAGTTATCTGAAAAGATACTTACTGTAGATGCGCTTAAAAAAAGAGGATATTATAATGTTGAAAGAGTTAAGAAATTAATAAATGATGTGAAGGAAAATAGAATACCAAAAGAACAAACTGAATCTTCTAGAGGCAATCCATTTAGACAACTATTGCTTATCACTACAATAGAACTTTGGATAAGAATGTTTATAGAAAAGAGACCTATTGATCTCTTGAGAAAAGATATTTAGTCAGGTCGAACACTCGACAGCTATAGCCCCATTCGTTATCGTACCAAAAATTCATCCGAAGATTATTGTGCGGGTTTACCGAAGTGGCTCGATGATCGATTATGGCTGAAGATTCGTTCTTTTTGAAGTCTATGCTAACCAGTGGTTTGAAATTGTTAGCAAAGATATTGTGCTTTTGATTTTTTTCCGCTTCAGTGAACAATTGTACTATGTCTTCTTTTGAGGCCTTTTTCGACAACTTAACTGAGAGGTAGGCTGTGGAGACTATAGGTGTTGGGACTCTAAATGAATAAGAGGTAAATTTATCCTGGATATGGGGAAGAACCTTCGAGACCGCGTTTATAGCTGAAGTCGGCTTTGGAAGAATGGAGTCTGGGGCTGCACGACCTTGAACGTACTCTGCATCAATATGTCCTGGGCGGGACCACGATACCGACGGCCCATCAAGAAGCCTCTGGTTAGCCAACCAAGGGTGAAGAGTAACAAGATCTCCATGCTCCACACCGTAATTCTTATGCAACAAATCAATTACCGGGGCAGCAGATATGGCATCACAGATGCTACTCGAGATGACGAAATCCTTATCTAAATCGATAGTATGCTCATTTATCCCTATGATGATATCTTTATCTAATATATGGGGCTTGTCTGTGGTTCGTGTTACGATGCATTGTTTTATACCCCTGCCTTTTAAATTTCGGGCTTTGACCATGTTGTCGAATATTCCTGAAGCATCGATTATTCTTTCAACTCCGTGCTTTTCCCAAAGAACTTCATCAATGTCTTTTTCGTGATAGACATATATCTGCTTACCGTCTATGATCATGCCGTGCTCGTTTGGTGTTATTTTTCTGTTTAGCGGACCATAGGTGGAATCATACTCAAGCTGATAAACAATATTGCCTTTGTCAGGATTTATATCGTTTATAACTGCTATAGTAAGATCTCCTGTTTCTAATGTTTTTCTAAAGAAAGCTCTGCCGATACGACCAAAACCGTTTATTCCTATTACGTTTTTCACAGAGGAGCAAAAAATCACTACTTTAAAAATATTGCTAAGATAGGTCTAAAGATACTTTTCTATAGATATGAACTCCAGATTGTTCGAATCGGGATCTTTCGCATATACTGCCTTTCTTCCCTTGTTTGGTCCCGCAGGAACTATCTGCGGCTCGCCCGTGAGCTGAACTTTATTTTTCTTAAGCATCAAGATAAAATCATCAAAATTAGCTATATTGAAACAAATATGTGCGCTTCCGATATTTTGTGTTGAAGTGTCTATTCGTGTGCCTTTTGGACTGAGATATTGAATAAGTTCAATGGAACAGTTACCCGCCAAAAGATAGGCGATATGGAGGCGAGCTCCTGGAATTCCCGTAGCTTTTTCTGAAAATGTCTGATCCCTCTCTGAGAGATTAATCAGACTCAATCCTAAAACGTCCCTATAGAATACCATTGAACGTGTAACATCAGCCACAGTAAAGCTTAAGTGATTTACAGAGTTTATCATGTTAATAGATTATTTTATCCTTTTTTATTAATTTAGCGCACTCTTCTAATGTGAATGGATAAGATCTCATGAATTCATTCATAAAGGCTATAATTTTTTTAGGAGATGATGGATAAAAAAACGAATTCTCGGTTTGATAAGGATCATTAACTCCTTTGATCAAAACCAAATTAAGGGTGGTGCTTGAAGATTTCTTGTCCCTCATCATGACGTCAACTAATTTTTCTACATTTAACTTTTTATCCAGATAAATATTTAGTCCGAGACTTTTCATCCACGACATTATTTGATCTACCTGGGGTTGTGATATCAGACCTTCGCTCTTTGCAAAATTAAGAGCGAGTACAGTGCCTGCAGATATGGCGTCTCCGTGAAGAATTTCAAAATTGGATAATTTTTCAATTGCATGTCCGAACGTATGTCCAAGATTGCTTGCAAGAGGATTTTTCTTTCTGATAGCTATTCTGACGTCATTAGTCTTTAGAATTAAATGCATTAAATTTCCTTTAGAGGGATTAATAAAATAATCTTGCATATCAGATATGAGCTCTGCCGAGCCTAGTAAACCGTACTTGAACATTTCAGAATAGCCTTGACGTAAAAAATAAGGAGTATTTGTTTCGAGAAAATTTATGTTGTTGTACACATGGAGGGGATAATAAAAAGTGCCCAGCAAGTTCTTGCTTTCTTCTGTATTGAGACATGTTTTGCCTGCATTTGATGCGTCTATCTGCCCTATTAGGGTAGTAGGAACTACATAAAAAGGAAGTCCGCGCATATATGTCGAGCAGGTAAAACTGACTAGATCTAGAATTATCCCTCCGCCTATTGCAATAACCAAGTCTGAGAGATTGCACTTTTCCTTCTCAAAAAAACTTACCAGCTTTGGGTAGAACGAAAGAGACTTACTTTCTTCCTTTGCTGGAACTGAAATCGTGAAAATCTCTTTTTCGTGTTTTCTTAGAAGAGTATTTAATTTCTGACCGTAAATTCTTTGAACTTTTTCATCTATGACTATAAAGAATCTGTTGAATTTACGAGAATCAAAGTTTGATATCCAAGACGAACTCTGATCGTCATCGAATGTGAATTGAAGTGTATCTTCCTTTGTATAAGTGGTTGATGTGGTTCGAATCATGAGTTTGTAACATCTTCTTGGTTTTGGATTATAAATTTGCCACCTGATACTCCAACCACTTCTCCTGTCATGTAAGACGAAGCATTTGAGCATAAAAAGAGCACTAGCTTGGCTACATCGTTTGGAGATCCATATCTATTGAGCGCAATGGGCTTCATAAGCGGGTCTCCTTTCTTCATTATGAGCTCTTTGGTCATATCTGTAACGATAGCTCCGGGAGAGTAAGCATTTACTCGTATATTGTATTGTGCCCACTCCGCAGCCATAGAGCGTGTTAGGCTTTCAACCGCTGATTTTGAAGCTGCATAGATCCCTCTCTCAGCTGAGGGGATTTTTGCTGCAAAAGATGAGGCATTAATAATAACCCCTCCGCTATTTTGCTTCATATGGTTTGCGGCAATCTGAGAGAGAAAAAATAGAGATTTAACGTTAACTGAGAACGTCTGTTCCCAGTGTGATTCGTCAGCATTCAGAAGATTAGAGGGAAGATATACGCCTGCATTGTTAATCCAAAAGTCTATCTTTTCTCCTTTTGCTGAAAAGTTGCGCTCCCATGCTCGGACAGAATCTATATTCAAGACATCTTCAGATACGTGGGTGTAATGTGGATGGTTTTGAAAGTAACTTGATGGTGAGCGAGAAAAATTAATCACAGAGCATCCGCTTTGAAGTAGATTCTCTGCAATTGCTTGGCCTATGCCTCTTGAAGCACCGGTTATGACTGCTGTCTTTCCCTTGAAATTAAATGTTGTATCGTTCATAATTAAATTGGTTAAGAGTTAATTTAAATAGATTTGTTACCCTCCTTAAGGCAGAGAAATAGATGAAAATCTCCTACGTTAGTATTGGTAGGATTCATTTGAATAATGGTTCCTAGGCTATTATGAACTGAGAAACTATCGTTCTCAGAAAGAGATTTTTGCAAGTTTAATTTTTTCTCTTTTACCTGAGACTGTGTCGAGTTATCCATTATTGCCCCTGCGACACCCTCTATAAAGTCTACACCGTCCGAGTCTAGTGCGATGATGACAAAGTGTCGATTAGAATGTATTTTTTCTAGGAGATATGTAATAAATTCCTGATTTCTTCCCCCCAGTCCTTTTCCGTTAACCTTTACGGTGGTCTCGCTACTATAGATAATAGCAAAAGACTGAGCCTCTATTGTTGAATAGTGCCTGAATAGGTTTGCCATTTTTTCGGCGGCATATTTAGTTTCCCCTGTAAGAGTTTCATGAAGAATAATGGGTTTGAAACCCATAGAATGGGCTCTTGTTGACATTGCTTCTAAGGCGATTTTGTTGTCTGCTAGGATAAAGTTATGTACCTTATCTAGAACAGTGTCGTTTTTCTTAACGGTATCTTTGATAAAGCCTGATGTGCCCTGTGTCAAATGATCTTGTACGCTTTTAGGTACCTTTTCCCACAGAGAATACTTTTTTAGTATAGCAACTGCCTCATCGAACGTAAATGGATCGTATGATGTGGGTCGTGAAGCCGTATCCTCCTTACCCTCTAAATCATCAGACACGATAAGAGAAATCACTTGTGCCGGGTAAAGATGCCGAGCAAGTTGCCCTCCTTTTATGAGAGAAACGTGCTTTCTTACGATGTTAATTTCATAAGTCATGGCTCCAGAACGAATTAACATAGATGTCAGATCTTGTAGATCTTTTAAGGATACTGAATGAGGAGGGCAAGGTAAAAGAGCCGATCCTCCGCCCGATAGAAGACAAACTACTGTGTCCTCAGGTCGAAGATTTTTTGTGAGATTGAGCATTTTCATTACCCCTTCTGCGCCTCTTTCATCGGGAATAGGATGTGAAGCTCTGTTTACTACTATTTTTTTTGTTTCCAGAGAAGTCTTTGAATTGACTATTCCTCCTTTAATTGCTTCCGGAGAAACTATCTTCTCAAATTCCAAGGCCATGAGACCTGAAGCCTTACCTCCTCCTATCACATACAAGTCTCCTTTTGAAATATCAAACTTATTTCCTTTGACCGTTAAATATGGATAACTATAATTTAGATGCACACTCATAAACTTTTCAGGCAGTGCTGAATTCACTCCTGCGCTTAGAATGTCTAATGCGTTTTTCCTTGCTTGGGTTGTCGCAATATCTGAGTAATTAGATATAATCATATTTTAACGTCTAACTTCCTCCTTTTATAGTTGTGGATTAGATAAGTTTATAATGAATTTGTAGTGACATTTTAATGCGAGGAGTTATATTAGCTGCTGGGATTGGAAAACGGTTAAGACCCCTTACTAATCATATTCCAAAAGTATTGCTATCTGTTGGAGGGAAAAGTATTCTTGAGCATCAATTAGATGCGCTCCATCTGGCGGGATTCAAGGAGGTTGTCATTATTATAGGATTCAATAAAGAAACTGTAATGAAAACGGCGGGCAACGAATACAAAGGAATGAAAATCATTTATAGAATCAATAATGAATATGATACTACGAACAATCTTCGCTCACTTTGGTGCGCCCGAGACACGCTTAACGTTCCTTTTGTTCAGATTCATGGAGATTTAATTCTAAACAGTAAGATCCTATACACAGTTATTTCCTCTTCCGTTGAAAGCGCAGTGATTATTGATAATGACTCTGCTCACTTCGTTGAAGATGCTAACCGCGTACGCTCAGAAAATGGGAGGATAATTGAGATTAATAAGGTAATTTCTTTTAATGATTGCGATGGTAAAGCCATAGGGATTTACAAGTTTTCTCAATTGGCTGCAATGGAGTATATTAAGAACCTTGAAGAAAGTAAGGAAAACACGAGAGACGGATTCGAGGTTGCCCTTAGACCAACTCTTAAAAAAATTCCTTTTGGAATAATAGATGTTACGGGTTTACCCTATGCCGAAATTGATGATTTGAACGATTTCAGGGATGCGGAATTGAGAATTAATGATATCGTCAAGTAATCTTCTCTTTTTGTATAATTGAAGCAATCAGGGAAAGGTTATCTTCCGTAACTTCATCCAACGAAACTGTGACCAGGCTTCTTGAATAATGTTCTGCGACAGGTGTAGGTGGCAAGCCCCATTTTTGGACAACTTTGTTTTGTGAAAACACCGGCGTCCATCCCTTTCCTGGATTAAGACCCAGATCGAATAGTTCCTGTAGCACTTTTTCTTGATGATTAGTTAAAAGAGGAAAACTCTTTGCTGAAAATGAAGCAATGTCCTCTTTTGTGAGGGGTGCGTCAATTTTGTGTCTCTTTAGTTCTTCGTATAATTTGAGAGCATTTTCCCTTTTAGTCTTGATATCTCTCTTTTGAAGATAATGTATAGCCATTGCTTTTGCTAACTTAGGCATAGTCTGAGGTATACGAGGTTTATCTGAATGCTGTTCACCTTTATCACGCCTTTTTTTTATTGAAAGGTAGAACCTAGAAAAAACAGTTTTGTGAAAGAGCATCTTTAATGTTCTGAGAGAGTAACGATAAGCAGGTATTTTTAATGTTAAACTAGAGTTTATTTTTCTTCTATTGTTCAGGTAAATGCCTCCTGCGAAATTAGGCATCTCTTTTGCAAAGCTAAATATTGAGGCATCCCCAAAATTGCCGAGATAGCTATTTTTATAAGGTGTGCTTATTGCGTGGGCACAATCTTCTATTAAAATAATTTTATTTTTATCACATAATTTCCTGAAGCCTTCAGGATTTGAGGGAATCCCCAATGTATGGACAATAAGTATTGCTTTTGTTTTTTTTGTTATCTTTTTTTTAACATCAGATAAAGAAATATTTAGGCTATCCTTTTTGCAGTCTATTATTATCGGATTTATTTCATTTTGAATAAATAAAGAAGTAAAAACATCTGAACAAATAAATGAGGGAATTATTACTTCAGAACCTTTTAACTTGAAGTCTTCAATTAGTGCTTGCATTGAACTAGTGCCACTATCTAAAAGAATAAAGTCTCCTTTAAACTGATTTCTAAAATAACTATGGACCTTTTTGTCAAGAAAATTTCTGCCTTTGAGCAGATTACTTGCAAGTCCTAATGCATCTTTAAAACTAATTTTTCTCACTTAAAATTCGTGCTCAGAATCTTTAAAAAGATATGCTCATTCGCTGGTTATGCCCTTGCCACATTCTTTCTCAGAAAAGTTATTCAAAAATAAGAAGCCTCTAGTTTCTGTGATAATTCCCACTTATAACGAAGAAAAAGATATTTCGCAGTGTTTGGATAGTATTGAGAAGCAGAGTTATGGAAATATTGAGACTATTGTAGTTGATGATGGTTCTACAGATAAAACGCGGGAGATTGTAAGCAGATACAAAAAAGTCAGGATTGTGCCTCAAAATCATCAGGGGCCTGGAGCTGCTAGAAATCTTGGAGCGAAAAAAGCTAAAGGAGAGATACTTGTATTAATTGATGCAGATATGATTCTATTTCCAGATTATGTTGAAAAACTTACTTTGCCCATAATAAATAATGAAACGCTTGGGACTATAGAATCTATTCAATATAATATTCATGATACTAAAATGCAGGAATGTTGGGGTAAAGAAGTTAGAACTGTTCAACTTGAAGGCGTGAATAGCGCAACGGTTAGAGGAATTGCGCGCGAGAATTTCCTCAATCTTGGAGGATTTGATAAAAAATATGGTTATGCTGATGATAGAACTTTCTTTTTGAAATATGGAATTCGTTTTCTTATCTTGAAAGATGTAAAATGCTATCATAAAACCCCTCCAAATGCAAAAGGAGTGTATAAGCATAGTCGTTGGATTGGGGCTTCTCTAAGAAAAGGTTTATTGAAATATAAGGCCATTAGGATAGTGAGTCCATTTTTCTTGATAGCCCTCTCTCCGATTGTGATCTTTATTCTTTCCTTGAAAAAATGCTATGAAAATAAGAATTTTCGCTTATTCTTCCCTTGGATGATCCTTTTTATGATTGCTCGTTATTTTGGAACTGTATCTGGAATATTCAGAGAATCCTATTTGGGAGTAAATGTAAGATAAACCCTATAATTTTATATACTGCAGGTTATAGGCAAAATAATGAAAATAGAAGGGATTGAGAAGTGTCGTATTTGCGGTAACAGCGATTTAGTGCCAATAATTGACCTTGGAGAACATGCGCTGACTGGAAGATTTCCTGCTAAACATGAAGCAGATCCTCCAAAAGCTCCAATGGCTTTAGTTAAATGTAATGATTCTTCGTCTAGCGAGGCTTGCGGGCTTTTACAACTTAAACATAATATTGATGCTGAAGAGCTTTATTTTCATGACTATGGATATCGTTCTGGATTGAATAAGACTATGATTGGCCATTTGACTAAAATGGTGAGAGATATTGAGTCTGAAGTTTCCTTGAATGCAGGAGATGTCGTTCTTGATATTGGGAGTAATGATGCAACTCTTCTTAAAGCCTATAAACAAAAACTGGAGAAAATAGGAATTGATCCTACTGGCACACAATTTAAGAAATTTTATACTGAAGATATAAAACTTGTTCCTGACTTTTTTAATAAAAATAATTTTGATAAAGTTAGTGAGAAGAAAGCTAAAGTCATAACTTCTATTTCTATGTTTTATGACTTGCCTGATCCAAGAGCTTTCATGAGGGATGTTCGTGATTGTCTTGACTCGGAAGGATTGTGGATTTTTGAGCAAAGTTACATGCCAACTATGCTTTCTACAAATTCTTTTGACACAATATGTCATGAACATTTAGAGTATTATGCATTAAAGCAAATTCAATGGATGGCTGAAAGAGAAGGCTTGAGAATTGTTGATGTTAGTTTTAATGATACTAATGGGGGGAGTTTCAGAATAATGGTCTGTCATAAGAATGCTCACTTTGTATCAAGGACTGATAAAGTCCAATCAATTCTTGCAAAGGAGCAAGCCCTTGGTTTGCATACCACAAAGCCATATCATGAATTTAAAGATCGTGTTGAGGAAATAAAAAATAAGCTTGTAGAGTTTTTGACTAGCGAGAAGAAAAAGGGAAAGAGCATCTATATTTATGGTGCATCTACAAAAGGCAATACATTATTGCAATATTTTGGGCTAGACACAAAGGTATTTACGGCAGCTGCAGAAAGAAATCCTGATAAATTTGGTAAGAGGACGCCTTTGACAAATATCCCAATTGTTTCTGAAAAAGAAGCTAGGGATGCTAAGCCTGATTATTTTCTAGTTTTGCCTTGGCATTTTAAAGATGAATTTTTGACCAGAGAGAAAGAATTTTTAGATAATGGAGGAGGATTTGTATTTCCTCTGCCTGAATTTGAGGTAGTTAAAGGAGAGTCTAGTGGAAAGAAGAAGGCGCTGATTACGGGAATTACAGGACAGATTGGTAGTTATCTTGCGGAGTTGTTAGTTGAAAAAGGTTATGAAGTTTATGGGATTGTTCGACGTACTTCTCTTGTAAATTCAAGAGAACGCATAGAGCATGTTAAGGGAGTGAAGTTATTATACGGGGACTTGTCGGATAGTAATTCTATTGAGCATATAATAAATAACGTTCAACCGGATGAAATTTATAATTTAGCGGCACAATCTCATGTTTGGGTTTCATTCCATATTCCTGAAAATACCTCAGATATTGATGCTTTGGGAGTTTTGCGTGTGCTAGAAGCCGCTAAGAGAATGAAGAAAAAAGTGAGAGTATATCAGGCATCTACTTCAGAATTATATGGCGGACTTTCGGATAATCCTTTGAATGAAGATACTGCGTTTCATCCACGTAGCCCTTACGGAGTTTCAAAGCTTTATGGATTTTGGATTATGAAAAATTATAGAGAAGCATACAATATGTTCTGTTGTAATGGAATAGTTTTCAATTCTGAATCTCCGAGGAGAGGTGAG
>JBBSYE010000008.1:142299-145534 GCA_038045385.1 Nanobdellota archaeon
TTGAGATTGCTTGGAAAGGGGAGGGAGTTGATGAAGTTGGTTATGATAAGAAGAGCGGGAAGATTTATGTTGATGTGGATCCTCTTTACTTTAGACCTTCGGAAGTTAATACTCTTCTTGGAGATTCAACTAAGATTAGAAATAAACTTGGATGGAGCCCCGTTACTAAGTTCGATGAGTTAATTAGCGAGATGATGGAGCATGATCTTCAATGAAGAAAGCGCTTATTACGGGAATTACAGGACAGATTGGTAGTTATCTTGCGGAGTTGTTAGTTGAAAAAGGTTATGAAGTTTATGGGATTGTTCGTAGTAAAATGGATAGAAGGCAAGAGGCTCTTGGACGTATCAATGGATGTATTGTTTTTGAAGGAGATATAGATGATCCAGTTTCTATAGGGCGAATAATAAAGAAAGTTCAGCCGGATGAAATTTATAATTTAGCGGCGCAGTCAGATGCACAAGTATCTCTACACTTGCCGGAATATACTTTGAAGGCAAATGGTTTGATTGCTATTAGAATTGGAGAAAGTGTTAGAGAGTTGAAAAGCCCGATTAAGGTTTTTCAAACTGCAAGCGGACAGATGTATGGATTCGAATATGATGGCTTTGTGAATGAAAAAACTGAGTTTCATCCAAGAAATCCATATGCAATTGCTAAACTTAGTGCTTATTGGGCGATGAGATATTATCGTGAAGTGCATGGTATGTTCTGTTGTAATGGAATAGTTTTCAATTCTGAATCTCCGAGGAGAGGTGAGAATTTTGTTACTCGTAAAATTACCAAAGGAATTGCAGATATTATGAGGGGGAAACAGGAAAAGATTCATCTTGGTAATTTGAATGCTAGAAGAGATTGGAGTCATGCTAAAGATACTGCTAGAGCTATGTGGATGATTTTACAGGCGCCTCATGCTGATGATTATGTTGTTGCATCTGGTGAATCCCATAGTGTTCGTGAGTTCGTTGAGCTTGCTTTCAAGCATGTTGGTATTGAGATTGCTTGGAAAGGGGAGGGAGTTGATGAAGTTGGTTATGATAAGAAGAGTGGTATTGTTAGGGTGGCCATTGACTCGATGCATTTTAGGCCACATGAGATGAATGAAAAAGTTACTGTGGGAGATACGACTCATTTGAGATCAATAGGGTGGAGGCCAGAATATTCTTTTGATGATCTTGTTAAAGAAATGATTGATGCCGAGATGATTAAATAATATGGTGAATTTAGATTTCAAAACTTGAGGTGTGGGCGGAAAACGGAGTTCTCCAGAAGGCATTTGCGCATGCATATTTTTCTATCGTGTCTATAGGAAACCAGGGGCCTGTATAAAGATAGGCGCCTATTTTTTCTTCATGGACAAGAGGCATAAGAATATCCTTATCAAAATCTGCGATTTTTTTCTCTCTTACTAAAGAAAAAACAAGGGGTTCTAGGATAGAAACTCCTGTAAAAACCACTTGAGAAGGCGCATCCTCTTTCTTTGGTTTGAATACGTAGTCTCTTACCCGATTATTTTTTATGACTACTGAACTAAATGGACTTGGGTCGTCAATGGTTTTTACGACAAGGGTGACAAAATTTTTTTCTTTTTGGTGTTTTGCTAGAACCTCCGCAAGATTTACATCTATTAAAATATCTGCATGAATTTGTAAAAATGTTTCTTTTATTTTTGAAGAGAACAAATTGAATGCACCTGCTGTGCCCAGAGGTTCTGACTCTGTGAGATAAGTTATGCTTACTCCTTTGTAAGATTTTCCAAGATAATTTTTAATTTCATCTGCCTTATAACCTAGTGTGATAAACACTCGTTTGAAATTGTGTTTGTTTAGCATTTCTAATATCCATTCGATTGTTGGTTTTCCACTTATCGGCATAAGAGGTTTTGGAATGATATTGGTTAAGGGGTACAAGCGACCCCCTTTACCTCCTGCACTAATCACTGCTGTGTCCATTAAACTAGGTAAATTTATTATATTTAAATATGACTAAATAAACACAAAATATAATGCACAGTTATCTACTTTGGAATTAAAGAATTCTCGTTCTTTATAAAACTAAAAAACTCTTACTTAAATAAGAAAGAGCTGCACAACCAGAAGGAACCATATCTCTGCCGTGCTTTTCTAAAAATCCTGGAATTTCATCTAAGGCGTGGATAGATATTCTTTTTTGCTCAAATTTATCATGGGCTCGTGTTTTCCAACTATTTACTAGTTCTTCGCTTCCGATACTAATTGCAACAGCAAGAATTGCCTCTGGGTGGCGTGATGGGGCGTTTCTTACGATGCCCATTAAATAAGGCCTGCTTATTTGATCAGGGGAAAGACCAACTTCTTCGGTAAGTTCTTTGATAATGCTTGTGCCGAAACTTACTCTATCTTTTTCATCAACGTCTACAAGCCCTCCAAAAACATGATGAACGTTAGGATAGATCATTACTTTTTCACTTCTCAAGGCTATAGGGACGTAGATACTCCCGTCCGGATTTATTCCATAAATCGCTGTACATGCTGCTAATGCATTTGCGAAATAGGCATTTGGATCTGAATGATCTTTAAGCCCGGCATCCATTAGTCTTTTTCTAAAATTCACATCCCTAATAGCACGTTCGTTAGTGCCTATGAAATCCATATACGTTGTATTGCTTATCTCTAGGGAGAGTTTTTTGCCCTCTAAAGTGGCGCCGCTCAAACGTTTCTTTTGGCCTACAGAGCCGATTTGCGAAACCATTTTTCTTAGAGCAGATTCATCTCTTTCTTCCAAGGCTTGGACTAGAGTTTTAGCATTCTCCTGCATCATACGAACTTGAGCTGAATCCCAATAATTCAGAACTTCTCTGTAGAGACTTGGTCTGTCTTGTGCGAGAGAAAAGACAGTTCCTTTAGTTACCTCTACTTCTAAGTCGTCAACGGGAATAGGTCTAGAGAATTCTACAATTGGTTCCCACATGAGATTTTCCATTTTAAGACCCCCCTTTAATATTATATAAACTTTGCGGTAGTAACTAAAAAAAGGCCGTATGAAAGCCTATAAAGAAGCATATTTTAAAAAGTACTGGTGGCGTTAGTCTTTATGTCTTCTCCTCAATTAAAAAGAAAGCTCAAAATCGCGATTATCACCGAATTCCTCTACTTTAAAGGAGGAATTGAAAAGAGCATTCTCTCTTTGATTGAGGAACTTGAGAGAAATGGAATTGAATTTGACATTTATGCAGGATTATACGATTTGAGCAAAA